>CAVWCE010000050.1:0-49375 GCA_963753275.1 uncultured Alphaproteobacteria bacterium | reverse complement strand
TCCTACCTCGACGACGACTTCTATGCCCTCCAGGTGCTCTCCACGATGCTGGGCGGCGGCATGTCGTCGCGGCTGTTCCAGGAGGTCCGGGAGAACCGCGGCCTCGCCTACTCGGTGTTCTCCTTCGCCTCGAGCTACGCCGACACTGGTCTGTTCGGCATCTACGCCGGCACCGGCGAGCAGGAGGCGGCCGAGCTCGTGCCGGTGGTCTGCGACGAGTTCCTGAAGCTGATCGACCAGCCCGGCGAGGAGGAGCTGGTGCGCGCGCGGGCGCAACTGAAGGCGAGCCTGATGATGGCGCTGGAAAGCTGTTTCGCGCAGAGCGAGGAGCTCGCCCGCCAACTGATGATCTTCGGCCGGCGGATCCCGCAGGACGAGGTGATCGCCAAGATCGACGCGGTCGACCAGGACGCGATCCGCCGGGTCGGGGCGCGGCTCCGGAGGGCGGCGGCCCGACGCTCGCGGCGATCGGTCCGCTCGCCAAGCTGCCGCCGCTCGAGGAGATCCGGCGGCGGCTGCAGTGAGCTAGGTCCGCCAGCAGCTCAGGTCGCGACCGATCAGCCCTTCGGGCGCCAGGATGTCGTCACGGTAGTAGCGCTCCGTCAGCTCACGCCTGAGCTCCGGCGACAGCGCCGCACCGCGCTGCAGATTGGCCGCGCGCAGGCCGTGCTGGAGCCGGGCGAGGCGGCGGGTCGCGATGTCGGGCAGCACCGCGCGCGCCAGCCCCTTGATCAAGGCGCCGCCGGACAGCAGCCGATGGATGGTCGCGTTGCGCGCGACCCCCGTCCCGTTGAAGCGCTCGACGCTGTCGATCCGGAGCTGTCGTCGACGCCCAAGAATCGGAACAGGTCGCGGAAGTAGGCCACGCCCTCCCGCTCGAGGTGTCGAGCAGCGTGACCTTGATCTGGCTGCGCTCGAACTGGTCGAAGAAGGGCGCGAGGTGGTGGTGATCGAGGCCGTGCTGGCGAGCGGCAAGTCACCGTCCGGTCCGGCGCGTCGTCCGCCAACGCGGCGAGGAAGGGCTCGATCAGCCCGCCGGCCGGCGTGTCGCCGCCCTGCCAGGTGGCGTAGATCGACAGCGCCTGCTCGACCGGTTGGCGCAGGATCACGATCAGCCTGGCGTCCGGCAGGTCGGCCTTGATCCGCCGCGCCACCGGACCGTGCAGATAGCCCGGTGAGGATTCCCCGACCGCGGCGTGCTGCTCGGTCGCATCCTCGAACAGCGCCGCGTACTGCTCGAGCGTCCTGGGGATGGCTCGACGCGTGTCCGCGTTGACCCAGGGGGCAGCTCGCCGGACTCGTCGAACAGGAAGAAATTGGTCTCCTTCCTCGGGCTGACGAAGATCTCGGGATGCCGCCCCAAGGCATAGTGGAGCGTCGTCGTACCGCTTCGGGCTGCCTCCGATCACCAGGAAGTTCGGCAGGCGCCCCGCCTCTCCGCGCAGTCCAACGAACGGTGCTTCTTTGCCGCGTGTGCCTCGGCCCTTGGCCGAGGGCGACGCAAGGGCAGCATCTATCGACATGACCTTCGCCAACTTCGGTGCTTGGAGGGGATGACCCCGGAGAAAGGTCACCGAACGCTGGTATTTTAGGAATATCCGGCGCTTTCAGCCCGGCCTGTCAAGGGTTGCCGGGTGCATAGCTGCTCTGCATCCGCGCGGTCGTGCCGGGCTCGCAATCTTCGGTTCTACGCCGACGCCGCGGATAACTATCCCGCGCCATCGTACTCTCGTGAACGTCCGGGGAGAACCCTGAATTCCGCGCCGACGAGCGCATGCCGCTCTGAGCGGCGGCTTCAGAAGCCGCCGCGGCAGAAGGCGCGCCGTGACGCGCGATCGCGAGCATCCAGAGGCCTGTGGCGAGGAACACGCTGGCGAGGCCGAAGAAGCTGAGCAGCAGCGCGAACAGCGCCGGCGGCAGCAGCTCGCTGATGTCGAGGTAGGTGCGGAACACCGTGGTCATCTGCGCGCGCTCGCGGGCACGCACCGCGCGCAGGAAGGGAATGTTGCCGACCGCATCGAGCGCGCTCAGCCGAAGGCGCCGGCGAGCAGCAAGGCCGCCGCGAGCGAGAGGCCAGGGCGTCGCGAGCGCGGCCGCGAGCGACGTCACGCCGGCCAGCAGAACGCCGCGACGATCACCGGCGGACCCCGAAGCGCGCGGCGAACCGGCCGATCGCGAGGTTCAGGAACAGCATGGCGTTGCCGAGCGAGATCACGCAGCGCGGCCGCGAGCTCGCCGTGGCCGCGCTCACCATGTAGAGCGGCGCGAAGGTGAAGAACTGGCCCCACCAGGCCGAGCGCCCGAAGGCGATCAGCCAGCCGAGCCGCAGCCGCGGCTGGGCGAGGAAGCGGCCGATGCTGGCGCAGGGGGTTGGGCGGCGGCCCGACGCCGGGCGGCGATCGCCGGGTTGTCGCCCAGGCGGAGCGCCCAGAAGGTCGCGAGCAGCACGAGCCGCGGCGGCGCTCAGGCCATCGGCCGCGCGCGGCGCCGAAGCGGCCGTAGAGGAACACGCCGAGCGACGGGCAGAAGGTCCAGGCGCCCGCCGACATGGTCAGACGCAGCGGCTCCGAGCGCACGAAGTCGCCGCGCTGGATGTTGTCCATGATGTAGAGGCTCAGGGTGATGTTGAGGCAGGCCACGCCGAACACCCTGACGACCATGCCGCCGAGCAGGCCGGCGTGCCGCCGGGCACGAACAGCGCTGGCGGCGGCGACCAGGCAGAGGCGCCCGGCGTATAGACCCAGCGGCGCGGCACCAGGCGGATCAGGAGCGGGATCAGGAAGCTGCCGGCGAGCCCCGCGACGCCGACCGCCATGAACACCACGCTGACCGCGCGGCTGCTCTGCGAGCAGCGGCATAGGCCTGCAGCGGGATCACCGTCGCGATGGTCGCGCGCGCGATCGATTCGAGCGTGAACAGCAGCGCGAAGGCGGCCGAGCCGGCCGCGTCACCGCGATCAGCCACACCGGATGCCGGACGTGCATCGCAGGTGTCATCTGCGGCGAGTGGGCGGAGCGCGCGGGTCGGCGGCAGCGAGCCCGAGGGGCGGGGCCACCGCTCAGTCGGCGAACGGGTCGCGCAGGAGGATCGTGTCCTCGCGGTCGGGGCTGGTCGAGAGCAGTGCGACCGGAGCTTCGACCAGCTCTTCTAAGCGCTTGACGTATTTGACCGCTTCGGCTGGCAGGTCGGCGAAGCTGCGGGCGCCGCGCGTGCTGCCCTGCCAGCCGTCGAGCTCCTCGTAGAGCGGCAGGACGCCGGCCTGCGCGGTCATCGCCGCCGGCAGATGGTGCAGGGTCTGGCCGAAGTGGCGGTAGGCGGTGCAGATCTTGAGCCGCGCTCATCCCGTCGAGGACGTCGAGCTTGGTCAGCGCGAGGCCGTGGATGCCGCCGACCTTGACCGCCTGGCGGACCAGCACGGCATCGAACCAGCCGCAGCGCCGGGCGCGCCCGGTGACCGTGCCGAACTCGCGGCCGCGCTCGCCCAAGCCCCGGCCGATCTCGTCCTCGAGCTCGGTCGGGAACGGGCCCTCGCCGACCCGCGTGGTGTAGGCCTTGGTGATGCCGAGGGCAAAGCCGACCGCGTCCGGGCCGGTGCCGGCGCCGAGCGCGGCGGCGGCGGCGAGCGTGTTGGAGGAGGTCACGAACGGGTAGGTGCCGTGGTCGACGTCGAGCATCGCACCCTGGGCGCCCTCGAACAGGATCCTGGCACCGCGCCGGCGCAGCTCGGCGAGCCGCTGCCAGACCGGCTCGGCGTAGGGCAACAGGCGCGGCGCCAGCGCGTGCAGCCGCGCGACCAGCTCGGCCGCGTCGACCCCCGGCTCGCCGAACGCCACGCGCAGCGCGTTGTGGTGCAGGAGCAGCTCCTCGACCTTGGCCGCGAGCAGGTCGGGGTCGGCGAGATCGCAGACCCGGATCGCGCGCCGCGCGACCTTGTCCTCATAGGCCGGCCCGATGCCGCGGCCGGTGGTGCCGAGGCGGCCGGTGCCGCTGTGGCTCGCCTGGCGCGCGCGCTCGCGGGCGCGATCGAGCTCGCCGTGCAAGGGCAGGATCAGGGGCGCGTTCTCGGCGATGCGCAGGCTGTCCGGGCCGACCGCGACGCCCTGGCCGCGCAGCCCCTCGATCTCGTCGAGCAGCGCCCAGGGGTCGATCACCACGCCGTTGCCGATCAGCGACAGCTTGCCCGGGCGCACCACGCCCGACGGCAGCAGGCTGAGCTTGTAGGTGCGGCCGTCGATCACCAGCGTATGGCCGGCGTTGTGGCCGCCCTGGAAGCGGACCACGACCTCGGCCCGCTCCGAGAGCCAGTCGACGATCTTGCCCTTGCCCTCGTCGCCCCATTGGGCGCCGACGACGGCGACGTTGGTCATCCGCTGCTCTCCGTCGGCGCTTGCGCGACACAGCCTCGGGCCGCGCCCGCCCCATGGCTCAGCACGGAACCGCGTACGGGTCAAGAATTGGCCGCGAACGCGTTCAGCGTGCAACGGCCGGTCGGGCCGGTCGAAAGCGGTTGGCGGGGCCGGCCGGCGTCCTTATATCTCGGCGGGCAAGGCGGCCTGCGACACCGAGGTCCCTCCTCGGCGGGCGGCCGACCGTACTAGAAACCCTGCCGGCGCCCGGCCACCGCCGAATGCCGACGCATCGGGATGACCTCTCATCTCTGACCGCCACCTATCCCCGGACCCATGGGCGCTCGCGGGCGACCCGGCGCCGACGAGCCGTTCCGAGCTGACCGTGCTGCTCGCCAGCCCGCGCGGTTTCTGCGCCGGCGTCGAGCGCGCGATCGAGATCGTCGAGCGGGCGCTCGAGCAGAACGGGCCGCCGGTCTACGTGCGGCACGAGATCGTCCACAACCGGCATGTGGTCGACGGGCTGCGCGCCAAGGGCGCGGTGTTCGTCGAGGAGCTCGACCAGGTCCCGGAGCATGCGCTCGTGGTGTTCTCGGCGCATGGCGTGCCGAAGGCGGTCCCGGCGGAGGCGAGGCGCCGCCGGCTGCTCTACGCGGACGCCACCTGCCCCCTGGTCAGCAAGGTCCATCGCGGGGTCGAGCAGCACCACCGCAGCGGGCGCACGGTGCTGCTGATCGGCCATAGCGGCCACCCCGAGGTGGTCGGCACGATGGGCCAGCTTCCGTCGGGTGCGGTGATCCTGGTCGAGAACGTCGCCCAGGCCGAGGCGCTGAGCGTGCCCGACCCGGAGAAGGTCGCCTACGCCACCCAGACCACGCTCTCGATCCGCGAGACCGAGAGCATCCTCGCGATCCTCAAGCGTCGTTTCCCGGCGATCGCCGGACCGCGCAAGGAGGACATCTGCTACGCCACGACCAACCGCCAGCGGGCGGTCGAGGCGATCGCGCCGCGAGGCCGATCTGACGCTCATCATCGGCGCGCCCAACTCGTCCAACTCGGTCCGCCTGGTCGAGGTCGCCAAGAGCGCCGGCTGCCCGGCGGCGGCGCTCGTGCAGAGCGCCGCGAGCATGGACTGGCGCCTGCTCGACGGGGTCGGGACGGTCGCGATCAGCGCCGGCGCGTCGGCGCCGGAGTCGTTGGTCGACGAGCTGATCGCGGCGTGCCGCGAGCGCTTTGCCATCGACGTGCAGGAGGTGCGGGTCGTCCAGGAGGACGTCTCGTTCAAGACCCCGCCGATCCCCGTCCGCGACAGGCGTCGTAAGCGCAGCCCGGTGGCCGATGGCGGTCTATACCGCGATCGATCGGGAATCGCTGGCGGCTTTCCTCGCCGCCTACGACCTGCCGCCGCTGGTCGCCCTGGAAGGCATCCCGCAAGGCGTCGAGAACTCGAACTATCACCTGGTCACCGAGGGCGGCCGCTTCATCCTGACGCTCTACGAGAAGCGGGTGGCGCCCGAGGACCTGCCGTTCTTCCTGGCGCTGATGGACCACCTCGCCGCCAAGGGCGTGGCCTGCCCGACGCCGATCCACGGCCGCGACGGCCAGGCGCTGCGCTCGCTCTGCGGCCGCCCGGCCGCCCTGGTCAGCTTCCTCGAGGGCACCTCGCCGCACCGGGTTCATGCGGGCCACTGCGGCGCGCTCGGCCGGGCGCTGGCGCAGCTCCATCTGGCGGCGGCGGACTTCGGCATGGTGCGCGCCGAACACGCTCTCGGTCGCGAGCTGGCGGCCGCTGTTCGAGGCCTGTCGCGCGGGCGCCGATGACGTGCAGCAGGGCCTTGGCGCCGAGATCGCGCGCGAGCTCGACGACCTCGAGCGGCACTGGCCGGGCGATCTGCCGGTGGGCGTGATCCACGCCGACCTGTTTCCCGACAACGTGTTCTTCCAGGGCGCGGAGCTGTCGGGGATCATCGACTTCTACTTTGCCTGCACCGATATCACCGCCTACGACCTCGCGGTCTGCCTCAATGCCTGGTGCTTCGAGGGCGACGGCGCCTTCAACATCACCAAGGCCCGGCAGATGTTGGCGGCCTACCGGATCGAGCGGCCGTTCACCGGCCGCGAGCTCGAGGCCCTGCCGCTGCTGGCGCGCGGCGCCGCGATGCGCTTCCTCCTGACCCGGCTGTTCGACTGGCAGAACCGGGTCGCGGGCGCGCTGGTCAAGCCCAAGGACCCGCTCGAGTACTTCAACAAGCTGCGCTTCCACCGCGGCCTGTCCGGGCCCGGCGCCTACGGTCTGGACTGATCTTGGCGACCCGCAGCGCGGCCGGCAGCGAGACGGTCGAGATCCACACCGACGGCGCGTGCTCGGGCAATCCGGGCCCGGGCGGCTGGGGCGCCGTCCTGCGCTGGCGCGGGCAATGCCGCGAGCTCTCCGGCTTCGCGCCGGCGACCACCAACAACCGGATGGAGCTCGAGGCGGCGATCGCGGCGCTCGAGACCCTGAAGCGGCCGATGACGGTCGAGCTGTACACCGACAGCAACTATCTGCGCCACGGGATCACCGCCTGGCTGCCGGCGTGGAAGGCGCGCGGCTGGCAGACCGCCGACAAGAAGCCGGTCAAGAACCAGGACCTGTGGCAGCGGCTCGAGCAAGCCCTCGGCCGCCACCGCATCGTCTGGCGCTGGGTCAAGGGCCACAGCGGCAACCCCGACAACGAGCGCGCCGACGAGCTCGCCCGGCAGGCGATCCGCGCCGGCCGCGCTGGCGCCGCGGGCCAACTTCCCGCCTAAGGCTGCCGCGGCCGGTCGCTCACCTCTCCGATCCGAGCGCGCGAGAGAACCCGCTCAGCTCTTCTCGATGTTCCAGAGCACCAGGCGCACGGTGTCGAGCACGCCGGTGAGGTTGTTGCGATAGGCGATCGGGGCCAGGAACTGGCCCGCCGGCAGGTAGGGCACGACCTCGTAGAAGCGCGCCTGCAGGCGGTCGACCATCGCCTTCTGCTCCTCCGGGCGTCGCGGCGGTGAAGAACTCGAGGCGGATGCTCTCGAGCTCCTCGTCGCATGGCCAGCCGAACCAGTTGCTCTGATCGCAGGGCGTGGGCGTCGGGGTGTTGGTCAGCGGGCTGTTCATCGCCAGGCCGCCGCCCCAGGTGTGGAACAGGTTCCAGCCGCCGGTGCCCGCCGTCGGGCGGGTCCTTGACCGGCCGGCGCGACACCATGGTGCTCCAGTCGAGCGCCTGGACGTCGACGTTGACGCCGGCCTCGCGCAGGTTCTGCGCGGTGACCAGGACCTGGGCATGGGCCAGATGGGCGTCGGTCGGATCCATCAGCACCACCGGCTCGCCGTCGTAGCCGGCCTCGGCGAACAGCTCCTTGGCCTTGGCGAGATTGGCCTCGCGATCGCCCTTCGCCCAGTCGCCGATGCCCGGCCTTGCTCTCCAGCGGGGTGCCGCAGACGAACACCGCCCAGCACGGCACCTCGTAGTCGGGATTGCCGATCATCGCGGCGAGATAGGCGCTCTGGTCGCCGGCGAGATAGAGCAGCGCCTGGCGCGCCGCCGGATGGTCGAACGGCGGGATCAGGTGGTTCGGGCGCATGATCGCCTGGGTGCCGATCCGGTCGATGGTCTTGACCGTGATGTCCGGGCTCGCCGCGAGGATCGGCAGGAAGTCGGTCGGCGGGATCTCGATCATGTCGACCTCGCCGGTGACCAGCGCCTGGACCGCGGTGTTCTGGTCCGGGATGTAGATCCACTCGACCCGGTCGACCTTGGCGACCTTGCCGCCGGCGAAGCCGCTCGGCGGCTCGTCGCGCGGCACGTAGTCCTCGTTCTTGACGTAGACCACCTTGTTGCCGGGCTGCCATTCCTCGCGCACGAACTTGAACGGGCCCGAGCCGATCGCCTCGCTGATCTGCTCGTTGGGATCGGTCTCGGCCTCCTCCTGGCGATGGACGAACAGCGGGTTCTCGGGCGAGGCCGAGCGTGTTGAGCACCGGGCCGAACGGCTCCTTGAAGCGGATCTCGAAGGTGTCGGGGCCGGTCGCGACGACGTCCTCGGCGAACGACATCATGGTCTGGCCGGCGACCATCCGCGCCGCCCAGCGCTTGATCGAGGCCGCGGCATCCGCGCCCTCGACCGGGCTGCCGTCGTGGAAGCGCAGCCCGTCGCGCAGCGTGAACGTCCAGAGCAGGCCGTCGTCGCTGCGCTCGTAGCTGCTCGACCATCTGCGGCTGCGGCTCGAGGTTCTCGTCGAGCGAGAACAGCATGTCGTAGATCATGTAGCCGTGGTTGCTGGTGATGTTGGCCGTGGTGAACACCGTGTCGAGGATCTTGAGGTCGGCCTGCGGCACGACGCGCAGCGTGGTCTCGGCCGCGCCGCCCCCGGCCACGCCAGCGCCGCCGCCAGCGCGATGCCGACGACCCGCCACGAGCCTGCTTCGACCCTCATCTCTGCCTCCCTGCGTTGATTGCGCCCGTCGAGCGATCGGGTAGGTTGCCAGTAACGGTCAACGCGCGGGGCGCGTCAACTGCGATCGGATCGCCCGCAGGGGCGGGGCGAGGGGTGCGCGGTGCGAGAGCGAACGAGCTGACCGCCTGCGCGGCGCTCGACCGAGCTCGCCGCGGGGCGGCTCACGGCGGAGGCGCTGACCCGGGCCTGCCTCGAGCGGATCGCCGAGCGCGAGCCGGTCGTGCGGGCCTTCGCCCATCTCGACCCCGAGCTCGCGCTGGCCGAGGCGCGGCGGCGCGACCGCGTGCCGCGGCGCGCGGCCCGCTCCACGGCCTGCCGTTCGCGGTCAAGGACCTGATCGACACGGCCGATCTGCCGACCGCCTACGGCTCGCGGGTCTATGCCGGCAACCGGCCGGCGCAGGACGCCGCCTGCGTCGCGCTGGCGCGGGCGGCCGGGCGCGGTGGTGCTCGGCAAGACCGTGACCACCGAGTTCGCGATGCGCGCGCCCGGCCCGACCACCAATCCGCACGCTCCGACGCATACGCCGGGCGGCTCCTCGAGCGGCTCGGCCGCCGCGGTCGCCGACTCGCATGGTGCCGGTCGCCTTCGGCACCCAGACCGGCGGCTCGGTGATCCGGCCGGCGTCCTATTGCGGCGTCGTCGGCTACAAGCCGAGCCTCGGCACGATCAACCGCACCGGCGTCAAGCCGCTCGCCGAGAGCTTCGACACCGTCGGCCTGTTCGCGCGCAGCGTCGAGGACGTGGCCCTGGTCAGCGCGGTGCTCGCGGGCGAGGCGCCCGCGCGCCATCATCGAGCCGGTCCGGCCCGACCGGGTCGGCCTGTGCCGCACGCCCTTCTGGGGGGAGGCCGAGGATGCCAGCCGGGCTGCGCTCGAGGCGGCCGCCGCGCTGCTCGCCCGCGCCGGCGTCGCGCTCGAGGAGGTGGCCCTGCCGGCGCCTTCGACGACTTCAACGAGCTGCAGTCGACCGTGCTGCGCTTCGAGGCGTTCCGCACCTTCGCCTACGAGCGCACCGTGCACGAGGACCGGCTCGCGCCGGGCACGCTGCGCGGAGCTCGAGGCCGGCAGCCGGATCGCGCGGCGCGACTACCTCGCTGCCAAGGCCGCGCATCAGAGAGTGTCGCGGGCTGATCGCCGAGGTGTTCGGCAGCGTCGATCTGCTGCTCGCGCCGAGCGCGCCGGGCGAGGCGCCGCGCGGGCTCGGGGAGCACCGGCGAGGCGACCTTCAACCGGCTCTGGACCGGCCTCCTGACGCCGTGCCTCAGCCTGCCGGGCCTCACCGGCCCGAACGGCCTGCCGGTCGGCGTGCAGACGGTCGGCTGCGCGCAACGACGATCGTCCGCCTGCTGTGCTGGTCGCGCTGGCTCGAGCCGCGGCTGGCTCGCGGCTGAAAGCGGGCCGCCGACCCCCTATCGCCGAGGCGACGCCCGGCGTTAGACTGGCGTGCAAGATCGTCAATCTTGTGAGGGGGAGGTCCATGCACCACAGATCGCGCGCGCTCGCCGCGACCCTGGCCGTCGCGCTCATCGCCGCCATGCCGGAGCCCGCCCTTGCGGCGGACGAGGGCCGGGAGCAGCAGCTCCAACAGGCCAAGGAGGTGATCGACACCGCGCGCTTCAAGAAAGAGCCGCCCTACACCATCGGCCTCTCGGCCGGCTATCTCACCAACTCCTGGGTGGTGTTCGCGCAGCAGCACATCCTCTACGAGGCCGCGCAGCACGAGGAGATCGACGAGGTCATCGTCACCGATGCCAACTTCAATCCGGCCAAGCAGGTCGCCGACATCGAGGACCTGATCAGCCAAGGCGTCGACCTGATCCTCTACTGGCCGGTCGACGAGCAGGCGATCCAGGGCGCGCTCAAGAAGGCGGTCGACCAGGGGATCCCCACGATCAGCACCGGCGGCGCCTTCAGCGCCGGTCCCGGCACCGTCGCCAACGCCTACATCGACCAGTGGAACATCGGCGAGCTCGTCGCCCGGCGGCTGTTCGAGGACCTGGGCGGCGAGGGCAAGATCTTCGCCATGCTGCCGATCGCCGGCACCACGGCGGCGGTCGACCAGCTGGCCGCGCTCGAGGCGGTGATGGAAGAGTATCCGGAGATCGAGCTGCTGTCGGCGGAGTACGGCGACTGGAACCGCGCCAAGGCCAAGCAGATCACCGAGAACCTGCTGCAGCGTTACCCCGAGATCGACGGCGTGTTCTCGCCCGCGGGCCAGATGTCGATCGGCGTCGCCGAGGCGTTCGACGAGGCCGGCCGGCTGGAGGAGGTCGTGATGTCGCCGGGCGACGAGTACAACGGCTGGCTGAAGTGGGTCGCCCAGCACGGCGAGAGCGGTGCGGTCACCTTCCCGACCCGGGTCGGCCAGGAGGCGGTGCGGCTCGGCCTCAAGATCCTGAAGCGGCGAGCCGGTCGAGCGCGGCCTCGCCGTGCCCTCGGAGTACATCGCGCCCGGCGAGATCGAGCAGCACGTCGAGATGGAGCGGCCGGACGACTGGTGGGCGAGCACCTTGCCGGAGGAGTGGAAGCCGAAGTCCTGAGCGCCGCCACCCGGCGAGCCGCGGGCTCGGCCGGGTAGCCGCCGCAGCGCGATGGCGTTTCTGGAGGTCCGGGACCTCTGGCGCCGGTTTCCGGGCGTGGACGCGTTGCGCGCGGTGTCGCTCGAGGCCGAGCAGGGCGAAGTGCACGCGCTGGTCGGCGCCAACGGGGCCGGCAAGTCCACGCTGATCAACATCCTGGCGGGCGTGCTGCCGCCGTCTCGCGGCGAGATCCGGCTCGGCGGCGCGCCCTTCGCCCCGGACTCGCCGCGCGCGGCGCAGGCCCGCGGCATCGGCGTGGTCTATCAGGAGCTGAGCCTGATCCCGCGAGCGTTCGGTCGCGGACAACGTCTTCCTCGGCCGCGAGCCGGCGGGCCGCTTCGGTACGGTCGACCGCAAGCGCCTCCTCGCAGAGACGCAGGCGCTGCTGGAGCGCTATCATCTGGCGCTCGATCCGGCGGCCGAGGTCGCGGTGCTCAGCGTCGCGCAGCAGCAGATGGTCGAGATCGCCCGCGCGCTCTCGATCGATGCCCGCGTGCTGATCCTGGACGAGCCGAGCGCGGTGCTCTCCCTGCACGAGCAGGAGAACCTGTTCGCGATCATCGCGACGCTCAAGGCCGCGGGCCTGCTGATCCTCTACGTCTCGCACCGGCTCGACGAGATCTTCCGGATCGCGGACCGGGTGACGGTGCTGCGCGACGGGCAGAAGGTCGCGACGCTCGCCACCGCGGCGACGACGCAGGCGGAGCTCGTGCGGCTGATGATCGGCCACGAGCTGCGCGAGCGTCTGCCGCTGCCGGAGGTCGACGGCCAGCGGCCGCTGCTCGAGGTCACCCTCGCAAGCGGGCGCGGCCAGCCTCCTTCCCGGCTCGAGCTGCGGCGCGGCGAGATCCTGGGCCTCGCCGGATTCGTCGGCGCCGGGCGCACGGGGCTGGCGCGCGCGATCGTCGGGGCCGCTGCCGCCAACCGGACCACCCTCGAGCCTCGACGGGCAGGAGCGCAGGATCCGCTCGCCGGCCGCGGCGATCGCGCGCGGCATCCTCTACGTGACCGAGGATCGCAAGCGCGAGGGCCTGTTCGGCAACCTCTCGGTGCTCGCCAACGCGACCGCGGCCGCGCTGCCGATGCTGTCGCGCGCGGGCGTGCTGCGCGCCCGGGCGGAGCGGGCGCGGGCCGGCACGGTCCTTGACAGCCTCAGGCTGGTCGCCCACTCGCTGGATGTGCCGGTGAGCGAGCTCTCCGGCGGCAACCAGCAGAAGGTCGTGCTGGGCCGCGCGCTGATGCGGGCACCCAAGGTGCTGATCTGCGACGAGCCGACCCGCGGCGTCGATGTCGGCGCCAAGGACGAGCTCTACGGGATCCTGATCGGGCTCGCGGCGGCGGGCGTCGGGATCATCGTCATCTCCTCCGAGGTCAAGGAGCTGCTGATGCTGACCCACCGCGTCCTGGTCATGCGCGACCACAGGATCGTGGCCGAGTTCGAGACGGCCCATGCCAGCGAGGACCAGATCCTGCTCGCCGCCACCGGCGCCGATCGACCATCCTCGTTCTGAATGACCAGGGATCGGATCGGGCGCCGGCCTTCGAGCAAGCTGCGGAGCCGGGGTTCTGCTTTGGCGTGGCGAGATGGCCGGGGCGCGATCCGGGCCGTCCACATGGCGCCGCTGTGCAAAATTCAGCAGCTGGAACCTTCGTCGCGACGCGCGGTTTATACATCGCCGACCGGAGAGAACCACGGGGCCGCGCATGACGAACCGGGCCGATACCGCTCCCGACAACGATCCAATCGGCGGCGTCCGCAGGTTCGTCGAGCCGCGCTGACCAGAGCCGCGCCACAAGGGAGGATGAGCGCCAGATGAGCAAGCGCTACCTGATCATCGGCGGGGCCGGCTTCATCGGCTCGCATCTCGCGGACGAGCTGCTCCAGCACGGCCACGAGGTGCGGATCTATGATTCGCTGGTCCCCCAGGTCCACGGCGACGGCGGCGCCTGGCCGGCCTACCTTGCCGGAGCGGTCGAGTTGTGGTCCGGCGACGTGCGCGACGCGGATACGCTCGCTCCTGCGCTCCGCGGCGTCGATGGCGTGTTCCATCTGGCGGCCAGGGTCGGGGTCGGCCAGAGCATGTACGAGATCGCGGACTACGTGGCCGCCAACGAGCTCGGCACCGCGACCCTGCTGCAGCTGCTCTCGCAGCAGCCGGTCGAGCGGCTGGTGGTGGCCTCCTCGATGAGCATCTACGGCGAGGGGCTGTGCCGCGACGAGGACGGCGAGCTGGTCGCGCCGGCGCTGCGCTCGGCGAGCCAGCTGCGCGAGCAGCAGTGGGAACTGATCGACGGGCGCGGCCGCCCGCTCGAGCCGGTGCCGACGCCCGAAGACAAGACGCCCGACCTCGCATCGATCTATGCGCTGTCGAAATACGGCCAGGAGCGGATGTGCCTCATGGTCGGGCAGGCCTACGGCATCACCACCACGGCCTTGCGGCTGTTCAACGTGTTCGGTTCGCGCCAGGCCCTCTCGAACCCCTATACCGGCGTGCTCGCGATCTTCGCCGCGCGCCTGATGAACGGCCGCCGGCCGCTGGTGTTCGAGGACGGGCTGCAGCGGCGCGACTTCGTCCACGTCAAGGACGTCGCGCGCGCGTTCCACCTGGCGATGGTCGCCTCCGGCGCAGGCCACCAGGTGTTCAACATCGGCAGCGGCCGCGCCTACCCGGTCCTGTACGTGGCGCGCCTGCTCGCCGCGGCGGTGGGTCGTCCCGACCTGTCGCCGGAGATCGCCGGCAAGTACCGGTCGGGGGACATCCGCCACTGCTTCGCCGACATCGGGCGGGCCCGTGACGCGCTCGGCTTCACGCCGCTCCACCCGCTCGAGACCAATCTCGCCGAGCTGGTCGACTGGCTCGCCGGCCAGGAGGCCGAGGACCGGGTCTCGCAGGCGACCGCAGAGCTGGAAGCGCGGGGGCTGGTGGCGTGATCTCAGGGACGCCGCGACGCTGCGCTGAGCCGTCGGGCTGCGCTGGCTCGGGGCTGGCCGCGCGCAGGGCGCCGGCGCGCACCTCTCCGGCATGAGGCTGTTGGTATGAAGATCGCGCTGCTCAACCCGCCCTGGAGCTTCGAAGGCAGCATCTACTTCGGCTGCCGCGAGCCGCACCTGCCGCTCGAGCTCGGCTACTGTCGCAGCCTGCTCGAGGCCGACGACCATGAGGTGCTGCTGCTGGACGGCGCCTTCGACGGTCTCACGATCGCCGGCCTCGCCGAACGGGTGGCGCAGTTCGCCCCGGACCTCGCGGTCGTCACCACCGCCCCGACCTACCTCTTCTGGCGCTGCGCGCAGCCGGAATTGACGATCCCGGCGGCGCTCGCGGAGGCGGTGCGCGCCCATGTGCCCTGCCTGGTCGCGATCGGGCCGCACGGCTCGTCGACCCCGCGTGCGGTGCTCAACAAGCTGCCGGTCGACCTCGTCGTGATGGGCGAGGCGGAGGAGGTCGTCCGCGAGATCGCCAGCGGCGCCGACTGGGAGACCACGCCGGGCATCGCGTCCTGGCTCGGTCCGGCGCCGACCATCGCCGGCGGCCCGCACGCCGGGCGCTTCGTCGATCTGCCCGCGCTGCGCTGGCCGGACCGCTGGATCAGGCGCACCACCACCATCATCACCGCTTCGAAAGCCGGCCGGACGGGCCGGGCGCCGAGGTCGAGGCCTCGCGCGGCTGTCCCTACAGCTGCAGCTTCTGCGCCAAGCTGCACTTTCGCGACCGCTATCGCAGGCGACAGCTCGACATCGTGGTCGACGAGATCGACGGGCTGGTCGCCCAGGGCGTGACCTACCTCTACTTCGTCGACGAGATCTTCCTGCCGCAGCGCGCCCTGCTCGAGGCGCTGGTCGACCGGCCGGTGAGGTTCGGGGTCCAGACCCGGATCGACCTGTGGAAGCCGGAGCTGCTCGAGCTGCTCGGCGCGGCCGGCTGCGTGTCGATCGAGGCCGGGCGTCGAGAGCGTGACCGAGCAGGGACGGGCGACCCTCGACAAGAACTGCCGGATGAGCACCGAGGAGCTCGCCGACCGCCTGATCCTCGCCAAGCGGCACGTGCCCTTCGTGCAGGCCAACCTGCTCGAGGTCGCCGACGACGATCAGGCCCTGCTCGACAGCTGGCGCGACCGGCTGCGCGGCGCGGGCGTCTGGGCGAACGACCCGGTGCCGTTGTTCCCCTATCCCGGCTCGCCCGACTACCTGGCGCGCTTCGGTCCGCCGGACGAATGGGCGTGGGAGCGTGCCCATCAGAGCTACCTGCGCTCCTTCGACGAGTTCAGCGACATCCAGGACGAGCGGCCCCTGCCGCTCGGCGAGCTGGAGCGCGCCTGCCGATGCGCGTGACCCAGCCCGCAGCTTCGCCGCGGCGCGTTCTGCTGGTCGCCGACTGCGTCGGCGGGGTGTGGCAATACAGTCTCGAGCTGGCCGGCGGCTTGAGCGATGGCGGCGTCGAGGTGGTCCTGGCGGTCGCCGGACCGCCACCCAGCGCGGCGCAGCGCGCCCAGGCGGAAGCGATCTGCGGGCTGCGGATCGCGATCCTCGACGTCGGCCTCGACTGGCTGGCGGACGGCGAGCGCGAGCTCGCGCCGCTCCGCGAGCGGCTGCTCGCTCTGGCCGAGCGCGAGGAGGTCGATCTCGTCCATCTCAACGGCGCCGGGCTCGGCGATCTGCCGACCGATCGGCCGGTGATCGCGACCCAGCATTCCTGCCTTGCGACCTGGTGGCAGGCGATGCGGCCGGACGAGCCGCTGCCCGCGGCATGGCGATGGCATCGCGCGCGCATGGCGTCCGGCCTGCGGGCGGCCGCTGCGGTGATCGCACCCTCGGCCGCGTTCGCCGCGCAGATCCGGCGTGCCTACGGCGCGGATCTCGAGCTCGAGGTGGTGCGCAACGGCCGCTCGCAGCACCGCTTTCGGCCGGCCGCGCGCCGCCAGGCGGTGGTGATCACCGCGGGTCGTCTCTGGGACGAGGCCAAGAACGTCCGGCACCCTCGATGCCGCGGCCGCGGGCGTCTCGTGGCCGGTGCTCGCCGCCGGCCCGACCGCCGGGCCGGACGGGCAGCGAGTGGGGTTGGCGAACGCCTTCGCGCTGGGCGCGATCGACGCCGCGGAGATGCGCCGGCGGCTCGCGCGCGCCGGGGTGTTCGTCTCGCTCGCCGCCTATGAGCCGTTCGGCCTCGCGGTGCTGGAGGCCGCGCTCTCGGGCTGCGCGCTGGTGCTGAGCGACATACCGACCTTCCGGGAGCTCTGGGGCGAGGTGGCGCTGTTCGTGGCATCCGATGATCCGGGGCGGCGCGCGCGGCGATCAACCGGCTCATCGCCGACCGTGGCCTGCGGGCGACGCTCGCCGAGCGGGCGCGCCGCCGGGCGCTGACCTATGCGCCGGAGGCCTGCACCCAGGCGACGCTCGAGGTGTACCGACGGGTCCTGCATGGGGCAGCACGCCCGCACGCGAGCGACGGCGATCTCCTGCGAGCCGCCGGGTGAGGCGCCAGGGCATGCGCGTCGTCCTCTTCTGCCACTCGCTGGTCTCCTGCTGGAACCACGGCAATGCGCATTTCCTGCGCGGCATCGTGCGCGAGCTGCAGGCGCGCGGCCACGAGGTGCGGGTGCTCGAGCCGGCCGACGGCTGGAGCCGGCAGAAGCTCGCTCTCGAGCAGGGCGAGGCCGCGCTGCTCGACAATCGCCGCGCCTGCCCGCCGGACTGCGTTCTGACCTATCACGAGGACGACCTCGACCTCGAGCTCGCCCTCGACGGCGCCGAGCTCGTGCTGGTGCACGAGTGGAACGCGCCGGCGCTGATCGAGCGGCTCGGCCGTCACCGGCTGGCGGGCGGCCGCTACCTGCTGCTCTTTCACGACACCCACCACCGCGCCCTGACCAGCCCCGACGACATGGCGCGTTTCCGGCTCGAGGGCTACGACGGCGTGCTCGCCTTCGGCAGAACGGTGCGCCAGATCTACCTCGAGCGCGGCTGGGCGCGGCGGGCGTGGACCTGGCACGAGGCGGCCGACGTCCGGTGCTTCCGCCCGTTGCCGGGCGTGCCGAAGGACCTCGACCTGGTCTGGATCGGCAACTGGGGCGACGAGGAGCGCACCGCCGAGCTCGACGAGTTCCTGCTGGCGCCGGTCGCGGCGCTGGGCCTGAGCGCGCGCGATCCACGGCGTCCGCTACCCCGACGCGGCGCTGCGCCGCCTGCGCGGTCTGGGCATCGACTTCCGCGGCTGGCTCCCCAACCACCGGGTGCCGCAAGCCCTCGCTCGGGCGCGCGCCACGGTCCACGTGCCGCGCCGGCCCTATGCCCAGGCGCTGCCGGGCATCCCGACGATCCGCATCTTCGAGGCGCTCGCCTGCGGCATCCCTCTGATCTCGGCGCCCTGGCAGGACGTCGAGGGGCTGTTCACGCCCGGTCGGGACTTCATCGTGGCGCCGGACGGCGCAGCGATGCGCGCGGCGCTGCGCGCGGTCCTGAACGACCCGGAGCTGGCCGAGGAGCTCGCCGCGCACGGCCTGCGAACGGTCCGGGAGCGTCATACCTGCGCGCATCGCGTCGACGAGCTGTTCGCGATCTGCGCCCAGGTGGCGCCCGAGCGCTTCGCCGCGCAGCTCGCATCCGCCGGCGGTCCGCCGCGCGAGGCGGTCGCATGAGGATCGCGTTCTACGCCTCCAGCCTCTTGTCCGCCTACTGGAATGGCGCCGCCACCTATTACCGCGGCATCCTGAAGGCGCTCGCGGCGCGCGGCCACCAGGTGCTGTTCCTGGAGCCCGATGCCTTCGATCGCCAGCGTCATCGGGACATCGAGCCGCCGGACTGGGCCGAGGTCGTGGTCTATGCCGCCGACCTGCGCGGCCTCGCCCAGGCGCTCGGCCGCGCCGCCGGAGCGGATCTCGTGGTTAAGGCGAGCGGGGTGGGCGTGCTCGACGCCGAGCTCGAGGCGGGCGTGCTCGAGGCGGCGCCGCGCCACGCCCTCGTGGCATTCTGGGACGTCGATGCGCCGGCGACCCTCGAGCGTCTGCAGCGCGATCCGGCGGACCCGTTCCGGGCCCTGCTGCCCGCCTACGACATCGTCCTGACCTATGGCGGCGGCGAGCCGGTGCGGAGCGCCTATCTCGACCTCGGCGCCCGCCTTTGCGAGCCGATCTACAACGCGCTCGATCCCGACGACCACTATCCCGTGCCGACCGCGCCGCGCTTTGCCTGCGACCTCGCCTTCCTCGGCAACCGCCTGCCCGATCGCGAGGCGCGGGTCGAGGAGTTCTTTTTGAGGGCAGCCGCGCACGCTCCCGAGCAGAGCTTCCTTTTGGGCGGCAGCGGCTGGGAGGACAAGCCGGTGCCGGCGAACGTCCGCCGGCTCGGCCACGTCTCGACCCGCGACCACAACGCGCTCAACTGCACCGCGCGCTGCGTCCTCAACATCAGCCGCGAGAGCATGGCGCGCAACGGCTGGTCGCCGGCCACCCGCGTGTTCGAGGCCGCGGGCGCCGGCGCCTGCCTGATCACCGACCGCTGGCGCGGCATCGAGATGTTCCTCGAGCCCGGGCGCGAGATTCTGATCGCGGACGATGGCGCTGCGGTGGCGCAGATCGTGCGCGGCGCTCGGCGCGGCCGAGGCGCGCCGGATCGGCGCCGCGGCGCGGCGCCGCGTCCTGGCCGAGCACACCTATCGCCATCGGGCGGTCGCGGTCGAGCGCGCGCTCGCGCTGGCCACGGCCGCTCGGCGCTCGCGCCTGCGCGGGGTGGCCTGATGCCCGGCCTCGCGATCACGGTCCTCGGGCTCTCGATCACCTCGTCCTGGGGCAACGGCCACGCCACGACCTGGCGCGCGCTGCTCAAGGCGCTCGCCGCCCGCGGCCATCGCATCACCTTTCTCGAGCGCGACGTTCCCTGGTACCGCGAGCATCGCGACCTGGCGCAGGCCAGCTACTGCCGGATCCAGCTGTATCGCGATCTCGTCGAGCTCAAGGGCCGGTTCCGGGCGGCGGTCGCGACGGCCGACGTCGTGATCGTCGGCTCCTACGTGCCGGACGGCGTCGCGGTCGCGCGCTGGGTGCAGTCGAGCGCGCAGGGCGTCACCGCCTTCTACGACATCGACACTCCGGTGACGCTCGCCAAGCTCGCGCGCGGCGAGCACGAGTACCTGTCGCCCGATCTCATCCCCGGCTTCGACCTCTACCTGTCGTTCGCCGGCGGGCCGTCGCTCGCCCGCCTGGAGAACCGGTTCGGCGCGCGTCGTGCGCGCGCTCTGTACTGCGCCGTGGATCCGGACATCTACCGGCCGCTGCGGCTGCCGCAGCGCTTCGATCTGGGCTATCTCGGCACCTGGAGCATCGACCGCCAGCCGACCGTCGAGCGGCTCCTGCTCGAGCCCGCGCGGGCCTTGCCCGGGCGGCAGTTCGTGGTCGCGGGGCCGCAGTATCCGGCCGACCTGGCATGGCCGGCGAACGTCGCCCGCTTCGACCACGTGCCGCCCGATCGTCACCCCGAGTTCTACAACCAGCTGCGCTTCACGCTGAATGCGACCCGCGCCGACATGATCGCGGCCGGCTGGTCGCCGAGCGTGCGCCTGTTCGAGGCGGCGGCCTGCGGCGTGCCGATCATCAGCGACAGCTGGCCCGGCCTCGACGAGGTCCTGGTCCCCGGCCGCGAGATCCTGATCGCCCGCAGCGGCGCCGAGGTGGTGCACCATCTGCGCGCGACCGGCGCGGACGAGCGTGCCCGGATCGCGGCGGCGGCGCGCGCGAAAGTGCTGCGGGCGCACACCGCGGCCTGCCGGGCCCGCGAGTTCGAGGCCCACGTCGCCGAAGCCGGCGCGCTGGCCCGGCCCGACCTCGCCGCGAGCGCCTGACCGACGGAGCAAAGATTTTCCGGGTCGGCGGCGCTGGCTTTCTCGGCTCGCATCTCGCCGACTGCTGATCGCCGTGGCTCGGCGCAAGTCCGACAATCGATGAGGGCCGCGGGGCAGCCTGACCCGCTCCTTGTGGCGGCGCGCCGGAGCGGCTAAAGGTCACCGCGAGCATACCCGCCGGACGACGGCGGCCGGCGCGAGCGGCGAAGCAACGCCGCGGGAGGCAGGGATGAGGGTGGTGATGACGGGCGCCGCCGGCGGCGTCGGCAGGATGACGAGGCCGCATCTCCAGGGCCACTTCGACCAGCTCGTGGTGAGCGACCGGCGCCCGATCGACGACCTCCACGACGGCGAGACCTTCGTCCAGGCCGAGCTCACCGACATGGCCGCCATGGAGCGGCTGCTGGAGGGCGCCGACGGCGTCATCCACCTCGGCGGCCAGCCGGTCGAGGCCGACTGGCAGGCGGTGCACGACGCCAATATCACCGGGCTCTACAACACCTACGAGGCGGCGCGCCGCCAGGGCGTCCGGCGGATCGTGTTCGCCACCACCAACCATGTGGTCGGCTTCTACCGGCGCTCGCGGACGATCGACCACACCGCCATGCCGCGGCCGGACTTGCGCTACGGCGTCTCCAAGGCGTTCGGCGAGGCGCTCGGGCGCCTGTACGCCGACAAGTACGGCCTCGGCGTGCTCAACGTGCGGATCGGCAACGTCGATCAGCGTCCGGCCGACATCCGGAGGCTCTCGATCTGGGTCAGCCCGCGCGACCTCGCCCAGCTGTTCCGGATCGGGCTCAGCCATCCCGACATCCACTTCGAGGTCGTCTACGGCGCCTCCAAGAACGCCCGCGCCTGGTGGGACAATGCCAACGCCTACCGGCTCGGCTACCGGCCCGAGGACGAGGCGGAAGACCACGCCGAGCACGCCCATGCCGTGAGCCGCGACGATCCCGAAGGTCCGATCGCGGCCCAGTTCCACGGCGGCCCGTTCTGCGCGATCGAGTTCGCGGGCGACGTCAAGCGGATCACCTGAGCGGGGGCGGAGCATGGACTTCGCTCGCTTCGACGTCCGGCACTACCCGACGCTCTCGGTCATGGACGGCTATCGCGAGTGGTCGAGGACCTACGAGAGCGTGGTCCAGGACGAGATGGACCTCCGCCTGCTCGAGCGGATCAGGGCGGTCGACTGGGGCGCGGCAGAGCGGACGCTCGACCTCGCGTGCGGCACCGGACGCATCGGCCGCTGGCTCCGCGCGCGCGGCGTCCGCAGCCTGGACGGCGTCGACCTGACGCCGGAGATGCTGGCCCAGGCGCGCGCCAAGGAGGTCTACGATCGCCTGCTGCAGGGCGACCTCCGCGCCACCGGCCTGCCGCCCGCGGCCTATGACCTGATCGTCGAGGTGCTGGCCGACGAGCACCTCGCCGAGCTCCCGCCGCTCTATGAGGAGGCCGCGCGGCTCAGCCGGCCCGGCGGCCGCTTCGTGCTGGTCGGCTATCATCCGCAGTTCCTCATGAACGGCATCCCGACCCACTTCGATCGCAGCGATGGCCAGTCGATGGCGATCGAGAGCCACGTCCATCTGCTGAGCGACCACGTCAAGGCGGCGCACGCGAGCGGCTGGGCCTTGCTCGAGATGGACGAGGGCGTGGTCGACGACGCCTGGCTCGAGAAGAAGCCGAAGTGGCGCAGGTATGCGGGCCAGCCGGTCAGCTTCGCGATGGTGTGGGTAGCGGCGACCTGAGGTGACCGGGATCGGCAGGCTGTTCGACGAGGCGCAGATCGCCGCGCGCGTCGAGACCCTGGCCCAGGACGTGGTCCGCGCGGTCGGCCGCGACTTCGTGGTGATCGGCGTGCTCAAGGGCAGCTTCGTCTTTCTGGCCGACCTGGTGCGCGCGCTGAGCAGGGCAGGCGCCGCCCCGCGCGTCGAGTTCATGCGGCTCGCGAGCTACGGCCAGTCGAAGGAAAGCTCGGGCGAGGTGCTGCTGCTCGGCGACGTGCCGCGCGACTTCGCGGGCAAGCCGGTGCTGCTGGTCGACGACATCGTCGATACCGGCCTGTCGATGGACTACGGCCGCCGTCTGCTGATCGAGCGCCACGCTTCCCGGGTCTGGACCTGCGCGCTGCTCGACAAGCCGTCGCGGCGCAAGGTCGCGGTCGCGGTCGACTTCGTCGGCTTCGAGATCCCGGACGTGTTCGTGGTCGGCTACGGCATCGACTTCGCCGAGCAGTACCGCCACCTGTCCTACATCGGCAAGGTGACCTGATGCACAGGCTGGCGTAGCGGCGAGGATGCGGCCACGCGATCGTGATAGAATGCTCCTGAGTTGGAACCGCGCCGGACACCATTGCCATGGCGACCCAGATCAAGCCCGAGGCGAAGTCGATCTACGACCAGGACTTCTACGTCTGGACCGAGGTCCAGGCCGAGCTGTTGCGTCAGCGGCGGTTCGAGGCGCTCGACCTCGACAACCTGATCGAGGAGGTCGAGGGCTTGGGCGACGCAAAGAAGAACGCCGTGCTCAGCAACGCGAGCGCGATCATCGAGCACTTGCTCAAGCTGCAGTTCAGCCCGGCGCAGGATCCTCGGCGCGGCTGGGCAGACACGATCCTTGAGCACCGCGACCGGCTGGAGCTCGAACTGACGCCCCGCCTACACCAGATCTTCGAGGACGAGCTACTGAGCCTCTATGCGCGGACGCGGCGGCGTACCGAGCGCCGGCTCCGCCTCTATGGCGAGACCGCGGCGGCCGACCGCCTGCCCGAGAGCTGCCCCTACAGTGTCGATCAGATCACCGGCGACTGGTGGCCGTGATCGCAGCGGTTGCCCGCCCGTCGCGGCGCCGGACTTCGAGCGAGCCGCGGGGTCGCGTGAGACCGGCAGAGGCAGCCGGGTCCGAGCACGCGCAGCCGGCCGCCATCCGGATCGTCCTGACCGTTCTGGCGCCGTTCGCGCTCGGCTACTTCCTGTCCTACCTGTTCCGCTCGGTCAACGCCGTGGTCGGCCCCAACCTGGTCGCCGAGATCGGCCTGAGCGCGGCCGAACTCGGGCTGGTCACGTCCGCCTATCTGATCGCCTTCGCCCTGTTCCAGCTGCCGCTCGGCCTGCTGCTCGATCGCTTCGGTCCGCGCCGTGTCCAGACGGCGCTGCTGGGGTGCGCGGCGCTCGGCTCGCTGCTGTTCGCGAGCGGCGGCAGCATCCTCACCCTGACGCTCGCCCGCGCGCTGATCGGGCTCGGCTTCGCCGGCGGCCTGATGAGCGGCTTCAAGGCGATCGTCTTGTGGGTCCCGGAGCCGCGGCGCGCGCTCGCCAACGCCTGCGTCATGTCGTTCGGCGCGCTCGGCATCCTGGTCGCGACCGTGCCGGTCGAGCTCGCCGTGCAGGCGGTCGGCTGGCGGGCGGTGTTCGTCGCGCTCGCCGCGGTCACCGGGGCGGTCGCGACCCTGATCCTGCTCGCGGTGCCGGAGCGCGGCGGCGCGGCGTCGGTCGAGACGCTGGCGCAGCAGGTCGGCTCCCTGGTCCGGATCTTCCGCGACCGCACCTTCTGGCAGCTGGCACCACTGCTCGCCACTACCGCCGGCACGCACATCGCGATCCAGACCCTGTGGGCCGGCCCCTGGTTCCGCGACGTCGCCGGGCTCGATCGGCTCGGCGTCGCCAACTACCTGATGCTGATCGCGATCGCGTTCCTGATCGGGATCCTGCTCAGCGGCGCGGTCGCCGACTGGTTCGTCCGCCGCGGGGTCGATCTGCTGACGGTCATGCTCGGCTTCCTGATCGTCTTCCTGGTCGCCGAGCTCCTCATCGTGCTCCAGTGGACCGCGCTCAATCCGCTGATGTGGCTCCTGTTCGGCATGCTCGGCCAGGTCGCGATCCTGGCCTATCCCTGGCTGTCGTCGCACTACGGCGCAGCGCTCTCCGGCCGGGCGACCACGGCCATGAACCTCCTGATCTTCCTCACCGCGTTCGGCGTCCAGTACGCGATCGGCGGAATCATCGACCTGTTCCCGACCAGCGCCGAGCGGCGGCTACCACCCGCGCGCCTACCAGATCGGCTTCGGCAGCATGCTGGCGGCGCAGCTGCTGGCGCTGCTCTGGTATCTGCGCGGCGGTCTCGCGCGCCGCACGGCGGCCGCCGCCTGATCGTTGCCCGCGGCCGCCGCGCCACCCTTGGCGATAGGCAACGGGCGCCGGAGCGGCTATGCAGATCACGGGACTGAGGGAGGCTGAGAAGATGGCAAAGGTGGCTCTGGTCACGGGCGCCGGCACGGGTATCGGCAAGGCGTCGTCGCTCGCTCTGCTGCAGGAGGGCTATGACGTGGTCCTGAGCGGGCGGCGCAGGGAACCCCTCGAGGCGGTCGCCGAGGAGGGGCGCTCGTCCGGCGCGCGCACGCTGGTGGTACCGACCGACGTGGCCGATCCGGCCTCGGTCCAGGCGCTGTTCGCCAGGACGCGAGAGACCTTCGGCCGGCTCGACCTGCTTGTTCAACAACGCCGGCGTCGGCGCGCCGGCGGTGCCGCTCGAGGAGCTGCCGTTCGAGAAGTGGAAGGCGGTGATCGACACGATCCTGACCGGCTCGTTCCTGTGCACCCAGGAGGCCATCAAGATCATGAAGAGCCAGCAGCCGATGGGCGGCCGGATCATCAACAACGGCTCGATCTCGGCCTACGCGCCGCGCCCGAACTCGGCGCCCTACACCGCGGCCAAGCACGCGATCAGCGGGCTGACCAAGTCGACCTCGCTCGATGGCCGCAAGTACGACATCGCCTGCGGCCAGATCGACGTCGGCAACGCCCACACCGACATGGCCGCGCGGATGAAGGACGGCGTGCCTCAGGCCGACGGCTCGATCAGGGTCGAGCCGCTGATGGACGTCGCCAACGTCGCCCGCGCGGTGGTCTTCATGGCGAGCCAGCCGGCCGAGGCCAACATCCAGTTCCTGACCGTCATGGCGACCAAGATGCCCTTCGTCGGCCGCGGCTAGCTTGGTTCGCTCGAACCTCGTCGGGAGTCCGGTGGAAACGACCGCGGGCTGAGATGCGACCGGGAGCCGCGGCTCGGGCGGGAGATGCAGGCGTCGGACCTCCGGCTCGTCGGGATCAGCGCCGGCGCTGCTCGACCAGGACGCCGGACGCGGCCAGGGAATCGATCTCGGCTTGGGAGAACCCGAACTCGGCCAGGACCTCGCGGCCGTGCTCGCCGAAGCGCGGCGGGTCGCGCCGGATCGCGCCGGGGGTGCGGGAGAGCTTGATCGGCAGGCCGAAGCCCCGGTAGCCCGGCCGCTCGGCCGCCATGGCGCGGTGCCGGGTGTGGCCGTCCGACCAGACCTCCGCGACGTTGCGCACCGGTCCGGCGGGCACGCCGGCGGCGAGCAGGCGCTGGCAGAGCGTCTCGCCGTCCTGCCCGGCGAGGAGCGCCGCGAGCTCGACCGTGAGCTCGGTGCGATGGGCCAGCCGGTCGCCGTTGGTGGCGTAGCGCGGATCCTCGGCCACGTCTGGCCTGCCGAGCTCGGCGCACAGGCGCCGGAAGGCGCGATCGTTGCCGATCGCGAGGAACACCGGCACGGTCGCGGTCGGAAAGCGGTCGTAGGGGCAGATGTTGGGATGGGCGTTGCCGGTCAGCGCCGGCACCCGGCCGCTCATGACGTAGTTGGCGACGTGCGGGTGCATCAGCGCGATGCCGGCGTCGTAGAGCGTCATGTCGATGAACTGGCCCCGGCCTGAGCGCTCGCGCTCGAGGAGCGCCATCAGCACCGCGATCGCGGCGTAGAGCCCGGCGCCGAGGTCGACCAGCGGGATGCCGATCCGGGTCGGGCCGCTGTCGGGCATGCCGTTGATCGAGAACATCCCGACCATGGCCTGCACCACCGCGTCGTAGCCCGGGTGGCCGCCCATCGGCCCGTCGGCGCCGAAGCCGCTGATCCGGCAATGGACCAGGCGCGGGAAGCGCGGCGCCAGCACGTCCTGGTAGCCCAGCCCCCACTTCTCCATCGCGCCGGGCTTGTAGTTCTCGATCAGGACGTCGGCGCGCTCGAGCAGGCGGAGCAGCACGTCGCGGCCCTCGGGCCTGGCCAGGTCGAGGCCGAGCGAGCGCTTGTTGCGGTTGACGCCGACGAAGTAGGAGGCGTCCCTCGCCGCGTTGAAGGGCGGTCCCCAGTCGCGCACCTCGTCGCCCTGGGGCGGCTCGACCTTGACGACCTCGGCGCCGTGGTCGCCCAGGATCTGGGTGCAGTACGGGCCGCCCAGCACCCGAGTCAGGTCGATGACGAGAATCCCGCCGAGGGCGCCTTGGTCCATGGCTGAAGTTCCGGATTAAGATCAGATCCGGCCACTATCGCATTGAGAGGCCGTGCTAGATCGCCGCATCCGGCAGGTAGCTCTCACCCAGCACGTCGTCGGCGGCATACGGGCAATCCTGGGGAAAGCGGCCATCCGGCAGACCGGTCTCGTCGACGGCGTCCTTGACCGCGTCCGGATAGGCCTCCAGCACCAGCCCGGGCACCTGCCGGCGCAGGCTTGGGCTCTGCTTGAGCAGCTTCCGGATCTCGCGTCGCTGGGTCCGCAGAGCTCTTGCGCCAGCTCGCACCGCGCCGAGTCAGGCTGGACCTGCCACTTGAGCAGGTGGAGCAGGATCACGCACAGGCGGCTCTCGAGCTCGCGCTCGTCGCTCCCACCCATTGCCTCCGAGCTCCTGCGCCAGGTGATCCCAGTCCAACCCCTCGGTGCGGCGCGCGCGCAGCAGCGCGGCCTGCTCCAGGCTCCAGGCGTGGAGGTCGTCCGCGTAGCGGACCCTGGTCTCGAGGCTCGCGGCCATGGTCGTCTCCCAGCTCGGCGGATCGGCGCCGCCCATCCTAGCACCGGCGCGTTCCCGGTCCATGCCTGCCGGGCGCTCACCCCGACAGGGCGCGCATCGCCGCGCGCCCGAGGTCGAGCAGATCGAAGATCCGGGCGACGTAGTGGTCGCGCACCCGGAACGCGACCGCGCCGTCGCCCTGGAGCTCGCGGCCGAGCGCGTCGATCAGGCGCTCGAGCCGGCGCGCGTGCAGGCCGAGCGCGCGCTGCACCGGATCGCCGATCACGCCCGCGAAGCCGGCGGTGAGCGCGGTCAGCAGCATCAGCCCACCCGTCGTGCCGACGAGAAGCGCGGCCGAGGGCGCCGCCGGAAACCAGGCGTACCAGAGACTGCCGAGGCCGGCGCCGAGGGGGAAGCTCGCGACCGCCGCCTGATGGGCGATCGCGCCGGCCAGCACCGGTCCGAGGGTGAAGGTGCCGGGCGTGAGCTTCTGGAACAAGGCCGCCCCGGTGCCCGCGAGCAGCGCATTGTTGGTCAGATCCGCGGCGGCGTTGCGGGCACCGGCATAGGTCTCGAGCATGCTGCGCAGGCGGGCCTTGGTATCCGGCTCGCCGGGCTGGCGCGGCAGCGCGTCGAGGAGTTCCGCGAGCGGCAGGGCGAGGCGCTGGTCGGCCAGGATCTCCTCGGCCAGCGCATCGCGCCCGGTCCGCCGCACGCCATCGTCGTAGGGCAGCTCCAGGAGATCGCGGTGCAGGCGGAAGGTCAGCTCGCGCGCGACGTCGGTCGCAAGGAACAGCCGGCGCGTCCGCAGCCAGCTCGCCGCACGCGGCGCGCCGAGCCGGCCCATGGCCGAAGCGCCGAGCTGCATGAGCAGGAACGGCGGCACCAGGGCGAGGTTGACCGGTGCCCGCAAGAGGTCCAGGCCGAGCGCCTCGCGATGCAGACGGAGCGCGCCGGGCAGGCTGAAATTGGCGTCGACGAAGCCCCGGATCCGGGCTCTTCGCGCGGCGAGATAGCGCTCGATCGCGCGGGCGACGATCGCTTCCGCCGCAGCGGCGTCGAGCGCAGCGGTAGGGCTCGGCACCGCTGCAGTACCGGCGAGCGGACCCGTCACGGACTCGAAGCGGTGCGCGCTCAGGCCGCCACGCCGAGCACGCGGTCGGCGAACCCCGGGTAGGTCTCGGCGATCGCGCGACCGACCGGGCCCCGGATCAGAGCGAGGGTCTCGGCCGACGGCGGCGGGGTTTCCGCGACGTCGCCCGGCAGGTCGAAGGCGAAGCCGGTCTGCTCGACGACCTCGGCGACGCTGTGGCCGGGATGCACGCTCTGCAGCAGGAAACGCGCGCGAGAGCGATCGAAGCGCAGCACCGCGCGGCCGGTAACCAGCGCATAGGGTCCGCCCGGTCGGTGAACATTGGCCGCGCTGGTGCCGGGAGCGCTGATGAACTCGACCCGCGGCACCAGCACGCGCGGGGTATGCTCCTCGCGGAACAGGATCACCCGCGGGACCAGGAAGTAGAGGTAGGCCGACCCGAACGAGCCAGGCCAGCGCACCCGGCTCGCCGGATAGCCGCCGACGCCGACGAGGTTGATATTGGCCTCGCCATCGATCTCGCCGCCGCCGAGGAAGAAGGCGTCGATCCGGCCCTGCGCCGCGCAGTCGAACAGCTCGCGCCCGCCGTCGGTGAACGGGTTGTGGCGCGCGCTGCCGAGCACCGAGACCCGCATGCCGCCGCCGGAGCGCTCGCGCGCGAGCAACGCGGCGGCGCCGGGGATCGGCGAGGCGGCGCCGACGGCGACGTGGCCAAGGCCGTCCAGCATCCCGGCCAGAACGTCGATCAGCAGCTCTTCCGGACGGAAGTCGCTCATTCCGCCGGCACGCCCTCGAGCACGAAGGCGTCGAGGTAGCGCTGGAAGCCCTGCTCGGTCCGCGCATCCTCGGCGTAGCGACGCAGATGCCGGAGATCGGCCGGATAGGCCCCGCGCAGGCCGACCGGCCAGGCGCCGCGGGGCGCCGTTCCGATCGCGCTGACGTAGAGCGCCGGGATGGTGCCCGCGGCGCTCTGGTCGTCCGCCAGAAGATCATCCTCGACGATCTCCTCGACCGTCACCAGGGTGGCGCTTGCGGCATGCGCCACCAGCATCAGCTCGCGCCGCACGCCGATCCACACGTTGCCGGCGCGGTCGGCCCTGGCGGCGTGGAACAGGGCGACGTCGGGGCGGATCGCGGGCACCAGGAGGATCGGATCGCCGGCGCCGTCGGCGGGCCCGAACGGGTTGTCGATGACCCGCCATTCGGGCCGGTGGCGCACGAGGTCGGAGCCGAGAATGCCGCGCAGCGGCAGGAACGGCACGCCCTTCTCCGCCGCCTGCAGGCCGGCGTGGATCACCGGACAGGTCGAGTCCTTGATGGCGATTGCGCCCGCCTTGATGGCGGCCGTGAAGCGCGGGGCCGGGCCCTGCTCGCCAAGGGTCACCGCGGCGGTCTCGACGCTCGCGACGCAGCCCGCGCCGATCAGCAGATCGGCCTGGAAGCCGAGCTGCGGCACCCCGATCAGCCGGAGGCCCCTCGCGCCGCGCCGGATCAGCGCCCGGACGACGGCCAGCGCGCAGCCGGAGTAGTCCGGCGCCAGCGCTACGCTTGCGCCATCGGGGATCCGCCGCGCGAGATCCTCGACGGTGGTCCCCGGCGCCATGATGCGCTCCGCGCCCTCTCAGCCGAACTCAGCCGGCGCGGGCCAGCCGGTGCAGCTCCGGGGTCGCCTGATCGAGCGCCCGGGCGAACCGGTCGACCGCCTCGTCGCACTCCGCCGCGGTGATGCAGAGCGGGGGGGAGAACGGGATGACCTCGAGGAAGGGCAGGGGCCGCACCATCAGGTCGAGCTCCAGCGCCTTCTGGCTCACGATACGGTGCGGGTTGGTGCCCGCCGCGAACGGCCGCCGGGTCTCCCTGTCGGCGACGAACTCGACCGCGATCACCAGGCCCTCGCCGCGCAGGTCGCCGACGTAGGCGTGATCGCCGACGGTCGCGCGCAGGCGCTCCAGAAGATAGGGCCCGACCTTCGCCGCGTTCCCGACCAGCCCCTCGTTCTCCATGATGTCGAGATTGGCGAGGCCGACCGCGCCGCCGACCGGATGGCCGGAATAGGTGAAGCCGTGCATGACCGGGCCGTACTGCGGCGAGGCCTGCTCGAGCACGTTCCAGATGCGCTCGGAGATCACCGAGGCGGACAGCGGGAAGTAGGCGCTGGTCACGCCCTTGGCGAGCGTCACGATGTCGGGCTCGAGCTCGTAGAGCCCGGTCGCGAACCACTGCCCGGTCCGACCGAAGCCGGTGATCACCTCATCCGCGATGAACAGGATCTCGTGCCGCTTGAGGATCTCCTGGACGCGCGCGAAATAGCCCTCGGGCGGCAGCAGCACGCCGCCCGTGCCCATGATCGGCTCGGCGATGAAGGCGGCGATGGTAGCGGGCCCCTCGCGCTCGATCAGCGCCTCGAGCTCGGCGATCATCCGGTCGCAGAACGCGGCCTCGCTCTCGCCCGCCTCGGCGAACCGGTACCAGTGCGGGCAGCTGGTGTGCACGACCCCGGGCAGCGGCAGGTCGAACGCCTTGTGGTAGACCGGAATCCCGGTCAGGCTGCCGGCCGCGCAGGTCAGGCCGTGGTAGGCGCCTTCGCGCGAGATGATCTTCTTCTTGTCCGGCTTGCCCAAGAGGTTGTGGTAGTAGCGCACCAGCTTGACGTTGGTGTCGTTGGCATCCGAGCCCGAGCAGCCGAAGAACACCCGCGCGAGGTGGCGGGCGCCGGCGTTCTCGCGCAGCAGCGTCAGGATGCGGTCGGCGAGGCGGATGATCGGCTCGTTCGAGGAGCCGCCGAAGATGTGGTAGTAGTTCAGGTTCTCGATCGCCGCGCGCGCCGCCTCGGCGATCTCCGGCCGGCCGTAGCCGATGTTGACGCACCACAGGCCGGCGCCGCAGTCGATCATCTCGCGGCCCTTGTGATCGCGGATGCGCACCCCCTTGCCGCGGCCGACGATCAGCGGGCCGCTCTTCATGTGGGTGGCGATCGAGGTCAGCGGATGCAGCACGCTCTGCCGGTCCATGTCCTCGAGCGAATAGTTCGGCCTCTCTTCGAGCATCTTCCGTCTCCGTTGTTGGCGCGCCGGATCTCTCGGACGCGCCGGGCAGGCCTGTCCGCTGCCGAAGTCAACCACAGCCGCGCCGTGGTGACCAGATCGGCGCCGTCGCGGGCGGCCGCTTCCGCACGATCTTAGGGATCGTTGGCGCGCAGCGTGATGCGGTACTCGCGGCCGTCGTCGTCGGTCCAGGCATCGATCAGGACCGCGGCCCAGCAGGTTTGATCTAGCGCGACTCGAGCGGCGCCGCCAGGGCGGCGTCAGCCGCGCAGCATGCGCGCGACGTCGAGCGCGGCGTAGGTGAGGATGCCGTCGCAGCCGGCGCGCTTGAAGGCGAGCAGCGCCTCGAGCATCGCGCGCTCGCCGTCCAGCCAGCCGCGCTCGGCCGCGGCCTTGATCATCGCGTACTCGCCCGAGACCTGATAGGCGAAGGTCGGCACGGCGAAGGCTTCCTTGACCCGGCGCACCACGTCGAGATAGGGCAGGCCGGGCTTGACCATCACCATGTCGGCGCCTTCGGCCAGGTCGAGCGCGACCTCGCGCAGCGCCTCGTCGGTGTTGGCCGGGTCCATCTGGTAGGTCTGCTTGCCGCTGCGTCCGAGCGCGCCGGCGGAGCCGACCGCATCGCGGAACGGGCCATAGAACACGGAGGCGTACTTGGCGGCATAGGACATGATCCGGGTGTCGTCGTGCCCGGCCTCGTCGAGCGCCTTGCGGATCGCGCCGATGCGGCCGTCCATCATGTCCGACGGCGCGATCACGTCGCAGCCGGCCTCGGCCTGGACCAGCGCCTGCCGGATCAGCACCGCGAGCGTCGCGTCGTTCAGCACCCCGCCGTCATCGTCGATCAGGCCGTCGTGGCCGTGGGTCGTGTAGGGATCGAGCGCCACGTCGCAGATCACCCCGAGCTCGGGCAGCGCCGCCTTGACCGCCCGCACCGCCCGGCAGACCAGATTGTCCGGATTGGCGGCCTCGGCGCCGTCGGCGCTCTTCAGCTCCTCCGGCGTGACCGGGAACAGGGCCACCGCCGGGATGCCAAGCTCGGCCGCCTCGCCGAGCGCGGCCGACAGCAGATCGATCGAGAGCCGCTCGACGCCTGGCATCGAGGCGACCGGCTCGCGCCGCCTCTCGCCCTCGGTCACGAACACCGGCCAGATCAGATCGGCGACGTCCAGCCGGTGCTCGGCGACCAGGCGGCGCGACCAGGCGTCGCGCCGGTTGCGGCGCAACCGCGTGATCGGGAACGGCGCCTGGATGGGCGCGTAATGGGGACGGGACATGGCAGCGTTCGCTCCGGACGCGCTCGCTTCGGCCTGGGCTCGCGCGATCTCGGACCCAAGCTTATAGCGTCAATGGGCGTGCCGACCTAGTATCCTCGGCAGCCGGTCCGGCCGGTCGGAAGGGGCGGTGACGATGGACTTCGAGCTGAGCGAGGAGCAGCGCGCGTTCCAGGATATGGCGCGCAGCTTCGCCGAGACCGAGCTGGCGCCGCACGCCGCCGAGTGGGACGAGCGCTGCGTGTTCCCGGTCGCCACGCTGCGCGCCGCCGCCGCGCTCGGCTTCGCCGGCATCTACGTGCGCGAGGACCAGGGCGGCACCGGGCTGTCGCGCCTCGATGCCGCGATCATCTTCGAGGAGCTCGCGACCGGCTGCACCTCGACCGCGGCCTATCTCTCGATCCACAACATGGTCGCCTGGATGATCGATGCCTTCGGCTCGGCCGCGCAACGCGCGCGCTGGCTGCCCGATCTGATGACCATGGAGCGCCTCGCGAGCTACTGCCTGACCGAGCCCGGCGCCGGCTCGGACGCCGCGGCCCTGGCGACGCGCGCCGCGCGGCAGGGCGACCACTATCTCCTCAACGGCAGCAAGGCCTTCATCTCCGGCGCCGGCGCGAGCGACCTCTACGCCTGCATGGTGCGCACCGGCGGCGAGGGCCCGCGCGGCATCAGCTGCGTGCTGGTCGAGCGCGGCGCGGACGGCCTGAGCTTCGGCAAGCAGGAGAAGAAGCTCGGCTGGCACTCGCAGCCGACCGCGATGGTGATCTTCGAGGACTGCCGGGTGCCGGCCGAGAACCGGATCGGCGCCGAGGGCGAGGGCTTCAAGATCGCCATGGCCGGGCTCGACGGCGGTCGGATCAACATCGCGGCCTGCGCGCTCGGCGCCGCCCGCGCCTGTTACGAGCGCGCACGGGCGCATCTGCTCGAGCGCCGCCAGTTCGGCCGGCCGCTCGCCGAGTTCCAGGCCCTGCAGTTCCGCCTCGCCGACATGGCGACCGAGCTGGAGGCCGCGCGGCTGATGGTATGGCGCGCGGCCGCCAGGCTCGACCGCGGCGCCGCCGACGCCACGCTCGCCTGCGCGATGGCCAAGCGCTTCGCGACCGATGTCGCGTTCGAGGTCTGCAATGACGCCTTGCAGTTGCATGGCGGCTACGGCTACATCAAGGATTACGAAATCGAGCGCTACCTCCGCGACGTCCGGGTCCATCAGATTCTCGAAGGCACCAACGAGATCATGCGCCTGATCATCGCCCGCCGCCTGCTCGCCGGCTGACCCCTTGAGCGACGGCGACGACATCCGGCTCGAGCGCCGGGGCGGCCTCGTCGTGGTCACCCTGAACCGGCCGCGCGCGCTGAACGCGCTGACGATGCCGATGTGCCGCGCGCTCGACGACGGGCTGAGCGCCTGGCAAGCCGACCCGAGCGTCCGTGCCGTGCTGATCAAGGGCACGGGCGAGCGGGCGTTCTGCGCCGGCGGCGACATCCGTTGGCTGTATGGCGTGCTGACCACCGAAGGGATTGCCGCCGCGGTGCGCTTCTATGCCCTCGAGTACCCGATGAACGCGCGCCTGCACCATTTCACCAAGCCCTATATCGCCCTGCTCGACGGCATCACGATGGGCGGCGGCGTCGGGGTGTCGGTCCACGGCTCGCACCGGGTGGTCACCGAGCGCACCATCTTCGCCATGCCGGAGACCGGCATCGGGCTGTTTCCGGACGTCGGCGCGACCTACGCGCTGCCGCGGCTGCCCGGCCACCTCGGCATGTACCTCGGGCTCACCGGCGCGCGGCTCGGCGCCGCCGACTGCCTGTACGCCGGGATCGGCACCGACCACGTGGCGTCGGCGCAGCTCGAGGCGCTCGAGGACGCGCTCGCCACCGCCGATCTCTCCGGCGACGCCTTTGCCGCGGTCGATCGCGTGCTCGCCCGCTTCCGCTCGGATCCCGGCGCGGCCGAGCTTCCGCACCTGCGCGCGCGGATCGATCGGAGCTACGGCCAGGCGAGCCTCGACGGCGTGCTCGACGCCCTCGCCCTGGACTCCTCGGATTGGGGGCGGGCCCAGCTCGAGCAGCTCGACCGCAAGTCGCCGACCAGCCTCGCGGTCACCTTCCGGCAGCTGTGCAGCGGCGCAACGCTCGACTTCGATGCGGCGATGCGGCTGGAATATCGGCTTGTCCACCGCTTCATGGCCGGGCATGATTTCCGCGAGGGGGTGCGGGCGCTGATCATCGACAAGGACAATCGCCCGCGCTGGCGGCCGGGGCGGCTGGCGGAGGTGAGCGCGGGCGACGTCGACGCCTACTTCGCCCCGCTGCCGGACGGCGAGCTGGCCCTGGCCGGGGAGCTGACGGACCTGAACCGACCATGAGCGCGATCGGTTTCATCGGCCTTGGCAACATGGGCCTGCCCATGGCGCGCAACCTGGCGCGTGCCGGGCATCGGCTGCGCGCGTTCGACGTCGTGCCGGCGAGCGTCGAGCAGGCGGTCGCCGCCGGCGCCACGGCGGCGACCTCGAGCGCCGACGCGACCGCCGGGGCGGAGGTGGTGATCACCATGCTGCCGGAGGGCCGGCACGTGCGCGAGGTCTATCTCGGCGCGGCCGGCGTGATCGCCCATGCCGATCCCGGGGCGCTGCTGATCGACTGCTCGACGATCGACGTCGAGACCGCGCGCGCCGTGAACGGGGCCGCCGGCGAGCGCGGCTTCGAGGTCCTCGATGCGCCGGTCTCGGGCGGCGTCGCCGGCGCCGAGAAGGCGACGCTCACCTTCATGGTCGGCGGCAGCGAGGCGGGCGTGGCGCGCGCCCGGCCGGTGCTGGCGCAGATGGGCAAGGTCGTGGTCCACGCCGGGCCATCGGGCAACGGCCAGGCGGCCAAGATCTGCAACAACATGATGCTCGGCATCTCGATGATCGGCGTCTGCGAGGCGTTCGTGCTGGCCGAGCGCCTGGGGCTCGCCGCCGACAAGCTGTTCGAGGTCAGCAGCCAGTCGTCGGGCCAGTGCTGGTCGCTGACCAGCTACTGTCCGGTGCCGGGGCCCGTGCCGAGCTCGCCGGCCAACCGGGGCTATCAGCCCGGCTTCACCGCGGCGATGATGGCCAAGGACCTGCGCCTGGCGCAGGCCGCGGCGCAGGCGGTCGACGCGCCAACCCCGCTCGGCGCCGAGGCGCGGCAGCTCTACGCGCTGTTCACCAACGGCGGGCACGGCAGGCTGGACTTCTCAGCGATCATCAAGATGCTCGCTGGCCCTTTGTAAACAAAGGTTGCAAACCGGCCGCCGACATGCTCGTTATTCGTTAGCTGGGTGGTACGAGAGCAGAATTCGAGGCAACCGTGAAGCAGAGCTACCTAGAAACGATTCGGTTGATCGAGCGCCTCCATCGACGCTTTCTCGATGTCATCAAAACGGAGCTCGATCGCCTCGGTATCGAGGACATCAACAACGTGCAGAGCTTGATCCTGTCGAACATCAGCAGCGAGCAGCTGACGGTCGGCGAACTGACCGCGCGCGGCTATTATCTTGGCTCCAACGTCTCCTATAATGTCAAAAAGCTGGTCGAGAACGGCTATCTCAACCAGGAACGCTCGCCGCACGACCGTCGCATGACGCGCGTGCGGGTGTCCGAGAAGGGTCTCGAGCTCTGCGAGCGCATCGACGAGCTGTACCAGACCAATGCCACGCAGCTCGAGCGCGACGTGGTGGCCGAGGAGCAGCTCGTCTCCACCAACCAGGTCCTGAGCGCGCTCGAGCGCTACTGGAGCAACTACATCACCTACTCGCGTTGAGCGGCGGCCGGCAGCGACCGGCGCGGGCAGCGATGAGCGGACCGGCGATCAGCAGCTTCGAGGTGCCGGCGCTCGACGACCTGCCGGCCGACCTCAAGGAGCGCATCGAGGCGGTGCGCGCCAAGACCGGCTTCATCCCCAACGTCTTCCTGGTGATGGCGCGGCGTCCGGACGAGTTCCGCGCCTTCTTCGCCTACTACGATGCCCTCCTGCTGCGCCAGGGCGGGCTCAGCAAGGCCGAGAAGGAGATGATCGTGGTCGCCACCAGCGCGGCCAACCAGTGCCCCTACTGCGTCGTCGCCCATGGCGCGCTGGTCCGCCTGTTCTCGAAGAATCCGCTGCTCGGCGACCAGGTCGCGGTCAACTACCGCCAGGCCGAGATCGCGCCGCGCCAGCGGCTCATGCTGGAGGCCGCGCTCAAGCTCGCGACCGCGCCGCAGACCTTCGGCGAGGAGGACGTCCAGCGGCTGCTCGCCGCCGGGTTCTCGCGCGAGGACGTGTGGGACATCGGCGCGATCACCGCCCTGTTCGCGCTCTCGAACCGCCTCGCGCATCTGTCCGCGATGCGTCCCAACGACGAGTTCTACACGCTCGGGCGCGGCGGATCCGGGCCGTGACCGAAGGTCCGCGCTGCGCGGTCCTGCGCCGGCGGCCGCCGGAACGACTGACCGGGGCGCGCGCTCGCGGTCACCTCCGCTGCGGCAGGGCCGGCGTCGGCTCGTAGTCCTCCTCGACCTCGCTCAGATAGCGCCGCTCGGCCGCGCTGTCGGGGCGGCCGAGGATCGCGTTGCGGTGCGGGAAGCGGCCGAAGCGCCGGATCAGCGCGACGTGCTGCTCCGCATAGCGGCGGTTGCGGGTCATGCCCTGGCTCTCGAACAGCGCGAGCGCGCGCAGCTGGTTGGGCAGGTGCTCGCTGTGCATGAACGGCAGGTAGAGGAACTGCTTCTGGTCGACGCCGAGGTCGCGGTCGAAGCCCTGGGCCAGCGCGTGCTCGGCGACCGCCAGCGCCTTGTCGTCGGTCGCGAACGCGCGCGCGTCGCCGCGGAACATGTTGCGCGGCATCTGGTCGAGCAGGATGCAGAGCGCGAGGCAGCCCTCGGCGCTCGCTTCCCAGGCCTTGAGCTCGCCGGTCGCGGCGCGGGCGAACAGCTCGGCGAAGTCCTTGCGCACGCTCTGGTCGAACCCCGGATCGGGCTCGAACCAGTACGCCCTGGCGTCCTCGCGGAACCAGAAGTCGAGAACCTTGCGAATGCCGTCCATGGGCAGGCTTGACCTCCGCTCGCCCCTCCTCAGCCGGTCGGTCCACCAACCGCTGCGCGCTCGCCCGCCAGCCATCGGCGATACAACGGTCGCTGGACCAGCGGTAAGGTGTAGATCGGCAGTTGCGCGACAGCAACAAACACGAACAGCTCGAGGGCGGCGCGGTCGGCCAGCGCGGCGAGGAGCAGGCCGAGGTTGGCGTTGCCGCTGCACAGACCGAGGGTCAGCGCCGGGCGCCGCCCCCGCCAGGCGAACAAGGCGCTGCCCAGGACCTGCAGGCCGAGGTTGAGGCCGAAGACCGCGAGCGCGCAGAGCAGGACGAAGCGCGGCCGGGCGAGCGCCATGGCGGTCGACCCCGTCCATGATCGCGGTCGCGAACAGCAGCAGGCCGAGCACGGCCAGGCCGTCGAGGGGCTCGGCGTGGCGCAGGGCGAAGCCCGGCGGCAGGACCCGGCGCAGGCGCGATCGCGGCCGCGAAGCAGCCGCCGACGACCAGGCCCAGGCGCAGCATCAGCTCGCCGAGCGCGACCTCGATCCGCACCCCCAGCAGGTCGAGCGCGATCGGCGGCAGGGTGAACGGCATCAGCGCGGTGCGAGACGTCGGTCACCAGCACCGCGAGCGCGGCGTCCAGCCCCAGCATCAGCGCGAGCGCGCCGGACGCCATCAGCGGCGGCGCGGCGGCCATCAGCACGAGGCCGCCATGGATCGCGGGCGGCAGGCCGAGCGGCCGCACCACCGCGTCGACCAGGAGCGGCGAGAGCACGAGCAGCCAGAGCAGCGCCAGCAGGATCGTCGTGGGCCGGGCGAGATGGTGCCGCAGCCGCTGCCAGTCGAGCCGGATCAGCGCGATCAGGAACGGCCCGACGATCGCCGGGATCAGCAGCGGCTTGAGCAGCGCGGCGAGCGGCGGCAGCGCGAGGCCGAGGAACACGCCGAGCGCGATCACCGCGCTGCCGTGCCGACCCAACCACGCCAAGCCAAGCTCGCCCGCTCACCGCCTCAGACCTCGAGCGCGAAGATCTCGATCGGGTCGTCGCGACCGCGCAGCCGGTGCCAGCCGAGCGAGCTCACGGCGAGGTCCGGCGGCAGCGCGCCGGCGGTGGTCGCGCTGAGCAGGATCGCGACCTCGGCGTCGGGCAGCAGGTCCTTGGCGAGGTCCTCGATCCGCTGCGCGAGGTTCACCGTGTCGCCGACCACGGTGTAGTTCATCCGCGTCGCGGTGCCGATGTTGCCGACCACCACCGCGCCGCTGTGCAGGCCGATACGGACCCGGACCGGCACCTCGCGCGCGCGGTTGTCCTGCCGCAGCGCGGCCGCGATGGCGCGGGCGGCGCGGGCGGCGCGCGCGGCGTGATCGGGCTGGTCCTCGATCGCGTTCCAGAGCGCCATGACGCGCGTCGCCGATGAACTTGTCGACCATGCCGTCCTCGGCCTCGATGCAGCCGGTCAGCACGCCCAGGTGGTGGTTGAGGAACTCCGCGGTCTGCTCGGCGCTGAGGTCGGCGGTGCGCCCGGTGAACCCGACGATGTCGGTGAACAGCACGGTCACCTCGCGGCTCTGCGGATGCGAGCGAGACCGCGACGCCGCGGCTGATCAGGCTCTGCACGATCTGCTTGCGGCACGTAGGCCGCGAACACCCGCAAGGCCCGGACCATGGCGTTGAACGCGATCGCCGCCTGGTCGATCTCGCGCAGACGCGAGCGCCGCAAGGGTGCCAGGTCGTCGAGGTCGAGGGTGCGGATCGCGCTCGCCGCCGCGGCGAGCTGGCCGATCGGCCGGCTGACCCGGCGCCCGAGCAGCACGGCGATCACGCCGGCGGCGAGCAGCGCCAGGAGGCCGAGCCCGAGCGCCAGCAGCAGCCGGTCGAGCTGAATGTCGACCGCCTCGGCCGCGAAGTAGCTGCCGACCAGCCAGCGCGCGTCGAGCGGCGGCTCGAGATTGCGGTAGAGGTAGAGATACTCGGCGTCGCCCAGCCGATGCCAATGGCCCGTGCCGGCCACCCGCAGCGGGCGTTTCTGCCAGTCCTCGTGCCAGATCTCGAACAGGACCGGATCGCCGATCTCGGTGTTGCGCGGCAGCGGCCGCTCCGCGCTGAGATCGGGAAAGTCGAGCGCGAGCGTGCTGTGCGCCAGCACGAACTCGCGGTCGTACAGCATGAACGCGTTCTGCCCGAGCTCCGTCTCCAGGCCGGTGATGAACTCGGACAGCGCCTGGACGGTGATGGTCGAGGCGAGCACGCCTTTGACCTCGCCGTCGACGACCACGGTACGGCGCAGGTTGACCACCGTCACGCCCGGATCCTTGAGATAGACCGGGGCGCCCCAGTAGGCTTCGCGGCCGATGCCGCGCCAGCGCCTCAGCGACCGCCTCACGGCCGGCGACATCGTGGCGCCAGTCGGCGACCTCCGGTAGCGGGACGCTGCCGGTGGCGATCGCCGCCATCAGCCAGCCCGACGGGTCGAGGAACACGATCGAGCGGACCTGGGGGCTGGCGGCAAGGCTGGCCTGGAGCGCGGTCGAACAGGCGCTCGGGGTCGGCCGGATCGAGCCGGCCGCTCTCGATCAGCTGCGCCAGCGCCTCGACCTGCGCCTGGGCCGGCTCCAGGAACAGCCGCGCCTGCTGCACCACGCTGGTGAGCAGGAGCCGGCTCTTGTCCTCGAGCAGCTCGACGGTGTTGCGGGTCGCGATCGAGAGGGTCACCAGGAGCACGCGCGCCGACCGAGAGGATCACCAGCGCGCTGACCCCGAACACCAGGTAGGCGACGATCGGCAGGCCCTTGCGGACCTCGGGGGCGGAGGGGGCGGACATCCTAGGCAGGCGTCACCCGGCCTTGCGGCAGCACGGCGAGCGCGGGGTGCCGCGCGGCAACGGCATGATCCGCCGCTATGGTCGTCGAGGTGGTCATGGCGGCAACCTAGGCGTTCCGCGGACGGGCGACAATCGAGGGCCTCCGGGCCCTATCGGGGTCCGGGCGGCCCTGCTACAAGGTGAGCCGACCCCGCAGCCGAGGCACGCTCGGCGATGCTCGCTCGCTACTCCCGCCCCGCGATGGCGGCCATCTGGGCGCCGGAGAACCGGCTGCGGCTCTGGCTCGAGGTCGAGCTCGAGGCGCTCGACGCGATGGCCGGCGCTCGGCCAGGTGCCGAAGGCCGCGGCGGATGCCGTGCGCAGCGCGGCCGAGCGCGCGGATCGAGGCGATCATCGACCCCGCGCGGATCGAGGAGATCGAGGCCACCACGCGCCACGACGTGATCGCCTTCCTGACCCACCTCGAGGAGGTGATCGGCCCCGAGGCGCGCTACCTGCATCTCGGCATGACCTCCTCGGACCTGCTCGATACCGCCTTCGCCTGTCAGCTCACCCAGGCGGCCGACCGCCTGCTCGCCGATCTCGACCAGCTGCTCGCCGCTCTGCGCCGCCGGGCGTTCGAGCACAAGGACACGCCCTGCATCGGCCGCTCGCACGGCATGCACGCCGAGCCCACCACCTTCGGCCTCAAGCTCGCCGGCTTCTACGCCGAGTTCGCGCGCAACCGGCGCCGGCTGCGAGACCGCGCGCGCCGAGGTCGCGACCTGCGCCATCTCGGGGGCGGTCGGGACCTTCGCCACGTCGATCCAGCGGTCGAGGCCCAGGTCGCGGCCCGGCTCGGGCTGCGGCCGGAGCCGATCTCGACCCAGGTGATCCCGCGCGACCGCCACGCCGCCTTCTTCGCCACGCTCGCGCTGGTCGCGAGCGGCGTCGAGCGCCTCGCGACCGAGATCCGGCATCTGCAGCGCAACGAGGTCGGCGAGGCCGCCGAGCCCTTCGCGCCGCGGCCAGAAGGGCAGCTCGGCGATGCCGCACAAGCGCAACCCGTGGATGAGCGAGAATCTGTGCGGCCTCGCCCGCCTGGTGCGCAGCCACGTGGTCCCGGCGCTCGAGAACGTGGCGCTCTGGCACGAGCGCGACATCGCGCACTCCTCGGTCGAGCGGGTGATCGCGCCCGATGCGACGATCGCGCTCGACTTCGCGCTCCACCGCCTGACCGGGCATCGTCGAGCGGCCTGGAGGTCGATCCCGTCCGCATGCGGGCCAACCTCGACAGCAGCCAGGGCCTGATCCATTCGCAGCGCGTGCTGCTCGCGCTCACCGCGGCCGGGCTCGCGCGCCAGGAGGCCTATGCGATCGTCCAGCGCCATGCCATGCGGGCGTGGCGGGAAGGCGTGCCGCTGCTCGACCTGCTGCGCGCCGACCCGGCGGTTATCGGACGGATCGACGAGCGCGCGCTGGCCGCGCTGTTCGAGCTCGGTCACCACACCAAGCACGTCGACCGGATCTTCGCGCGGGTGTTCGGTGCCGCCGGCGAGGAGTGAGCGCGGTCGCCCGGCCGGCACCAGGCGCCAAGGAGAGCCGCCGATGCCTGCGCGCCTGCTCGCCTGCGTTCTCGCGGCCTGCTGGCTCCTTGCGCTGCCGTTCGCGGCGACGGCCGCGGTGCTGATCGAGGCCGAGAAGGCCGGTCAGCCGCTGCGCCTGGTGGTCGATCGGGCGCAGCAGCGGGTCCTGCTGACGGCCGGCGCGTCACGGGCTCTGGTCGACCTTGCCGGCGGCGCTGATCTACATCCAGCAGGCCGATGGTCCGGCCAGGCGGGTCCCGGCGCGCTATCCGGCCCGGCCACGTCGAGCCTGCAGCCTACCGGGTCGAGCGCTTCGGGCCGGGGCCGATGGTCGCCGGCCACGCGCAGCACCTACTACGTCCTGTTCGACGAGGAGCGGGTCTGCGCCGAAGCGATGCTGAGCGGCTGGATGCGCGCCGTTCGTCGACCCTGCGGTGCGGGCGCTCGCGCTGCTCGAGCAGCTGAGCGCGCCGGGCACGGGCGATGCTGCCTGCGCCGCCATCCCGTTCACGACCTATGCGGCGGCCGGCTGGCCGCTGATGGCGGGCAAGGCCGACCGGCCGACCTTCGTCACCAAGGCGATCCGCTTCGACTATCAGCCGTCGCCGGGCGAGCTCGCGCCGCCGGCCGGTTCGCGCGATGCGACCAGCGGCGAGGTGGCGGGGCTGATCGGTCTGCCGCCGTCCTGAGGCTGCGGCTCGGGGGCCGGAGCGACGCTCGGCGCGAAGCCGCGGAACAGCCGGTCGAGCCCGGACAGGATCGGCCAGATCGCGAACAGGTAGAAGAACGTGACCAGGTAGACCGCCGTCCCGACCAGGTCGTCCAGCGGTTCGGTCAAGGTCGCGCTCGCCACCCAGGCCAGATAGAGCAGGTAACCGCCCGCGCCCCACAGCGCGAGGGCGAGGATCGCCTCGGCATCGCGGATGCGCCGGCGGCGGGTCTCGTCGGGCAATGCAGCTCGCGCGGCAGCCATCCGGTCAGGTTAGCAGGGCGCGGAGTTAAGCGCAGCCTTCACCGAGGCGGATGGCCGGCCGGTTAAAGGTCGGGCAATCAGTTTGCGCTATGGCTCGGGCGGACCCATCCAGGAGGCTGCCCCATGCCCGTCCGCCGCATCCTGTTCGCCGCCGCGCTCTTGATCCTGCTGCCCCAGGCATCGGCCGGGGCCGCGATCCTGATCGAGGCGAAGAAGCACGGCGAGCCGTTCCGCATGGTGATCGACAACGACCAGCAGCGCGCGCTGATCACGACCGCGCGCGGCGAGAGCCTGGTCGATCTGCGGCGCGGCGAGCTCTACCTGCGCGGCCCGCGCGGCGTCGCGCGCAAGATGCCGCTCGCGTCGCCGGCGGCGCTCGCCGGCGTGGCCTACCGGGTCGAGCCCTGGGGGCCCGGTCCGGTGATGTCCGGCCATGCGACCGTCTACCACGTGATCAGCCATGGCGAGGAGATCTGCGCCGAGATGCTGGTCAGCGGCTGGATGAAGCCGTTCGTGGCGCCGGTCGTGCAGGCGCTCGACCTGCTCGAGGACCTGAGCGGCACGCCGCGCGGCGGCGGCTGCGAGCGGATCCCGTTCGCGGTCTACGCCGCCCAGGGCTGGCCGATCCTGGCCGGCAAGATCGACCACCTGACCTTCGAGACCCGGACCATCGACTTCGACTACCGGCCGACGCGCGCGAGCTGGCGGTCCCGACGCACTACGAGGACGGCCGCCCCGACCGGGTCGTGCTCGAGGCCTTCGCGCCCAAGCCCTGAGTTGCCGCCGCGTCCGGTAAGGATCGGTTCGCGGATCATTCTCGCAGAGCGCGCTCCAGCTCGGCGGTCGCGACGGTCTCCAGCGCGGGCAGGTCGTGCTCGATGATCCGCCAGATCCTGCCCTGGTCGATCCTGAAAGTATTGGTGGACCAGCAGATCGCGCAGGCCCGCCCACTCTGTCCATCCGATCACCGGGTGGCGTTCGCGAATCTCAGTCGGCAGCGCCTTGACCGCCTCGCCGATGACGGTCAATGCGGCCGCGCAGGCTTGCTGAGCCAGTCGGTCGGCCAGGAAGGCGCTGACATCCATCCCGGAGGTGAAGGCGCGCAGCTGACGGATCGCATCGAGGATGTCGTCGAGCCGCTGAGCCTCTCGGCGGACCATCGGTCCAGCCAACTAGAAGACCTGGATCGGCCTCGCGCTCGACCTCGCGGTCGGACGAAGCGCGAGCGTCTTGCGCTCCACGATGTCGACGTCGGCCAGCCCAGCAGATCCTCGGCCTGCTGCTCGACCCCGACCGGTCGAGCAGCGAGAAGTCGGCGTCCGGATGCGACGTCGATGGCCAGATCGATGTCGCTGTCGACGCCGGGCATCGCCCCGCGCCACGGAGCCGAACACGTAGAGATGCTGGACGCCGCGCTTGCGCAGCTCCGGCGCATGCTCGCGCAGCTTGGCGATCACGTCCGCGAGCTTTGGCGGCTCCGCCTCCTCGCGTGTCAGCAGCTCCTCGACGGCGGCGCGCATCAGCTTCTGCAGGCTGACGCCGCGGCGAGCGGCGGCCGCCTTGAGCCGGTCGCGCAGCTCGCCGGGACGCGGACCGAGAGGAACGCGGTTTCGGTGCGTCATGTGCACAAGTTAACATGTGCACGAGCGCGCCAGTCAGATGCAGTGGTCAGGAAAACTGACCGTCAGATCAGGCGCTGGCTCTTGAAGCTGGTGTGGCGGTTCTTGCCGACGATCACGTGGTCGTGGACGGTGATGCCGACCGGGGCCGAGCGCCTGGACCACCTGCTTGGTCATCTCGATGTCGGCGCGGGATGGCGTCGGATCGCCGCTCGGGTGGTTGTGGACCATGATCAGCGCCGAGGCCTGCAATTCCAGCGCGCGCCGGGTGATCTCGCGCGGGTAGAGCGGCGTGTGGTCGACCGTGCCGCGCTGCTGCACCTCGTCGCGGATCAGGATGTTCTTGCGGTCGAGGAACAGGACCCGGAACTGCTCGATCGGCTCGTGGGCGAGCGCCACCTGGAGGTAGTCGAGGAGCGCCGTCCAGGAGCCGATCACCGGCCGGTCCTGGATCTGCTCGCGCAGCACCCGCTGGAGGAGCTCGCCGATCGCCTTGAGCAGGATCTCGGTCTCGCGCCGGCGCCACAGCCGGACGATCTCCCAGCGGCCCTCGCCGTCCTGCTCGTAGGCCCGCCAGCGCTGCCCGGCCTCCGACAGCTGGTCGGGCGCGGCCTCGCGGTCGTGCTGGAAGTCGTCCGACAGGCGGTAGGCGAGATAGGCGTCGATCTCGGGGTCGACCTTGCGCAGGTCCTCGAACTCGGCGAGCTGGCCGGGCTCGGCCTTGAGGATCGCGCCGAGGCCGCCGTAGCGCGCCAGCAGCTCCTTGGCGAGCGGCTTGGTGTCCTTGACGTCGACGCTGAAGAACAGCAGCAGCTCCAGCAGCTCGTAGTCGGGGAGCGCATCGGCGCCGGCCTCGAGGAAGCGGGTCCGCAGACGATTGCGGTGGCCGGCGTTCTGCGCCCGCTTGCGCAGGCGCGCGAAGGACGGCCGGTCCTGGTCGTAGGGCGCCGGCGCATCGGCGAGCCCGCGCGCCGCGGCCGTGCCGTTGGCGGGCAGCGCCGCCGCGAGGCGCGCGATCGACTCGAGCGAGTCGAAGCCCCAGCACTGCCGGGTCGCCCGCCAGCGGCCGCCGACCCGCTTCAGGAGGTCCTTGTGGGCGAAGGTATTGCCGGTGACCTCGTAGCGGCCGCCATCGGCGTCGGCGTCCTCGCGCAGCTCGAGGCCAGCGCGGCCGAGCGCCTCGAGGGCGGGGGCCAGGGCGGGATCGGTGCGCAGCTCCGGCATCGCCGCGCTATAGCTGATTAGTTGGTATGTCTCCAGAGATTAAACCACTTGCAGTCGGGCCGGTTCACCACGGCGGATGGTGCAACCCCGCCGGCGAGACGGTGAACACCTCGCAGCCGTCCTCGGTGACGCCCACCGTGTGCTCGAACTGGGCCGAGAGCTGGCGGTCGCGGGTGATCACCGTCCAGCCGTCCTTCTTCAGCTTGACCTGCCAGGTGCCGGCGTTGACCATCGGCTCGATCGTGAACAGCATGCCCGGCCGCAGCACCAGACCCTCGCCCGGCTTGCCGTAGTGCAGCACGCTCGGCGCGTCGTGGAACACGCGCCCGATGCCGTGGCCGCAGTAGTCGCGCACCACCGCGCAGCGCTGGCTCTCGGCGTAGCTCTGGATGGCGTGGCCGACGTCGCCCAGCGTGGCGCCGGCGCGCACCGCGCCGATGCCGCGCCAGAGCGCCTCGAAGGTCACCTGGCAGAGGCGCCGCGCCTTGAGCGGCGGGGTGCCGGCGAAGAACATCCGGCTGGTGTCGCCGTGCCAGCCGTCGAGGATGACGGTCACGTCGATGTTGAGGATGTCGCCGTCCTGCAGCCGGCGCTCGCCCGGGATGCCGTGGCAGACCTCGTGGTTGATCGAGGTGCAGATCGACTTCGGGTAGCCGCGGTAGTTGAGCGGGGCCGCGAGGGCGCCGTGGTCGCGGATGAACGCCTCGCAGCGCCGGTCGAGCTCGCCGGTCGGCACGCCCGGCTGGACGTGCTCGTCGATCATGTCGAGCACCGCGGCCGCGAGCCGGCCGGCGCGGTGCATGCCGGCGAAGGCGGCGGCGTCGTGCAGCGGGACCTGGACCTCGCTGGTGCTGCTCTTGGCGAGGGCGACCTGATCGTGCATCATGGCGAGCTCAGCGGGATCCTACGACAATCGGCAACCGCCCAGCCAGACGGATCTCGTCGACGCTGATCCGGCAGGCGAGGCACAGGCTCTCGACCCCGCCGGCCGCCGCCGCGCCGACGGCGCGCGCATAGGCCGGGTCGAGGTCGGCGGCGATGCGGAAGTCGCGGCAGTCGGTCCTCTGCACCACGTACACCATGACCGCCCGGGCGCCGGCCTGGACGCAGCGCGCCAGCGCCCCCAGATGGCGCGCGCCCCGCGCCGTCACGCTGTCCGGGAACTCCGCACCGCCGCGCCGCCTGAGATGTACGTTCTTGACCTCCACATAGCAATCCGGCCGACCCGCGGCGCGCAGCAGGAAGTCGATCCGGCAGCCCTGGTCGTAGGCCACCTCGCGCCGGATCTCGTCGTAGCCGGCGAGCTCCGGGATCCGCCCCGCGCGCAGCGCCTCCTCGACCAGCGGGTTCGGATGCATGGCGTTGATCCCGACCAGCCCACCCTCGACCTCGACCAGCTCGAGCGTCAGCGGCAGCCTGCGGCCCGGCCGGCGCGCGGCCGACAGCCACACCGGCGAGCCCGGCGCGTCGAGCCCGAGCATGCGGCCGGGGTTCGGGCAGTGCACCGTGACCAGGCCGCCGTCCTCGAGCGCGACGTCGGCCAGAAAGCGCTTGTAGCGCCGCACCAGCCGACCGGGGATCAGGGGCTCGGGCCAGCGCATTGTTTCCGAACAGAGGACGGTGCCGACCACCCTTCTGTCGGCCATCCCATGTCCGATCGTCAACCGGTTTCCCGGCTCAACTGCCTCCAGCAACGGCGATCAATCGGGTCAATCGCGGTCAACCCGACACTCAATCGCTGCCGCGACGGCCTCTCGGCCGACCATCCTGGTCGACCATCGAACTCCTGCTCCGGCCCCTCATCGCTCAGTGTTCCGTTCATCGGAATCGCGCGATGCCTCCCGATGCGCAATAGCTCTAAGTGGTCCCGACCCGATGACGGGGCGCTGGATAGACACGCGCGACGAGCCGGCGATGATTCCACCGCTTCTTCTCGCCGATGCGACACTTCCGTAGCCGGAGTGGCGCATCCGGGTCTTGAGAGTGGCCGATACTGTAGCACGAGCCGCAAGTCGCTCGGAACATCAGCCGCGGCTCAGAGGTGTTTACAACGGATTGATTTCGTATTATTCTGCGGAAAGGGTCCAGAACTGCTCGCGTTTCAAACCGCACGAGGTGCCCCGGCGCCGCCCGCCAAGGCGGCCGATTGACCCTGGATTGATCGATGGAGCCTGTCGGCCTCATGCGTCAAAAGCGTAGCCCCGATCACGAGGGACGCGGGGCACCGGAACGCGGCCACTACATCGTAGCCTTCAACGGAGACGCCATGCCGGAACTCGCAGCAAGGATGGCCTGAGCTTGGGCTCTGGGCTAAGCTCGCGTCGTTGTGCAGTGGGGGAGGGGATGGGTCGATGAGTGACGCCGCGACGCCGGTCACCGCCTGTCTGATCATCATCGGCAACGAGATCCTCTCGGGCCGGACGGTCGATGCCAACCTGCCCTATATCGCGCGGCGGCTCGGCGAGGTCGGGATCCGGATGGCGGAGGTCCGGGTGGTGGCGGACGACGAGGCGGCGATCGTCGAGGCGGTCAACGCCTGCCGGGCGCGCTATGACTACCTGTTCACGACCGGCGGCATCGGGCCGACCCACGATGACGTCACCGCCGCCTGCGTCGCCAAGGCGTTCGGACGGCGCTACGGACGCCATGCCGAGGCCGAGCGCCGGCTGCTCGCCTACTATCCGCCCGAGCGGGTCAACGCGGCGCGCATGAAGATGGCCGATATGCCGGAAGGGGTGGAGCTGATCGACAACCCGGTGAGCGTGGCACCCGGCTTTCGGATCGAGAACGTCTACGTGCTGCCGGGCGTGCCCAAGATCATGCAGGCGATGCTGGACGGGCTGCTGCCGACGCTCCAGGGCGGGGCGAAGGTGCTGGCGCGCGCGATCACCGTCTACGCGCCCGAGGGCGACGTCGCCAATGCCGGGCTCGGCGACCTCCAGGCGCGCTTCCCCGCGGTCGAGATCGGCAGCTACCCGTTCTTCCGGCCGGAGGGGCCGGGCACCACGATCGTGTTCCGCGGCACCGATCCGGGCGCGATCGACGAAGCCGCCGACGCGCTCCTCGGGCTTGCCGCCGGGATCGGCGCCCAGACCCGGGAGGACCTCAGGTCCGAGGCGGCGCGCACCGCGTAGCCCGCCCGCCGGCCGCGCGGGCCGGCGCGGCCGGGGCCGCCCGAGCCTGCCGGTCGCTCAGTCGACCACCTGCCAGCGGCCGTCGGGCTGGCGGCAGGCGGTGCCGTAGACCTCCTCGATCTGGCCGCCGACCGCCGCCTGCTGCTGGAACTCGCGGCAGTACTCGCCGCTCGTCGCCTGGTAGGTCCGGATCGGCGTCACCGCGCCGTAGTGGCCACTGTCGGGGTTCTGCCAGGCGATCTGGTTGCCCGCGGGCGCGAACTCCAGGGCCTGGTAGCTGGCCTGCCCGGCGTAGGCGCGATCGGCGCGATCGAGCGACCTGCCGACCTCGTTGCCGAGGAACGCGCCGAGCACGGTGCCGGCCGCGGTCGCCGCGAGCCGGCCCTTGCCGTTGCCGATCTGCGCGCCGAGCAGGCCGCCGGCACCGGCGCCGGCGAGCGCGCCCACCGTCTGCTTGGTGCCGTAGTCGGAGTTGGCGCAGCCGCCGAGGGTAAGGACCATCGGCAGGGCGAGAACGAGCGGCGAGAGCTTCATGGCGAGTTCCTCCAGCGCCTGATCCCT
>CAVWCE010000049.1:0-28611 GCA_963753275.1 uncultured Alphaproteobacteria bacterium | reverse complement strand
CGGCGCGGCGGACGGAGGGCCAGCGGCGGGTCTCGACAGGGCCCTCATCGAAGAGTTCGGCCTGGTCTCCGACCGACCTCCAGCCGAACCGGCTCTGGCGCGCGAAGAGCTCGAGGTAGGGGCCCTCCATCAGGCTCTCGATGCGCTCGTAGATCTCATCGGGTTTGCGGCTGTGCTCCCGCCGCGGAGCGATCACCAGGCGCTTCACGCTGCGGCTCCTGCGCTGAGGCGAGCCCCGAGTGGCGAGCAGGCACATTTCCGCATTCGCGCGCGTCCAATAGCCGAGCCCGGTGAAGAAGGATGCCATCGTAAACTGCTCTCGCGGCGCTCTCTTGTTCAACTTCGCCCAGTAGAAACCGACCGTCTTGTAAGCGAATCCCCAAGCCTCGATCACATCCAGCGCCTGCGGCAACAGAGGATCGGTTGCCCAGAGGAATAACGCGCAGTCGGAACTGGCGTAGCGATCGATCTCGGCGCGCATGTCCTTCAAGTCCTGGAGCGTCATGATGTCGTAGTGAGCATCGGGGCACCGGCCTCTCCCTTTGGAGCTGTACGTCCTGAAGTTCCAAGGCGGATCGGCATAGAGCACTCGGAAGTCGCCCGTCACAGCTCTCCTCCCATGATCTCGTAGGTCTCCGAGAACTGACCTGCGGCGCGCCGGAAGCACGCCATATCCCGCCAGCCTCTGCCCTGGCCACGGCTGCCGATCGACCATATCGGCGATTGGCCGGGCTCGCAAGCAGCATAGTGAGTCAAAATGCTGTTGGCTCGGGCTGCGACGGGTCCCCCCGTTTGCTGCCGCGAGGCTCGAGGTGCTCGGGGTCAGGCTCTCCACCTCGGCGCCGCCGATCAGGGGGCGTTAGCCATGCTTTGCCTGCGGGCGCGCCCCATAGGGTGGCGATCCGCAGCTATTGGCGATTGTCGACGGGCGCGCGAAGCCTTAACATCCGGTTAACTAGGGGTTCGGAGGCACGGCGGAAAACCGATGGAGGCAGAACGCTACGTTGGCGAACGGCGCGCGCTGCGGCACTTCCTGCAGGAGCTGCGGCCGCTGGTCGTCGCCGCCCTCGGCGCGGACGCGGTGCTGCGCTACCGGATCGACCGCGCGCTGCAGTCGGGCGATCTTGCGGCCCTGCGCAAGGCGCGCGAGATCTTCCACAACCAGCCCGAGGACCTCAAGCGCCGGCTGATGCGCGGCATCTTCGAGGCACCGGCGGCGCGGCCGAGCAAGAGCCATCTGCTCGAGCGCTATACCCAGCGCGAGCCGGAGCCGTTCGTGCGCTTCGACGCCTATCCCGCCGCGACCAGCGAGGACGTCGGGCTGTCGGTCGAGCTCGATCACGAGCTGTGCGACGACGTGCCGGTCCGGGTGCTGGTCAGCCCCGGCACGCTGCCGGGCAGCGCCGCCCAGGCGCTGCGCCGGATCGCCGACTGGATCGAGCGCGACCGCCGGCTGCTGTCGGCGCGCCACTGGCAGGGCGTGGCCCGGCGGCAGGAGCAAGGCGGCGGGCATGCGCCGGAGGAGGCGGAGGGCCATCCGGGCGACAGTGCCGACCAGGCCTGATCCGCCGCCCGCGGGCCCGCCGCAAGCCGAGGCCGGCGGCGGTTGTGCGCTGCGCGCCTGGCTGCTCGGCAGCTTGCTGCTGGCGGGCTGCGCCCAGGAGCCGACCCGGACCACGCCCGGTGAGGACGCGCGCCGGGCGCTGGCCGAGAGCCGCAGCGCGGGCGCGATCCGCACCGTGGTTAGGGGCAATCCCTTCGGCATGGACGAGGCGCGCCGCGATGCCCTGGTGACCGCGGCGATGGCCGAGGGCGTCGCCGGCCTCGACGTCCGCTTCACCACCTACCCGGACCAGGCGGCGGCGCCCGAGCCGCATCTGGTCGTCGTCCTCAACCCGGCGGCCGAGGTGCCCGCGGCCGCCGCCTGCCGCGCTCCGGAGACGCTGCGCACGCAGCCGGCCGACGAGAGCCTGAGCGTGCTCGCCGCGTTCTGCCAGGGCGACGAGATGATCGAGGCGGTGCGCGAGCAGGACCGCGTCGCGGGACCGACGGATCGCAACTTCGAGCGCCTCCTCTGGAGGACCTCGGCCACCCTGTTCCCCGACGACTACTGGGACAACTACGGCTTCGGCCTTCTCCCCCGTGGCATCGATCTCGGCATCGGCGGCGGCTTCGGCTTCTGAGCCAGCGCCCGGTGCGCCGCGCCCGGCCGCGCCGCCCGCCGGAGGTGGGCGGGCGTGAGCGCGCGGGTCGACGTGCTCATCGCGGGCGCCGGCATCGCCGGCGCTTCGCTCGCCTGCGAGCTCGCGGACCGGGCCTCGGTCGTGGTGCTCGAGCGCGAGCCGCAGCCGGGCTACCACAGCACCGGACGCTCCGCCGCGATGCTGACCGAGACCTACGGCAGCGGCGTGGTGCGGCGGCTCGCGGCCGCCAGCCGGCCATTCCTCGAGCGCACGCCCTCGGACTTCGTCGACCGGCCGCTGCTCAGCCCGCGCGGCATGCTGCACGTCGCGCGCGCCGACCAGCGCGCGGCGCTCGATCAGGCCCTGCGTGCGGCCGCCGAGGTGGTGCCGGGGGTGCGCCGGCTCGATGCGGCGGGCGTCCGCGAGCTGGCGCCCCTGGTCAGCGCGGCCTACGCCCACGGCGGCCTGCTCGAGCCGGAGGCCTGCGCGATCGACGTCGCGCTGCTCCACCAGGGCTACCTGCGCGGCCTGCGCCGGCGCGGCGGCCAGGTGATCGGCAACGCCGCGATCACGGCGATCACGGCCGTGCGGGGCGGCTGGGAGGTCGCGAGCGCCGCCGGCAGCTGGCGCGCCCAGGTCCTGGTCGATGCCGCCGGGGCCTGGGCCGATCAGATCGCCGGGCTCGCCGGCGTGCCGCCGCTCGGGCTGGTCGCCAAGCGGCGCACCGCGATCCTGGTCGATCCGCCCCGAGACCTCGACCCGAGCGCCTGGCCGATGGTGATCGACGTCGACGAGCGCTTCTACGTCAAGCCCGAGGCCGGGCAGCTGCTGGTGTCGCCGGCCGACGAGACCCCGGTCGCGCCTTGCGACGTCCAGCCCGAGGAGCTCGACGTCGCCCTCGCGGTCGACCGCTACGAGACCCTGACCGGGGAGCGCGCCCCGCGCATCCGCCATCGCTGGGCGGGGCTGCGCAGCTTCGTCGCCGACCACGATCCGGTGGTCGGGCGCGATCCCGCGGCGCCGGACTTCGTCTGGCTCGCGGGCCAAGGCGGCTTCGGCATCATGACCGCGCCGGCGCTGGCGCGGATCGGCGCCGCTCTGATCCTCGGCGAGGAGCTGCCGGCCGAGCTCGGCCTGGCGCGGGCGCGGATCGGAGCCGAGCGCCTGCGCGGCGGTTGAGCGGCGCTCAGTCGGTCTCGATCTCGTACAGCGCGCGCTCGGCCGCCGCGAGGTCGACCGCCTCGTGCTGCTTCTGCGCCGCGCGCGCGGCGATCACCGCGGCGTCGAGGTCGACCTGGTTGCACAGGCCAAGCAGCACCGGGTCGCGCGGCCGGATCTCGGAGCTCTTCCAATGGGTCCGGTCGCGCACCGCGTTGACCGTGGTCTTGGTGGTGCCGAGCAGCTTGCAGATCTGCTGGTCGGTGACCTCGGGGTGGTGGCGCAGCAGCCAGGCGATCGCGTCCGGACGGTCCTGGCGCTTGGACAAGGGCGTGTAGCGCGGCTCGCGGCGCTTGGGCGCCTTGACCTCGGCCGCCGCCGGGCGGGCGAGCTTCATGCGCGTCTTGGGGTCCTTCTGGCAGCGCTCGATCTCGCCGCGCTCGGTCTGCCCGCTCGCCACCGGATCGAGGCCGCGGATCCCCGCCCCGACCTCGCCGTCCGCGATGCCCTTGACCTCGAGCGGATGCAGGCCGCAGAAGTCGGCGATCTGCTCGAACGTCAAGCTGGTGTTGTCGACGAGCCACACGGCCGTGGCTTTTGGCATCAACGGTCGGTCCATCATCGGCTTCCCCAAACGACACGGTCGGCGGCGGGCGGCGCCGCCTCGCTTCTAAGGCCTTGACCCGGAAATGGGAAGCAAGTTGCGGATTGGCAACAGCCGCCGCGCTCAGCCCTCGGCCACCGCCACCGTGTAGTTGAGCGCGAGGCGCCCGCCGTCGGGGTAGATGGTCTGGCCGGTGATGTAGCTCGCCTCGTCGCTCGCCAGGAACAGCGCCACCTTGGCGACCTCGGCGGGCTCGCCGCAGCGGCCCAGCGGCGTGCGCGACAGGATCCTGCGGCGCGCCGCCTGATCGCTCATCACCACCTTCAGAAGGTCGGTCAGGATCGAGCCGGGGCCGATCGCGTTGACCCGGATGCCCTTGTCGGCGAGCGCCAGCGCCATGACCTTGGTCAGCTGGTTGACCGCTCCCTTGCTCGTCGCGTAGGGCACCTGGTTGGCGATCGCGACCACGGCGTTGGTCGAGGACATGTTGACGATGGCACCCTTGCCCTGCCGGACCATGGCGCGCGCCGCCGCCTGCCCGACCAGGAACACGCCCTTCAGGTTGACCCGCAGCACGGCGTCGAAGTCGGCCTCGCTGATCTCCAGGAACTCGGCGGTCCTGATGATGCCGGCGTTGTTGATCAGGACGTCGAGGCGGCCGAAGGCGGCGAGCGTCTGCTCGACCAGCCGCTGCGCCTGGCCGGCATCGCCGACGTCGGTCGCGACGAAGCGCGCGCGGCCGCCTGCGGCCTCGATCGCCTGCGCGACCGCGGCGCCGGCGTCCTGGTCGATGTCGGCGACCGCGACCGCGGCGCCTTCCGCCGCGAAGGCCTCGGCGCAGGCGCGCCCGATGCCGTTGCCGCCGCCGGTGACGATCGCAACCTGGTCCGCAAATCTCATTGGCAGGGCTCCCTCCCAGCTCCGTTGGCGGGCGATGTACCATGGCCCACGCCACGCGGTCCACGACCGCGGGAGCGCGCTCCGGCGATCATGCCGACCGACGGCCGCGCTGCCGCGGCGGAGCCCAGTGCGCGAACACCCGTCCGGTCTCGCGCCGGATGAAGGCCTCGGCCGCGGGGCCGGTCGCCGGGCCGTCGTAGGCGCCGTCCCGCCAGAGGCCGTGGAAGAAGCCTTCGCCGGGCAGGCGATCGGACTTGCGCACCACCAGCACGGCGAGCTCGGGCTCGCCGCGCGCCCGGTTGCGCTCGCACACCGCGCCGAGGTCGCGGCACAGGCCGAACACCCGGCGCGGCGTGATCCTGAGCCCGAACTGCGCGAGCACCTCGGCGTAGGTCAGGCTGCGGCGCGCGCGCGCCGCCGCGATCAGCAGCGTCTCGAGCCGGTCGACGTCGACCATAGGTCTCGACCGCGTTCAGCCACGAGCCCGCGTTCGACGTGCAGTGGAAGACGAAGCGCGGATGGCGGGCGAGCCAGCGCAGGACCTTGGGATTGCTTGTGGCTGCCGTAGCTGTCGAGGATCACGCGGATCACCTTGCCAGCCGGCACCGCGGCCTCGATGGCGTTGAGGAAGCGCAGGAACTCCTGGTGCCGGTGGCGCTGCATGCAGCGGCCGAGCACGGTGACGTCGAGCACGTTGAGGGCGGCGAACAGGGTAGTGATGCCGATGCGCTAGACAGTCGTGGGTCATGGTGCCGGCCTTGCCTGGCTTGAGCAGCAGACCGAGCTGGGTGCGCTCGAGCGCATGGATCTCGGATTTCTCGTCGACCGACAGCACGACCGCATGCTCGAGCGGGTCGACGTAGAGGCCGACGCTGTCCTCGAGCTTGGCGGCGAACTCGGGCTCGTTGGCGCGCTTGAAGGTGCGGATGCGGTGCGGCGGGACGTCATGCGCCGCCCAGATCCGGCTCAGGAGGCCGCGCGGGCGTAGCCCATGCGCTGCAGGGCCGCCTCGACCTCGGCCAGGATCGCCGGGTCGTCGATGGTCGCCGGGACCTTGTACGGCCTGCCGTCGGCGATGCTCCTCATCGTGCCGCGCAGGATCTTGCCCGAGCGGGTCTTGGGCAGGCGCTCGACCACCGCCACCAGCTTGAACGCGGCGACCGGGCCGATCGTCTCGCGCACCCGGGCGACCAGCTCGCGCTGGATCTCGGCCTCGGCGCGCTCGACCCCGGCCTTGAGCACGACGAGGCCGAGCGGCAGCTCGCCCTTGAGCTCGTCGCCGACGCCGAACACGGCGCATTCGGCGACGTCCGGATGGCCGGCCAGGACCTCCTCCATCGCGCCGGTCGAGAGGCGATGGCCGGCGACGTTGATGACGTCGTCGATCCGGCTCATGATGAACAGGTAGCCGTCCTCGTCCTGATAGCCGGCATCGCCGGTCAGGTAGGTGCCCGGGTAGCGCGCGAGATACGCGTCGAGGTAGCGCTGGTCGGCCTGCCAGAGCGTCGGCAGCGAGCCCGGCGGCAGCGGCAGCTTGACCACGATCGAGCCGATCGCGCCGGGCTTCTGCCGGCGCCCGGCCTCGTCCAGGACCTGCACGTCCCAGCCCGGCACCGCCTTGGTCGGCGAGCCCGGCTTGACCGGGAGCCGCTCGATGCCCCAGCAGTTGGCGGCGATCGCCCAGCCGGTCTCGGTCTGCCACCAGTGGTCGATCACCGGCCGCCCGAGCTTCTCCTCGGCCCAATGCAGGGTATCGGGATCGCAGCGCTCGCCGGCGAGGAACAGGGTGCGGAACCGGCTGCAGGTCGTGCCTGGCGATATGGCTGCCGGTCGGGTCCTCCTTCTTGATCGCGCGGAACGCGGTGGGTGCTGTGAACAGCGCCGCCGCGCCGTGCTCCGCGATCACCCGCCAGAACGCGCCGGGATCGGGGGTGCCGACCGGCTTGCCCTCGTAGACGATGGTGGTGTTGCCGTGCAGCAAGGGCGCGTAGCAGATGTAGCTGTGGCCGACCACCCAGCCGACGTCCGAGGCCGCCCAGTAGACCTCGCCCGGGTCGACGTCGTAGACGTTCTTCATCGTCCAGTGGAGCGCCACGGCATGGCCGCCGTGGTCGCGCACGATGCCCTTGGGCTGGCCGGTCGTGCCCGAGGTGTAGAGGATGTACAAGGGGTCGGTCGCCGCGACCGGCACGCAGTCCGCCGGCGCGGCGGCGGCGATCGCGTCGTCCCAGTCGAGGTCGCGCCCCGGGATCAGCTCGGCCCGGGCCTGCGGCCGCTGCAGGATGACGCAGCGCTCCGGCTTGTGGGCCGCGGCCGCGATCGCGCCGTCGAGCAGCGGCTTGTAGGGGATGACGCGCGCGCCCTCGATGCCGCAGGAGGCGGACAGCAGGAGCCTCGGCTTGGCGTCGTCGATCCGGGCGGCGAGCTCGTGCGCCGCGAAGCCGCCGAACACGACCGAATGGACCGCGCCGATGCGCGCGCAGCCGAGCATCGCGATCAGGGCTTCCGGCACCATCGGCATGTAGACGATCACGCGGTCGCCGGGGCCGACGCCCTGCTCGCGCAGCAGGCCGGCGCAGCGCGCGACCGCGCCCTGCAGCTCCTCGAAGGTCAGCGTCCGGGTGGTGCCGGTGACCGGGCTGTCGTGGATGATCGCGGGCTGCGCGCCGCGGCCGGCGGCGACGTGGCGGTCGACCGCGTTATGGCAGGTGTTGAGCCGGCCGCCGGAGAACCAGCGGTAGAACGGCGGGTGCCGGTCGTCGAGCACGCGGTCCCAGCGCCGCTCCCACTCGAGCGCCTCGGCCGCCTCGGCCCAGAAGCCGTCGGGGTCGTGCAGCGATCGCGCGTAGGTCGCCTGATACTTGCCGCCCATGCCGTCCCCGCGAGACTTGCTCTCCCTCTTGCTCGCACTCTAGGCCGCAGCGGCCGCGCCGACAACGCCGCCCGGCCGGGGCTTCTCGCGTCCCGCTTTCCGCGGCTGAGCTCTCCCGGCATCCGCCGCGAATATCGCCCCTTCATGCTCCTTGCCGGCCGCCGGACCTCGGGCGCATCATCCGGCTTCCCCAACTCCTGAGAAGTGGTCCCCGCCATGCCGATCACGATGTACCAGGCCACGGTCCCGGCCTTCGTCCAGATGCTGAGCAGCCTCGCCGCGATCCTGGACAAGGCCGAGGCGTTCGCCGCCGAGCGCAAGATCGAGCCCGCGGTGCTGCTCGAGTATCGCCTCGCGCCCGACATGTTCCCGCTGGTCCGCCAGGTCCGGATCGCGGCCGACTTCGCCAAGGGCTGCTGCGCGCGCCTCGCCGGCCGCGAGGTGCCGAGCTACGCCGACGACGAGACCTCGTTCGCGGACCTGAGGGCGCGGATCGCGCGCACGGTCAGCTTCGTGCAGGGCTTCCGGTCGGAGGACATCGACGGCTCGGAGGAGCGCGAGATCGCGATCACCGTCGGCGGCCAGCCGATGCGCTTCAACGGCCAGGCGTACCTGGTGAGCTTTGTCCTGCCCAACTTCTACTTCCACGCCACCGCCGCCTACGCCATCCTGCGCCACTGCGGTCTCGCGATCGGTAAGCGCGACTTCATGGGCGCGGCCTGAGGCGCCTTGCAGCCGAGCGCCGGGGCTCCGCCCGGCTTGCGTTGCCGCGTCCAAGTCCGTAAGTCGGAGCATCCGTCACGCGAGAGGAGTGCTCGGGATGGGTCCGGCGCCGCATGAGGTGGCGAGCCTCACCGACAGGTACTTCCTGAAGACCCGTGACATCGTGCGTCAGTTCGGCGACGTCGACGTCACCTACGCCGTGTTCATGCGCCGGCCGGTGGTGTTCACGCCCAAGCTTGCGGTCGACTGGCTGCTCGAGATCGCCGCGGCGCGCCAGACCCGGTTCGAGATCGAGCTCTGCCACGCCGAGGGCGACTGGGTCGGCGCCGGCGAGCCGCTGCTCTACGTGTCGGGCGCCATGGCGCATCTGGTCGACCTCGAGACCGTGTTCCTGCAGCGGCTCGGGCCCCCCTGCGTCGCCGCGTTCAACGCCTTCCTGATGTGCACCGATCTGCCCTACGTGGCGTTCATCGCAATGGACGCGCGCCATTGCGCCGGCGCCGAGATGGCCGAGATGATGGCCTATGCGGCGAGCGTCGGCTCGGCCAAGGCGCGGCGCGAGACCGGCGCGCAGGGCTTTATCGGCAACGCCAGCGACGCCACCGCGCACTACTTCGGCCAGAAGCAGGGTCTCGGCACCATGCCGCACGCCCTGATCGGCTACGCCGGCTCGACGCTGCGCGCGGCCAAGATGTTCCACGAGGCCTTCCCCAACGACAATCTCTACGTCCTGATCGACTACTTCGGCCGCGAGGTCACCGACGCGCTCGAGGTCTGCCGGGCGTTTCCCGAGCTCGCCGGCGAGGGCCGGCTCGGCGTGCGCGTCGACACCCACGGCGGGCGCTTCGTCGAGGGCCTCGACACGGCGCAGTCCTACGCGGTGCTCGACCGCAACTGGCCGGAGGCGATCCGCACCTACCGCACCGAGACCGAGCTGCGCTGGCTGGTCGGCACCGGCGTCACCGCCGCGGCGATCTATCATTTGCGCGAGTTCCTCGATCAGGCCGGCTTCGAGCGCGTCAAGATCATCGCGAGCTCGGGCTTCAGCCCGCGCAAGTGCAAGCTGATGGCGAGCGTCAAGGCGCCGATCGACATCATCGGCACCGGCTCCTACCTGCCGGAGCTGTGGAGCGAGACCTACGCCACCGCCGACGTGATCGCGTATGACGGCGAGCCCAGGGTCAAGGTCGGCCGCGAGTTCCTGTTTCCCGAGCGTCCCAAGGCTGCGGAATAGCGCGCCGGTCGGGAGCCTTCCCGGCCGGTTTCTGCCCGGCTCGCCTGGGCGTTTTGACGCCGCCCTGGTCGTCCCATAGGATGACCCAAAGTGCTCGCGACGGTTTGGGCGTGCGCGCCCGAGGCGAGCCAAGAAGGGAGACGGACCGTGGCCCTCTTCTTGCAGATCGTGGCCTTTCTGGTGGTCGCCGCGGCGCTTGGCTTCGCCGTCGGCTGGCTGGTCCGGGGAACCAGGTTCCAGGGCGAGAACGCGCGGCAGGCGGACGACTGGCAGACCCGTCTCGGGCAGGCGGAAGCCGAGCGCGACCGGTTGCAGGCCGAGCTCGCCGCTGCCCGAGCGCAGTCCGACGGCAGCCGATCGGCCGCGGCGGGCAAGGCTGAGCTGGAGGAACGCGCCGCCCGCCTGCAGCGCGAGCTCGAGGCGGCGCGGCACGCCGAAGCCGAGCAGCGTGCCCGGCACGCAGGCCGAGGTCCAACGCCTCGAGGCCCGCGTCGCCGAGCTGGAGACAGGGTCGCTTCAGCTCCCATGGCGCGCGTCCGGCCGCCGCACCATCGGTCAACGACCGGCCGAGCGCCGGGTTGCAGGGCGCGGCGCCGCCGTCCCTGCCGGGACCCGAGGGCGCGCCCGACGACCTCCAGCGCATCAGCGGCATCGGTCCCGGGATCGAGAAGACCCTGCATGAGCTCGGCATCTACCACTTCCACCAGATTGCCGGATTCACGCCGGAGAACGTCGTCTGGATGGATCGACGCCTGCGCTTCAAGGGCCGGATCGAGCGCGAGGACTGGATCGGCCAGGCGCGCAAGTTCGCGGCCGAAAGCTTCCCGGAGCGGCGAGACTGAGCGATAGCTGAGGCGCCGACAGCGGCCGCCCGCCGGCAGACCGGGCTCGCGTCGCGGCCGGAATTCCGCTAGATCGGCGGCGTCCCATGGATCGCCGGAGCCGCCCGCGGATGCCACGCTCCGAGACCTTCGAGGCCGCCGATGCCGCCGCCAAGGACGTAGGTCCTGCGGCCTTCGACTACGTGATCGTCGGCGCGGGCTCGGCCGGCTGCGTGCTCGCGAGCCGCCTCACCGAGGACCCGGAGGTCCGCGTCCTGCTGCTCGAGGCGGGACCGGTCGACCACGCCTGGGACTGGCGCCTGCACATGCCGGCAGCGCTCGCCTACCCGCTCCAGAGCAGGCTCTACAACTGGGCCTATCAGAGCGAGCCCGAGCCCCACATGGACGGCCGCCGGATGCACTGCCCGCGCGGCCGCGTGCTCGGCGGCTCGTCCTCGATCAACGGCATGGCCTATGTCCGCGGCCATGCGCGCGACTACGACCGCTGGGCGCAGGCCGGACTGCGCGGCTGGGACTACGCCCACGTGCTGCCCTACTTCAGGCGCGCCGAGAGCCGCGAAGCGGGCGGCGACCTCTACCGCGGCAGCGACGGCCCGCTGCACGTCGCGACCGGCGCCTGCCGCAACCCGCTGAGCCAGGCCTTCATCGAGGCGGGCCGGCAGGCGGGCTACCCGCTGACCTTCGACATGAACGGGAGCCAACAGGAAGGCTTCGGCGCGATGGACCGGACGACCCATCGCGGCCGGCGCTGGAGCACGGCCCGGGCCTATCTGCGTCCGGCGCTCGCGCGGCCCAATCTCACCGTGCGAACGCGCACGCTGGCGACCCGGGTGCGCTTCGAGGGCTGGCGGGCGATCGGCGTCGAGTACGCCTCGGGCGGCGCACGGCGCGAGGTCCGCGCCACGCGCGAGGTGATCCTCTCGGGCGGCGCGATCAACTCGCCGCACCTGCTGCTGTTGTCCGGCATCGGGCCCGCCGATCAGCTCGAAGCGCTCGGCATCCCGGTGATCGTCGACCTGCCGGGGGTCGGCCGCAACCTCCAGGACCATCTCGAGATCTACGTCCAGCAGGTCTGCACGCAGCCGGTCTCGCTCTACGGCGCCCAGCGACCCTGGAATAAGCTTCGGATCGGCCTCGAATGGCTGCTGCTGGGCCGCGGCATCGGCGCCTCGAACCAGTTCGAGGCCGGCGCCTTCATCCGCTCGGCGGCCGGCGTCGAGCACCCGGACCTGCAGTATCATTTCCTGCCGATCGCGATCAATTACGACGGCAGCAACCCGCACCGCGGCCACGGCTTCCAGGCGCACGTCGGGCCGATGCGGCCGACCTCGGTCGGCCGGGTGCAGCTGCGCTCGGCCGATCCGCGCGAGCCGCCCTCGATCCTGTTCAACTACATGGCAACCGAGGGCGATCGCCGGGAGATGCGCGCCGCGGTGCGCCTGACCCGCGAGATCTTCGCCCAGCGCGCGTTCGACCGGTTCCGCGGCGCCGAGCTGGCGCCGGGACCGGAGGTCCGGAGCGACGCCGAGATCGACGCCTTCGTGCGCGCCCGGGCCGAGAGCGCCTACCACCCCTCCTGCAGCTGCAAGATGGGGCCCGAGAGCGATGCCACGGCGGTGGTCGACGGCGCCTGCCGGGTCCACGGCATCGAGGGCCTGCGGGTGGTCGACGCCTGGGTCATGCCGAGCATCCCGTCCGGCAACCTCAACGCGCCCACCATCATGCTGGCCGAGAAGGCCGCCGACCTGATCCGCGGCCGGGAGCCGCTCGAGCCGATCGAGGCGCCGGTCTGGATCGCTCCGGACTGGGAAACGAAGCAGCGGGCGACGCCGACGGAAGAACTGAACACCTGACAGGGTTCCGCTCCCTGTGTCCGCATGGCGGATCTTCCCTTGCGCAAGAGCGGGCCGATGGACAAGATGGGATCAATGACCGGACGCGAGTTCGTACAGCGTCTACGAAGGTACGCGAGGAAACGCGGGCTTGCATTTCGGTCCGACCCTTCGCAAGGAAAGGGTGATCACGCAGCTGTCTACTGGACCGGAAGACATGGTGCCAGACAGCGCAAGGACTTGAGTGGGAGTTCCGAAAAGGTCGTGATCGAGCTTGATCCGCGCGACTGTAAGGGGTCGGATGCCTAGGTGGCCTATCCAGCGCTGCTTGAGCCGGAAGAGGACGGCGGGTACAGCGTGAGCTTTCGCGATTTGCCGGAGGCCAACGCGTTTGGCGACGATCTCGATCAGACGCTCAAGGCCGCCCTCTATGGCTTGGCCGTGGCGCTGGAGTTTCGGATCAAGGATGACGAGCCTTGGCCGAATCCGATCGACGATCGCAGAAGGCGAGCGGCTGATCGCGCTTCCGGTGCTGATCGAGGCCAAGCTCGCGCTCATGCGGCGCATGCACGAGACCGGCACGACAAAGGTCGACTTAGCACGCCTGCTCGGTATCAGCGAGGGCGGGGTGCGCCGGATGCTGCGCTTCGATCATCGTTCGCACATCGGTCAGATCGAAGCGGCGCTCGAGAGGCTCGGCAGCCGGCTGGAGCTGAGGCTCGGTCAGGCGGCCTGACCCGGCACCTGCCCGCCGCTCGCGCCTATCGGTCCGGAAGACCCGCCAGTTCGCGCAACGGGTGGCGCGCGCTGGCGCGACGCTACGAGTTGGGCGGCGCCAGGCCGGGGATCCGCGGCAGGGCGAGCTTGCCCTCGCGCTCGAACGGCACCCTGCGGAAGAACAGGCTGTCGAGCTCGGCCTCGCCCTTGAGGCGGTAGTCGAGCCGGCGCTCGCTGCCGAGCGCCATCACCCGCTCGAGCAGGTCGTTGGTCGGCACGTTGACCATGACCGGCACCACCGTCTCGCCGAGCGCCGGCAGGTCGAGCTCCTGGGTCGTGCGGCCGTAGGCGAAGTCCAGGTCGTTGACCTCGAGGGCGAAGCGCAGGCTGTCGACGCCGATCGTCGAAGTCGTTGGGGTTGCGCAGGCGCAGATCGAGCCGCAGCTCCTGCTCGAACAGCCCCGGCCGGCCGAACCCGAGCCCGACGAGGCTGACCTCCGGCGGCTCGACCTTCGAGGTCAGCGGGCCGGCGCAGGCGCAAAGCAGCAGCCCGGACAACAGACCCAGCGCACCCCTCGCAGCCGTCCCTTCGCGCATCGAGCCTCTCCGCCGGCACCGCGCGCGACCTTAGGCCAGCGGGAGCGCTCCGCCAAGCGCGGCTAGTCCCAGCCGTGCGCCTCGAAGAAGCCGGCGCGGTCGAGCACCTCGCGGGCGTAGTTGCGGCCGACCGTGTAGAAGTCGAGGTCGAGGCCGTGCTGCACGGCCCGCATCACGTTGCCGATGCCGCAGTTGCAGGCGGCGAGCGCGCCGCGCAGCAGCGCCTGGCCGCGCAGCACGGTCCGGCGCCGCAGCTGGGCCTTGGCCTCGCGCAGGACCTCGCAGGCGTAGCGGATGTTGTCGTCCGGGCTCGCCCAGTCGCCGCTGCGCGCGAACTCGTGCGCGTCGTAGTCGACCTGCATCAGGCCGCGCCGGAAGCCCCGACCGTCGGCCGGCAGCGGTTCGGGCCGGTGCGGACGGGTGAACGGCCGCGGCACGAAGTCGCTGGTGCCGCCCGGTCCCTTGGGGGTCAGCCCCTGGCCCCAGCGCGACTCGCGCGAGCCGAGTGCCACGATCACCGCGGGCGGGATGCCGAACCCCGCCGCGGCGGCCACCACGGACGCGCCGTAGCGGGCGACCGCATGGAGGTCGTCGAGCAGCAGCGGGTCGTCGAGCGCATAGCTGGTGGTGAGCCGATCGGGCGCCGCCGGCGGCTCGGGCTCGGCCAGCGCCTGCCAGGTCGCCGGCCCGACCACGCCGTCGGCGGGCAGGCCCTGGGCGCGCTGGAAGGCGCGTACCGCCTGCTCCGTGCCGCGGTCGAACAGGCCATCGATCGCGACCGCTCGGTCGTGCCGCCGCAGCACCGCCTGCAGGTCGCGCACCACGCCGCGCAGGTCGGGCGAGGTGTGGGCAAAGCCGTCGTACAGACGGAGCAAGGGCACCCGCATGGTGACTCCCGGAAGACGCTCTGTTTAGGCTTTTGTTCCTATAACAAATGGCGCGCCCCACGTCAATCGAAACCGCGGCGCCTCCGCCCCAGGCCACGGCCGCGGCTTGCTCTTTTGGCGTGCGCTCGCGAAGATGCCCGACCAAGATCTCCGCCGGTCGCGCTGCCGGCGTCCTCCGCCCTCGGAGCTTGGTCATGGATCGACCCCTCTGGCAGCCCTCTGCCGATCGCATCGAGCGTGCCAACCTGACCGCCTTCGCCCGTAGGGTCGCGGCCGCCCATGGCGAGGCGCTGCTCGACTACCCGAGGCTGCGCGCCTGGTCGGCCGAGCACGGCGAGGCGTTCTGGCCGGCGCTCTGGCGCTTCGCGGAGGTGCGCTCGAGCCGGACCTGGGATCGCGTGCTGAGCGATGGCGACCGCATGCCGGGGGCGAAATGGTTCGCGGGCGCCGAGCTCAACTTCGCCGAGAACCTGCTGCGCCACAAGGACCAGCGGCCGGCGATCGTCGCCTGGTCCGAGGACGGCCGACGGCGCACTCTCAGCTATGCCGAGCTGAACGCCGCGGTCGCCCGCCTCGCCGCGGCGCTGAGGAGCGACGGGATCGGGGTCGGCGATCGCGTGGCCGCGGTCATGCCGCACCTCCCCGAGACCATCATCGCGATGCTGGCCACCACCGCGCTCGGCGCGATCTGGTCCTCCTGCTCGCCCGACTTCGGCGTCCAGGGGGTGCTCGACCGGTTCGGCCAGATCGCGCCCAAGGCGCTGATCACGGTCGACGGCTACCGCTACAACGGCAAGCCGCTCGACGTGCGGCCGAAGCTTGCCGAGATCGTGGCGCAGCTGCCGAGCGTCGAGCGGGTGATCATGGCGCGCTTCCTCGACCCCGACGCCGCGCCGGGGCCGCTCGAGGGTGCCGCGGTCTACGACGACTACGTCGGCGGGCAGGAGGCCACGCTCGAGTTCGCGCAGCTGCCGTTCGATCACCCGATCCTGATCCTCTACTCCTCCGGCACGACCGGGGTCCCCAAGGCGATCGTGCACGGTGCCGGCGGCACGCTCCTGCAGCACCTCAAGGAGCTGATGCTGCACACCGACCTCAAGCGCGACGACCGGATCTTCTACTTCACCACCTGCGGCTGGATGATGTGGAACTGGCTGGCGAGCGCGCTCGCGGTCGGCGCCACGCTGGTGCTCTACGACGGCTCGCCGTTCCACCCGGATGGCGGCCGGCTGTTCGAGCTTGCCGAGCGCGAGGGGATCACCGTCTTCGGCACCAGCGCCAAGTACATCGACGCGGTCAGGAAGGCCGGCCTCGAGCCGGCCAAGAGCCACGATCTGAGCGCCTTGCGGGCGCTGCTCTCGACCGGCTCGCCACTGGTGCCGGAGAGCTTCGACTTCGTCTACCGCAGCATCAAGGCCGACCTCCATCTCGCCTCGATCTCGGGCGGCACCGACATCGTCTCCTGCTTCGCCCTCGGCAACCCGACCCTGCCGGTCTGGCGGGGCGAGCTGCAGACCCGCGGCCTCGGCATGGCGGTCGAGGTCTGGAACGACGCCGGCCAGCCGGTCACGGGCGAGGCGGGCGAGCTGGTCTGCACCCGGCCCTTCCCCTCGATGCCGGTCGGCTTCTGGAACGATCCCGACGGCAGCCGCTACCGCAGCGCGTACTTCGAGCGCTTCCCCGGGGTGTGGACGCACGGCGACCTGGTCGAGCTGACCGCCCACGACGGCCTGATCATCTACGGCCGCTCCGACGCCGTGCTCAATCCGGGCGGCGTGCGCATCGGCACCGCCGAGATCTACCGCCAGGTCGAGCAGATCCCCGAGGTGCTCGAGGCGCTGGCGGTCGGCCAGTCCTGGCAGGACGACGTCCGCGTGGTGCTGTTCGTGCGCCTGGCCGGAGGCGCGGTCCTCGACCAGGCGCTGCTCGACCGCATCCGGCAGCGCATCCGCAGCAACTGCACGCCGCGCCACGTGCCGGCCAAGATCCTGCAGGTCGCCGACATCCCGCGCACCATGAACGGCAAGATCGCCGAGCTCGCGGTGCGCGACGTGATCCACGGCCGCCGGGTCAAGAACGTCGAGGCGCTCGCCAACCCCGAGTCGCTCGAGCTCTACCGCGACCTGCGCGAGCTCAGCAGCTGACCGCTCTTGCAGCTTGGCGGAGGCTCGGCTGATGAGGCCGAAACGCCTCCTCCTGCGCAGCCTGTGGCTGGCGCTGCCGGTGACCCTGGCGCTGCTTGCGCTCGTCGTGCTTGCGGATATCGCCGCCCGGCCGGCGCTGCTCGCCTGGATGCTCGGGCTGGTGCTCAGCGGTGCTCTCGCCTGGCTGCGCGAGCGCCGGCTCGAGGCGACCGGACGCTACCTCGAAGCGCTGGCCGAGGGTCGCGAGCCCGAACCGTTGCCCGAGTTCGGCCCGCTCGGTGGCGACGAGCTGGCGACGGCGCTGCATCGCCTCGACCGTAATCTGGCCGAGCAGCGCGAGCGTCGCGCCGAGACCGACCGGCTGCTGGCAACCCTGCTCGACGCCCTGCCGGACCCTTTGCTCCTGGTCGGCGGCGACCGTACGGTGGTCGGCGCCAACAAGGCCGCCGTGGCGCTGTTCGGCCACCAGCCGGTGGCCAGGCCGATCGAGGCGAGCCTGCGCGATCCGGGGCTGCTCGCCGCGGTCGACGAGGCGCTCGAAGACCACGGCGAGGCCCAGCTCACGATCCAGCTGCCGGGGCCGCCCTCGCGCGCGTTCGGCGTCCTCGTCGTGCCGGTGCGGCTGCGTCGCCAGGCCGCGGCGCTGGTCGGCCTGCGCGAGCTGACCGCGCAGCTGATGATCGAGCGCATGCGCTCGGACTTCGTCGCCAACGCCAGCCACGAGCTGCGGACGCCGCTCACCGCGCTGCGCGGCTTCATCGACACCCTCGCCGGGCCGGCGCGCGACGACCCGGCGGCGCGCGAGCGCTTCCTCGAGACCATGGCCGCCGAGGCCGCGCGGATGTCGCGCCTGGTCGACGACCTCCTCTCGCTGTCGCGGATCGAGCAGTCCGAGCACCAGCCGCCGAGCCTCCGGGTCGACCTCGTCGACTGCCTGCGCAGCGTCGTGCGCAGCCTCCGGGGCTACGCCGAGGAGCGCAACGCCACGCTCGACCTGCAGCTCGTCGAGCCGCTGCCGGCGGTCGTCGCCGATCGCGACCAGCTGGTGCAGCTCCTGACCAACCTGATCGACAACGCGATCAAGTACGGCGGCAGCGCGGGCGAGGTGACGATCCGCGCCGAGCACGTCCGGGCGGCGCCACCGGGCGCCGGGCCGCTGACCGGGCGCTCGGCGGTGCGGGTCGTGGTCAGGGACCGTGGTCCGGGCATCGCCCGCGAGCATCTGCCGCGGGTGACCGAGCGTTTCTTCCGCGTCGACCCCGGGCGCTCGCGCCAGCTCGGCGGGACCGGCCTCGGGCTCGCGATCGTCAAGCACATCCTGCGCCGCCACCGCGGGCATCTGCTGATCGAGAGCGAGCTCGGCCAGGGCACCACGGTCACCGTCTACCTGCCGGCCCCGGAGCACCCCGCCGGGGCTCGGTGAATTGGCGGGGCAGTTGTCACGGACCTGTCACGGAACCGTCATAAAAGGCGCGCGTTCGACCGCCAGCTTCATGCCAGCATCAACCTTCCAGGAGGATAGTGGTATGAGAGTCTCGACATGGGTCGTGGGCGCCCTCGGCGGCGCCGCAGCTCTCGCCCAGGGCCTGCCGACGCCAGCCACGGCTCAGCAGACCATCGAGATCGACGGCTCCAGCACGGTGTACCCGATCACCGAAGCCATGGCGGAGGAGTTCCAGAGCGAGAGCGGCGGCAAGTACCGCGTGACCGTCGGCATCTCCGGCACCGGGGGCGGCTTCAAGAAGTTCTGCCGCGGCGAGACCCACATCTCGGATGCGTCCCGTCCGATCAAGGAATTGGAGCGCGAGGCGTGCAAGGCGGCCGGCATCGAGTTCATCGAGCTGCCGGTGGCGCTGGATGCGCTGACCGTGATGGTCAACCCGGGGAACGATTGGGTCGACCATCTGACCGTGGACGAGCTCAAGAAGATCTGGGAGCCCGCCGCGCAGGACAGCGTGACCAACTGGAGCCAGGTGCGCGAGGGCTTTCCCGATCGCCCGCTGACCCTCTACGGCGCGGGCACCGACTCCGGCACCTACGACTACTTCACCGAGGCGGTGGTCGGCGAGGAGGGCGCGAGCCGGGGCGACTTCACGGCGAGCGAGGACGACAACGTGCTGGTCCAGGGCATCGCCTCCGACCCGAACGCCCTCGGCTTCTTCGGCCTCGCCTACTATTTCGAGAACCAGGACAAGCTCAAGGCGGTGCCGATCCAGCCGCCGGGCGGCGGCGATCCGGTCGGGCCGAGCGTCGAGACCGCGCGTAACGGCAGCTATCAGCCCCTGTCGCGCCCGATCTTCATCTACGTCAGCAAGCAGGCCGCCGACGAGGTGGAGGCGGTGCAGCAGTTCGTCGAGTTCTATCTCAACCCGGAGAACGCCGAGCTGCTGGTCGAGGAGGTCGGCTACGTGCCTTTGCCCACCGAGGCCTACGAGCTTGCGTTGCGCAACTTCGAGGACCGGCACACCGGCACGGCGTTCGGCGGCGGCTCGCAGGTCGGCGTCGCGGTCGAGGATCTGCTCCAGGCGCAGAAGGTCAACTGACTCACCCGGTAGGAGAATCGCGGAAGGGGAGACTCCCCTTCCGCGTCGTCCTTGACGGGTCGGCCTGCGGCTCCGGTGAGCCACCACCGGCCTGGTGGCGAGGCACCCAAGGTCAGAGCATGGCGACCGCAATCGAAGGCACCGAAGCCCGTCCGCGCGCCGCACGAGAGAGCGTGCGGCCGAGCGAGTCCTTCCTGCGCCGCCGCCGGTTCCTCGGCCAGCTCGTCCGGGTCGTTCTGTTCGCGGCGGCGAGCGTGTCGGTGCTCGTCACCGCCGGTATCGTCTACGTCCTGGTGAGCGAATTGCTGGTGTTCTTCAGCCACGTGTCGCTGTTCGAGTTCCTGACCGATACCCAGTGGACGCCGCTGTTCACCAACGCCCGCTACGGCATCCTGCCCTTGCTCTGCGGCACCATCGTGGTCGCGGGCATCGCGCTGCTCGTGGCGATCCCGGCCGGCACCACGCTCGCGATCTACCTCAGCGAGTACGCGCCGGACAAGGTGCGCGAGACCATCAAGCCGCTGCTCGAGCTGCTCGAAGGCGTGCCGACCGTGGTCTATGGCTACTTCGCGCTGCTGTTCGTGACGCCGCTCCTGCGCTACTTCATTCCGGGCCTGCCGGGCTTCAACATGCTGGCGCCGGGCCTGGTGATTGGCATCATGATCCTGCCCTACGTCACCTCGGTCAGCGAGGACGCCATGCGGGCGGTGCCCAATCACTTGCGCGAGGGCGCCTACGCGCTCGGCTTCACCCGTTTCCAGGCCGCGACCAAAGTGGTGGTGCCGGGCGCCTTCTCCGGGATCACCGCGGCCTACATCCTCGGCATGGCGCGCGCGGTCGGCGAGACCATGGTGGTCGCCATCGCCGCCGGCCAGAACCCCAATCTGACCTTGAACCCGACCGAGGGTGCTGCGACGATCACCGCCTTCATCGTCCAGGTCAGCCTCGGCGACCTGCCGCACGGCTCGATCGGCTATCAGACGATCTTCGCCGCCGGCCTGACCCTGTTCGTCATCACGCTCGCGTTCAACGTGCTGGGCTTCTACCTCCGCCGGCGGTTCCGCGAGGTCTATTGAGCTATGGCAGCAAGTCGCGCGCAGCTCGAGCGGATCGACTACCAGCGGCTGATCGGCCGCGCCCGCCAGGCGGACCTGCTGTTCGCCGGCGCCGGCGTGGTGGTCATGCTGGTCGCCATGAGCATGCTGATGGCGCTGATCGTCGATCTGGCGATCGACGGGATGGGGCGGCTGTCGTGGGATTTCCTGACCAGTTTCCCGTCGCGCCGGCCGGAGCGCGCCGGCATCCTGTCGGCCTGGGTCGGGACCAGCCTGGTGATGCTGGTGACGGCGTTCCTCGCGGTGCCGCTCGGCGTCGGCGCCGGCCTCTATCTCGAGGAGTACGCGCCCAAGAACTGGCTGACCGACCTCATCGAGATCAACGTCACCAACCTCGCCGGCGTACCATCGATCATCTATGGCCTCCTGGCGCTCGGCCTGTTCGTCTATGCCTTTGGTCTCGGCGAGACCGTCCTGGTCGCCGGGATGGTCCTGGCACTGCTGACCCTCCCGGTCGTGGTCGTCGCCACCCGCGAGGCGATTCGCAGCATCCCCCAGGAGGTCCGGGAAGGCGCCTACGCGCTCGGCGCCGACCAGTGGCAAACAGTGCGCATGTATATCCTGCCGGCGGCCCGGCCGGGCATCCTGACCGGCACGATCATCGGCCTCGCCCGAGCGATCGGCGAGACCGCGCCGGTGATCACGATCGGCGCGCTCACCTTCATCGCCTTCCTGCCGCCGTCGCCGGTCCAGCCCCAGTTCCCGTTCATCAACTTCGACTGGTTGAGCAGCCCGTTCACGCTGATGCCGATCCAGATGTTCAACTGGATTTCGCGGCCGCAAGCCGCATTCCACGTGAATGCGGCCGCTGCCGGCCTGATTCTGCTGGTGATGACCCTGCTCATGAACGGGCTTGCGATCTACATCCGCTACCGCATCCGGAAGGGCATACGATGAGCAACGCACGAGCGCAGCGCATCGCCGACCAGGCGCCGCCCCGGGCCGCGCGGCCTGCGAGCGCCGAGCCGGCCGGGGGCGAGAGCCTTGGGACGCCGGTGTCGGTGAGCCCGCGCGCCGCGGATCGCCGCGAACGTCGCCCGGCCGGCTCGGCGAGCCCCGCGAGCGCGCCGCGCGCCGAGGCGGCCGGCCGCAAGGTCGAGGTCCGGCGCCTGAGCTTCTGGTATGGCGATTTCCAGGCGCTCAAGGACATCTCGATCCCGATCGGCGAGTGCCAGGTGACCGCGCTGATCGGGCCCTCGGGCTGCGGCAAGAGCACCTTCCTGCGCTGCTTCAACCGCATGCACGACCTCTACCCCGGCAACCGCTATGACGGCGAGATCGTCCTCTTCCCCGACGCGATCAACATCGTCGATCGCCGGACCGATCCGATGCTGCCGCGCCTGCGGATCGGCATGGTCTTCCAGAAGCCCAATCCGTTCCCCAAGTCGATCTACGAGAACGTCGCCGCCGGCCTGCGCATCCGCGGCCTCCGCCGCAAGGCGCTGCTCGACGACAAGGTGGAGCTGGGCCTCCGGCAGGCGTCCTTGTGGGACGAGGTCAAGGACCGCCTGCAGACCTCCGCCTACGAGCTCTCGGGCGGGCAGCAGCAGCGCCTGTGCATCGCCCGGGCGCTGGCGCCGGATCCCGAGCTCCTGTTGCTGGACGAGCCGACCTCGGCGCTCGACCCGATCGCGACCGCCCGCATCGAGGAGCTGATCGACGAGCTCCGTCAGGTCTACACGATCGTCATCGTCACCCACAACATGCAGCAGGCGGCGCGGGTGTCGCAGAGGACCGCGTTCTTCCATCTCGGCAAGCTGATCGAGTTCGACGACACCGATCAGATCTTCACCAATCCGAAGCATTCGATGACCCAGGATTACATCACGGGCCGGTTTGGCTGACCTTAGAGGCCGCGAGCATGGCAACCCAGCACATCGTCAAGTCCTACGACCAGGAGCTCAGCCTGCTGACGCGGAAGATCCTGGAGATGGGCGGCGTGGTCGAGCATCAGATCGCGCGCGCGATCGAGGCCCTGGTCAAGCGCGACGTCGAGGAGGCCGCCCTGGTGGTCGCTCGCGACGACCAGGTCGACCGCATCGAGGAGGAGATCGACCAGCACGCGATCCGGCTGCTCGCGACCCGCCAGCCGATGGCGTTCGACCTGCGGCTGATCGCGATGGCGATGAAGATCTCGAACGATCTGGAACGCATCGGCGACTACGCCACCAACATCGCCAACCGCTGCGAGCGCCTCGCCGCGGCGCCGCCGGTCAAGCCGCTCTACACCGTGCCGCGCATGGCCCAGATCACCCAGGAGATGGTCAAGGACATTCTGGACGCCTATGTCCAGCGCGACGCCGACAAGGCCGTCGCGGTCTGGCATCGCGACGACGAGGTCGACGAGATGTACACGAGCCTGGTGCGCGAGCTCCTGACCTACATGATGGAGGATCCCCGCAACATCTCGGCCTGCCTCGATCTGATCTTCGTGGCCAAGAACCTGGAGCGGATCGGCGACCACACGACCAACATCGCCGAGAAGATCCACTACATGATCCACGGCCAGCGGATCAATCGCATGCCGCGGCCGGCGAGCGCCTGAGGTCCTGGGCGCGATGAAGCCCCTGGTCCTGGTGGTCGAGGACGAGGCTCCGCTGCAGCAGCTCCTGGCCTACAACCTCGAGCGCGCGGGCTTCGCGGTCGAGCAGGCCTTCGACGGCGAGGAGGCGCTGACCCGGATCGCCGAGCGCACGCCCGATCTCGTGCTGCTCGACTGGATGCTGCCCTGGACCTCGGGGCTCGAGCTCTGCCGCCAGCTGCGGCGCAAGCCCGCGACCGCCAACCTGCCGATCATCATGCTGACCGCGCGCACCGAGGAGCCCGACCGCCTGCAGGGCCTCGACACCGGCGCCGACGACTACGTCACCAAGCCGTTCTCGATCGAGGAGCTGATCGCGCGGATGCGCGCGGTGCTGCGCCGGGTGCGCCCGGCGTTCGCGGCCGAGGTCCTGCGCTTCGCCGACCTGACCATGGACTTGGCCGCCCATCGGGTGGCGCGCGGCGCGCGCGAGGTCCACCTCAGCCCGACCGAGTTCCGCCTCCTGCGGCAACTGCTCGAGAGCCCCGGCCGGGTGTTCTCGCGCGACCAGCTGCTGGATCTGGTCTGGGGGCTCGACCAGGAGATCGAGCTGCGCACGGTCGACGCCACGATCCGGCGCCTGCGCCGCGCGCTCAATGCCGGCGGCGAGCCCGACCTGTTGCGCACCGTGCGCGCCACCGGCTACGCCCTCGACCACGCCCACGGCGCCGAGCGCCTGGCCGCGGGCTGAGCCCGCGCGCGCACCGCACCAAGCGCGCCGGGACGCCGCACGCGGGACGGCGTTCCGCCGGGTCGGGCGCGGCCGGCGTGCGCCGGTGCAGCCCGGCAATCCGGCCAAGGCGTGGCGCCGACGGCCGGATGGTGTAGTCTCCGGCCCTCGGGACAGCGCGCCGGGGCGGCGGCGCGCTTTGGGGAGGACCGGTGATGCTGAAGGGGCTCGATCCGCTGCTGAGCGCGGATCTCCTGCAGGTGCTGCGCGCGATGGGGCATGGCGACGAGCTCGCGATCGTGGATGCCAACTTCCCGGCCGCGACCATGGGCCGGCGCGTGGTCCGGCTGGATGGCGTGAGCGCCACCCGCGCGCTCGAGGCGGTGCTCTCGGTCGTGCCGCTCGACGACTTCGTGGACGAGCCCTGCCTGCGCATGGAGGTGGTGGGCGACCCGGACGCGGTGCCCGAGGTCTGCGCCGAGTTCCAGAAGATCATCGACCGCGCCGAGAACGGCCGCTTCCCGCTCGCCAAGCTCGAGCGCTTCGCCTTCTACGAGCGCGCCCGGGGGGCCTTCGCCCTGGTCCAGACCGGCGAGACCCGCCTCTACGGCAACGTGCTCCTGAAGATGGGCGTGGTCCGCCCGACCTGAGCCCGCGGGGCAGCCCGCACCCGGGTCGCGCGCCCCGGGGTCGCGGGCCCGGCCCGCAGGGCTGCCGGCTCCACGAGCCTCCACCGAGGCTTCAAGATTGATGCCGCGCTCCAGATACCCCGATCCCGGCGTCGTGAGTATCTGTCCAGTACGGTCTGGTTTCGATGATGATCGGATGCCTGCATATCAAGAATGGCTTCAGATACACAGGACCAGAATATCTGCGCGTTTATGGCAAGTATCCCGATTGATGGCGGTCTTCGCGGGCAACGAGAATGGACTGAGATCTTTAGAAGCTACGTCGGTGCGCCGATATTGCGGCACCATGCGACGTTTTCGACGCATGAACGACTGCGGGTTCTGCAGTCGACCGAAAACTCCAGCGATTGATCCATCAAGGTGCTAATATGGATCTCCAGATTCTCGATCAGGTTAGGAATTCTGCGGGCCAGCGACCAGCGCGACCCTGACTTGCGGTTGATGTTGAGTTGAGCGGCCGCTGGTCTCGATGCGGGGTCGTGTACGGAAGGTTCTGCAAAAGCGCCGGAGAGGCGGGGTCATGGTATGCGGGTGATGTTCGAGGTCACCGTGAAGGATGCACACCATGCCCCGAAGCAAGCTTAGACCGACGCTGGCGGAAGTGAAGGCGCTGCTGGCGGCGGACCGGGACTTCCTGCGACCGCTGGTGGAGGCGGTCCTGCAGGAGCTGCTCGAGGCCGAGATGACCGAAGTGCTGGGCGCCGAGAAGGGCGAGCGGACGCCGGCTCGGCTCGGCCACCGCAGCGGCTACTACGGCCGCACGCCTGGTGACCCGGGTCGGCAAGCTGGAGCTGCGGGTGCCGCAGGACCGCCACGGCCGCTTCTCGACCGAGCTGTTCGAGCGTTACCAGCGCTCGGAGAAGGCGCTGGTGGCGGCGCTCGCCGAGATGTACGTGCAGGGCGTGTCGACCCGCAAGGTCAAGGCGATCACCGAGGAGCTCTGCGGCCACAGCTTCTCGGCCTCGGCGATCAGCGCGATCAACGTGAAGCTCGACGACGGCTTGGCCGAGTTTGCCCGCCGGCGGCTGGACGACCCGTACCCGTACTTGATCGTCGACGCGCGCTACGAGCGGGTCCGGGAAGCCGGCGTGATCCGTAGCCAGGCGGTGCTGCTGGCGATCGGCATCGGCTGGGACGGCCGGCGCAGCATTATCGCGGTCGAGCTCGTCAACCGCGAGAGCCGCTCGAGCTGGCGCGACTTCCTCCTGCAGCTCCGCGAGCGTGGGCTGTCAGGCGTCGAGTTCGTCGTCTCCGACGACCATGCCGGGCTCAGGCAGGCGATCGTCGAGATCCTACCCGAAGCCGCTTGGCAGCGCTGCTACGTGCACTTCCTCAGAAACGCCCTGGACTATGTGCCGCGCAAGGTCGATGACGACTGCCTGCGGGAGCTCAGGTGGCTCTATGACCGGCGCGACTTCACCGAGGCCAGGCGCGATCTGGCGGCCTGGCTTGCCAAGTGGCAGGCGACCTACCCCAAGCTGTGCGGCTGGGTCGAAGAACATATCGAGGAAACGCTGACCTTCTACCGGCTGCCGCGCCAACACCATAAGCACTTGAAATCAACCAACCTGCTCGAGCGCCTGAACGAGGAGATCAAGCGGCGGACCCACGTGGTGCGCATCTTTCCGAACGCCGCGAGCTGCTTACGTCTGATCCGGGCGCTCGCGGTCGAGACGCACGAGAACTGGCTCGAGGCACACCGCTACCTCAACATGGACGACCTGCGCGAACACAAGAAGGAGGCCCTGCGCATGGCGGCGTGACCATACCAACTCGCCCCGTGGACAACGCTGCGCGTTGCCCACCGGACCCACCACCGCAACCATGATCAATTTGCAGAAGATTCTGGACACAACTCGATGCGACGGGAAGCTACAGATCTGACGCATGCTCATGGCGCCGCCACGCCTGTCGCCTGTCTGACGCCCGGGCTCGACGGTCAGTGCCGACCGCTTCCTGGGCATAGCCGGGAAGTGCATAGCGGACTACGACCTTTAAGGCTCGCGCCGCCCCTCGGCGGGCTTCCTCACCGGCGCAGCCCAGGTATGACGTTCCCGACCTCGGAATCGCGACGGTGTCACCGTGTGACGCTTCCAAGCTTGGACCCCGACGGCAGGCGAACGCGCGAGTAGAGTCCCGACCCCGTTTCTGATTCTGACCGACCCCGTTTCTGACCCGTTTCTGACCGGACCCCGTTTCTGACCGCCGACCCCGTTTCTGACCGCGACCCCGTTTCTGACCGTCTGCCGATCTTCATTCGTACAAAATCAGCATCTGAGGTGTGAAGCTGTTCCCAGCCAGACAGACTGCTCGGTCCCAATAATCGCGCTGATCGACGGGTACCACAGCGAAACACCGTATCGAGTTGCAAGGAACCGGGAGGGCTCCATGCAGCCGCCAACAAACCTGAACAGGGCGGAGAAACGCTTGGTCGGGCTGACCCAACTCGGCAAACCTGCCCATTTCAATGGTGACGTTTGCCGAGCCTCGGTGATCCGAGCGCTTTGCGTCAAAGCCTTTCGCAATGTCAAGGTTGACCCGAAGGGGATCCAAATCGTTGGCGCGACGATCGCCGGCGTGCTGGATCTGGAGGCAGTAAAGGTCGAGTTCCCGCTGGGACTGAGACATTGCCAGCTGCTGCAGCGGCCGATCTTTGCCGGCGCGGATCTAAAGCTGCTCGACCTCCGTGGAGCCCAGTGCGCGCATGGGATCGATGCCACCGATCTCGAGGTCGGTACGAAACTTCTACTGGGCGACGGCTTTGCGGCCTGGGGCGAGGTCCGCCTCTACGGCGCCGAGATCGGCGGCGACCTGGATTGCACCGCTGGCCGCTTCGTCAACCGACACGGCGTCGCGCTCAACGCCAGAGGGTGCCCAGATCAGCGGCTCCGTCTTCCTGTGCAAGGGTGTCTCGGGCCAAATCGATCGAGCCGAGATCGGCGGGGCGGGTTACACCGGTCGTCGCGCCGCCGGCTACGGGGCAACAGGCAATTTCGAGGCCGAAGGGGAGGTTCGCCTGTACCGGGCGAAGATCAGCGGCGACTTGGTTTGCACCAATGCCCATTTCGCCAACCGCGGCGCTCTCGCGCTGAACGCCGAGGGCGCGAACATCGGCGGGGCGGTGTTCCTGCACAGCAACTCGTCGACCGGGCGTGACGCAGCGAGGCTCGCCGTTGACGTGCAATGTGCCGGTGGCGGCTGCGCCAGAGAACTCGCGAGCGTCGGCTTCACGGCCGAAGGCGAGGTCCGCTTCTCGAGGGCGAAGATCGGCGGTTTCCTGGACTGTTCCGGCGGGCGTTTCACCAACTCGCGATCGCAACCCTGCTCTTAGCGCCATAGCGGCCCGACATCGGTACTCGGTGGTACCTGACGCGAGGGCGTTATTTGGCCGAGGGCGAGGTCAGCCTCTATCCCCCGCGGGGTCGGCCGCCAACCTCGAACTGCGGCAAGAGGCCGGTTCGAGAATCGCGGCGCGTCTGCTTTGAACGCTAGCGGGCGCGCAGGTCGGAGGAGATCCTCTTTTGGACGGAAGTTTCCAGAAGACGGCCAGATCAGGATGGCGACGCGCCACCGTGGACCAGTTGGACGGATGAGCTAGAAGAGCTGGCCTCCGCGCGGTGCCCTCTTCCTCGATGGCTTCAAGTACAGCGGATTCTATTCGAAAGAGCCTCCTACAGTAAATTCGAAAAAGCCTCCTACAGTAAAAGAGCGGGTGGAATGGCTGAGGCGCCAAAAGAAGTTCGCGCCGCAACCCTACGAGCATCTCGTCAGCGTGCTGCGGCGCAGCGGACACGAGCGCGACGCGCGGAAGGTGGCGATTAAGAAGCACAAAGAGGTCGGCAAAAGCGGATTAGTCCCGAAAACCTCGCGGGCCTGGAACCGCTTCCTTCATTTCACGGTGCGTCATGGCTACCGACCCTGGAGGGCGTCGATCATCGCTCTCTTTATCATCGTTCTTGGTTGGGGCGTGTTCCTGCTGGCTGATTGGTGGCATCTCATGGCTACGGCGACAGCGAAAGTGCCTGCTGAACAGAGGACTCCTCCGGATAGTGAACCGCCGGTCTGGTGGGACAAGCCGCAAGTCGTCACCTTTAGCACCGCGCTGGGCTACTCCCTCGATGTGTTCCTACCGGTCGTCAATCTCCACCAGGAGGACCAGTGGCTTCCCGACAGGAGCACGCGTTGGGGGCAAGCGGTCTGGGCGTACACGTCGCTCGATACTCTCCGGCTGGACGCTGACCACGCTTTGCTCGCAGCGCTGGCTGGCGTGATCAAGAAGGACTGACCGTGGCAGCCTAACTCACGCCAGCTTCGACCAGA
>CAVWCE010000048.1:0-5340 GCA_963753275.1 uncultured Alphaproteobacteria bacterium | reverse complement strand
GCTGCGAGCGGAACAGGGTGCCGAGGATCGGCACGTCGCCGAGACCGGGATACTTGCTCACCGAGCTCTCGAAGTCGGTCGACAGCAGGCCGCCGATCGCGAACGACTGGCCGCTGCCGAGCTCGACCGTGGTCTCGGCCCGGCGCGTGGCCAGGGCGGGGATCACGAGGCCGTTGAGGTTGATCGCACCCTTGTCGGTGAGGTCGCTGACCTCCGGGCGGACCCGCAGGCTGATGCGCTGCGCGCTCAGCACGGTCGGCGTGAAGGCGAGGCTGATGCCGAACTCCTTGAACTCGATCTCGAGGCCGTCCTCGTCGCTGTCGATCGGGATCGGGAACTCGCCGCCGGCGAGGAAGCTCGCGGTCTCGCCCGAAAGGGCGGTGAGGTTGGGCTCGGCCAGAACGTTGACCAGACCCTCCTCGGCGAGCGCGTCGAGCGCGGCATTGACGACGTCGTCGCCGCCCTCGAAGCTGCCGAACGCGCTGTTGGCGCCCTCGGGGGCGCGCAGGAAATTGCCGAGCCCGTCGGTCACGCCGCGGCCGCTCACCAGACCGAAGGCGAAGTCGCCGGTCTGGAAGATCGCCTCCCAGTTGATGCCGAACTCCTTGAGCACGTCGCGCGAGACCTCGGCGACCCGGACCCGCAGGTGAACCTGGGTCGGCGCCGCAACGTTGACCCGGTAGAGCAGGGTCTCCTCGTCGCCCAGGTAGCGTGCCGCGAGCTCGCGCAGCTCCTGCGCCTGGAGCGGGCTGTCGACCATGCCGTCGAGGACGATGCTGCCGTCGACGGTGGTGACCGTGACCCGGCTGCCCGGAAGGAGCTGCTGGACCGCGCGGCGCAGGCCGGAGAGGTTGTGCTCGACCACCACCTGGGTGCGCACCAGCAGCCGGTCGTCCTCGTCGACGGCGTACAGGCTGGTCTCGCCGGCGCGCCGGCCGAACAGGTAGATGATGCTCGGCGACTGCGCCTGCACGTCGGCGATCTCGGGATCGGCGACGAACACCGTGGCCGCGGGACGCGGCAGCCGGATCACCCGGCCTTTGCGGACCTCGAGCCTCAGCATGCCATCGGTCGCGATCGTCTCCGCGGGTAGCTGCGCAGGCTCCTGACCAACCGCCGGCACCGTCAGCACGCTGCCGAGCAGGACCAGCCCGAGGGCGAGGAGGTGGCGCGGGGCGGCGCCCGGAGCGGCGATCCGGCACCCGCGGCGAATGTCGACGACCTTCATCAGTTTGATCCCTGCTCGACCGAGACGTCTTCGGTGTTGCTGCCGCGCAGCACGAGAAGTCGCGACGACAGCCGGCCGGTACGCAGGACGCGAGAGACGTCGCGGTCCCAGGTGAAGCTCTCGGCCTCGGCGATCGGCATGGTGCTCTCCGCCTCGCCGTCGACGGCCAGGCTGCGCAGGCTCAGCGAGAGCTTGCCGAGCTCGGTCAGCAGGGCGACCGTCTCGGCCTGGCCCGGCGTGACCTCGAAGGTGGCGGTCTTGGCCTTCTCGTTGTTCTTGCCCGCTTCGGCGTCGTCGCCGGTCTCGACGCCCATGGCGATGATGCGGATGTTCCTGAGCACGGTCTCGCTGACGCGCCGCGCGCTGCCCTCGCCCTCGGTCGGGAGCAGGGTCTGGGTCAGGATCAGGTCGATCCGGTCGCCGGGGAAGATCAGGCCCGAGTTGGCGGAGGTCGGCGTGATCGGCACCGAGACGGCGCGCATGCCGGGATCGAGCACCGCGGCGAGGAAGCCACGCTCGCCGGGCTTGACCACGGCGCCGTCGGTGATCGGCTCGCCGATGCTGATCCCGCGGCGGACCACGGCGCCGATCATCTCATCCTGGCTGCGCGCGCCCTTGAGCACGTAGCTCTCCGGCACGTCGTCGGTCGGCCAGCGCTGCCAGCGCAGGTGCTGCGGCTTGACGAACACGCCGGCGGCCAGATCGAGGTCGGCGACCAGCACCTCGTGCTTCTCCTGCGGGCGCCGGCGCGGCGACCGCGGCGATGTTGGTCTGCTGGCCTTCGATCCAGCTGCGCGCGTACATCGCCGTGCCGCCGGCAGCGATCACGGCGATCAGCAGAACGATGATGCGACGCAGGCCCATGGGTGCCTCCTCAGAGCTTCATCAGTTCGACGACGACCGCCACGCCGCCAACGGCGATGGCGATGCCATAGGGCAGGGTGAGCGGAGCCGGAGTGGCCGGCGCGGCCGGCGCGTTGTCCGCCGGTGCCTCCGGGACGGGCGCCGGGGCGCCGGCGCGACCGCCGGCGGTGGCCAGGCCGAACCCGGCGAGGTGCGCCTCGATCAGACGGCCCCACCGGTGGTACCAGAGGCTGACCAGGCCGAGCATGCCGCCCGTCAGCGCGGTCACCAGGGCGAAGGCCGCGAAGTGGTCGAGGCCGGCCCACAGGGTGACCGCGGCGATCAGCTTGACGTCGCCGCCGCCGATCAGCTCACGGGTGAACAGCGCGAGACCGACCAGCGCCACGAGCAGGCTGAGGGCGAGCGCGCTCGCCCACGCCACCGGCACCGGGCTGAGCAGAAGGTAGACCGGGTAGAGCGCCGCGGCGCCGCCGGTCAGCCAGTTCGGGATGCGGCGCTCGCGCAGGTCGGTGAGCGCCGCCAAGGAGCAGCAGCGTCAACAGCCCGGCAAAGCACGCGTAGAGCGACAACATGGCAACCTTCTGATGCTCGAGCCAACTCGGCCTGCGGCGATCTCGGCCCGGCCGGCGGGCCGGCGGCGGTGCGGGCTAGGAACGGTGGCCGATCAGGGCAGCGCGCCCTGAAAGGCCGCGATCAACGACGGCAGTGGCAGGTTGACCAGGCTGACGCCGAGGGTGCGCAGGCTGCCGAGGATCGCCATGGCGACGAGGGCGGCCAGGAGTCCGTATTCGAGGGCTACGGCGCCGCCGGCCTCGCGCCGCAGTCGGGCGACGGCCTGCCAGCGGCGCTGCCGAGTCGGGTTCCAGAGTCGCACCATCACAGAGCTCCGACGAAAGGGTCGTCTGCGGTCAGCGCCCGCGACCCGAGGGTGCGGGCGAGGCATCGGCGGCCAGCTGGCCGCCGATGCCCCTGATCCGACCGTGCGGGATCAACCGCCACCCGCGCTGTTCAGGTTGTTCGCGACGGCACTGAAGGTGGCATTCAGGTTGCCGCCCAGGGTGCCGAGGACCGCGATGATCGCCACCGACACCAGCGCCGCGATCAGGCCATACTCGATCGCCGTGGCGCCGCTGTCGTCCTGGACGAACTTGCGGAACATGCTCATGGAACGTTCCCCCATAAGTATTGACGTGATGCGTTCAATTTGACCTATATGTATTAACAAAGAGTAAGCTGCGGAACATGATTTGAGTTGAAGCTATGTTACTTGTAAATCCGGAGTAACCATAAGCGACATTAACTTGTTTTACTTAGAAACCTGGGCGGCCGGCGAGCTCGGCGGCAGCGGCAGCGCCAGGGCGAGCCCGCAGAAGATGCCATCGCCCGCGGTCGTGACCAGGCGCAAAGCGAGGGCGACCGCGGCGCCGGCCTCGGGCGCGAGAGCGCCGTCGAGAGCGATCATCAGCACCGCTTCCCGCACGCCGATCCCGGCGGCGGCGCCCGGCACGACGAAGCCCGCCGCCCAGGCGAGCGCCAGCGCGCCGACGCAGGTCAGGGGTCCCGGCGCGCCCGCGGGCGAGCTGCCGGCGGCGGCCGCCGCGAGCAGCCAGAGCAGGCCGCCCGCGGTCGCGAAGAAGGCGACGTACAGAGCGACGGCGCGCAGCAGTCGGGCGGCCGGCCACGCGACGCTTCGGTCGGCGGATGAGCCGGCGCCGCGCCCGAAGCGCGCGGGCAGCAGCCGCGGCGCGGCGAAGGTCAGAGCGAGCGCCGCCGCGGCGCCGGCCAGGAGGATGAGCGACCAGGCGCCGAGGCGCGCCAGAGCGAGCGGCAGGGCCAGGCTCGTGGCGACCGCCGACCAGCAGCACCGCCTCGAGCAGCGAGGCGAGCGCAAGGGCGGCCTGCGAGTGCGCGAGCGCGCGTCCGAGGATCTGCCGGCCGACGAAGTGGAAGCAGTTGCCCGGCAGGTACTTGGCGATCTGGGTGCGGCCGTAGACGGCGTGGTAGCGGGCGGCCGGCCCGGGCGGGCGCTCGATGGCGAGGATCTGGCGCCACGCCGCGGAGAGCAGAAACCCGCTCAGGCCGTAGAGCAGCGCGCCGGCGAGCGTCGCCAGAAGGAGGAGCTCGAGGCGCGGCCGGACCAGGTCCCAGGCGCCGCCCTGCCAGAGCCGCACGCCGATGAAGGCGAACGACAGCGCGAGCGCCAGCCCGCCGAGCCAGCGGCCGAGCCGCCGCCCGCGCGCGTGACGGCGGAGCGGGTCGAGCACCGCCCTACCGCGTCCGGCAGAGGGCCATGGTCCAGGGCGGCGGCGTGCGCAGCTCGAGCACCTCGACGTGGTCGCGCAGCAGGTCGAGAAAGGCGAGGGTCGACCAGTGCTGGAGGTGGCCGGGCGTGTTGCCGAGCTCGTGCCAGTACTTGCCGCGGGCGAGGTTCAGCACCCGCCAGAGGGGCTCGCGCGGCACGCTGACGATCAGATGCGGCCGCGCGAGCGCCGCCAGCACGGCGAGCGCCCGCGCCGGGTCGGGAAGATGCTCCAGCACCTCGCAGCACAGCACCAAGGGTGCGCCGTCGCGCGCCGGCTCGAGGTCGTAGAGGTCGCCGACCCGGAACGGGATCGCGAGCCCGCAGGCTCGGGCACGCTCCGCGGCTTCGAAGATCGCCACCGGCGACACATCGCTGCCGCGGACCTGCCAGCCCTCGGCCGCAAGCCGCGTGCTGAGGTGACCCTCGCCGCAGCCGACCTCGTGGATCTCGCGCGCTCCGGCGCGCCGGACCAGGTCGCGCAGCGTGGTCATGAAGTTCGCGACCAGCAGACGGGCGACCGGGTTGCGCGTGGTGTACTTGGGATAGAGGTTGCCGGCGACGACCGGCCCGGCGTCGAGGGACATGGGGAGGGCTCCAGGGTAGGGGACGCGCCTACGCGGCGGGCGTGCGGCGGCGCGCGGCGGCGCCCGGCGCGTCGCTGGCGGCGGGCGCCGCCTGCTGCTGCTGAGGGTGAGCAGCTTCTCGAGCAGGCGCCGATTGACCGCGATCAGATCGGCGAGGATGCCGATCAGGCCGGTGAACGCGCCCATGCCGATCAGCAGCGCGCACAGGATCACCGATTGGACGTGGCCTCCGCCCTGGCCGAGCGCGGCGAAGTACAGATAGCGCAGCCCGAGCGCGAAGCCGCCGGCGAACAGCAGCAGGCCGATGCCGACGAAGAAGCGCAGCGGCTTGTAGGTGGTGAAGCTGCGCAGGATGGTGACCG
>CAVWCE010000047.1:0-131188 GCA_963753275.1 uncultured Alphaproteobacteria bacterium | reverse complement strand
AGGAGCTGATGCCGCCGGTGGCGTCAGCTCCTCGCCGGCGATCGGCTTGCGGACGACGGATTCGAACTTGCCGCCCACCGGGATTTCGGGCGCGGTCGTGTTGTCGGTGATGACGGGCTCGAATTCGCCGCCGCTCTTGCGCTTCCGCTGCCCGCCAACGAGCGGGGTCTTGGTGACGTTCTGAACGGGCTGACCGGTCCACTTTATCGGCCCGACGACCGTATGCGTAGCTCGTGCTGGTCAACGCATCCAGGACGGATATGGCATCGCCGATCTTCTTCGCGCGTTTCAGCACGTCGATCGCGACCTCGAGAATTGCGTGCTGATAGCCCAAGAACGTCTGCGTCCACGGCCGGCTGGTGGCTGCGCTGTAGGCGTCGCACAGCTCGCGCGCCGTCTGGCCGCTGAACCCATATTGAATGGATGGTTCGGGCTCCACCAGATTTCGGTCGAGAGCCCGTCGGCCCGCGGACCCAGTGATTGAATGACGGACGGGAACAGCAGCGCCTTGCCGATTGTCACGATCTTCGGGCGGAACCCCTGCTGCGCACATTGGACCCAGAAGGTCGAGAATCCCGGCGGGATCATGTTGCCGGTGATGATTATCTCGCAACCCGCCGACTTGAACGCTGAAATCTGCGAGCTGAAGTCGCTGTTCATGAGTTGATAGCGGCCTGGATCGATCAACTTGTACCCCGCCTTGGCCATGAGGCGGGATCCCTAGTTTGGCGTCGCCCCAGGCATTGCCGTCGGCGTCGTTGGGAAACAGACCGCCGATGACCTTGTTGGTCTGAGCGCCGTTGCCCGCATCGAGAGATAGCTCGCGATGACGTCTTCCAGCCCCCAGAAGAAGTGATAGGTCCATTTGAACGGTTTGCTCGGGTTCCCGTTCCGGCCAAAGAAATAGGGCTGCCACGGGCACCACGCTCGTGATGCACGGCGTTTCGTTCACCTCGGATTGGTCGGCAACCGGATTTGTCGTGTCCAGGTGCTCCGGACGCAACGATCAGATCGACCTTGTCGCGCAATACGTTTTCCGAGGTGACCTCCGAACCGCGCGAGGCATTCGACTGGCTGTCCTTGACGACGAACTCAAGCGGATAAGTGCGGCCGTTGTTGACAATGCCCGGGCCGACGATCTTGCGCACCTGGTCGAGAACGAAATTGTAGGGCTCGCCGAAAGCCGCGAGCGGGCCGGTACGCGGGCTTACATATCCGATCTTGATGCCGCGCGATTGTGCGTTCGCCGGAATAACGCTCAGCACTGCCGGGCGCGACGATCGCTGCAGCCCCTGATTTCAACAGCTCTCGCCGGTCGATCCCATTCCTGGTTGATTTCATCAACTCCCTCCCATCGAACGTTGTTGCTTGTTGTCGCCCACGATCTTGCACGGTCGTGGTTTGGAGCGGTGCGCGCCGCGCTTGAAAGCCAGCAGCGTCCCTACGCGAGCGGATCGGCCGGCAGCTCGAGCCGGAACTTCCCGTGGTTTTCATAGGCCGTATCGCTCATCACCTGATGGATGCCGGCGGTGTTCAGGTCGCGCAGCAGCCGGCCGATGACGTGCGGATGATGCAGGCCGGTATTGCCGGCGAAATGATACGCCATGGTGCGGTCTCGATCGCCATTCGGTCGCGTGACGCAGATCGCCCGCACATCGGCAATGTCGGCTCCATCAGGCAGATCGCCGGCGACGACTTGTCATACAGGCGTCATACGTTCGTGCATCAGCGCGCGGGCTGAACGTATCTTGAGGTCGGCCTGCGCGACGAGCGATGCACCACTTGTCGTTCGTCGAGCTCGTCATGAACGAAACGTGCCGCGTGTGGTGCTGGCGACTTGATCAATTCGTCGAGCGCCCGGCGGGCCGCCCCGATGGCGACGCTGCCATGTTCCTTGGCCACGTAGCTGAACGGCGGGAACAGATAGGACGGACCGCCACGCAACGGTTGCGGCTTGAGGAGATCCAGACGAAGCTGAGTTCCGGCGGCAGATGGTAATTGTCGACGGAAAGTCGACGGAGCCGGTGCCGTGGAAGCCGGTCACGCCGCCCCAATTATCGTGGAGCGTGACATCCTCGGCCGGAAATGCCGAGAAGATCACGACCGGCTCGCCGTTTCTCGCCATCGGTGCCCTCAACGACCGTGCCACCCAGTACCCATTCGGAATGCCGGATGCCGCTGTTGAACCGCCAGCGGCCGTTGACCCGAAAGCCGTCGCCCTCGCGTTGCGGGCCGGCCGGAAAGAACGAGATCGACGCCGTCGGGATCTGCCGTCGCTGAACACCCGTTCGATTCCGGCCGGCGTTCAGGAATGTGCCGAGCGACGCAATGCCGGTCGCGCCGACCATGGTGCACCAGCCGCTGGTCAGGTCGTGATAGGCGAGATCTTCGAGCACCAGCATTTCGGTGACCGGGTCGGCCTCTGCGCCTCCCATCTCGGCGCAGAGCTTCAGCCGGAACATCCCGGTATCGCGCAGCGCCTCACCGCTTCCGGCGCGAGCGTGCCCTGCTCTTCGCTTTGCGGTCCGGACGCCCGCAATGTCTCGCAATCTTGTCGACCGAGCCGAGCAGCACCTCGCGCTTGGCTGCGCGTTCCTTGGGAAACTCCTTGATGATGTGTCCCTCACCCGATTCCGTTTCCTCTGCCGTCCGCACCTATGACTGACCTAAAATGAACTATGTCCATAAATGAATATCAGTCAAGTTGAGCGCCATATTTTTTGACCAGGGGTCTCTTACGACCCGTATTCATTTTCGAGCCATGAAATGGAGCGCACATTGGCATCAAGCGAATCATGGGCTACGAGTGGCGACCAGCCCGGAATTTTGGACGCGGCGGCAGCGGTAATTCGGAAATGAATGGATACTGAGATGAGCGCTGTGCCAGCCGTCGAGACGCGAAGCGACCGTCGCAAAAGAAGAAATCGACAGGCCCTGCTCGAGGCCGGCTACCACGTCATGGCCAGGAAGGGCATCGATGCAGCCACGATGTTCGAGATCGCCGAACGCGCGGATGTCGGCGCGGGCACGGTCTACAATTACTTTGCGTCGAAAGACGAGCTCGCGATGGCCGTCATGGAGCAGGTCATGGAACGGCTTGCCCAGCGCATCGAAGCTGTGACGAACACATTTAAGGACCCGGGCCAGGTCTACGCCTTCGGCATCCGCCAGGTCATGAACGCCGCAATCGGCGATCATCGCTGGCGATCACTGTTGCGCCGCTCCGAGGTGATCGCGGACGCCATGTATCGCGTGATGGGCCCTTATGCCATTCGCGATATCCGCAACGCGGTCGCTGCCGGCCGCTACAAAGTCGAGGACGCGGACATGGCATGGCGGCTGGCGACCCACGCATCGTGGGCTTTGGCCTGGCGGTGTGCGATCAGAAGGTCGCTCCGACGAAGATCGACGAGGCCGTGGTCAACCTTCTCGGGATGGTCGGCGTGGGACCAAGCGAGGCGTGGGAGTCGCGCGCCGGCCGTGCCCTGAGCTGCCGAGCGAATAGCTAGAGCATGAAAGCTTGACGTCGGCGGAGACAAATCAATCCGCCTTGGCGCCGGACACGCGGATGACCTCGGCCCATTTCTTGGTCTCGGCATCGAGGAACGCGCGCACGTCTTTCTCGGAGACCGTGCCCGGTCCGAGCCCAGTTCGCGAATGCGCGTCACGATGTCGGGCGATGCGATCGCCTTGCCGACCTCTTCCCGTAGCTTGGCGAGAACCGCAGCCGGCGTCTTCGCCGGGGCCACCAGCGCGACCCATGACGCGGCGTCGAATCCCGGCAGGCCCTGCTCCGCGACCGTCGGCAGGTCCGGCAGCGCCGCCGGACGCTTCGCTCCGGCATTGGCGAGCGCGCGCACCTTGCCGCCGCTGATCTGCGGCAGGCTCCCCGGCAGCAGGTCGAAGAACATCTGGATGTGCCCGCCGACGAGATCGTTCATGGCCGGACCGGTCCCGCGGTACGGCACGTGGGTCATCTCGGTCCTGGTCATGGTCTTGAGCAGTTCGCCCGACAGGTGCGGCGTCGAGCCCATGCCGGCCGAGCCAAATGGATCTTGCCCGGGTTGCTCTTGGCGTAGGCGATCAGCTCCTGCACATCCTTGGCCGGGACGCCCGGATGCACCATCAGCACGATCGGCGTGAACGCGAAGATGGCGATCGGCGCGAAATCCCTGGTCGGATCGAACGGCAGACCCTTGGTGTAGAGCGTCTGATTGACGACGAGCGGGCCGGGCGCAGTGAACAGCAGCGTGTAGCCGTCGGGCTCCGACTTCGCGACCGAATCGGCGCCGGCATTGCCGCCCGCCCCGGTGCGGTTCTCGACGATGACCTGGTGTCCGAGATTTTCGCTGAGCTTCTGCGCCAACAGGCGCGCGGTGATGTCGACCGAGCCGCCAGGCGGGAACGGATTGATGATGCGGATGACGCGATCGGGATAGCTTTGCGCCACCGCGGTTGCAATCAACGCCAAGAACGACAGCACCACGATCGAGAGACGACCGATGACATAGTGCATCTGCTGGGCTCCCTGTGCCGGCAGTCCACGCTATTTCAATTCGAAAATATCTGCCAGCATGTCGGCGGGAAACGCAGGGGGCTCCGATGCCATTTCCACGCGAACGGTTCGGCTATTCGTCGCCCTTCACCCGCCCGCCCCTGAAGCTGCCGGGCAACGGCCGCATCATCGTCTGGTCGGTGGTCAATATCGAGGAATGGGAGATCACCCGGCCGATGGCGCGGCAGCTCTCGCAGCCGCCGATGGGCCAGACCCCCATTCCCGACATGCCGAACTGGACCTGGTACGAATACGGCATGCGCGTCGGTTTCTGGCGGCTCAAGCGCGCACTCGACAAAGCGGGGGTGACGCCGACCATGTCGATCAACGCCAAGGTTTGCGAGGTCTATCCGGAAGTGGCGGCGGCCGCGCGCGATGCCAACTGGGAATTCATGGCACACAGCTACGTGCAGATGCCGATCCAGCAGATCGAGGACCAGCGCGCCGTCATGCGCAAATCGATCGAGGTGATCGAAGGCTTCACCGGCAAAAACCGACCGGCTGGCTCGGACCCGGCCGCGGGCAGACCCACGACACCTTGGATTACGCCACCGAATGCGGCTTCACCTGGTTCGGCGACTGGGTGCTGGACGATCAGCCGTTCTGGGTGAAAACCGCCAACGGCCCCGATTCTCGCGGTGCCCTACAGCGCCGAGATCAACGACATCACGCTGATGGTCTCGCACCATCACAGAGTCCGACGTGCTGCTGAAGCGGACCGCCGACGCGTTCGACCGGCTTTACCGAGGAGTCGGCGGAATCCGACGCGCGTGCTGGCGATCGGCGTACATCCCTACGTGACCGGCGCCGCGCACCGCATCAAATATTTCGAGCAACTCTACGACTACATCAACCGCCACGACGGCGTCGTGCATTGGACCGGCCAGCAGATCCACGACTGGTACGCCAAGCTTGTGCCGCCGCCGCGATGCCCGTTCCGCACAAATAGTTCGCCGGTCATTCCGGGGCGCGGGCTTCAGCCCGCGAGCCCGGAATCCATACTCACTGCCGGTGTTTCAATTCCGGGCTCACGCGCAAGGCGCGCGCCCGGAATGACGACGTCGCGGTTTGGAACGCTTGACAGCCCCAAACCGTCACGACAGCGTGGCGCAACGGAGGAACAAGAAAATGAGCAAGCTGCGGCTGACATTCGCGTGCGGACCCTATGATCGCACGCTGGCCCTGCGCGACGGGACGATCCAGCCCGAGGGCATCGACCTCAACTACATCACCTGCAGCCGGCCGACATCTTCTGGCGCATGCTGCAATTCCAAGAGTTCGAAATCGCCGAAATGTCGCTGTCGAACTACACGACGCTGGTGAGCACGGGCAACGCGCCGTTCATAGCCATCCCTGTCTTTCCCTCGCGCGTGTTCCGCCACGGCTATTTCTTCATCAACACGGACAAAGGCATCAAGCGCCGGCCGACCTCAAGGGCAAGCGCGGCGGCGTGCCCGAATACAGCATGACCGCGGCGGTCTATATGCGCGGCCTCCTCAGCACGAATACGGCGTCAAGCCGAGCGACGTCGAATGGGTGCAGGGCCGCGCCGACCGCCTCGGCCGCAAGCTGCCGCCGGACATCCGCCTGACGCAGGCGCCGGCAGGCACCGAGCTCGGCGACCTGCTCGAGCGCGGCGAGATCGACTTCATGATGACCGCCAACAACCCGCTCGCTTTCCGCCGCGGCTCGCCCAAGGTGCGCCGGCTGTTTCCGAACTACGCGGAGGTCGAGAAGGACTATTACCGTCGCACCAATATCTATCCGATCATGCACACGGTGGTGATCCGCAAGGACATCTACGAGAGCAATCCGTGGGTGGCGCTGAGCATGTACAAGGCGCTCTGCCGCGCCAAGGAGCACGCCTATGGCCACCTGGCGGACATGGGCTCGTCCAAGGTCTCGTCGGCCTGGCTGCAGCCGCTGATCGAGGAGGAGAAGTCGATCATCGGGGAGGATTGGTTCCCCTACGGCATCGAGCCGAACCGCCCGACGATCGAGGCGCTGCTGCAATATACCCACGAGCACGGGCTGACCGACCGCCGCGTCAAGCTTGAGGAGCTGTTTGCGCCGAGCACGCTGCGCGACATCCCGATGAGCGAAGCACAGCACGTCTGACACTGGACGATAAGATATGGACCGCAAGCGCACGACCAACGCCTTCATCGGCAGCCCGGTCGAGCGCATCGAGGACTTTCGTTTTCTGCGCGGCCGTGGTCATTCGTCGATGACCTCACACACGACGATCTCCTGCATGCCGTGATCCTGCGCAGCCCGGTAGCGCACGGGCGCATCCGCGCGATCGATACGCGCGCGGCGCTGGCGCGGCCCGGCGTGCACGCCGTCATCGCGGCCGCGGATATCGGCACGGAGATCCCGGTCATCCTGCTGCGGCTCGATGTTTCGCCGGCCTTCAAGCCGTTCGAGCAACCCGTCATCGCCCACGGCAAGGTGCGCTATGTCGGGGAGCCTGTCGCGGTCGTGCTGGCCGACAGCGCCGCCGCCGCCGAGGACGCGCTCGACGCCATCGCGCTCGACATCGAGGCCCTGCCGGCGGTCGTGGACAGCGCGGCCGCGGCCAGCAACGACGTCCTGCTGGTCGAGGCCGCCGGCACGAACCTGCCGCTCACGCTCACCGGCGCACGCGGCGACGCCGACGCGGCGTTCGCGGCCGCGCCCTACACGCGCCGCGAAAATTCAGCGTGCACGCCACGGCGCGGTGCCGATGGAGCCGCGCGGGCTCATGGCGGAATGGGACGAAGCGAAAGGCCGGCTCACCGTCTACGGCGCCGCCAAGGTCGCCTTCGCCAATCGGCGCGTGCTGGCGCAACTGATGGGCCTCCGGAAGGCGTCATCCGCATGGTGGAGAACGATGTCGGCGGCGTGTCGACCGCCCAATAGAAGGGTTGCGCTCCATCACCCAGGTCGGGTTGTTGATCGGCTGGGTGGTGCGGAACGGGCCGACCACCGGCAGCTCGGGGTTGAGCGTCCAGTCCTTCTTGAAGTGCAGGCAGCGCGACCCAGTTGTCGTAGCCCGCCGCCTTGGCGGCGGCGTTGGCCGCGTCCTCGCCGCCCGTATACTCGGGCAGGAACTGCTTGAGGTAGTGGCCGGGCGCATAGGCGCCGTGGCTGCGCTTGTCGGACTGCCGCACCGCCTGGCCGCCGCCGATGAGGGTGTCGCCCATCATCAGCTCCTCGAACAGGTAGAACGGCACGTCGAACTCGAAATTGACCGTGTAGTCGTCGACCTTGACGATTCGCCGGGCTTGCCCTCGGGGCTCATGTCCGGGATCGGCGTCGGCACGATGTCCTGGTTGCTGTAGATGTCCTCGAACCAGAAGGTGAAGGCATCCGCGGTGAACGGCTCGCCGTCGGACCACCTCAGGCCCTCGCGCAGATGGAGCGTGAAGGTCTTGCCGTCCTCGCTCATCTCCCAGGCCTTGGCGAGCGAGGGGCGCGGCACCGCGCCGCTTTGGTCGACCAGGATCGGCCGGTCGGAGGCGAGGATGCGGTTGCCGTTCTCGTTGTCGCCCGGCCCGGTGAAGCCGCGCCGCCAGATGCCGCCATACTTGCCGATCTCGTCGACCGGCTGGAGCACCATCAGGTCCTTCGGCAGGCGCTCCTCGACCGGCGGCAGCTCGCCCTTGGCGACCAGCTCGGCGAGTTCGGGCGCTTCGTTGAAGCTGGTCGGCCATTGGGCGCGGTCCTCGATGATGGTGACGCCCTCGAGCTCGCCGATCAGGCCCGACTCCGGCGAGCGCGCCCTGCGCCCAGTGCGCGTTCGCCCGGCAGGGCTGTGATCAGCGCCGCCGCGCCCAGCAGCGCGAGGGCAAGCCTGCGCGTGCTTCCCATCCCAGATCGCGTGGTCCGCATCCCGATGCCTCCCTTGGTTGTTTGGTGGGACCGCCGGGCCGTCGTTGCGGCGGCGCTCTACCGGCGGTCCCGCGCGGATGGAAAAACGACGCCAGCAAACGCGCCGCAGGGCGCCTTGTCAATCGAGCGCGGCGGCCCGCAGGTCCTACCGCGGTACCGGCGGCAGCCGTCCTAGCCGCGGCCGACGAACGGCATCTTGGTCGCCATCACGGTCAGGAACTGGATGTTGGCATCCGGCGGCAGGCTCGCCATGTGGGCGACCGCGCGCGCGACGTGCTCGACGTCCATCAGCGGCTCGGGCTTGATCGAGCCGTCGGCCTGCGGCACGCCGTCCTTCATCCGCGCCGCCATGTCGGTCTGGGCGTTGCCGATGTCGATCTGGCCGCAGGCGATGTCGTACTTGCGGCCGTCGAGCGAGGTCGACTTGGTGAGCCCGCTGATCGCGTGCTTGGCCGAGGTGTAGGGCGCCGAGTTGGGGCGCGGCGCATAGGCCGAGATCGAGCCGTTGTTGATGATCCGGCCGCCCATCGGCTGCTGGCTCTTCATGATCCGGATGGCCTCCTGGGTGCACAGGAAGGCGCCGGTCAGGATTGTGTCGACCGCCGCCTTCCACTTCTCGAACGGCAGATCCTCGAGCGGCACCGCCGGCGCGCCGACGCCGGCGTTGTTGAACAGCAGATCGAGCCGGCCGAAGGTCTCCTTGGCCTTGGCGAACAGCGCTGCGACCGAGGCCGGGTCGGTGACGTCGGTCGGCACCGCGAGCGCCTGCCGGCCGAGGCCCCTCGCCTGCTCGGCGACCGCGCTCCAGCGGCTCCTTGCGGCGCCCGGCGAGGACCACGTCGTAGCCGTCCTTCGCCAGCGCCAGCGCCGACGCCTTGCCGATGCCCGAGCCTGCGCCCGTGACCAGAGCGACCTTGCCCATCCGACCAACCTCCCTTGCTGCTTGGCGACCCCCTGCATATCCGCTTCGGCGCCGCCTTGCCTACCGCCGCCGGCGGCCGATCAGGACCGCGCAGCGATGGCGCAGCTCGTCGCGGCCGAGCAGGTACCAGCCGAGCGCCAGCAGCTGGACGATCAAGAACACGCCGAAGCCGACCTGGTAGCCCGAGCGGGCTGTAGCCGCCGTCCGCGGTCTGCGGGAACAGGTCGATGATCGCGCCGATCGCATACTGCACGCCGAAGGCGGCGGCGAAGATCAGGAGGTTCATCGCGGTGTTGGCGCGCCCCGAGAGCGCCGCGCCGTAGTGCGAGGAGAGCCAGGGATAGGCCAGGATCGCGACCTGCCCGGTCATGCCGAACAGCGACCCACATCGGCAGATTGAGCGCGGTCCACTGCATCACGATCGCGACCTCGGAGAGATAGAACAGCACGAGGAAGCCGAGCATCACGGTCAGCAGATCGACGCCGCGGCGGACCAGCCAGTCGGCGACCACGCCGCTCAGGAGGATGCCGATCAGAAAGCCGATCGCCATCGCCATCAGGTGATTGGCGACGCCGATCCGGTCGAGGCCGGCGACGTCGCGCAGCCAGGGCCCGGCCCACAGCGTCTGGATCGCGATGTGGGTGCCGGCGGTCGCGGTGAGCAGCGGCGCCAGCCGCCAGAAGACGGGTCGCGCAGGATCCGGACCACCGCGGCGATCTGGCCGGCAGGCTTTCGGCGCGCCGGCGCCGCGCCCGCTCCGGCACCGCGAGCAGGATCAGCGCGGCGACCGCCGCGGTGATCGCGGCGAGGGCGACGAACACCGCGCGCCAGCCGAAGGCCTGCGACCGCGAGCTCGACCGGCAGCGTCGCGACCAGGATGCCGAGCGCGCCGAACGACATCACCCAGGCGTTGGCGAGCGGGCGGCGCGGCTCGGGGATCCACAGCACGATCGCCTTGAAGCCGCTCATCAGGCCGCCGGCGAAGCCGAGGCCGATCAGCGCGCGCGCCGCGGTCAACGTCGCGAGGTCCTCGCCGAGCGCGAACAGCAGCGAGCCGAGCGCGGCGCAGCCGAGCAGCGCGGCCTGCACGCGGCGCGGGCCGAAGCGGTCGAGCAGCACGCCGAGCGGCAGCTGGAACGCCGCGAAGGCGAACAGATAGGCCGAGGTCAAGAGCCCGAGGCCGCCGGCGCTCAGGCCGATCTCGTCGACCAGCTCGCGGGCCGACCACCGCGTTGACCGAGCGGAACAGGTAGGAGAGGAAATAGCCCGCCGCGAAGGGCGCCAGCACGGTCAGGACGACGACCGGCATGGCGCGCGGCGCGGCTTCGGCACGTCCCGCCATCACCACTCAGACCCGCCTGCGACGAGGGCTGGGCAGGTCCGCGCTCACGGCCACCAGTCGCCGGCGATCTGGTCGACCGTGTAGGGGCAGGTTGCGGGCAGGCCGGCGGCCGCGGCGTCCTCGCCATGGAGTGCGCAGCTCGACGCTCGGCGGTGCGACGGGCGACGCTCGTAGACGCGCGGCAGCTCGTCCTCGAGGATCTGGCGCAGCCGCGGCGTGAGCTCGAACTCGAAGTCGGTTGCGGTGCTCGAGGACGGAATCGACCCAGCCGGGCCGGGGGTCGTGTCGCCGGGCTGAGCTGCAGCTTGAGCAGATGCTCGATCACCACGGTCGCGTTGCTGAGCACCGCGCTCTTCTTGGCGTCGCCCAAGCCCTCCACCTCCTCGATCAGGTTGGCGAGATCGAGATCCTCGAATTGGCGTTGGCGCAGCAGCTCGGTCTGCACCTCGGTCCAGACGTAGAAGTCCTGGTCGTAGACCGACTTCGTCTCGGGCTTGATCCGGGTCGCCATGTCGGTGGTCCGGCGCTGTGTCATCTCAGGAGCATTCTACCACGATCGGGCGCTGCCGTGTTCGCCGCGCGTCAGGTCACCTTGCCGATGTAGGGCAGGTGGCGGTACTGCTCGGCGTAGTCGATGCCGTAGCCGACCACGAACACGTCGGGGATCTCGAAGCCGACGAAGTCGAGCGCGCTCGCGACCTTGCGGCGCGAGGGCTTGTCGAGCAGCGCGCAGGTCCAGACGCGCGCGGCGTTGCGCTGGGTCAGGAGGCGCCGGCCGTAGTCCATCGACAGGCCGGTATCGACGATGTCGTCGACCAGCAGCACGGGCTTGCCCGCGAAGTCGCGCGGCGCGTCGCCGAGCAGCAGCACCTCGCCCGAGCTCTGCATCGACTGGCCGTAGCTCGCCAGCCGCATGAACTCGACGCGCGGCAGGGCGCCGGCGCGCGACAGCGCGCGCACCAGGTCGGCGAGGAACACGAAGCTGCCCTTGAGCACGCCGACCACGACGAGATCGCTGCCGACGGCCGCGGTGATCTCGCCGGCCAGCGCTTCGACCCGGGCGGCGATCGCGCCTCGTCGAACAGCTCGCGACCTCGGCCATCGCTCAATCCTCCGCCGGCGGCGCGCTGCCAGACCATCGAGAAGCTCACCGGATGGCCGGCGTACTTGCGCCACCGCGGCTTCTTCGCGAGCCAGGCCTCGTCGACCACGCCCTCGTCCATCTCGAGCAGCCCCCAGCCGCCCGCGTGCGCCGCCTTGACGTGATCGCTCAGCAGATGGACGTGGCTCTCGATCGCCACCGGCTGGCCGTCGGCACGATCGAAATGGGTCGGGATGCCCAGCATCAGGAAATGCGGGTGGTAGCCGACGATCACCAGCTGCCCGCCGCGTCGCGCAGAGCCGCGCGGCCTCCCGATAGAGCGGCGGCAGCGCCGCGAGATGCTCGTCGGCCAGCACCACGGTGAGCAGATCGTAGGCCGCGGCGGGCAGGCCGGTCGCCAGCATGTCGCCCTGCCGAGCTCGTCGTACAGCTCCTTGGCGCGCGCCTGCTCGAGCATCTGCGGGGTCAGATCGATGCCGTCGAGCCACGCCACGCCCTGTGCGCCGCAGCCAGCGGCCGATGCGGCCGGTGCCGCAGGCCAGATCGAGCGCCCGGCGGGCCGCGGACCAGCGGACCGTGGTCACCCGCTCGAGCAGCCGGAGATCCATCTCGTCCTGGACCACGCGCTCGTAGGAGGCGCCCAGTCGGCATAGCCGTCGCGGACCCGCAGGGTCGGATAGCGGCGGGTATCGAACCGATCGAAGTTCATCTTGTTACAGCAAGTTATGTGATCTTCATGACGTCGCCGCTGAACTCCATCGTGCAGAAGCCGCCGCCCTGGAACTGCTCGCCGATCGGGTCGGGCGGCAGCTTCAGGTCGGCCTCCGTGGCGCTCGCGGCATAGTCCTCGGCGCGGTCCTGCGGCCGGTAGCCGAGGCGGTAGGCGTTGGCATTGTCGTACCAGGCGCGGGCGTTGTCGGAGACGCCGTAGACCACCTCGTAGTGGATCGCCGGGATGGTCGAGGCCGATCCGCATCAGCTGCACGAGATCGCGCGGGCTGATCCAGATCGACAGCCGGCGCCGGTCGGCCGGCTCCTCCCGACATTGCCGATCCGGATGTTGAAGACGCCGAGGCCGTACTTGTCGGCGTACATGCGGCCGAGCGCCTCGCCGAACGCCTTGCTGACGCCGTAGCGCGAGTCGGGGCGCGGCATCACGGCATGGTCGATCGTGCGCTGGCGCCGGTAGAAGCCGACCACGTGGTTGGTGGTCGCGAACACGATCCGCTCGACGCCCTGCGCGGCGCGCCGCCTCGAAGACGTTGTAGCCGCCGATGATGTTGTTCTGCAGCACCGGCTCCCAGGCGTCCTCGACCGAGCTCGCGCCGAGGTGGATGATGCCGTCGACGCCCTCGCACAGCCGCTCGACCGCGGCGAGATCGGCGAGATCGGCGGCGACGAACTCCTCGCCTGGCGTCGGGCTCGATCGCGACCACATCCGACAGCCGGAGCGAGGGTAGACCCCGCGCAGCAGCGGCCGGATGCGCCGCCCGATGCCGCCGGCAGCGCCGGTGATCAACACCCGCTTCATGCTTCCCTCCCCTCGAACGGCGCTTTTCTGCGGCCCCTTCATAGCCGACAGGTCTCACTGCGCGGAGCGGCTCGCCGCCCGCGAGGCCGGGCGCGCGGTCCGGCGCAGGTCAGATCCTCCGCGCGATCTCAGCCAGCGACATGGAACCAGTTCGCCCATGACACGACTCGCCATCACCGCGCGGTCAGCGCTACAGACGGCACGCGTCGCCGCGCATCGGCGGCGCTGAATCGGGCGGCGATGCGCAGCCGAGCACGGGGTTCTCGTGCTGCAGCACATGAGCGTGGTCATCCCGGCATCTTCCGCGACTGCTGCGCGCCGACGGCATCGCCTGGGACGGTCGCGCTCGACGCGGGCGAGGCGGTCCCGGATCTCGCCGGCTACGCCGGGCTGCTGGTGATGGGCGGCCGAGGACGTCTGGCAGGAGGCGGAGCACCCCTGGCTGCGCGCCGAGAAGGCGGCGATCCGCGAGGCGGTGCTGGCGCGCGCCCTGCCTTACCTCGGCATCTGCCTCGGCCACCAGCTGCTGGCGGATGCGCTGGGCGGCGAGGTGCGGCCGGCGGCCGCGCCCGAGATCGGCGTCTTCGAGGTCGCGCTGAACGACGGCCGGGCGCGCGCCATCCGCTGTTCGCGGGCCTGCCGGCGCGCGGCCGCTTCCTGCAGTGGCATGCGGCCGAGGTGGTGCGGCCGCCCGCGGGCGCCACGGTGCTCGCGGGCTCGGCGAGCTGCGCCGTGCAGGCGCTGGCCTGCGGCGAGCGCGCCTTCGGCCTGCAGTTCCACGCCGAGGTCGACGCGCCGACGCTTGCCGAGTGGCTGGCCGACCCGGCGGCGCACGAGGCTCTGGTGCTCCGCCAGGGCGCGGACGGCCCGGCCCGCTTCACCGCCGAGGCGCGCGCCCACATGGCGCAGCTCAACGAGGCGGCGCGCCGGCTCTACGCCAACTTCAGCGCGCTGCTCTGACGCCCGGTCCGGCCTCGCCGAGGCTGTCCGCACGGGCTGCGCGGCCGGCCGGGCAGCAGCAGCGAGGCCAGCGCGACCAGCGCGCCCGCGCCGGCCAGCACGAGGAAAAACTCCGCAAAGCCGCCGGTGCGCTCGTGCGAGCAGCGCGATCAGCGGCACCACGAGCGCGCTCACGCCGAGCGCGACAGTATTGCAGCGCAAGATCCGCGACTGCCAGTGCGGCGGCGTGTACTGGCCGACCAGCCAGGCGGTGATCGGGATCTCGCCGAACACCAGCAGCATCAGGCGCCCGGCGAGCGCAGCATGCTCCAGGCCCGCAAGCTCGACCGCGACCAGCAGCAGCGCGACCTGCAGGACCACGATCGCGGCAGGATCGGCCGCGCGCCGTAGCGGTCGAGCAGGCGGCCGACCGCGATCTGGGCGAAGGCGGCGAGCGCGAACACCAGCGCCACCAGAAGGCCGATCGTCGGCGAGCTCGTCGACCAGCCGGCGAGGCGCTCCTCGAAGACCTTGGGCAGCGCGACCGTCGTGCCGTGGAACATGATGCCGCCGAACAGCGCCGCCACGCCGACCACCACGAACACCCGGATCTGGGCGCTCGAGCGGGCGCGACTCTCGCCGGCGCGGCGCGGCGCGGCGGCGACCGGCTGGTCCAGGGCCGGCGCGATCCGGCGCGCGAACAGGATGCCCGTCAGCCGACCGCGAGCAGCGCCCGGCAGGATGAACGCCGCGCGCCAGCCCAGCGCCTGGGTCAGCCGCCGGTGACCAGCGCCGCGGCCGCCGACGCCCGAGGTTGCCGAACACGCCGTTGACGCCGAGCGCGCGGCCGGTGCGCGCGGCGTTCTGGACCACCAGCGCGGTCGCCACCGGGTGGTAGATCGAGGCGAACAGGCCGAGCAGGGCGAGCCCGAGAGTCAGCGTGACCGGGCCGGTGGCGAGGCCGATCGAGGATCGACGGCGAGCCCGATGCCGATGAAGAAGACCGACATCATTGCGCCCGGCTCCAGCGGTCGCCGAGCCAGCCGGCCGGCAGGCGTCCCAGGCCGAACATCACGAACGCCGCGGTGCCGAGCGCCAGCGCCTCGCCGTACGACATGCCCCAGGCCGGCGCCAGCGCCAGCACCGCGGTCGGGAAGATCAGCAGGAAGAAGTGGTCGTAGGCGTGGGCGAGGTTGAGGAACAGCAGCGGATTTTTCGCGCTCATGCGATCGAAGCCCGAGGGGCAGGCCACCACGAGCTTGAGCCTAGCGCCTCCGCCCGTTACCCTCTCGCGACATGGAGCCATTCGATGTCGAGAACGGACAGTCGCGCTCACCTCGCGGGTCGGCGCGCCTAGCCATCGACTATCCGAAGGGCCACCGACCGGCTGGCACCGGCACGAGCGGGAGCAGCTGATCTATGCCCGCGCCGGCGTGATGACGGTGACGACGCGCGGCCGGCGCGTTGGTCGTGCCGCCGCAGCGCGCGGTCTGGGTGCCGGCCGGCATCGCGCACGAGGTCCGCTGCGCACCCCGCTCTCGATGCGCACGCTCTCATCGCGCCGGCGCGCCGCGGCGCCCTGCCGGAGGCCTGCTGGGTGGTCAACGTCTCGCCGCTCCTGCGCGAGCTGATCCTGGCCGCGGTCGAGGCGCCGGGCGGTGCCGCCGGCGGCGGCTGATCGCGAGCCTCTCCTTGCCGAGATCCCGCCGCGCCGGCGGCCCGCTCTATCTGCCCGAGCCCGAGGATCCGCGGCTGCGGCGGATCGCCGGGGCGCTTCGGGCCGAGCCGGGCGATCGGCGCACGCTGGCCGCCGATCCGCGAGGTCGGCGCCAGCGTGCGCACGCTGACCCGTCTGTTCCTGCCGAGACCGGCATGACCTTCCGCCAGTGGCAGCGCCAGCGCGCCTGCTCGCGGCGCTGGTCACGCTCGCCCAGCGCGAGCCGGTGACCACGATCGCGCTCGACCTCGGCTACGACAGCCCGAGCGCCTTCATTCACGCCTTCCGCCACGCGCTCGGCACGACGCCGCGGCGCTACTTCGAGCGCACCGGCGATGACCCGGGCCGAGAGCTGGGGGCGCGCCGGCCCTACCGGTCCGACGCCTCATCGGAACGCGGCGACGGCGCGACAGGCCTGAACCGGGCGATCGCCTCGTCGGTGAGGAGATCGCCGTCCCAATAGGCGATGATCGTCTCGCGGTTCAGCTCGATCCATTTGCGGACGAGCTCGAGATCGCGCACGGTCGACCTCCGGGTCCAGCCACGACCTCGACATTCGGCCGCACCGAAACCGAGGCCGTGCGGTCCGGCCGGGCGCGGCGCCCGTGAACCAGCGACACCTTCACCCGGGCATCGTGCCTAGCCCGGCCGCGCTCCGAGATCCAGACGATCATCGGGAGCCCGGTCAGTGCCGGCGACAGGTTCGCCATCTCGAAGAGATCTTCTGTTTCGTCGGCGGCCGGGCTGGGAGCACGCATGAGAAACCTGCCACAGTTCGCTCAAGTCTAGCCCACGGGCTGGCTGCGGGCGAACTCGAAATAGAGCTCGCGGGCGCGCTGGTAGACGTGGCCGGCCTGGTAGTGGCGGTCCTCGACCCGGGTGATCGGCAGGACCTTGCCGTAGTTGCCGGTCGAGAAGACCTCGTCGGCGTCCAGGATATCCTGCCTGGTGAGCGTGGTCTCCATCGCCTCGGATGCCGGCGTCGCGCAGCAGCTGGATCACGCGCTGGCGGGTGATGCCGTTGAGGAAGGTGCCGTTGCAGTCGGGCGTCAGCGCGACGCCGTCCTTGGCGATCCAGAGGTTGGCGGTGGCGAGCTCGGCGACGTTGGCGGCGGCATCGAGCGTGATCGCGTTGTCGAAGCCGCGGGCGCGCCGCCTCGACCAGGGCGCGCTGCATGTTGGGATAGAGGCAGCTCGCCTTGGCGTCGGTCGGCGCGGCGTCGCGCGCCGGCCGGCGGTAGCTCGAGAAGCAGCAGCTCATGCCGCTCGGCCTCGGGCATCGGCGACGCGTAGACCGCGAGCGCGAACTCGGTGGAATCCGCCTCGGGCATCACGAAGCCGCGCGTCGCATAGAACATCGGCCGCACGTAGAGCGCGGCTCGCCGCGGCAGGCGGCGGATCGCCTCGCGGCAGAGGTCGTCGATCTCGTCGGCCGTCAGCGTCGGCCGAGCAGCATCTTGCGGGCGGAATCGACCAGCCGCGCGCAGTGGCGGTCGAGGTCCGGCGCCAGGCCGTCGAAGGCGCGCGCGCCGTCGAAGGCGAGGCTCGCCATCCACATGGCGTGGTCCATCGGGCCGAGCAGCTTCGGCTGCTCGTCCTCGTACCATCTGCCGCCGTGCCAGAAGATCGCCGCCGCCATGCTCCGCCTCCGTCGCCGGCGCCCTGCTTAGCGCGTCGGGCCGCCTTCCGCCACCACCTGCTGCGCTCACGGCTCGCTCGCGGGTCGCGATCGCGAACGCGGCGGCGAAGATCACGCCCGCGCCGAGCACGGTCCAAGGTCCGGCAGCTGCCCGAACAGGGGGTAGGCGATCGCCGCTGCGAACGGCAGCCGGGTAAATCGAACAGCATGCAGAACGACGTGTCGGCGAGCGCCAGCGCCCGCGCGAGGGAAATCTTCCTGGGCGAGCGTGCCGAGCGAGCCGTGCACGGCGCCGATCGCGAGCACGGTCGAGGACGGCCACTGCCAGTCGAGCAGCGCCAGCAGCAGGCTCGGATCGCGCGTCGAGCAAAGACCAGCAAGAAACGGCCACGGCAAGCGGTTCCGCCCTATTGCCCCCTCTTGCCAATCCGTGGCCTGGCGGGCAGTCTCGCGCGCACCTCCACCAGCGCCGAAGCAACGGCGCCGCACGCGACCGGGGCCGGCGTGACGACAGAGCGACCGAACATCCTGCTCATCACCTCCGACCAGCAGCGCGGCGACTGCTTCGGCTTCGAGGGCCGGCAGGTCAGGACGCCGCATCTCGATCGACCTGGCCCGCGACGGGCACGCGCTTCGCCGCCTGCATCACGCCCAACCTCGTGTGCCAGCCCTCGCGCGCCTCGATCCTCACCGGGCTGCTGCCGCTCACGCACGGCGTCTGCGACAACGGCGTCGACCTCGACCAGGCGATCGGCGAGCGCGGGCTTCGCCGGGCAGCTCGCGCGGGCCGGCTACCACGACCGCGTTCATCGGCAAGGCGCACTTCGCGACCATCGCACACTTTCGCGCCCACCGGCACGCCCGAGTGCCGCACGAGCATGGCCGCGCTACGGGCCGGACTGGCACGGGCCCTACATGGGCTTCGAGCACGTCGAGCTCGTGGTCGAGGGCCACAACTACTGGCCGCCCGCTGCGCGCCGCCCTCGGGCCAGCACTACGAGCGCTGGTACCACGCGCGACGGCCGCGGCGACGGCGCAGACCGAGCTCTACTGCACCAGCGCTGCCGCCCGACGACCGGCGCGCGCGCAGACCTGGCACTCGGCGCTGCCCGCCGCCTGGCACAACTCCACCTGGGTCGGCGACCGCACGATCGACTTCCTGACGAGCACCGCGACCGAGCCTTCTGCGCTGTGGGCCTCGTTCCCCGACCCGCACCACCCGTTCGACGCGCCCGAGCCGTGGAGCCGCCTGCACGACCCGGACGACGTCGACCTGCCGCCGCACCGCACGCTCGACCTCGAGCGCCGGCCGTGGTGGCACCGCGCCAGCCTCGAGGGCACGCCGCAGCATCGCGCCCGAGGCCTGCGCAAGTTCCGCGAGGAGTACTCGCGCATCCCGCCGCAGAGCGACGACCAGCTCGCGCAGATGATCGCCAACTACTACGGCATGATCTCGCTGATCGACCACAATGTCGGGCGCATCCTGCATCGCGCTCGAGCGACCTCGGCCTGGCGGAGAGCACGCTCGTCGTCTACACGACCGACCACGGCGACTGGCTCGGCGACCACGGGCTGATCCTCAAGGGGCCGATGCCGTACGAGGGGCTGCTGCGCGTCGGCTGCCTGGTCGCGCGGCCCGGGCGTGCCGGCCGGCAAGGTGGTCGCCGATCCGGTCTCGACGCTCGACCTGCCGGCCACGTTCTTCGACTATGCCGGCGTCGCGCGCGCCGAGGCCGCTGCACGGCCGGAGCCTGCGCCCGCTGATCGAGGGCGACGCGGCAGCCGCGACTTCGCCTACAGCGAGTGGGACCTGCCGCCTCCCGCTGCGGCGTCGCGCTGCGCTGCGCACGGTGCGGACGCGGCGCCACAAGCTCACCCTCGAGCTCGACTCGGGCGCGGGCGAGCTCTACGATCTCGCGAACGATCCGCACGAGATGGACAACCGCTTCGACGATCCCGGTGCGCGAGGGTGCGGCGGAGCTCACGAGATGATCGCGCAGCCGCCCCGACGACGCGCGCGACCGCCGCTCGCGCCGGTCGGGATGGCGTGAGGCCGGGCTGCGGCTCAGGCGCCGCTGTCCTGGTAGATCTCGTCGAAGCCCAGCTCGATCCCGATCGCCGCCAGCTTCACCACCTCCGGGGGCTCGAGGATGCGCAGCGTCCAGTCCGCGCCATCCCGGCTGTACACCTCGACCCGGCGGCCGCTCTGGGCGATCAGGACGTAGTGGCGCAGCGCCTCGATCTCGCGGTAAGCAACCCACTTGGCGCCGCGATCGTGGTCCTCGGTGGAGCGGGACAGCACCTCGATCACCGCCGCGGGCTGACGAACCTGATCCTCGGCCAGATCGATCGGCCCGCAGACGATCACCGCGTCCGGGTACATGGTGGCATTCGCAGCGATCACCTTGGGGCCCTCGCCCAGAACCCGGCAGGGCTGCCCCCGTAGTCGCTCCCGCAGCGCCCCGACGACATTGTCCTTGATGATGGTGTGAGCGTTCGAGCCGCCGACCATCATCCGGATCATGCCGCCAAAAAACTCGTAGCGCTCGGGTTGGCGACGTTCCCAGGCGAGAAAGTCGTCGACCATCCAGGGCTTCGGCTTCGGCTTGCTCATCGGCTTTCCGCATCCGCCTGAACGCCGGGAGAGACAGCATATCTCCGCGGCGCATGCCTGTCGAACCGCGAGCCTCGTTATCTAGCCTGCCCTTCTCCTAAATCCGCTTGATCGATCCGTCACTGCCAAACCTCCTCGGCCGATCCCGGCTTCCCCGATCTCGGGGTCGCTTTCACCCGCACCCCCCCTAAGAACGTCGCAACACCTTTCCGCGCCCGCCGGCGTTCGCGCTAAACTCCTCCAAATGCTCCACCGCCGTATTTATACCGTTGAGAAGTTGAAGCCCCCCCGCGCCCGCCTCCTCGTAGAAGGCATGCCGCTTACAGCGGCGTTGGTACTCAAACTCGACATAGTTCTTGAGCCTCGCGAGGATTTTCCGTTTGGCCACCAATCTCAGATCCGGTAGATGGGCTTCGGCATTCCAGATCGACCCTATCGCCTCGGCGACCTCCCTCGAAGCAAAATTCAAGTCTGAGGTCACACCAATTAAATACTCCCCTCTATGAACAAAATAACGACTGCGGACGAAGCCCGAGGCATGCATCCGCACCGCATCATCCAACCTGATTTTGTTAAGAACAAGAATTTTTGGTTCGACAAGTCCCCAATGGACCAACCTCCGCAACGTCGACAGTGAATTCCTCCTCGTCGTACCCAAGCCGGCCCATTTGCGCCACAACAGTCTGCGCTGCAGCAAAACCTTCCTGCGCGAAATCAATTTTCTCCTTGCGGTTCTGCACCAGGTACTCCAATATGTCTACCATAAGCAAATTACTCGGCTTGTTATGATTTATATCGGCAGCCAATACATTCCTCACGTAGGTTGATCTGCCATTGAAATATTTATACCGACCCCGCATCAGAGAACGGATGATGCGGGTTTCCTGAATGCGATACTCTCCAGCTGTAAGCGCCGCCCCGGTAAGTTGGCTCGTCGGGACAATGGCGGTGACACAATGATATCGCCAAACATGCCGAGCGCACGACGGACGTCCTTGGCTACCAATGCCTCAATGGCGGAAGCCACGTGCATACTTCTGCGGTCAAACAGCGACAGGTAGATACTCAATAAGAACTCGCCGAATCGAACTTGGGTATCTAATCGTTGTTCCGGACTTTAGGGTGTACATTTGCCGAGAATTAACTTCGCTGGGCAGCGTCTCCAAAACTAACTCGAGGCGCTTACGTATGACTTGCGCAAACCGCGGCGGTTTGCACATAATGATTGCGTTAACAATATCATTTTAGCGGCTCTCTTAATGCGGTTCAACGTATTGATCCAGCGACTAGGACAATAGCGTTATCCGTCGCCAACGTTTCCGAACCAAACCGCGCCGCCTGAAGCACCTATTCGGTGCGTCCGCCGGGACGGCGTGCTTCGTCCGCTGCGCAAGTTCTTGACCTGATTGGCGTCTCAGTAGAATTCTCGTACCTTGGACTCGCTGTTCCCCGCTCCAGCCGAGGTTCCTCCGATAGGCTACAACCTACGCTACCCGACCGCCTAGCGGCTAGTCAATCTGGGGCTTAAGTGGTCACTCCGCAGCAGATAGCAAATCTCCTGCCGCATGAATTCGACCTACCACAACGTCCGCATTCGGATCGCTATCGGGTGCAGGCCGTCAGGCCTCCGCCGGGGTGAGCGTGAAGACCGCGATCTCGGGGCGGGCGTTGAAGCGCACCCGGAACAGGTGGCCGAGGCCGCGGTTGACGTAGAGGCGCCGGCCGCTGACCCCTCGAACAGGCCCGCGGTGTAGCACTTGTTGCGCACCGGCACGAGCGGCGGCGGCAGGAAGGGTGGCTTGCATTGGCCGCCGTGGGTGTGGCCGGCGAGGATCCAGCCGTCGAAGGCCCGCCCAGACCGGCTCGTCGGCGGCGTCGGGGTTGTGGCTCAGCACGATCGCCGGCGCGCCGGCCGGCAGTCCCCGCGAGCGCCAGCGCGGGGTCGAAGCCCGGCGACCCGAAATTCTCGAGCCCGATCAGCGCATCGGGCGATGGGTCACCTCGACCGTGCGGCTCGATCCGCCCGGCGTAGAAGCCGGTCGCGGCGGCGGCCGGCCGCGGGTCCCACCGGCCTGCGGACAGCCGCGCCGCTCCGTCGGACCGTCGCACCCCGCGTCAGCCGAACACCGGCGTCTGGCCCGGCGCCGGGGTGTAGCCGAAGTCGCCGCGTTGCTTGATCGCCTCGGGGCCGCCGTGGGCCGCGATGCGGGCTTCCTGGTCGGCGAAGGCTAGGGCGTTGACCGCGTCGGGGTCGAGGATCGTCGCGAGCTGCCGCCTCGAAGCGGGCGCGGCGTCTCGGCATGCGCCGGGCTTTGGCCGAGGTCGGTGGCCTCGTGCGGGTCGGTCTCGAGGTCGAAGAGCTGGGGGCGGTGGCCGACGTAGTGGACGTACTTGCAGCGGCCGTCGCGCAGCATGTACATGCCGGCCGTGGCGCCGACCGCGTGGTACTCGCTGAAGACCATGCGGGCGAGGTCGTCGGGCTCGTGCGCGATCGCGAGGAGGGAGCGGCCGGGGCGCGGCGCGGCGCCGGGCTCCTCGGTCTCGCCGAGGGCCTCGAGGAAGGTCGGGTGGAGGTCGACGAGCGAGACCGGGGTCCTGACCTCCTTGCCGGCGGGGATGCCGTCGCCCGCCATGATCAGCGGCACCGCGACCGCCTCGTCGTACATCACGGACTTGCCCCAGAAGCCGCGGTTGCCGAGGTTGTCGCCGTGGTCGGAGGTGTAGATCACCCGCGTGCTCGCGGCGAGGCCGGTCTCCTCCAGCGTGTCGAGCAGCTGGCCGATGTTGTGGTCGAGGTAGGAGACCATGCCGTGGTAGGCGGCGAGCGCTGTGCGGATCCGCTCGTCGTCGAAGAAGTCGGCGTAGTTCATGCAGCTGCGCAGGCCCTCGAGCACCGGGTGGTCGGGGGCTGGCGTCGGCCTGGCGCGGCAGCGGGATCTGGTCGAGCGGGTAGAGGTCGAAGAACTCGGGCGGTGCGACCAGCGGGAAGTGGGGCAGGACGAAGCCCACGAACAGCAGCCAGGGCTTGTCCGGGGGTTGCGCGGCGCGCGGCTTCGAGCCAGGCGCGCGACGGCCTCGACGATGCTGCGCGTCGTAGCGCGTGTAGGAGGATGCGCCGCGGCCGGCGTCGCGCGGCGAGGCTGCCGGATGTTGCCGCGCTCGGGCAGCTCGCGGCGCAGGAGGCCCAGCAGGTCGCCGATGCCGTCGACGACGTGCAGCGTGTTGATCTCCTCGGAGAAGCCGGTCTGGTCGTCGACGCTGCGGTAGTGCAGCTTGCCGACCGCGGCGACGTCGTGGCCCTGCTCGATCAGGCGGTGGCCCCAGCCGCGGCGCTGCCGTCGTAGGGATGCGCGTTGTCCCAGCAGCGGATCTCGTGGACGTAGCGGCCGGTCGCCAGGCTCGCGCGCGAGGGCACGCAGATCGGGCAGTTGCAGTAGGCGTGGGCGAAGCGCGTGCCGCGCGCGGCGAGCGCGTCGAGGTGCGGCGTCCTGACGAGAGCGTTGCCGTAGCAGCCGGTGATGTCGCGGTTGTGCTCGTCCGAGAGGATGAACAGCAGGTTCTGGGGCTTGCATGATGCGCGACGTCCTCCCCGATCACCGATCTCCCCCGCCGCAGCGACCATGTAGCAGCGATCGCCGGCGCTGGAAACCGGCTGACAGCCGGCCCGAATTGCCGCATGATCCCAGCAACGGGGCAACCGGGGAATACCCATGGGCGAGTTCGCGGGCAAGGTCGCGCTGGAGACTCTGCGGCGCGACCGGGATCGGCAAGGCGACCGCCTTGCGCCTGGCGCGCGGCGCGGCGCGGGTGGTGGTCTGCGGGCGCCGCGCCGGCCGTTGCAGGCGACGGTCGCCGAGGCGATCAGCTCCGGCCTCGAGCTTGCCGGGCGACAGGCGGACATCACGGGCGGCGCCGAGATGGCGGACGAGGTCCGGCGTGCCCGGCGCGGGCGCCCTGGCTACCGGACCGGGGTTCAGGAGATGCCGCAGAGCACTGGCTTCATCGGTCTCGGCGCGATGGGCATGCCGATGGCGCTGCGGCTGGCCGCGGCCGGCCATCGGCTGCGTGGTCTACGACCGCGACCCGGCGCTCGCCGCACAGGCGGCGCGCGCATGACGGCATCGCGGCGGCCGACGGCAGCGCGGCGCGGTGGCGGCGCGGCTGCGCGCTGCTGCTCACCTGCCTGCCCGACCCGGGCGCGGTCGAGGCGGTCTACGAGGAGGTCGCGGGCGCGAGCGCGCCGGCGACCGCCTGCTGGCCGGCGACTGCTCGACGATCGGCCCGAGCCTCGCGCGCCGCCTGCATCGGCGGCTCGCCGCGCGCGGCGTGCGCTATGTCGAATGCCCGATGCTGGGCGGCGCCGGCGAGGCGGCGAGCGGCCAGCTGTTCTTCATCGTCTCCGGCGCAGAGCGACGACATCCCGCCGCTGCTGCCGCTGCTCGCGGCGCTCGGCCGCGGCCACCGCGTGGTCGGCGGCCCCGGCGCATGCCAGCCGCTTCAAGGTGGTGCAGAACGGCCTCGGGCTGGTCCAGCTCGCGGCGATCGCCGAGGCGCTCGCGATCCTCGCCAAGGCGGGCGCGGACCTCGGGGCGTTCTGCGAGGTCGTCGCGGCCGGCCACGGCATGGCCGACACGCCGCTGTTCCGCGCCAAGGCGCCGCTGATGCTGGCGCGCCGAGCCGGCGGCCGAGGGCCGCCTCAGGATCGGCGCCAAGGACATCGGCCTCGCGCGGCGCTGGCGCGCGAGCTCGGCCTCGCCGCGCCGTTGCTCGAGCGCGCCGACGAGCTGTTCGCCGCGGCGCATGGCGCAGGGCCTGGGCGAGGCCGACATCGCCGCTGGTCGCGCGCGCGCTCGAGCGCCGGGCCGGGGTCAGGCTGTCCGCCGAGCGGAGGGCCGGCTGATGCACGAGCGGACGGTCGAGATCGCGACCGCGGACGGCCGATGCCGACCTTCGTCACCCACCCCGAGGGCGAGAGCGCTGCCCGGCGGTCCTGCTCTACATGGACGCGCTCGGCATCCGCGAGGAGCTCAAGGACATGGCGCGGCGGATCGGCACGGTCGGCTACTACGTGCTGCTGCCGAACCTGTTCTATCGCGACGGCGGGCCGTCGTTCGATCCGGCGCTGTTGCCGACGCAGGGCCCCGATCCCGAGATGATGCGCCTCAACCTCGCGCTGAGCCACGCCCAGGTGCTCGCCGACACCCGGGCGCTGCTCGACTTTCTCGGCCACGAGCCGACCGCCTCGCGCGGCGCGATGGCGGCGATCGGCTACTGCATGGGCGGCCGCCACGCGCTCGCCGCGGCCGGCACCTTCCCGAGCCGCATCAAGGCCATGGCCTCGCTGCATGGCGGCTATCAGGTGACCGAGCGGCCCGGACTCCGCCCACCTGCTGATCCCCAGGATCAAGGCCGAATGCTACTTCGGCTTCGCCGCCGACGATCCGCTGACCCCGCCCGAGCACCAGCAGCTGATCGCCGAGGCGCTCGCGCGTCAGGCGCATCCCGCATCAGATCGAGGTCCATCCCGGCACGCAGCACGGCTTCACCTTCCCGGAGCGCTACTGCTATCACAAGGCGGCCGCCGAGCGGGTCTGGGAGCGCCTGTTCGCCGCTGTTCCGCCGCCGCCTCGGCTAGAGCATTTGCCGATTAGACGGAACATAGCCGGCGTGGGCGAGGTAGTGGGCACATTCGGTGGGGCTGAAGGCGTCGAGCAGCTGGCCGATGGTGTGCCAGAGCGCCTCGACGGTGCGGGCCGCCGCGGTGCGCAACAGCGCCTTGAGCTTGGCGAAGGCGTGCTCGATCGGGTTCAGGTCCGGGCTGTAGGGCGGCAGGTAGAGCAGCCGCGCGCCGGTCGCCGCGATCGCCTCGCGCACGCCTTTGACCTTGTGGGCGGCGAGGTTGTCCATCACGACGACGTCGCCCGCGCGCAGGGTCGGCGCCAGGGCTTGCTCGACATAGGCGAGAAAGCGCGCGCCGTTGATCGCGCCATCGAACACGCAAGGGGCGCGCAGGCCGTCGTGGCGCAGCGCGGCGACGAAGGTCGTGGTCTTCCAGTGGCCATGGGGGACGGCGGCGACCACGCGGCGGCCACGGCGCGCCCGGCCGTAGCGGCGAGTCATGGCGGTGGTGGCCCAGGTTTCGTCGATGAAGACCAGCCGCTCGGGGCTCAACCCCGGCTGCTGCGCGCGCCAGGCGCGCCGGGCGGCGGCGACATCGGGGCGGTCCTGCTCGGCGGCGTGGGCGGTCTTTTTTTTCGCGTCAACCCGCAGGCCTTGAGGAACCGGCTGATCGCGGACGGGCTGACCGCGATGCCTTCGGCCGCGAGCCCGGTCTTGAGCTCCGCGATGGTGCTGTCGGGCGTCGCCGCCAGCAGCGCGTCGACCCGCTCGGCGTGGTCGGCGAGCTTGGCCCGCCGGCCGCCGCCCATCGGATCGGGCTCGAGGGTCCCCTTGCGGCGCCAACGCTGCATCAGCTTGACCACGCAGCTCGGGCTGACCTCGAACTTCGCCGCGGTCGCCCGCCGCGAGGCGCCGGCCTCGACCGCGCGCACCATCCGTTCCCGCAGATCCATCGAATACGGTCGCGTCATCCATGGCTGGCCTCCTCAACCCAGCAGCCAGTTTGAATCACAACAACCGCACGTTGTGAATCCCAAATCGATTCCGTGCGTTCGGATAGTGCTTCTAGCGCGGCGCGCCGGCCCGCCGACTATCCCGAACCGCTCTGCTGGGATTCCCCCTCACCGGAGACGGCTCATGCGCAGCTTCGCCCTCCTGGCCTTCGGCCTCGCGCTCAGTGCCTGCGCCAGCCACAACCAGGCGAGCGACGTGCTGCCCGGCGAGCAGTCCGCGACCGCCTCCGCGCGCCAGATCGTGAACGGCGTCGGCACGCCGGTCCACGCCGTCATCAAGGGTGCGACCTGCGTCGCCACCACCGTGGTCGCGGTGCCGCTCGCGAGCTTGTCCCAGATCACCGGCGATCAGCAGGACCGGTCGCTGCAGGAGGACGCCTACAAAACGGTGGGCCGCACCTGTGGCGGCTCCTACGTGCTCGGCACGCCGCCCGTGGAGCTGCCGACCGAGTAGCCGTCGCCCCGGCAGGCGGTCCCAGTCCGTCGTCGCCCCGGCGAGGCGAATGCTGAGGCCCGCCCTGGCCTCGTTGACCCGCAGCATCGAAGTGAAGTCGCCGCGCTCGTAGCCGGCCGAGGCTTGTCGCGGTCGCGCTTGCGATGGAACCTGGGGCGGGCTGGCCTGTTGCTCTCCGCATGCTCGCTTCCGAGCATCGAGCCAGGAGACGTCGAATGCGAAGAGCTCTAATCGTTGCCCGCTGCTCGGCCTGCTGCTGGTCGCCGGCTGCGCCGACCTGCAGGATCAGGTCGAGGATGTGGTCAGCGACGATGACAACGACGGGCCGCGCACGGTCGCGTACGAATGCGACGACGCGCGACTTCAGTGCGCGCTTCTCCGGCGATCGCGAAGAGGTCCGGATCGACGCCGGCGGTCGCAGCTACGATCTCGAGCATACCGACCGCGACAACGGCATGCGCGTTTACACCAACGAGGACGACGTCGAGCTGAGGGTGGATGAGGACGAGGCCTATCTGCGGATTCCAGGCGACAGCGATTTCCAGGACTGCGAGCGCGCCTAGCTCCGTCGGGCTCTCCTAGTGGTCGAGATCTAACGGAAGGTACCTGAGGCACGCGGGCTTCAGAGATGTTCGCCCGAGTTCAGCTTGTAGCCACTTGCTGCCGTGAGCAGATGCAGCGAACTATCCTATGAAACCGGGCAATGGTCGATCAGAGGGTTGCGGCCGAAAAGCAAAACGGCGTGGGGACACCCTACATACCGCCCATGACGCGCCGCTTGAAATGCCGGATCGATCCCGAGCAGAGCCCCTACACCTGCCTGCTGCCGGAGCACAAGCCGCTGCGGCGCGGGCGCGAGATGATCGACCTGCTCGCGGTGGAGGAGCCGAAGCCTAAGCCGGCGAAGATACGGGCGGTGTCGTACGAGGCAGCGATCGACCAGTTGTTCAAACGCATGCGGTCGTCTAGTTCGGCCCTAACCCAACGAGCGGTCAGTACTCCCAGGGGCCCGGTACCCAACGAAAGACGTCGCCGGCGACCGCCACATGGCAGACGGACGGGAACGACAGGTGAGTGGCCACCAGCAACTCGCGGTTCGCCGCCAGCTCCCGCAAAAGACCGACCCGGACGCGGGCCGCCTCCTCGGGGTCGTGTTCGAAGCCGTTGTACCAATCGGGGTGTTCGAACCCGACCTGGAACACGGCGTCGCCGGCGAACGTCAGCCGGTCGCCGCCGGACGCCAGGCGGACCACGCTGTGCCCGGGGGTGTGGCCGCCGGTGCGACGGACGACCACGCCCGGCGCCACCTCGTACTCCGTCTCGAACGGCCGCATCTGACTGCGGTACTCGTTCAAGAACCGCTTGGCCGCCCGCCGAAGCGCGTCCGGGAATCCCGGCGGCATGGAGACGCGGGAGAAATCGGGCGACGCCCAGAACTCGGTCTCGGCGGCTGCCAGGTGGACCCGCAGGTCCGGACGCAGCTGGTCTCTCACCCCGTCGACGAGCAGCCCGCCAATGTGGTCCATGTGCAGGTGGGTAAGCACCACGTCGGTCACGGATGCGAGATCGATGCCGGCGGCCTGCAGTCGCTGGGCCAACTTCCCGGCCCGCGGCAAGTCCAAGTCCGGGTCCACCCCTAGCCCAGCGTCGATGAGAATGGTCCGGCCGCCGCTACGCACCACGACCACGTTCAGCGCCCACTCGAGCACGTCCGGCGGCAGGAACATGTCGTTCAGCCAGGCCGCCCGGACGGCCGGGTCGGCGTTGTGGGCCAACATCGCGCCTGGCAGCGAGAGCACTCCATCGCTGACCACCAGCACGTCAATCTCGCCCACCCGCAGCGCGTAGCGCGACGGAACCAGCTCGTCGGGCCCCGGTCTACCGGGGTGTGAGGTGTTGTCCAAGCTCATGTTTGTCTCCTGCTGACCGCCTTACCCACGGCCGTATCGGCCACCTCCGCCGCCGGCCCCCGGGGGTTGGCACGCGCCCCCGAACTCGGAATTAGCTTGCGCAGACCGCCTGTCAACCATTCGTCCAGAGGGTGTTCTCCGTCGTCAGGGCGTGCGCATAGGGGCAGCGGTCCTTCTTCCGGTTGTGGGCGCCCCGCAGGTCGTTGGGCTTGATCCCCGTCCACTTGCCGCTCTGGGCGATCGCCCTCTGCGTAGATTGCAAAGGCCTGCTCGATCACCTCGTCGGCGCGGCCGAGTAGCGAAAGCGGGAAGGTGACATCGCCGCCTGCTGCGCGCGCGCCGCGAGCGGCCAAGCGGCTGCCGCGCCGCCGAGGAGCGTGACAAATTCCCGCCGCCTCATGGAGCTTCCCATCCTGCCGAGACTTCCGGGCGAGCTGAGGCTATCACATTTGGGGACGACGTCTGTTGTGCATCACAGCAAAAATTGACAGCCGATTGGCGGCTCAGGGTCACGACCGGCCGCTCCGTTTGTCCAGCAGCCGAGGGTGTGGGCCGGGTACCATCCGTCAGATTTCAACCACTAGCAAGGACCGCGACCTGCCAAGCCACGAGAGTGTCCACCGCCCCGGCCGCGGCTGACGCTCAGCCCTCCGGGGGTTCCTGCGGCGCCGGAGCGCTCTCGAGCGGCGGCACGGAGAGGAGATACTCGGCGATAGCGTTGCGGTCGTCCGCGGTCAGGTGGCTCGTGGCGTCGTCGACCACCTCCGCCATGGCACCGCCCAACACGTCGCCGTCGGGCAGGATGCCGGTCTGCAGCGCGAACGCGATGTCGCTCTTCGACCAGCCGCCGATCCCGTCGTCGTGCGGCGTGATGTTCGGCACCGGCTTGCCGTCCGGCCCGTCGCGCGTGCCGGCGAGAAAGCGATCCTCCCGCTTTGCGCCAAAGGCATTGCGCGGCGAGTGGCATTCGCCGCAATGGCCCGGCCCGCCCACGATGTAGGCGCCGCGGTTCCAGCTCTCAGACTGCGCCGGGTCGGGCTCAAACCCGCCGTCCTCGAAGAACAGCAGGCGCCAGCCGTTGAGCAGCGGCCGGAAGCCGAACGGGAAGTCGAGCGCGTGATCGGGCACCGGGTTGGCGACCGGCTCGATGGTGTCCAGATGGGCCTTGAGGTCGACCAGGTCCTGCTCGGTCATGCGCGTGTAGGAGGTGTACGGAAAGGCCGGGAAGTACGGGTGGCCGCCGGGCGACAGGCCGGCGCTCATCGCCTGGACGAACTCGCCCGCCGACCAGCCGCCGATGCCGGTCGCGGGATCGGGCGTGATATTGGGCGTGTGGAAGGTGCCGAAGGGGGTCGCAAGCGCGCGGCCGCCGGCCAGCAGCGCCGCCGCCGTTCCGCTCGTCGGTGTGGCAGGACACGCAGCCGCCGAGCCGCAGCACGTACGCGCCGCGCGCGGCGTCGCCGGTCGAGGCGATGTCCGGCGGCGTGCCGCGCCACGGCACCAGCAGCCACGCCGCCAGCGCGACGAGCACGACGATCGCACCTGTGATCAGCCAGCGCATGCCGCCTCCATCCTGGCCAGGGAGCTGTCCTCAGAAAATAGCCCGGGCCTGGCGCGCGGCGAGCATGGGCCGCCCGCTCAGGTCGCGCGCGGCGCGGCGACCGGGGCGGCCGGAGCGGTGGCGGAGAGCCGCGTGGCGGCGCGCAGCAGAGCCCGGCTGGCGGCCAGCAGCAGCCGGGCGAGCGCCGCGCGCGCCCGGCGCCGACGGCGCCGCGGCGCTGGCGGCGGCCAGAACAGCCGGGTCGGTCGATGCCGGCGGCATAGAGATAGGTTAGGCTCATCAGGTCGTGCATCGCGCGCCTCCCTCGCCGCGACCTCGCGGCATGCGGCCGCTGCGAGGGTCTCGGGTGGCGCAGCGGCCGCGTGGAAGGCGATCCTAGGAGCAGTCTGCGGACAGCATGGTGTCAGGAGATCTTGGCGCTGCCGCGGCCGTCGCACGAGGACGACCAACCGGCCGAGCCGGTGCGCCCTTGCCGGCGGCAGCGGTCAGTCGGGCTGGTGGCCGCGCTTCTCAAGCCAGCTGCGCAGGAAGGCGATCTCCTCCTCCTGCGCCGCGATGATCGCTTCGGCGAGCGCGCGGATCTCCGGATCCTGGCCGTAGTCGAGCACGACCCGCGCCATGTCGATCGCGCCCTGGTGATGCGGGATCATGCCGCGCGCGAAGTCGACGTCCGGGTCGCCCGAAAGCTCGATCGCCATGGCCTGGTGCATGCGCTCGGCGGCGGCGAGATAGCCGGCGCTCGCCGGGTCGGCGCTCGCCGCGTGGCCGGGCGTGTCGTGCCGCATCTCCTGGGCGGCGGCCGAGCCCGGAGCCAAGCAACTCAAGCTCAAGCCGACCGCGATCCACAGCAGTCGCCGCGTCACACCTGGCTGCAACACGTCTCGATGCTCCCCGTTGGATGGAACGGACGCTGGCATCGCCGGCGCGGTCAGGCCGCTGGCCTCATCGCCACGAACGGTCTTGGGCGGCATCTCGCACCGGCCGCCGCCGCGCCGAGGCTCATCGCTCGACGCCCTCGTCGCCGCCGTGGCCCTGATGGCCGCGGCCATGGCCGCCGCGCGGCGGGTCGGCGGCGTAGCCGCGCAGGCGCTGGTATCGCTCGATCTGGCGCAGGTCCAAAAGATCGCGCATCGCCAGATGGTAGGCGAGATGATGCGCGCGCAGCTCCCCGCTCAGGCGACCGAGCGCCAGGGCGGTCTCCCGCAGCATCGCCTCGCTGACCGTCGCGGACAGGAACATCTCGTCCAAGCTCGCCTCGCGCTCGACGATCTGCGCCCCGAGCTCGATCGCACGGCGGCGCATGTCCTCGAACAGGCGCCGGGTCTGCGCCCGCTGATCGGTGCTCAGGCCGAGCTCGTCGGCGAGCTCGAGGACGTGGCGCGGTCCCGGATAGCCGTTCAGCTCCGCCGGCAGCGCCATGCTCATGCCGCGGCCGTTCATGAGATCGTCGATCTGCTCGGCGGACAGCGCCTTGATGGTCCGCCCCTGCCAGCCGGCGTAGGGCGAGGCCGCCGCAGCGGCGCCCGCGCTCAGGAGCAGCAGGGCGACGAGACAAGATGGCAGGCGCGACCACATTAAGCATCTCCTTAAGCATCTCCTTGCTCGATCAGGCCCCACGAGGTGGCCCCGCCGTCAAAGCTTGACCGCGCGCAGCCGCAGCGCGTTGCCGATCACCGAGACCGAGGACAGGCTCATCGCGGCGGCGGCGATGATCGGGCTGAGCAGCAGGCCGGTGAACGGATACAGCACGCCGGCCGCGATCGGCACGCCGAGCGCGTTGTAGACGAAGGCGAAGAACAGGTTCTGCCGGATGTTGCGCATCGTCGCCGCGGACAGGCGGCGCGCGCGCACGAGGCCGGTGAGGTCGCCCTTGACCAGCGTGATGCCGGCGCTCTCGATGGCGACGTCGGCGCCGGTGCCCATCGCGATGCCGACGTCGGCCTGCGCGAGCGCCGGGGCATCGTTGATGCCGTCGCCGGCCATGGCCACGATGCGCCCGTCCGCGCTGCAGGCGCTTGATCACCGCGCTCTTCTGCTCCGGCAGGACCTCGGCGTGGACCTCGTCGATGCCGAGCCTCTCGCGCCACGGCCTCGGCGGTGCGTCCGGTTGTCGCCGGTCAGCATGACGATCCGCAGGCCCTCGGCGCGCAGCGCCGCGAGCGCCCGGGCGTCGTCGCCTTGATCGGATCGGCGACGCAGACGAGGCCGGCGGGCCGGCCGTCGACCGCGACGAACATCACCGTCTCGCCGTCGTGCGCGCAGTTGCTCGGCGCGCTCGAGTCGAGCGCGCCGGGATCGATCTGCCAGGTCGCCAGCAGCCGCTGATTGCCGAGCGCGACCGCGCGGCCGTCGACCGCGCCGCGCACGCCCTTGCCGGTGATCGAGTCGAAGTCGCCCGCCGTCGGCGAGCTCGCAGGCCGCGCTCCTCGGCGCGCGCGACGATCGCCGCGGCGAGCGGATGCTCGCTCGCCCGCTCGATGCTCGCGGCGAGCCGCAGCAGATCGTCCTCGTCGATGCCCGCGGCCGGCACCAGCGTCGGTCACCCTCGGCTTGCCCTCGGTCAGCGTGCCGGTCTTGTCGACCACCAGCGTGTCGACCTCGGCGAAGCGCTCGAGCGCCTCGGCGTTCTTGATCAGCACGCCGGCCTGCGCGCCGCGGCCGGTGCCGACCATGATCGACATCGGCGTCGCCAGGCCGAGCGCGCAGGGGCAGGCGATGATCAGCACCGCGACCGCGTCGACCAGCGCCGTAGGCCATGGCCGGCGGCGGGCCGAAGATCGCCCACGGCGACGAAGGCGAGGACCGCGACCAGCGACGACCGCCGGCACGAACCAGCCGGCGACCACGTCGACCAGGCGCTGGATCGGCGCGCGGGAGCGCTGCGCCTCGGCCACCATCTGCACGATCTGGGCGAGCATGGTGTCGCCGCCGACGCGCTCGGCGCGCATCACGAAGCTGCCCGACTGGTTGAGCGTGCCGCCGGTGACCGTGTCGCCCGGGCGTCTTCTCGACCGGCATCGGCTCGCCGGTCAGCATCGATTCGTCGACCGTGCTGCGGCCTTCGAGCACCACGCCGTCGACCGGGATCTTGCTCGCCCGGCCGCACGCGCAGCCGGTCGCCGACCGCGACCTCCTCGAGCGGCACCTCCTCGTCGGCGCCGTCGTCGCGCACCCGGCGCGCGGTCTTCGGCGCGAGGCCGAGCAGCGCCCTGATCGCGCCGCTGGTGCGCTCGCGCGCGCGGATCTCCAGCACCTGGCCGAGCAGGACCAGGGCGACGATCACCGCGGCGGCCTCGAAGTAGACGTCGACCTCGCCGTCGTGCCCGCGAAAGGCGGCCGGGAAGATGCCGGGCGCGAGCGTCGCGACGACGCTGTAGAAGATAGGCCGCGCCGACGCCGATCCCGATCAGCGTCCACATGTTCGGGCTGCGGCTTGACGGAACGACGCCCAGCAGCGCTCGAAGATCGGCCAGCCGGCCCAGAGCACGACCGGCGTCGCGAGCGCGAGCTGGAGCCAGCGCGCCAGCGGGCGCGGGATCGCATGGCTCGCCCGAGCCCGAGCAGGTGGTCGCCCATGACCCAGAGCAGCAGCGGCCAGGCCAGCGCCGGCGCTGATCCAGAAGCGCCGGCGTCATGTCGAGGTATCTCGGCGCTCGGCCCCTCGTCGCTCGCGTGACGCGTCTTGGGCTCGAGCGCCATGCCGCAGATCGGGCAGTCGCCGGGCCCGACCTGCTCGATCTCGGGGTGCATCGGGCAGGTGTAGATGGCGTCCGCCGACGCCGGCTCTGCCCTCCGCGGCCGCCGCCCGCGAGATACTCGTTCGGGCGCGGCTTCGAACTTGCGCGCGCAACCGCCGCGAGCAGAAGAAGAAGGTCCGGCCGCCGTGCTCGCGCCGGTGCCTGGCGGTCGCCGGATCGACGGTCATCCCGCAGACCGGGTCCTTCTCCAGGCCGGATCTTCGCGCTCTGCACGGGTCGATGACGTCGGGCGGTCGTCCACCACGGCGCTTCGCTCCGACAGATCAACTCGCTGATCGCCATCAGATGCCCGGCCAGTCACTGAAAGGTCCAGCGCGGGCAAGAAGGCGGCGCCGGACCAGGCAGGCGCAGGTGCTGATCGCGCGGACCTGGTCGGATCAGCCGTCGAGGTCGGCCTTGATCCCTGGCCAGTTGGCGTCGCCCTTGGCGATGTTGCCCGGGACGTCGCCAGACCATTGCGCCTGCACGTCCTTGGAATAGTTAAGGTAGAGCTTGCCGTCGACGATCGACCAGGCCGCCGGGTCGATCTTGGCGGTATAGCCCTGCGCGACCGCCCAGGCGCAATAGCCGCCGTATTGCGGCGCATAGCGTTCCGGCTCGGCGGCGAACCGGTCGCGGTCCGCGGCCGAGGCGAACCGCCAGGTGGCGCCCATCCACTCGTGCTCGAAGTCGCTCGAGCCCTCGACCGGCTTGCCTTCGGTGAAATAGGCGACCGGGTCGGAGCCCTCGATCGCGACGCCGCCGATCAACGAGCTGTTGACGACGCCGCCGGCGCCCGCCGGTGCAGCGCGAGCCCGACGCCGGCGAGCAGCACGACGGCGCAAGGCGAGCAGCCGCGCGCCAGGCGGCGGACGGGTTCGGAGTCGTGTCATGGCAGGCCCCCTGACGATGGTCGCGGGCTGATGGCCGAGAGATGGCACCGACCGGCCATCCGTCACCCCACGGCGATCACGATCCGTCGCGCCGCCGGCCGCCCGGCGTAGCCACCTGCTGTCGGCGAGGCCGGCCGCCAGCGGACGCGGTCCGCGACGGGAGGCCCGACCATGGTCCTGACGCCGCGCGAGCCGGCGGGCGCGATCGACGGGCTATCACGCCCACGTCTACTACGACGAGCGCAGCAAGCCGGTCGCCGCAGCAGTTGCGGGACGCGATCGCCGACGCGCTTCGAGGTCGAGCTCGGCCGCTGGCACGACCAGCCGATCGGGCCGCACCCTTGGGCAGCTATCAGATCGCGTTCCGCCGGAGCTGTTCGCCCGGCTGATCCCCTGGCTCGCGCTCAACCGCGAGGGGCTGACGGTGTTCGTCCATCCCGAGACCGGCAACGCGCTCGCCGACCATAGCGCGCATGTGATCTGGCTCGGCGACGAGCCGGCAGCTCAACCTCGCCGCGCTCGGCTGACGCGCCGCTCGAGGCGCTCAGCGCAGGATGCGCCCGGCGACCGCCGCCTCGACGCAGCGCTCCATCGGCGCCAGCAGCGGCTCGTAGCCGTAGCCCGCGATGATGTTGACGAGCTTGGCCGAGTTGGTCATCAGCGTGCGCCAGCCGTTGGCCTCGGCCAGCACCGCGGGCGTGCATCTGGTAGAAGCAGACGCCCTCCAGCACGATGCCGCCGGCCTGCTCGATCGCCTGCGATGTAGCCCATGCGCTCGGCGCCGTGGCGGATCTCGGGCGAGGTCGCGACCAGCAGCGCGGTGCCGTCATGCGACCCGCCGGCCGTCGAGCAGCCGCGCGAGCTGCTGCAGCTCGAGGATCGAGAGCTGCGGGGCGGCGAACACCACGACGTCGAGCGTCGTCGCGGGATGGCGCGAAGCTCGCGTAGAAGCGTCGATCTCGGCGTGGCCGAGCGCCTCCGCGGCGGCGCGCCGGTCGGCATCCGGGCGCCTCGGGCGTGACGCCGCAGACGTGGTACATCGCGGTCGAGCCCCAGCTCGCCATCGCCGCGCCGAAATGCTTGAGCTGAGTCCGAGTTGGGCGCGCGGCCGCCGGCCGCCTCGACGACCGGGACCTCCCAGTAGGAGGCCTGGCGGCGGCCGATCAGCGCGCCGAGGGCGCCCCAGTCGGTCGAGGCCGCGCGGCGGATCGGTCGATCGCGGTAGCGCTGCGTGCCCTGGCGGCAGGCGTCGAGGTGGAAGCCGTAGCGCGGCACGCGGCCGGTCAGCGCCGCGGCGAGCGCCGCCGGCCCGCCCTCGTAGTTGCTGCGCGCGCCGCAGACGCTGTTGGCGTAGATCACCGAGCCGGTGTCGCCGAACGCGAGGTGCTCGCCCTTCACCGGCGGCAGCACGCTCTGATAGTTGATGCAGGTGTTGGTGAGGATCATGCCGAGCGCGGCCATCGCGTCGGCGGCGCGGCGCTCGAGGTCGATCACCCATTCCGGGCTGGTTGATCCGCGGCCGTCGCGCGCGAGGTCGGCGCCGCGCGGGTCGGTGATGGTCGGCGCCATGACGCCGGCGCTCGGCCTCGGGCGCCTGCGGCCAGCTGCTCGAGAAAGGCGACGCCCGAGGGGCCGAGCGCCTCGGTGTCGGCGCAGAGATGGACCTGGCTGACCTCGACGAAGTCTTCGGCATCGAAGAACTCGCCGACCGCGATCTGCTGCTCGATCGCGAAGCGCCGCGGCTCGCCGAGCTCGCCCGCCCGCATCCGCTGCTCGAGGTCGTTGAGACGCATGCCGCCTCCTCCCCTGGAGGCCGAGGCTAGCGGCAGCATCGGCCGCGCAAGGCCAGATCCTCAGCGCGCGTGCGCCGGCCGCAAGCGCCTCGGAGCGCCGGCGGCAGGCGTTCCGTCAGCCATGCGCTCGAGCGCGGCCGCGATGCCGTGGAGGAGCAGGCCCGCCGCGATCACGCCGAGCCCGATCAGCGACAGCGCGAACGGATAGAGCAGCGAATCCGCGAACACCTCGTTGGCCAGGTGGTGGAGATAGGCGGCGACGCCGAGCGTGCCGAAGACCGCGTAGGCGCGCCGCTGGAGGAACAGCGCCGAGCAGCAGAGCGCGAGGTTGATCAGGCAATAGAGCGCCTTGGCGAGCTCGCTGTCGCTGTCCAGCAGCGTCAGGCCGCACCAGAACGCGAGCAGGCCGAACAGATGGAGCCAGAAGGCGAAGTCGCCCCGCGCCCGGAGGTCGACCGCCCAGGCGACGAGCAGCATCGCGAGACCGAACCAGAGCGAGACGATCTTGCGCTGCTCCCAGCTGTCCCAGTCCTCGCCGAACACCCAGGGCACGAGGTCCATCGACATGAACCAGAGCGCCAAGGCGATCGGCGCGACCAGGAACGGGAAGCGCCAGAAGCGCAGCGCCGACGAGGCCGGCGGCGATGGTCGCGAGCTCCATCGGCAGCCAGCTCGCCTTGATCCAGACGATAGAAGTCCCGGTAGTTGCCGGGCTCGGCATGGGTCCACCAGCCGAGCGCGTCCTGCACGCCGTAGACGAACAGCGGCGCCATGGTGACCGCGACGGTGATCAGCAGGCCGCCCGGGATGCGCAGGCCGCGCTGCCAGAGGCGCTGGCCGGCGAGCGGTGAACAGCACGGCGTAGACCGCCGCGATCGAGCGCCAGCGCGCCGCCGCCGAGCTGGGCGAAGGCGAGGCTCGTGAACAGGCCCATCGCGCCGATCACGATCAGCGCGCCCGCGTACCACAGCACGTGGACCAGATCGAAGCGCGGCCGCAGGTCAGCGCCCGCCTGGCGGCTCGCCTGCAGGAACCGCCAGAGCGCCTCGGCCCGCGCGGCGTCGATCACGCCCGGCCGCGACCGCCCGCTCGAGGTCCTGCCGCCGCAGGGTGCGGGCAGAGGCTCCGCGGCTGCCTCGACCATGACTGCCGTTCCATCCGTCGATCACGTACAAAGGCTGCAACGTGGCTGCCCGAGCCATGAGCGAAGTCTGAACGGGCGGCGAGTGCCGATCATGAAGCTGCGGATCGTCGCCGACGACCTGACCGGGGCGCTCGATGCGCGCGGCGCCGCTCGCGGCGCTCGCCGGGCCGCTGCCGGTGCTCTGGCAGCGAGCGCGCGATCGCGGCGGGCGCGACGAGCTTCGCCCTCGACACCGAATCCCGCGACGCCCCGCCGGCGCGCGCCCGCCTGGCTCGAGGCCTTCGCCGGCGCCGACCTCGCCTACAAGAAGATCGACTCGCTGCTGCGCGGCAACACCGTCCACGAGATCGCCGCCTGCCTCGCCAGCGGCCGCTTCGCGAGCGCGCTGATCGCGCCCGCCTTCCCGGCGCAGCAGCGCATCACCCGCGGCGGCCGGCAGTATTGGCGGCCGGCGCCGCCGCAGGCCTGGCAGCCGGTCGCCTGCGATCTCGCCGAGGCTGCGCGCGCGCGGCCGAGCTCCGCCTCGCCGGCGTCGGCCGCCGACGTCGGCGGGCGCGGCTCGTTCCTGTGCGATGCCGGCACGCGAGGACGATCTCCGCGCGCTCGTCGCCGCCGGCCGGCGCCTCGCGCCGCCGCTGCTGTGGGTCGGCAGCGCCGGCCTCGCCCGCGCGCTCGCCGGGCCGCGCCGCCCGGCCGCGCCCTGCCCCGGCCTCGCGCCGCCGCTGCTGATGGTCATCGGCAGCCACCACCCGGTCACGCTCGCGCAGATCGAGGCGCTGCAGGCGCGCATGCGCCCGGGCTGGTGGAGTTCCGGCCGGGCGCAGGCCGATCTCGCGCCGGCGCTCGCGGGCCTGCGCCGGCCGCGAGCCGGCGCGGCGCTCGTGCTGGCGGTGCCCGATGGCACCGGCGCCGAGCGCGCCGGGCCGTTCTTCGACCGCGCGCTGGCCGCGCGGCCGACCGCCTGCCGGCGCGCCGCGCTCGCTCGTCGTGTCAGCGGCGGGGCGACGTCTGCATCGCCTGGTCAGCGCGCTCGGCGCCCGCGCGCTGCTGGTGACCGGCGAGCCGTTGCCGGGCGTGCCGCGCTCGGTGCTCCAGGGCGGCCGCTGGGACGGTGCCGTGGTGATCTCCAAATCCGGCGGCTTCGGCGACCCCCGGCTCTTGATCCGGCTCGCCGATTGCGCCAAAGGGTGACGCCATGACTGAGCATGCCCCCCGTCCTCGGCCTGACCATGGGCGATCCCGCCGGGATCGGCCCCGAGATCATCCTCAAGTCGCTCGAGCTGCTGGCGCCGCGGGTCGCGGCCGGCGAGCTCGTCCCGGTGGTGGTCGGCACCGCGAGCTGCATCGCGGCGAGCGCGCGCGGCCTCGGCCTCGCGATCGAGATCGTCGAGCGATGCGACGCCCGCGATCTGGCCGAAGGTCCGGGTGATCGAGGCGGCCGCCGCGCGCGAGCCGACGCCGCGCCGGGCAAGCTCAGCGCCGAGGGCGGCCGGCTTGCCTACGCCGCGATCGAGCGCGCGGTCGCAGCTCGCGCATGGCCGGCGAGATCGACGCGATCGTCACCGCGCCGATCAACAAGGAGGCGCTGAACGCCGCCGGCCATGCCTATGCCGGCCACACCGAGATCCTGGCCGAGCTGACCGGCAGCAAGGGCAGCTGCATGCTGCTCGCCCACGACAAGCTCAAGGTGAGCCACGTCACGACGCATGTCGCGCTGGCGGACGTGCCGCAAGCGCATCACGCCCGAGCGCCTGCGCCGGGTGTTCGAGCTGACCCATCAGGCGATGCTCGATCTCGGCATCGACGAGCCCCGGATCGGGGTCTGCGCGCTCAACCCGCATGCCGGCGAGGGCGGCCTGTTCGGCCGCGAGGACGTCGACGTGATCGCGCCGGTGATCGAGGAGTTCCGGGCCGAGGGCATGCGCTTCGAGGGCCCGGTGCCGGGCGACACGGTGTTCGTCAAGGCGCTCGGCGGCCAGTTCGACGCGGTGGTCGCGATGTACCACGACCAGGGCCACGTCGCGGTCAAGACGCATGGGCTTCGTGATGGACCCCGCGAGCGGCCGGATGAGCGCGCTCTCGGGCGTCAACGTCACGCTCGGCCTGCCGATCGTGCGCACCTCGGTCGACCACGGCACCGCGTTCGACATCGCCGGCCAGGGCATCGCCAACCCGCAGAGCATGCTCGAGGCGATCGAGCTCGCCGAGACGCCTGGTCAGCGCCCGCGCGCCAGTAACCGACACCAGGGAGGACAGCTCATGGGCATCGCCGCCGAGCCGCTGCGCGGCCTGGTCGCATCGATCTTCCGCCATGCCGGCTCGGCGCCGGAAGAGGCGGCGACGGTCGCCGACCATCTGATCGAGGCCAATCTCGCCGGCCACGACTTCCCACGGCGTGATCCGGGTCGCGCCCTACCTCAAGCTGCTCGCAGCAGGGCGGCGTGCGCGCCAACCGCGCACGCCCGGATCATGCAACGACGGCGGCGCGCTGATCACGGTCGACGGCCAGCAGGGCTACGGCCAGGTGATCGCCAAGCAGGCGATCGAGCTCGCGATCCAGCGCGCGCGCCAGTACGGCGTCGCGGTGGTCGGCATCCGCAACGCCTCGCACGTCGGCCGGGTCGGCGCCTGGGCCGAGCAGGCGGCGGCCGCCGGCATGATCTCGCTGCACTTCGTCAACACCTCGGGCGCCGGCATCCTGGTGGCGCCGTTCGGCGGCAGCGACCGGCGGCTCTCGGTCAACCCGATCGCGATGGGCGTGCCGCGCCCGGGCGCCGACCCGATCATCCACGACATGTCGACCGGGATCATCGCGGCCGGCAAGGTGCGGGTGGCGCAGAACAAGGGCGAGCTGGTGCCCGAGGGCTGCCTGATCGACGCCAGGGGCCAGCCGACCCGCGACCCGGCGTCGCTGTTCGCCGACCCGCCGGGCGCGCTGCTCACGCTCGGCGGCCACAAGGGCTACGGCCTCGTCGATCTTCTGCGAGGTGCTGGCGGGCGCGCTTGACCGGCGGCGGCAGCAGCCATCCCGACAACCCGGACGCCGACCGGGTCGGTCAACAACATGCTCTCGATCCTGATCGATCCCGCGCGCATGGCCGGCAGCGACGGCGTGGCGCGCGACCTCGACCGGCTCGACCGCCTGGGTCAAGGCCTCGCCCCCGGCCGATGCCGGGCGGCGAGATCCTGTTCCCGGGCGAGCCCGAGCGCCGCACCCGCGCCAGGCGGCTCGCCGAAGGCCTGCCGCTCGATGCCAACACGCTCGATCAGCTGCGCGGCGCCGCGCGCTGGGTCGGCGTGCCCGAGGCCGAGATCGAGCGCGGCATCAGGTCAGTCTGATCGGCGGTCAGGGCAGCCAGCTGCCGGTCAGCCGCTCGAGGTCGTAGGGACAGCTGCGGGCAGAGCGTCGGCGGCTGCGCTCTCGCCATGGTCGCGCAGCAGCGCCGCGGTGTCGTCCCGGACCTCACGTAGAGGGCCGGCAGCTCGCTCGCCAGGAGCTGGCGCAGCCGCGGCGTCAGCTCGCGCCGCAGCCGGCGCCGATGCTCCCGCACCGAGGCCCGCCAGCCCGGCGCGGTTCCCTCGCCGGGCTGTGCTCGAGCTTGAGCAGATGCTCGATGATCACGCTCGCATCGCTGAGCACGGCGTTCAGCTCGGCCCTGGCCAACGCCTCCACCTCCTCGATCAGGTGGTCGATGATCGAGCTCCTCGAAGCGCCGCGCCCGCAGCAGGTCGGCCTGGCGCCCGACCCAGACGTAGAAGTCGGCGTCGTAGCTCTCGCTCGGCTTCGACTTGACCCGCGTGGCCATTCGCACTGCGCTGCTGCCTGATCGCCCTGCGCAAGGCGTATCACGGTCGCGGGCTCAACGCTCGCCCGCGACGAAGGCGTCCAGCAGGCCGGCGTCGGCGGCGAGATCGAGGATCGTGAAGCGGTTGCGGATCGCGCGCGCATGGGTCAGCGCGGCGCGCCAGAGCGGCGGCCGGGACGCCGAGATCGGCGGCGCGTGGTCGGCGCGCCGGCGGCGGTCAGCGCCGCGAGCAGCTCGGCGGTCGGCAGCATGATCGATCGCAGCGCGGCGCGGCGAGCGCCGGCCAGTCCGCCGCGAGCCGGCGTCGAGGCGCTGCCGCGGCGGCCGCGTCGAGCGCCTTGGCGCGCGAGCTCGGCGACGCATCGCGGGGCCGAGCTCGTGGCCCGAAATGGCGCAGCATCGCGGCTTCGTCGATCCGGCTCGGGCGCATCACCGGCGGCTGCGGCGCCGCCCAGCACCGCGTGCTGCAGGCGGCTGATCGAGAGCGTCGCGACGCCGACCTGCTCGCCGTGCAGGCTCGCCGGGTGTGGCTCATCATGTCGAGATGGTGGCTGACCAGATGCTCGGCCTGGCTGCCCGGCGCGCTGCCGCCGGCCAGCACCATGCCGAGGCCGGAGAGGACCAGGAGGCGGGTCAGCGCGCAGATCGCGTCCGCCTCGCCCGCGACCATCGCCGCCGCCGGCCGAGCAGCGCGGGCTCGTCGTCCGCCTGCCACCGGAACGGCAGCTCGTCATAGGGCGTGCCGTGCAGGAGATGGGCGAGCAGCCAGTCGGCCTGCGCGGTGGTGCGGCAGAGGGTATCGCCGATGCCGGCGCGGATCAGGCGCGCCGGCGCCCGCGCCAGCACCGCGAGGTCGAACAGCGCCGCGCGCGGGCAGGCGGCGGCGAGCGTGCTCTTGTGCCCCTTCCGGCTGAGCGAGGCGGTGGCGGTGACGTAGCCGTTCATCGACGGCGCGCTCGCGAACACCGCGTACGGCCGCCCGCTGGCGAAGGCGGCGTATTTGCAGAGGTCGTTGATCGTGCCGGAGCCCACGGCGATCAGCGCATCGGCATGGCGGGCGCGAGCCGCGAGTCTCTTCTGCGGTGGCCTCGTCGGCTTCAGGCGCCGCCAGCACCACCTCGTCGACCGTGGCGGTCGCGCCGAGCGCGCGCGCCACCCGGCGCCCCAGCGCCTCCCAGGTGTTCGGGTCGGCGACCAGCGCGAGCCGGCGGCCGAGGCCGAGCGGCGCGATCAGCTCGGCTTCCCGGCCATCCAGCGAGGGCGCGATCGCCACCTGCCGGAGCGGCAAGGGCGCGCCCGCGCTGCCGTCCGGCCGCCGCCAGCGGCCGGCGAGCAGATCGTCGATCGAAGGAGCGTCGCCCATCCGCCGGCACCTGCGCCTCCGCGCGCCGGGCGTCAAGCCCTGGACCGCGCGCGGATTGCCGCCACAGTCGGCGCGAGACCTCCGGATGCGCCGCCGATGACCCTGCCCGCGACCCCGCCCTTCGAGATCGCCGAGCTGACCGTCACGGTCTACCGCGCGCCGGTCGCGCGGCCGGTGCGCACCGCGTTCGGCGCGATGACGGACCGGCCGGCGGTGATCGTGCGCGCGCGCACGGCCGACGGCGCCACCGGCCATGGCGAGATCTGGTGCAACTTCCCGACCTGCGGCGCCGAGCACCGCGCGCGGCTGGTGACGAGCTTGCTCGCGCCGCTGGTGGTCGGCCGCCGCTGGCGCAGCCCGGCGGAGGCGTTTGCGGAGCTGACCCGGCACGCCGCGCGCGTGGCGCTCCAGGCCGGCGAGCCCGGGCCGCTCGCCCAGGCGATCGCCGGCATCGACATCGCGCTTTGGGATCTCGCGGCGCAGCGCGCCGGCCAGCCGCTCTGGCGGCTGCTGGGCGGCAACGGGCGACGGCCGCCTGCCGGCCTATGCCAGCGGCATCAACCCCGATCAGCGCGGCTCGCGCAGGCGCTGGCCGCCAGGGCGGCGGGCTATCGGGCGTTCAAGCTCAAGATCGGCTTCGGGCGCGAGACCGATCTCGGCAACCTCGCCGCGCTGCGCGAGGCGCTCGGGCCGCGAGGCGCCGATCGCGGTCGATGCCAACCAGGCCTGGGAGCTCGCGGAGGCGGTCGCGATGAGCCGGGCGCTCGCGCGCGTTCGACCCGCTCTGGCTCGAGGAGCCGATCGCCGCCGACAGCTCGCTCGAGGACTGGCGGCGGCTCGCCGACGCCGTCGCCGATCCCGCTCGCCGGCGGCGAGAACCTGCGCGGCGAGGCGCAGTTCGATGCGGCGCTCGCCGCGGGCGCGCTCGCGATCTTCCAGCCGGACGTCGCCAAATGGGGCGGCATCTCGGGCTGCCTGCCGCTCGCGCGGCGGGTCGCTCGCGGCCGGCCGGCGCTACTGCCCGCATTATCTCGGCGGCGGCATCGGGCTCTCGCCTCGGCCCACCTGCTGGCCGCGGCCGGCGGCGACGGCCTGCTCGAGATCGACTGCAATCCCAACCCGTTACGCGAAGGTCTTGCGATGCCTCATCCGCCACTCGAGGACGGCCGCCTGGTGCTGGCGGGGCGCCGGGGCTCGGCGTCGCGCCGGGCGCCGGGGTCGAGCGCTTCGCGGTGCCGCTGGGGAGGGCAGGCAAGATGACGAGCTGAACGGTCACTGGCGTCCTGAGCAACAGGACGTCGCGACCGCGCTTCGGCGACCGGCTCGAGGCTTCTGCGAGGTCGGCAGACGTCGATCAGACGCCGCGGTGCTCGGGAAGCCGGCCGCGCCGAGGCGCTGATCACGCTCAACCTCGACGAGCGCCTGCACGCCGCTGCCGCGCTGCGGACCGATCCAGCTGCCGGTCGCCGGGCTCGACCAGGTCCGGCTCGATCCGGTGCCGGCCGGCGCCCGGTCTGCAACGTGAGCGAGCAGGAGCTCGGCAATCGCGAGTACATGCTCGCCGCGATGCTGCATTTGACGCGTCGATCTCGCCGGCCGCAGCGTCGCCTGAATTCAAGGCCGGCATGCTGGTCTGACAGCCCGCTGCAGGGCTGCTGGCCCGGCCCTGCCGCCGCCAGCTGCATCGCTGTGCCACATCGATCGTGCGACCCCAGCGCGCGCCTGGCGATCGGCTGTGCATGTGGCCAACACCGCGAGCGGGCGGCGGCAGCTGCGCGCCGCAGACCTCGCCCTGGAGCATCCGCCGGCTCCGCGTCGAGCTCGGCGCGCCGAGGCCGCCGACTTCGTCGTTCTCGCCTGCCCGATGCGAGGCGACCGCGCGTGCGATGACTCTGCGCCGCCGAGCATTGCGCGCGGTCCGAACTGGCCTGGCGCGGTCGCGGACCATAGTCGCGCGCGGCACGCTCGTCGACGAGGCCGATGCGTGCGCAAGCGCTCGCGTCGCGCGCTCCGATCGGCGGCGCGGTGCTCGACACCTGGTACCGCTACCCGAGCCCCGAGGCGCCCGCGGTCCGGCCCGCCGCGTCGCCCGTTCCACGAGCTCGACAACGTGGTCATGACGCCGCACTGCTCGGGCTGGACCGAGGGCCTGATGGCGCGCCGCTTCGCGCTGATCGGCGACAACCTCGAGCGCCTGCAGGCTGGCCGGCCGCTGCTGAACCAGGTCCACCCGCAGCCGGGCTTGATGGCCGGGAACCGGGCGCGCGGCCGCGGCGTTCTTGCGCGCGAAGTCGTTCGCGCAGTCGGAGCGCTCGCTCATGTCAAAGTCCGATCAGGATCGGATCGTCGCGCGCCCTGCTCGAGGAGCATGGCCGGACCTATGCGGAGCAGCTCGGCATCGATCTCGAGGCCGGCACGCCCTCGCCCTTGTTCCGCCTGGCTGTGCGCCGCGCTGCTGATGAGCGCGCGGATCCGGGCCGAGGCCGCGGTCGATGCCGCGCGGGCGCTCGCCGACCAGGGCTGGACGACGGCGGCGAAGATGGCGGCGGCCACCTGGGAGGAGCGCACCCGGACGCTCAACCGGGCGGGCTATGCGCGCTACGACGAGAGCACCGCGCGGATGCTCGGCGACACCGCGAAGATGCTCCAGGAGCAAGTACCAGGGCGACCTGCGCAAGCTGCGCGATGCCGCGGAGCGCGAGCCCGGCGCGCGAGCGCGCCTTGCTCAAGGAATGCAAGGGGATCGGCGAGGTCGGCGTCGACATCTTCATGCGCGAGGCGCAGATCGTCTGGCCCGAGCTCTATCCGTTCGCCGACCGGAAGGCGCGCGAGGCCGCATCGAAGCTCGGCCTCGACGACGATCCCCACGCGCTCGCCGACCGCGTCCCGCGCAAGGATTTCCCGCGCCTCCTGGCCGCGCTCGTACGAGCATCGCTCGCGGGCGAGCTCGAGGAGCTGCGCGCAGCCGCCCGCTGATCTTGCCGCGCCCGCGCGATTGCGGTGGTCGCCAGCCGTCCAGCGCCGCTAGGCTCGGCCCTCGCCAGTCGGAGTGGAGGATGACGCTCGCGGTGATCGGCGCAGGCTTCGGGCGCACCGGCACGGCATCGCTGAAGGCCGCGCTCGAGCGGCTCGGCTTCGCGCCCTGCTACCACATGTTCGAGGTGCTGGCGCAGCCCGCGCACAGCCGCTTCTGGCTGCGCGCGGCGGACGGCGCGGCGGTCGACTGGGACGAGCTGCTCGGGCCCTACCGCGCCGCGGTCGACTGGCCCGCCTGCAGCTTCTACCGGGAGCTCGCGGCGTACTATCCGGACGCCAAGGTGATCCTGACCCTGCGCGAGCCGGGGCGTGGTTCGAGAGCGCCTGGCAGACCATCTTCCCGCGCATCACGCGGCCGGTCGGGCCGGACGACGAGCAGGCCTTCCTGCGGGCCCGGATGCAGCGCCGGATCGTCATCGAGCGGACCTTCGGCGGCGACATCGAGAGCCGCGCTCATGCGCTCGGCCGTGCTCGAGCGCCATAGTGGCGGAGTCAGGCGGGCGATCCCGCCCGCGCGCCTGCTGGAGTACGAGATCGCCGCGGGCTGGCCGCCGCTGTGCGCCTTCCTCGCGCGCCCGGTGCCCGACGAGCCGTTCCCCCACGTCAACGCGGCCGAGGAGTTCCGCGCCCGCTTTGCCGGCGCGCGCTGAGCATGGTCGAGCGGCGCCCGGGCCTGACCCTGTTCGCCCATCTCGTGCTGCTCGGCGGCATGCTGCTGGTGGCGCTGCCGATCTGGCTGACCTTCGTCGCCTCGACCCATCAGACCGCGGACATGCTGCAAGGCGCCGATCCCGGTCGTGCCGGGCGGCCATCTGGTCGAGAACTATGCCGCCGTGCTGGGCTACGGCGTGCAGGGCTCGAGCAGCGGCCCGGTCGGCGCGATGCTGCTCAACTCGACGGTCATGGCGCTCGGCATCGCGCTCGGCAAGATCGCGATCTCGATCCTGTCGGCCTTCGCGATCGTCTATTTCCGCTTCCCGTTCCGGATGCTCGCGTTCTGGACCATCTTCGTGACGCTGATGCTGCCGGTCGAGGTGCGCATCCTGCCGACCTTCGAGGTCGCCGCCGGCCTCATCTGCTCAACAGCTACTGGGGCCTGACCGTGCCGCTGATCGCCTCGGCGACCGCGACCTTCCTGTTCCGCCAGTTCTTCCTGACGGTGCCGGACGAGCTCGCCGAGGCGGCGCGCATCGACGGCGCCGGGCCGCTCAAGTTCTTCTGGGACATCCTGCTGCCGCTCTCGCGCACCAATCTCGCGGCGCTGTTCGTGATCCTGTTCATCTACGGCTGGAACCAGTATCTCTGGCCGCTGCTGATCACCACCGACGAGAGCATGTACACGATCGTCATGGGCATCCAGCGGATGGTCACCGCGGCCGACGCCGAGCCGTTGTGGAACTACGTGATGGCGGTCTCGATGCTCGCCATGCTGCCGCCGGTGGCGGTCGTCGTCGCTGATGCAGCGCTGGTTCGTCAAGGGCCTGATCGAGACCGAGAAGTAGGCGATGGCCGGCGGTCGTGCTCGACGACGTGCGCAAGTCCTTCGGCAGGACCGAGGTCATCAAGGGCGTCTCGACCACGATCGACGACGGCGAGCTGCGCGTCGTGCTCGGCCCCTCGGGCTGCGGCAAATCGACCGTGCTGCGCATGATCGCGGGCCTCGAGGAGATCACCGCCGGCAGCGTCCGGATCGGCGAGCGGGTGGTCAACCGACCTCGAGCCCAAGGACCGCAACATCGCGATGGTGTTCCAGAACTACGCGCTCTATCCGCACATGACGCGTCTACGACAACATGGCCTACGGCCTGCGCAACCAGCGCACGCCCAAGGCCGAGATCGAGCGCCGGGTGCAGGACGCCGCGCGGATCCTCGGGCCTCGCCGAGTTCCTCGAGCGGCGGCCGCGGCAGCTGTCCGGCGGCCAGCGCCAGCGGGTCGCGATGGGCCGCGCGATCGTGCGCGAGCCGGCGGTGTTCCTGTTCGACGAGCCGCTCTCCAACCTCGATGCCAAGCTCCGCGGCCAGATGCGGATCGAGATCAAGCAGCTCCAGCAACGCCTTGGCACGACCGGCATCTACGTCACCCACGACCAGGTCGAGGCGATGACGCTGGGCGACCGGCTGATGGTCATGAACGGCGGCCGGGTCGAGCAGATCGGGACGCCCGCTCGAGATCTACGAGCGGCCGGCCTCGATCTTCGTCGGCGGGCTTCATCGGCGCGCCGGCGATGAACTTCCTCGACGCCGACGCTCGAGCGAGGGCGGCCAGGCGCTGCAGATCGGCGCCGAGCGCCTGCCGCTGCCGCAGCCGCTGCCCGCCGAGGCCGGGCGCCCGCTGACGCTCGGCCTGCGCCCGGAGCATCTCGGCCTCGCGCCGGCCGACGCGCCGGGCGCGCTGCACATCGACGCCGTGCTGATCGAGGCGCTCGGCGCCGACACCGTGGTGCACGGGCGGATCGCCGGCGACGGCGGCCGCTCTGACGATCCGCCTCGCCGGCACCGATCAAGGTGGCGCCGGGCGACCGGCTCAGCGTCACGGTCGATCCGGAGCGTCTGCATCTGTTCGATTCCGCGAGCGGCCAGCGCCTTGCCATTTGACGCCGCCCGCACGGTCCGCCACAGTGGCGGGCGGCCGTAGGCCGCAGCGCGGGGAGCAGAATTCGCTGCGATAAGTTGGCTTGCGGCGCGGAGCACGCGCCGGTTTCGGTCTTGCTCCAGGTCATCAACCTTTACATAATCGGTCCGTTGAATTGAACCAAAACAACGATGAGCCACCGAGACCGGGGAGGGCGCGGGACGCCCCGACCTCCGGCCGTGTTAACGCTGGCTCGACAGGCGGACTGACGACATGCTCGGGGTGCAGCCATGGCACGCGTGAGGTCCCTCGGTGATCGTTGTCGGGCCTCACGCGAGCTGGTTGCACGCTGGTGGGGCAGCAGTCGGCCGGTGTCGATCAAGGCTGCAGCTCGCGGCCGGCGCCGGCATCTTCGCGCTGTCGGCGTGGGTGACCGTGACCTCGGCGAGCTATCTCGGCAGCCGTCACCTGCTCAGCGATGCCGCCCGCACCATCGGGACCCTCGAGCAGGCCTATGCCGATCTTCTGGCCGAATCGCAGCTGCTCGACCGCAAGCTTCACCGAGCAGCTCGACGCGCTCAAGGCGACCGACCAGCGCCAGCAGGCCGCGATCGACGAGTTCGGCACGATCCGGGAGACGCTCCACCGCGAGCTGGAGTCGCGCGAGCGCCAGCTCGCCAACCTCACCGAGCAGCGCGACCAGGCGCCCGTCGCGCCTGAGCGGACGCTGCGAGGAGCGGGGTCGACCGACAACGCCGAGCGACGCTGATCGGAGCAGATGGCGGCGCTGGACGCGACAACGCCGCGCTCAGCGCGGCGAGTCAGGCGGAGCAGCCGCAGCAGCACGCTGGCCGAGAGCGCCGATCGCCGCGCAGCGCGACGCCGCGCGCGTCAGGCCGAGGTCGGCCTGCGCTGGCAGCTCGCGCGCCTCGAGGACGAGGTCAAGCAGCTGCGCAGCCGGCGCGAGATGGCGCAGGTCTGGCTCAAGGACTGGGTGCTCGGGCAGCACCGAGGCGCTCGAGCGAGCTGTTCGTCGAGACCGGCGTCGACATCGAGCAGCTGCTGCAGCGCGTGAGCCCGCCCGAGCTCGGGCAAGGCGGGCCGCTGCAGCTCGCGGCGGTCGATCCGCTGGGCGCCGCGCTCGCGGCGCTGCCGAGCGATCCGATGCGCACCGACATCCAGCGGCTCGCGGCCCTGCAGCGGCTCGCGCGCGTGCTGCCGCTGGCCTCGCCGCTCGACCATTTCGACCTCACCAGCCGCTTCGGCAAGCGGCGCGATCCGTTCACCAAGGGCTGGGCCTACCACGCCGGGCTCGACTTCAGCGCCGCGCCCGGCTCGGCGGTGCTCGCGACCGCGCCGGGCAGGGTCACCCAGGCCGGGCCCAACGGCCCCTACGGCAACATGGTCGAGATCGACCACGGCATGGGCGTGGTCACCCGCTATGCCCATCTCAAGAAGGTGAGCGTCGCGGCGGGCGACGAGATCGAGTTCCGCCAGGCGGTCGGCATCATCGGCACCACCGGCCGCAGCACCGCGCTCATCTGCACTACGAGGTGCGCATCGACGACGTCGCCTACGATCCCGACCCGCTTCCTCGACGCCGGCCGCCTGCTGGTCGGCATCTTCGCCAACCGGCGCCGGCGAGGCACCGCCGGACGGCGGCTGAGCCCGCCGCCGGCTCGCCTCAGCCGGCCGTCGCGCGGCGCGCCGGGGCGGCGGCCGTAGTAGAGCATCGCGCGTGTGGGTCGCCTCGGCGAAGAACAGCCAGCGCTCGATCAGCGATCGCGGCCAGCCCGCCGGCCGCGGCGAGCGCCGTGACCAGCACCGCCGGCCAGCCCGCTCAGCGCGCCAGGGCCAGCAGGGTGAGCAGGGCCCCGCCGCCGAGCCCGAGGCCGCAGGCGAGCAGCCTGAGCTTGCCGGCGTGCTTGCGGCCGACCCGGAAGCCCATCTCGCTGAGCAGATAGTTGGTCTGGGTGTGGGGCGGCTCGATCAGGCGCACGAGCCCGAGCTGGCCGAGCCCGGTCGCCGTCTCCGGGCGTGCTGGCGGGCACCTCGGCGGCGATGCCGCGCCACTGGATGGCCTTGAGGCCGAAGGCGAGCAGCGTCGCGAGCAGCGCGAGCGCGCCCGCGAAGCCGCGCGGCGCATCGAACGCGGCCAGCAGCAGATGCAGCAGCAGCGCCCCGCTCATCAGCGCGAAGGCGAGGTAGAGCGGCGCGGTCAGCGGCCGGTGCCACTCGCGCACCGGCTTCAGCGAGGCGTAGATCATGCCGGTCGACCAGACCGTCGCCGCGGCCCCGAGCGCCGCCAGCAGGCCCGCCAGCGCGAACCAGCCGCTGGTGCTGCCCGCGCACCACCCAGCCGAAGCGCCAGAGCGAGCGCCGGCAGGAAGGTCAGCGAGCGCGAGCGCGCCCTCGCGCGACAGCCAGGAGGAGCGCCACTGGCTGAGCGCGCGCCAGGCGCGCTCGGGATGGCCGAGATGGGCGAGCGAGGCGAGCAGGCCCGACGGTCGATCAGGGCGAGCGCCGAGCGCGAGGCCGGCGAGCCCGAAGCCGCGGGTCGGCGGGCAGGAGCTGCGGCGCCGCCGAGCCCGAGCAGGAACAGCAGCCCGTAGCCGGCGCCCGACGGCGCGGTGAACAGGATGATCGAGGGCGACGGATGCATACGCGCGCGTCAGTCGCGACAGCACGCGGTCGAGCCAGCCGAGAAAGCCGCCCTCGGGCGCGGCGGCTCGCAGCGCCGCCGGCGCGCCGAGTGGCCGCGCCGCGCCCGGCGCGGCCGGGGCGGCAGGTACTGGTTGGTCGGCCGGTAGCCCATCTCGGGCATCAGGTCGAAGCCGCCGCGCTCGGCCACCAGCCGCGAGACGGCGCGAGGTCGGATCGGCGAGATCGCCGAAATGGCGGGCGCCGGTCGGGCAGGTCGCGCACGCAGGCCGGCACGCGGTCGACCTCCTCGAGGCTCTCGTTGTAGATGCGGTCGATGCAGAGCGTGCACTTCTTCATCACGCCCTCGCTCGGCATCGAGCTCGCGCGCACCGTAGGGGCAGGCCCAGGCGCACAGGCCGCAGCCGATGCAGAGCTCCTCGTCGACCAGCACGATGCCGTCCTCGGCGCGCTTGTAGGAGGCGCCGGTCGGGCAGACGGTGACGCAGGCGGCGTCCTCGCAATGCAGGCAGGACTTGGGGAAATGCACGGTCCGGCCGGCCGCCCCCTCGCCCACCTCGAAGCCGTGCACGCGGTTGAGCCAGGCGCCGCGGGGCTTGGCGCCATAGGGCTCCATGTCGGTCAGCGGCGCCGGATAGCCGCCGGTGTTCCACTCCTTGCAGTGGACGACGCAGGCCTGGCAGCCGACGCAGGTGTCGAGGTCGATCACCAGGCCGAGGCGCTTCGGGCGGCGGCGTCGGCGGGCAGGCTGGTCATGCGGCGCTTGCCGCGCCGCGAAACTCGGCGCCGTAGCGCGAGCATCGCCGGGCGGCTCGCGGCAGGCCCGGCGGCGGCCGCAGCACGGCGAAGCTGCGGCTCGCTGGTGCCGGCCTCGCCCGCGGCCGCCTGCTCGATCCGCACGCGCAGGTCGTACCAGGCCGCCTGCCCGGTCACCGGGTCGGCGTTGGCGTAGCGATAGCCGCCCTCGCGCTGCCGGCAGCAGCTCGTCGATCAGATGGTTGAGCAGGAAGCCCTGCGTCGCCTCGGGCGCGTCGGCGGCGAGCGTCCAGGCGCCGGCGCGCTTGCCGATCGCGTTCCAGGTCCAGACCGGTGTCGGGATTGACGCCCTCCATCAGCCGCGACCTGCGCCTTGATCCGGCCGTGGCGGCTGGTGACCCAGACCCAGTCGTCGTCGCGCGATGCCGAGCGCGGCGGCGCGTGCGCGCGGTTGAGGTAGAGCCGGTTGCGGCCGTGGATCTGGCGCAGCCAGGCGTTCTGCGCGCCCCAGGCGTGGTACATCGCCATCGGCCGCTGCGTCACCGCGTGCAGCGGGAAGCCGTCGCGTCGCTGCGCGTCCTCGAACGGCGGGTGCCAGAACGGCAGCGGGTCGAAATAGCGTCCGCGATGCGCTCGCGGTGCGCGCTCGGGCGGCTGCACCGCGCCGTGGCCCTCGCGCCGCCAGGCGGAACTTCTGCAGCGGCTCGCTGTAGAGCTGGAGCAGGATCGGCTCGGCCTGGTCGATGAAGCCCATCCGCACCGCCTAGTCGAGATAGTCGCGGTTGGCGTGCTTGAAGTAGCGCTGCCCGGCCGGCAGCTCGTCCTGCCAGAAGCAGCCATTGGCGACGTAGCGCGTCGAGCTGGCCGGGTTGGGCTCGCCCTTGCCGGCCTCGCTGCCGTCCGCGCCGCGCCAGCCGGCCAGCGGGCCGATCCCGGGCTGGCGCTCGTGATTGACCATGTAGTCGGCGTAGCCGCCCGGAAAGCGCGGGCTGCCGTCGTCCCTGGTCATGCCGGGCAGGCCCAGGCGGTGGCCGAGGTCGAGCAGCACGTCCTGGAACGGCCGCACGTCGCGGTCGGGCGCGAGCACCGGCTGGCGGATCGCGTCGCCGGCACCGTCGGCCGAGCCGATCGGCCGGTCGAGCAGCGAGATGCAGTCCCAGCGCTCGAGGTAGGTGGTGTCGGGCAGGATCAGGTCGGCGTAGGCCACCATCTCGGAGAAGTAGGCGTCCGAGTAGATGATGTGCGGGATGCGGTACTCGCCGGTGGCCGGGTCGCTCGCGGTCAGCATCGCGATCGTGCCGCCGATGTTCATCGCCGAGTTCCAGGCCATGTTGGCCATGTACATGAACAGCGTGTCGATCGGGTAGGGGTCGCCGTCGCAGGCGTTGCGTGATCACCAGATGCATCAGGCCGTGGGCGGCGAGCGGCGCCTCCCAGGAGAACGCCTTGTCGATCCGCCGCGGGCTGCCGTCGGCCTCGACCAGCAGGTCCTCCGGCCCGCGCGGAAAGCCCAGCGGCGGCCCCGGCAGCGGCCGGCCCGGCACGATCTCGCCCGGGCTTGCCGGCGGGCTTCAGCGGCCGGCGGGACGGGCTTCGGGTAGGGCGGCTTGTAGCGGAAGCCGCCCGGCGCATCGATCGTGCCGAGCAGCATCTGCAGCAGGTGCAGCGCGCGGCAGGTGTGGAAGCCGTTGGCGTGGGCCGAGATGCCGCGCATCGCGTGCATGCTGACCGGCCGGCCGACCATCCGCTCGTGGCGCCGGCCCCAGGCCCAGTCGGTCCAGGGCTGCTCGAGCACCAGCGGCGTCGGCGAAGGCGGCCTGGGCGAGCTCGGCCGCGATGCGGCGGATCGTGGCGGCGGCGATCCCGGTCACGCGCGGCGACCGCATCGGGCGCGTAGGCCGGATCGAGATAGCGCTCGGCCAGCAGATGGAACACCGGGCGCGCGCGGCGGCCGTCGGGCAGCGCGAACGCGCCCTTGAGCGCCGGCCGCGCGTCGGGCATCGCCGCGCGGCGCCGCAGCGCCTCGGCTGCGCGCGGTCCCAGACCAGCGGCCGGCCGTCGTCGTCGCGCGCGAACAGGCCGTGGTCGGCGGCGCCCGGGTCGTCGATCACCAGCCAGGGCGCGTTGGTGTAGCGGACGAGGTAGTCGAGATCGACCTTGCCGGCGCGCAGCAGCTCGTGGACCAGCGCCAGCACGAGCAGGCCGTCGGTGCCGGGCGTGATGCCGAGCCACTCGTCGGCGATCGCCGAGTAGCCGGTGCGCACCGGGTTGACCGAGACGATCTTGACGCCTCTGCGCCTTCAGCTTGCCGAGCCCGATCTTGAGCGGGTTGCTGGCGTGGTCCTCGGCGCAGCCGAACAGCATGAAGTAGCGCGTGCGCTCCCAGTCCGGCTCGCCGAACTCCCAGAACGAGCCGCCGATCGTGTAGAGCCCGGCGGCCGCCATGTTGACCGAGCAGAAGCCGCCGTGGGCGGCGTGGTTGGGGGTGCCGAACTGGCTCGCCCACCAGCCGGTCAGCGCCTGGCTCTGGTCGCGCCCGGTGAAGAAGGCGAGGCGCCGCGGGTCGGTCGCGCGGATCCGGCCGAGCCACTCGGCCGCGGTGCGTCAGCGCCTCCTCCCACTCGATCTCGCGGAACTCGCCTGCGCCGCGCTCGCCGACCCGCTTGAGCGGCTTGGTCAGCCGCGCCGGCGCGTAGTGCTGCATGATCCCGGCCGAGCCCTTGGCGCACAGCACGCCGCGGTTGACCGGGTGGTCGCGGTTGCCCTCGATGTAGCGGATCCGGCCGTCCTTGCAGGTGCACCTTGATGCCGCAGCGGCAGGCGCACATGTAGCAGGTCGTGGTCTTGACCTCGTCGCCGACCGGCGGCGACAGATCGAGCGGGCGTCTGCGTCAGAACGGTCCTCCTGGCCGCCTTTTGAGCATGGCATGCTCGCTAACGGCGGTTCGTAGCGTAGCGCTGCCAGAGCGTCAGCGCCGCTGTCAGCACGTCCCGGCGCTGCAAGGCGCGGTGCGGGGCAATCGCGACCTCGCCCGGCCAGCTACGCAACGGGGAGTTCCGACCTCGGCCGCGCACCGACCTCAATTCCATTGGCAGAAAGGGACCGCGCACCAACGCATGGCCGCAGGGCGGTCATGACCGCGGGAGCTCCCTAGGTCGGCGCCCGTCCGCGAGCTGCGATTGACCCCCGAGGGACCGGATCAGGAGTTCCAGTCACCGACGCGAGGTCGGTGCGTCCGCGGACAACTTCGCGAGGCTGCTGGTGCCACGATGCTCGCCAGTGTTCGACCCCTTTCGTCATCGCTTCTGTTCGCACTGAATTGCGCTGCACCTCCGCCGACTGCCCCCACCATATCCACCGCAGTTGTGATCACATCGGCTCGATCCGGCGGCTGCGAACTGCTTCAGTCATGCTGTCAGCATATTCAATGGTAAATATCACGCGCTCGGCCATAAGACAATTCCGTCACACGCGATGAGAGGTACGGGTCCGGGCGCCGGCAGCTCTCGAAAGATCGCAGCAAGCCCCTGCTCCAGCACTTGAGCGCTTCGGGGCACGGCTCGGTAGCGCCGAGCGCTGCGAGGTCAGGGCGCCCCTGCGGGTTTGCCGGCCCGCGAGCGGATCCCGGCCGCGCTTGACTACACCCCACCCCTCGGCAATGGTGCGCGCGTCCTCGCCCCCGCCCGAGATCTGAATGGACATCTACCTTCCCGTCGCCGAGATGTCGGTCAATCTGTTCCTGCTTCTCGGCCTCGGCGGCGCGGTCGGTTTCCTCTCGGGCGTGTTCGGCGTCGGCGGCGGCTTCCTGATGACGCCGTTCCTGATCTTCGTCGGCATTCCGCCGGCGGTCGCGGTCGGCACCCAGGCGAGCCAGATCCTGGCGTCCTCGCTGTCGGGCGTGATGGCCCACATGCGCCGCGGCAACGTCGACGTCCGGATGGGCGGCGTGCTGGTCGCGGGCGGCCTGGTCGGCTCGGTGCTGGGGGTGTGGCTGTTCGGCGCTGCTCAGCCGGCTCGGCCAGATCGACCTCTCGATCTCGCTCGCCTACCTGCTGTTCCTCGGCACGGTCGGCATCCTGATGCTGTTCGAATTGGTCGTCGCCTGGTTCAAGCTGCGGCGCCGCGGCGGCAGCGGCTTCACCAAGCGCCATCGCCATCTCTGGCTGCACCATCTGCCGCTCAAGCTGCGCTTCCATCGCTCGCGGCTCTACATCAGCGCGCTGATGCCGCTCGGCCTCGGCGTGGTGGCCGGCATCCTGGTCGCGATCATGGGGGTCGGCGGCGGCTTCCTGATGGTGCCGGCGATGATCTACCTGATCGGCATGCCGACCCAGGTGGTGGTCGGCACGTCCCTGTTTCAGATCACCTTCGTCACCGCCGTCACCACCTTCCTGCACGCCGCCAACAACCAGACCGTCGACGTGGTGCTCGCGCTGGCGCTGATCGTCGGCGGGGTGGTCGGCGCCCAGCTCGGCTCCAACGCCGGCGCCAGGCTGCGCGGCGAGCAGCTGCGCATCCTGCTGGCGGCGATCGTGCTGCTGGTGTGCGGCAAGCTCGCCTACGACCTGATCGCGACCCCGGCGGATCTCTACTCGCTCGGCGCGGTGGGCATCTTCTGATGCGGCGCTGGCAGCGGGCGCCGCCGCGCTGGCCGTCCTGGTGGTGGTCACGCGCGCCGCTGCGCAGCGCGGGCGAGGCGCGCGCCAACACGCCTCGCGGCCGATCTGTCGGCCCATCTGATCGCGATCACCACCGCCTTCGTCGGCACCAACGTGGTGGCTGTTCGGCACCACCGACGGCGATGGCGACATCGTGGTCACGGTGCACGGGCCGCGCCAGGACCAGATGGTGCGCCGCAAGGCGCGGGTGGCGGGGATCTGGATCAATCGCGACCGGCTCGCGTTCGCCGAGGTGCCGGGCTACTACGCGGTGGCGAGCTCCGGCGCCGATCGAGACCATCGCGCGCCCCGACGTGATCGCGCGCCACGAGCTCGGCGTCGAGCATCTCAAGCTCAGGCCGATCGAGGCGACCGGGCTCGAGATCAGCGAGATCGCGGCGTTCCAGGATGCGCTGGTGCGCAACAAGCAGCGCCAGAACCTCTATACGCGTCGAGCCGGAGCCGGTGAACTTCATCGGCCCGAAGCTGTTCCGCACCACGCTCTACTTCCCCGCCAACGTCTCGCCCGGCATCTACAAGGTGCAGGTGTTCGAGCTCGAGGACGGGCACGTCATCGGCGCCCAGCGCAGCACGCTGGTGATCAGCAAGGTCGGCGTCGAGGCCGACATCTACGACTTCGCGCAGCACCAGGGGGCACTTTACGGCTTGCTCGCGATCGCGTTGTCGGTAACCCTCGGCTGGCTGGCCGGGGTGATCTTTCGAAGGGGGTGAGCCATGGCTGACGAGAGCGCGGACCCGCCGTCCGAGGCCGGCCGAGCCAGCGGCGCCGGCGCGCGAAGGAGCGCGTCTTCCTGGTGGTCGTCGACGAGAGCGAGGAGATGCAGAACGCGCTGCGCTACGCCTGCCGGCGCGCGCACAAGACCCAGGGCCGGGTGGCGCTGCTCTACGTGATCGAGCCCGCCGAGTTCCAGCACTGGCTGGGGGTCGAGCGGGTGATGCAGGACGAGGCCCGCCAGCAGGCCGAGCAGACCTTGCAGGCGCTGGCCGCCAAGGTCCAGGCCGAGACCGGCAAGCTGCCGATCCTGCACGTCCGCGAGGGTCGGCGGCGCGACGAGCTGCTGGCGCTGATCGAGGAGGAGCCCAGCATCTCCCTGCTGGTGCTGGGCATGGCGACCGGCCGCGAGGGGCCGGGCCCGCTGGTGACCTATCTGGTCAGCCAGATGGGCGGCCAGATGCGGGTGCCGGTGACGCTGGTGCCCGGGCAGCTGACCGAGCAGGAGATCGAGGCGGTCACCTGACGCCCGATCGATGCCCGGCGTCTTGCGCGACGATGCGTTGCCCGGTATTGGCTTGCGCTCGAAATTCCACCACATATTATGTTCGATGGAGCGGACGGCGCAGGCAGCGCGTTGAATCCCGAACCGGGGCTGCAGGGGCTTGGACCGCTCGGTCGAGCGCCGTTGCGCGCGACCCGAGGGGCCCTGCAACCAACGACGACACCTGTCTTGGAGAGCACCGATGGATCGCCTTCCCGTGCGCCTGGCTCGCCGGGCGCTGCTGGTGATGGTGGCGGCGGCGTCCTGGCGGCTGCCGATGGTTCGCGCAGGCTCATGCCGAGCCCGCGACCGCTGCGGCGGACGCCCTGGTCAGGGATCTCGCCGAGCGCACCTGGACCCTGCTCCACCGCGGCGACCTCGACCAGCGTCAGCGGCTCGGCCAGCTGGTCGAGCTGCTCGAATCCGAACACCGACGTCGGGCTGCTCAGCCGCCTCGCGCTCGGCCGCCACTGGCAGCGCCTGAGCGAGCAGCAGCAGGCCCGCTACGAGCAGCTGTTCGGCCAGGTCGTGATCGGCAGCCTGGCGCGGCGCCTCGAGCAGTATGTGACCGGCGCCGGGGGCACCCTCGACGACCACCTGCAGTTCCTCGCGAGCCAGCTCGGTGGGCGAGGACGACGTGCTGGTCAGGACCAAGGTCAAGACGCAGCAGGGCGACGTGGTGGCGCGTCGACTGGCGGCTGCGCGGCCGCGACCAGCCGGTGATCCTCGATCTGGTGATCGAGGGCGCGAGCCTGCTGGTGACGCAGCGCTCCGAGTTCGCCAGCGTGATCGAGCGCAGCGACGTCGATGGCCTGCTGGCCGAGCTGAGCGCCCGCGCGGGCGTCGCCGCCGACTCCTGACCGGCAGGCTCAGCGCTCGATCTTCAGCACCTGAGCGAGGTGCCGGCCGAGCTCCGTGGCGGGGCACCTTGGTGAGGTCCTTGTCGATCTCCGCCACCACCTTGGCCTTGACCGCAGCCGGCAGCAGCTCGCGCAGATCGCCGAGCGTCCTCGGCGCCGCGACCAGCACCAGGCGCGCGAAGCGCCCGCCATGCGCCGCCTCCTCGAGCCGCGCCGCGAGCTCGCGCGCGAACGCGTACTTGGCGTAGCGCTGCGGGTCGGTCGGCGGCTCCATCGCATGGCGGCCCTGGCCGGCCGCTGTCGAAGCTGCGCCCCGGGCGGTCGCTCGCGATCTCCTTGCTCTGCGCGATGCTGCCGGTCAGCTCCTCGTGCTCGAACGCGGGCTCGAGCGGCGCGAAGTCCTTCTCCTGCACGAGCACGCGCGCCCGGGCGCCGTCGGCGATCAGGATCCAGGTCGGGCTGGGCATCGGTCGGGTGACTCCGCAAAACGCCGCGCGAGGCTATATGGTTGAGGAGGGCCCCTCGGTCAGTGCGGGCTGGCGGGCGTGCCCGACGGACCCTACAACGGTTCGTCAACGTTGGTCCATCGCAGCGGGATTCCTGCGATCTCGCGCGCCCGCACGACGCGCAACCGGCAGATCAAGAGGGCTGAGGATGCAGGTGCCACTCCAGATCAGCTTTCACAACATGGCCAGCTCCGAGGCGATCGAGGCCCGGGTCCGCGAGCGGGCGGCCCGCCTCGAGCGCTTCTTCGACGGCATCATCTCGTGCCGGGTCACGGTCGAGGCACCGCACAAGCAACCCCACCGCAGCACGGTCGGCATCACGATCGACATCGCGGTCGCCGGCAAGGAGATCGTGGTCAAGCGCGAGCAGCGCCATCACGAGACGCGCGACGACGCCTATCAGGTGATCGGCGTCGCGTTCGATGCCGCCGAGCGCCAGCTCGAGGAGCACGCCCGCGTGCTGCGGCGCGAGGTCAAGAGCCACGACGGGCCGGTCTACGCCCGCGTGGTCGGCTCTATCCGGAGCAGAGCTACGGCTTCATCGAGAGCCCGGGCCGGCCCGACGTCTACTTTCATCGCGCCGTGGTCGAGGATGACGGCTTCGACCAGCTCGAGGTCGGCGGCGAGGTGCTGTTCTCGCTCGCCGAGGAGGAGGGGCCGATGGGCCCCCAGGCGAGCCGCGTGCGGCTGGTCAAGGGCGATCACCCGGTACGCTGACGCGTTTCCCCTCGGGTGCCTTCTTACGGTCACCGAACTGTCGTATGGTGGCTCGGCGGAGCGCTGGTCCCGATCTTGCTCGCGACCAGGCTCCGATGACAGCGCTGCGAGGGAGGACATCATGGCGCGCGTACTGAAGACGGGCGGCCGCAGGCAACCTGGCGGCGGCGGTCGCGCTCGCATGGTCGGCGACGCGCGCCGGCCGTGGCCGAGGAGCTGACCGTCTACACCGCGGTCGAGGCCGACGACCTCAAGAAATACGCCGAGCGGTTCAACGCCGACCATCCCGACATCGAGATCAAGTGGGTCCGCGAATTCGACCGGCATCGTCACCGCCAAGCTGCTGGCGGAGAAGGACAATCCGCAGGCCGACATCGTCTGGGGGCTGGCCGCGACCTCGCTGATGCTGCTCAAGAACGAGGGCATGCTGGAGCCCTACGCGCCGGCCGGCGTCGAGAAGCTGGACGGCAAGTTCGTCGACCAGGCGGACCCGCCGGCGTGGACCGGCATGGACGCCTGGGCGGCGGTGATCTGCTTCAACACCGTCGAGGCCGAGCGCCTCGGGCTGCCCAGGCCGGCGTCGTGGCAGGACCTGCTCGACCCCGCCTATCAGGGGCCAGATCGTGATGCCCAACCCGAACAGCTCGGGCACCGGCTACCTCGACGTCTCGAGCTGGCTGCAGCTGTTCGGCGAGGACGAGGGCTGGGCCTTCATGGACGCAGCTGCACCAGAACATCGCCACCTACACCCATTCCGGCTCCAAGCCCTGCACGCTCGCGGCCTCGGGCGAGGTGCCGATCGGCATCTCGTTCGAGTTCCGCGCCGCCCGGCTCAAGGAGGAAGGCGCGCCGATCGACATCATCGTGCCCGAGGAGGGCATCGGCTGGGACATGGAGGCGACCGCGATCATCAAGGGCACCGACAAGCTCGAGGCGGCGCAGACGCTCGCCGACTGGTCGGTCAGCGAGGCCGCCAACGAGCTCTACAGCGAAGGCTACGCGGTGGTCGCGATCCCGGCCAAGGCGCAGGCGATCGCGCACATGCCGGAGAACCTGTCGCGACGAAGATGATCGACAACGACTTCGAGTGGGCGGCCGCCAACCGCGAGCGCATCCTCGCCGAATGGCAGACGCCGCTACGACAGCAAGAGCGAGCCGAAGAGCTGAGCGCCGGCATCGGGCGGGGCGGCCGGCGGGCCGCCCGCATCCGCCCCGGGGAGACATGCTGATGGCGGAGGCGGCGCGGGCGGCGCCGGCGACGGTGCCCGACGGTGCCGGCGACCGCAGCCGCGGCGCCGCGCCCTACCTGCGGATCGAGGGGCTCAGCAAGCGCTTCGGCGGCTTCACCGCGCTCGACGCCATCGCGCTCGAGGTCTACGAGGGCGAGTTCGTCTGCTTCCTCGGCCCCTCGGGCTGCGGCAAGACCACGCTGCTGCGCGCGATCGCCGGGCTCGACATCCAGACCTCGGGGCGCATCCTCCAGGCCGGGCGCGACATCTCGGCGCTGCCGCCGAACCAGCGCGACTTCGGCATCGTGTTCCAGTCCTACGCGCTGTTCCCGAACCTGACGGTCGCGCGCAACGTCGCCTATGGCCTGGAGAACCGCCGCACGCCGCGCGCCGAGACTCGGGCGCCGGGTCGACGAGCTGCTTGCAGCTGGTCGGCCTCGTCGAGCACGCCCACAAGCATCCGGCGCAGCTGTCCGGCGGCCAGCAGCAGCGCGTGGCGCTCGCCCGCGCGCTCGCGACCTCGCCGGGCCTGCTGCTGCTCGACGAGCCGCTGTCCGCGCTCGACGCCAAGGTCCGCCTGCACCTGCGCCAGGAGATCAAGCGAGCTGCAGCGCCGCCTGCGGCGTCACCACGATCATGGTCACGCACGACCAGGAGGAGGCGCTGACCATGGCCGATCGCATCGTGGTGATGAACCACGGCGTGATCGAGCAGGTCGGCACGCCGCTCGAGGTCTATGGCGAGCCGCGCACCGCCTTCGTCGCCGACTTCATCGGCTCGATGAACTTCCTGCCGGGGCAGGTCACGGCGGCGGGCGCGCGGCTCGGCGAGCTCGCGCTCGCCTGCGCCACCACGGGCTGCGCCCCCGGCAGCGCGGTCACGGTCGCGATCCGCCCCGAGGACATCGTGGTCCAGGACGTCCGCGAGGGCGACGCCAACGCCGTCCGGGTCGAGGTGGCGTGGATGGAGTTTCTCGGCTCCTACGTGCGCGCGCGCCTGCGCGGCGCCGGCGATCGGCGGCGCGCGAGCTCGCCGCCGACCTCTCGGTCAACGCGGTGCGCCGCCTCGGCATCGCCGAGGGCCGCAGCCTGCTGGTGCGGCTGCCGCCCGAGCGCCTGCGCGTCTACCCGCGGGGCTGAGCGGTGGCGACCGCTCGCCCAGGCGCCGGCCCGGCGGCCGCGCGCCCGCATCAAGCCCAGCGCCAGCCGCGACGACTGGCTGATGCGCGCGCTCGCGGTGGTGATCGGCCTCTATCTGCTGGTCACCCTCGCGCTGCCGCTCTACGCGATGCTCTCGAAGTCGTTCACGGCCTACCAGTTCCGCCTCGGCGAGATCGAGGTCGAGGGCTACGACGACACCGCCTGGCGCCCGCTCGGAACCCTCCAGGACGCTGGCGCGACGACGCCGGGCGACCGTTCAACTTCGGCCTCACCCCGACCGCGCGCACCCGGCTGCAGGCGAGCGAGATCATCGCCCCGGCCGATCTCGAGGGCGTCCTGCGCGTGCGCATGCGCGATCTGTCGGCAGGCGGCGGCCTGCTGCTCCACGATGCCCGCTTCTCCGAGCCCGGCGCCGCGTTCGAGGTCGCGGCGGCGGACCTCCGGCGCGATCCTGGTGCGGCCCGCGCCGCTTCACCGGCCTGCAGAACTACGCCGCCTACTTCACCAACCCGGCGCTGCGCGCACTCGATCTGGAACAGCCTGTTCATCGCGACGCTGACCACCGCGATCACCGTCAGCCTGGCCTTCGTCTTCGCCTACGGCCTGACCCGCAGCTGCATGCCGGCCAAGGGCCTGTTCAAGACCATCGCGATGGTGCCGATCCTGGTGCCCTCGCTGCTCCCCGGCATCGGCCTCGTCTACCTGTTCGGCAAGCAGGGGATGATCCGCGAGGTCCTGATGGGCCACGACATCTACGGCCCGATCGGGATCGTCATCGCCTCGGTCTTCTTCACCTTCCCGCACGCGCTGGTGATCATCCTGGTGGCGATGGCGATCGCCGATGCCCGGCTGTACGAGGCGGCGCTGTCGCTGCGCGCGTCCAAGGCCGCGGATCTTCCGCACCGTGACCCTGCCCGGCGCCGCGCTACGGCCTGATCTCGGCGACCTTCGTCGTGTTCAACCTGGTGATCACCGATTTCGGCGTGCCCAAGGTGATCGGCGGCCAGTACGACGTGCTCGCCGCTCGACATCTACAAGCAGGTGGTCGGCCAGCAGAACTTCGAGATGGGCGCGGTCGTCTCGGTGGTGCTGCTGGTGCCGGCGGTCGTCGCCTTCACGATCGACCGCCTGGTGCAGCGCCGCCAGGTGGCGCTCCTGTCCTCGCGCGCGGTGCCGTACGCGCCCAAGCCGAGCCGCGGCTTCGATCTCGCGATGCTCGGCTACTGCACGCTGATCGCGGTCTTCATCCTCGGCATCCTCGCCACCTGCCAGTACGCGGCGCTGATCAAGCTCTGGCCGTACAACCTGGAGCTCGGCCTCAAGAACTACCGGTTCGACCTGGTCGACGGCGGCGGCTGGCCGTCCTACTGGAACTCGGTGCGCATGGCGCTGTACACCGCGGCGATCGGCACCGTGGTGGTCTTCCTCGGCGCCTACGTGGTCGAGAAGGCGCGCGGCTTCGCGCACGGCCGCGCCGGGCTCCACCTCCTGGCGATGATGCCGATGGCGATCCCCGGCATGGTGCTCGGCCTCGCCTACGTCTTCTTCTTCAACGACCCGGCCAACCCGCTGCACGTCGCTCTACGGCACGCTGGCGATCCTGGTGATCTCGCACGGTCACCCACTTCTACACCGTGGCGCATCTCACCGCGGTCACCGCGCTCAAGCAGATGGACCCGGAGTTCGAGGCGGTCTCGGCCTCGCTCAAGCAGCCGGTCACCAAGGTGTTCACGCGGGTCACGGTGCCGGTCTGCCTGCCGGCGATCCTCGACATCTCGATCTATCTGTTCGTCAACGCGATGACCACGGTCTCGGCGGTGGTGTTCCTCTACTCGCCGCGACACCACGCTCGCCTCGGTCGCGGTGCTCAACATGGACGACGCCGGCGCGATCGCGCCCGCCGCGGCGATGGGCATGATGATCTTCTACACCAACGTCGCCGCGCGTTTTGCCCACATGCTCGCGACCCGCGGCGTGCTGCTGCGCACCCAGCGCTGGCGCGTGCGCTGAGCACGTGCAGTCATTGACGCCAGATTGCGCCCCGACGTAGCGTGCTGCCGTCATTTGGCAGAGCAAGAGGAGTTCGACGTGTGGGCGTCCTGACGGTGCGCAACGTGGACGATGCGTTGATCCGCAGGCTCAAGCTGCGCGCCGCGAGCATGGCCGTTCGGCCGAGGCCGAGCATCGGCTGATCCTCGAGCAGGCTCTGGGGGACAGGCAGGCCTTTGTGAATGAGCGCGAGCACCGCGAGGCTCGAAGGACGGGACTTCTCGGAATGACCGACCTCATCCGCCGCTCGCGGGATTCGGGCTGGGAGGAGTGAGCCCGTTCGTCGTCGACGCCAGCGTGGCGGTCAAATGGGCGCTGCCGGAGGACGGCAGCGAGCTTGCCGAACGGCTCGTGACCGGCGGGGCGCAGCTGCATGCGCCCGCGTTCATCTTCCTCGAGCTCGCGAACGTCCTCTGGAAACGGATCGATCCGGGGCGATCGACGATGGCGAGGCGACGGATCTGTTGGCCCGCCTGCGCAGCGCGCCGCTACCTGTGGCAGGGCGAGGAGCCGTTGCCGGCGGCGCTCGGCCTTGCCAGCGCTCGACCACGCCGTCTACGACTGCGCCTACTGGCGCTGGCCCTTCATCTTGATGCGGTCTACGTGACCGCCGACCAGCGCTTCTGGCGCAAGGCCCAAGGCCGGGCCGAGCTCGCGGGCCGCGTCCTGCGGCTCGCGGACCTGGCGGAGCCGGGCTGAGCGGCGATGCCGGTGCTGGATCGCCGGCGGCTGCTGCAGGCTGGCGCGGCGCTCGCGGGCTGCGGGCTCGCCGGCTCGCTCGGCGCTGCGGTCGGTTCGCCGCCGGTCGAGGTCGAGCTCGAGGCCGCGCGAGGCGGTGGTCGAGTTGGCGGGCGAGCGGGTCCGGCTCTTGACCTACAATGGCAGCTTTCCCGGGGCCGCTGATCCGCGCGCGTGAGGGGCAGAGCCTGCGGGTGCGGCTCGTCAACCGGCTCGCCGAGCCGACCAACCTGCACTTCCACGGGCTGCACGTCTCGCCCGCGGACAACCATGACAACGTGTTCGTGAGCGTCGCGCCCGGCGACAGCTTTTCCTACGAGGTCACCGTGCCCGAAGGCTATGGCGGGACCTTCTGGTATCACCCGCATCGCCACGGCCTGCTCGCGCGGCAGCTCTGGCAGGGGCTCGCCGGGCCGCTCGTGATCGATCCGGCCGTCCCCGATGCGCTCGCCGGGCTGCCGGAAGAGGTGCTGGTGATCAAGGACATCAGCCTCGCCGACGGCCGCCCGGCGCTCCACGTCGGCGCCGACTGGGCGCGCGGCAAGAGCGGGCGGCTCGTGCTGGTCAATGGCGCGCTGCGGCCGCGGCTCCGGGTCGCGCGGCCGCTGGTCAGGCTGCGGCTGGTCAACGCCTGCAACGCGCGGATGCTGCTGCTGGCGCGCGCGGACGGGCGGCCGCTCCAGGTGGCAGCCTACGACGGCCACCTGCTCGAGGCGCCGCGCGCGCTGGACGAGGTGCTGCTGACGCCCGCCCAGCGGCTCGACCTGCTGCTGGCGCTGGACGGCCCGGAGCGCGGTCGAGCTGCTGCACAAGCCCTACAATCGCGGCGCAAAGCGCGAGCCGTCGCGACCCGAGGCGCTGCTCAGCGTGGCGGCGGACCGGCCGGGGGCGGCGTCGCTGCCGGAGCGGCTCGCGCGCGTCGAGCGGCTCGATCCGCAGGCGGTGGCGGTGCGGCGGAGCTTCCGGATGGCGATGGCCTTCCTCGCGCCCGACGGCCAGCAGCAGCTCGCGCCGATCGTGGCGCGCCAGGGCGACCTCGAGCTCTGGGAGATCGCCAACGTCGACACCCAGGACCACGTCTTTCACCTGCACACCTGGCCGTTCCAGGTCTGGCGGCGCGACGGCGTCGAGGTCGGCGAGCGGGCTTGGCGCGACACGATCAACCTCGTGCCGGGCGAGCGCGTCGAGATCCTGATCCCGTTCCGCGACGTCGCCGGCAAGAGCGTGTTCCACTGCCACATCGCCGAGCATGGCGATGCCGGCATGATGGGGATCATCGAGGTGCGGGCGCCCGGCAGCCAGCGCGCCGCCGCGCCGCCTGGCCTCGACTACGGCGCGTCGCTCTGCCGGGCGGGCTGAGCGAGCGGCAGGCCGGCGTCCTCGCCCGGCCCGATCAGCCCCTGCGCGCGCAGCTCCTCGATCAGCCGCGCCCGGGTCGCCGCCCGCTCAGCGGTTAGTGGCTCCTTGCGCGCCGCGCCGACCTCGGCCGCGGTGTAGGGCGCGAAGTCCGGCGCTCACGTGGTCGCCGCCGTAGGTCTCGAGCATCCAGTTGAGCACGCGCCGCGAGGCGCGCGTCGTCGAGCTTGGCGCGGGCGACGCCCGGCACGCGCATCAGGTAGTCGCGGCCGCCCTCGACCTGGGTGAAGAAGCCGACGAAGCCGTCGAGGCGCGGCACGTGGCCGGGCGTGCCCTCGCCGGCGAAGCCGTGGCAGCCGCGGCAGCGGAAGGTGTAGTCGGCGCGCGCGCCGGTGAAGGTCTCGAGCGGCGCGCCCGGCTGGTAGTCGGCGGCCGCCGCCGGCAGCGCCGCCGCCAGCCACAGGCCGAGCGGCGGCGGCGCCGCGCCTCACGCCTTGCCGATCACCACCTGGCTCGAGCAGTGGTAGACCATCGAGGGCGCGCCGAAGCACCAGATGATGTCGTTGTTGAGCTCGGGCCGGTAGCTCGGCATCTCGCCCTCGGTGCCGAGGCAGGCGCACTGGCCGCAGCTGTCCTTGCCGCAGCAGTCCTGATAGGCGATCAGGTAGGCCTGATTGTCGTCGGGATTGACGCAGGTGCCGACCCAGCTGGTGGGCGAGGCGATCGAGCCGGCCGGGCACTGGTTGTAGGTGCCGCCGCAGCATTCGCACAGGTAGCCGTCGGACGAGCAGTGGCGCCAGTAGTTGCAGGCGGTGGGATCGCTAGGTCTGGGCGGTCTTGGCGAACTCGTTGGCGTGCGCGAGCTTCATCCGCCCGGAGCGGTCGACCGGCAGGATCGGCAGGAGCGCGCCGCCGATCAGCGCGGTGCCGAGCCGGGCCAGCACGCTGCGGCGCGAGCTGCGCTGCGCGATCTGCCGGCTGGCGCTCTCCATCATGCGGTCGAACGCGTCGAGCATCATGCTGAGATCCTCCCGTCGTCTGGCTGCCGGGCGGGGCGCCGGCGGTCGCGGGGGCGCTGCCCCGCAGATAGTCCTGCATCGAGGCGTAGCCGGTCTCCTGCGCGACCAGCAGGCTCTCGAGGTGCTCGCGGCTGTTGACGATGCCCTTGGAGCGGATCGATGCCCGCGGCATCGATCAGCACGGCGTGCGGCAGCCGGCCGATGCCGAGGTTGATGCCGACGATCGGCGCGAGCGCGAACGGCACGTCCTCCAGCCGGTGCTCGGCGACCAGCGCCTCGTGCGAGGGCCGGTCGCCGTCGCCCATCAGCACGATCGCGACGCCCTGCCGCTCGCTCCGCGCGAACGAGCGCGCGACCGGCAGCAGCTTCTTGCACATCGGGCAGGACGGCGAGACGAACAGCAGGAGCTGGCTGCGCCCGTCGGCGCTGCGCGCCGCCGATCCGCACCGGCCGGCCGGCGAGGTCGATCACGTCGAACGCGCGGCGCCGGCTGGCCGACCTCGACCGCGGTCTTGGTGGTCAGCGCGCCGAGCGGTGCGACGCGCTCGTGCAGCACGCCGATCTGCCGGGCCAGCGCCACCACGGTGAGCGCCAGCACGACGATGACGATCCACAAGACGATCTGGGAGACGACGAGCGGCTCCATCGCCTCAGGCCGCCCGCCCTGCGGACCGCGGAGCGAGGCCGAACAGCCGCCCGAGCGCCTCGTAGAGCAGGCAGCAGGCCGCGGCAGCGGCGAGCGACCGTGAGCCAGTCGAGCGCGGCGAGCGGCCGCCCGCTCGCCGCTCTGCCAGCAGGGTCAGGCCGAAGCCCGCGAGCACCAGGTTGCGCGCCGACCAGCGGCCAGCTGATGCGCTGCCTCTGGCCGCCGATGAAGCAGCCGCAGTCGATGTCGCTGCGGCCGCGCGCGAGGTTGATCGCCATCGCCGCGGCGAACGCCAGCAGCAGAAGGATCAGCAGCGGCGGCCGCCGGCGGGCGGCTCACCGGCAGCAGAAGGCCCGAGCGCCGCCGCGAGCTCGACCACCGGCAGCGCCCAGGCGAAGGGTCGCGACCAGCGCCGGCGGCAGCAGGCGCGTATTGCTCGACCACGCCCGCGAACAGCGCGAGGCTCCTTGCAGCTTGGCGACCGCCGCCGCCGCCAGGACCCCGGCGAGCAGCAGCAGCGCCAGCAACGAGAAGGCCGGGTCGACCGTCATCGGCTCATTCGCCGAAGGTGTAGAGGAGGTAGGGCGAGATGCCGATGCCCTCCTTGGTGCCCTTGTGGGCGTAGGTCGTGGCGTCGTAGACCTGCAGCATGCGCGGTCTCGGTCAGCGCGAACAGCAGCGGCTGGTCGTCCTGGCTGACGGTCATCGAGTGCGAGTGGTGCTCGAGCGGCAGCCGCTCGAGGCAGCTCGTGGCTGGTCGGCGTCGAACACCCAGACCTCCTCGCCCGCCTGCTTGTGGGTCCAGATGCCGCCCTCGTGCATCAGCACGAACAGGCGGTTGCTCGGCGCGTGGTAGGCGGCGTTCTGCCAGCCGCCCGGGCGCCAGCCCGCGCCTCGCCCTCGCCCTGGAGCCGCCAGCGCTCGCCGACCTTGGGCATGCCCTTCAGCGTCACCGGATAGACCCAGCCCTCGTAGGAGACGAAGAAGCCTGCGGCCGCCGGGCGGTGCAGTGGCCGCGTGCTCGAACACCGGGTCGTTCTCGGAATCGAAGAACGGCTCGCTGTACTCGATCTCGGCCTTGCCCTGCGCGTCGAAGGTCACGTGCGCGAACGCGCCGTCGGGGCACATCGAGGCGGTGCTCGCCGGCCCGGTCGGGAAGGCGAGGCTGCAGCCGCCGGTCTCGATCTCGCCGACGTAGCGGTTCTCCTTCACGTCGACGACGCTGAGCCCGAAGCCCGGGTCCATGTTGAAGGAGAGGAGATAGCGGCCGTCGGTCGTGAGCTGGGCGTTGTGCTTCTTCGGCACGACCAGGAAGCGCCCCTCGGGCAGCAGCGACCTCGCCGCGTGGGGTTGAGGGTGCGCGTGTCGTAGGTGGTGACCACGTCGGTGCGGTCGCCGCGGCGTGCCCGCGATCCAGTAGGTCTCGGCGACGTAGAAGGCGCTTCTGTCGTGGCTCAGCACGAGGTTCGCGGTGTAGCCGGCGCTCGCCATGCCCTCGAACTCGAGCGTGTCGCCGTCGAGGATCCAGACCTTGGAGGCGACCAGATAGGGGAAGACCGGCTCGAGGATGTAGACCCAGTGCGGCGGCGGCTCGGGCAGGGTGCGGGTGGGATGGTCCTCCTGGGTGCCGAGCGCGGCACCCTCGGGCACCTGGGCCGCGGCCGCACCCGCCAGCAGGCCCGAGCCGCCGAGCGCCGCCAGCCAGGATCGCGCGACCACCCGCATCGTATCTCCCCCCTTGCTGCACGCGTCGCTTGGAGCGCGACCTGGTCCTGAGGCCACCAGGAACACCCGAGAGCGATACCACACCGCCCGGACGGTGGCGTCAAGCGTCTCCCATGGCACCGGCGCGCTGATCAGGCGGCGGCCCGCGCAGGAGCTGCCACGGCTCGGCCGGGAATCGCGCTCAGGCGGCCATGCGGCGGCAACTCTCGGCGCACCGGCGGCAGATCTCCGCGCATTCCTGCATGTCGTCGAAGGCCTCGCAGCTCGTCGCGCACTCGGCGCAGACCTCCGCGCAGACCGCGCAGGTGCGCTTGTGGAACTCGGTCCCGAGCTCCATGAAGAAGGCGCTCGTCCGGCAGATCTCGGCGCAGGCCAGCATCAGCCGCGTGTGGCGCGGCTCCACGTGCTCGCCGCCGACGTCGAGGCAGTGCTGGGAAAGCGTGGTCAGGCATATACGGTGACAGGCCAGACAGTCGTCGACGCAGCGCCTCATCTCAGCGTCCATCGGGTGCATCGTCGGCTCCTTGATCGAAGTGCGGCTCTCATTCAGCAGGAATGCTTCTCGGGCGAAATCGCTCCACTCCATCGCTCCACCGCCACGCTCCGAGCGAAATCGTCGGGAAACCTGGAATAGGCGGGCCCCGCCGGGAATTAAGCCAGGGGTGCCCACGCGCACCGATTATCGGCTGGCGCAGATCGCAGCGCGATCTCCGCGCAAGGGAGGACACCAATGAAGCGTCTCGGTTTGATGATCTTGGCATCGGCCGGCTGCATGCTCGTGCTCGGCGACGCCGCATCGGCCCAACAGGTCAGGCGGGCGGAGCGCCTGCTCGGCGGCAACGAGAACCCGCCGGTGATCACCGACGGCACCGGCAACTTCCGGGCCCGGCTCTTCGACGACCGGATCGAATTCCGCCTGCAGTACAACGTCGGCTTCGACGACAGCGACGTCACCCAGGCGCATCTGCACATCGCCAACCCCGGCAACAACGGCGGCATCGTGGCCTTCCTGTGCTCGAATGAGGGCAACACCCCGGCCGGCGCGACCGTGCGCGCCTGCCCGCCGTCCCCGGAGGTGATCGAGGGCGACATCGTCGCCGCCGACGTGCAGGCGGTCACCGAGGGCGATCCGGCGGTGACCATCATCGCGGCGGGCGACCTCGAGGGGCTGGCCCGCCTGATCCGGCAGAGCAGCGTCTACGCGAATGTCCACAGCGACGACTTCCCCGCCGGCGAGGTGCGCGGACAGCTGAACCCGCGCGAACGCTGAGCGCGCCACGTCCCAAGCATCGCGGCCGTCTGGAACTGGAGCGTGCGGCGCCGGTCGGCGCCGCCGCTCTGAGGCTGAATTTGGCGAGGTCGGGTGCGCTACTATGGCGCCGGCGGGTTCGCCGCCGGGCGACTCGAAAGCGACATCGGGCATGAAGAGGGTCTGGTAGCGGAGGAGGGACTTCGAACTCCCGACCCATGGATTATAATACCGCTGAAACTCTATGCGGTCTGGTGGTTAGAGCCTGGTTTGTCGCATCCTTGTCGCAGCGGCTCCGGTTCGCCTCGAAAGCGGTCTTCGGCGCCCCCCCGCCGGCATGGCTTGCCGAACGCCACCTTACCACTCGCCGGTCCAGCAGCGGTCACAGCCGGTTGGCCTTGGCCAGGTTCTCCTCAGGCGTGAGCAGCTGGAGGTTGTCGGGCATGTGAAGCCCGCGACGCCCGCACGCGCCGACACCCTGCGAGCGGGATGATGTGATCGACATGCAGGCCCTTCTCGCGCGCGGTCGCGTAAATGCTTGATCAGCCAGGTGTCGATCCGGTGGAAATCCTTAAGCCGAATTGTGCGGACGATAGAAAGCTTCAACCGAGGATTCATGTATAATTCGTTGGGTTGCGCGCTTCCTAGTGCACAGGAGCAGACAAAAAATTCATCCGTCCCTGGCGGCGCACGCCGTACTTCCTCGGTTCCGGCGATACTAGGGCGCCGAAAGGTGAATCTTCTGAACGCCTCTGTGCACTAGTGTCGGAATAGCATTCATCCGCCCACATAGGGAGAGTTGTCATGGACACGATCTTTCGATGCCTTAGGAACCTGGTTCTGGGCTGTGCATTAGCGGCAATGACCTGTGAATTTGGAGCGGCTCAAGACCCCGGAAACGGTGATTTTGAGAACGGCGTCTTGGACCCCTGGGAGGGACTCGGCGGTGCGGGAGAATTACGGAGGATGCGGTCTTCGAAGGGAATTTCTCTGCATTCTTGCTCACGAGTTCCTAACGCCATAGGAGGAGTTTGCAGTTCCCTGAACAGCACGCACGTACTCGCTCCGACCGATCGAACGCTCGCATTAGCGGAATTCCGGGTGCGTTTCGCGACTTTAAGGCAAATCTAACGTTCCACCCCTCCGACGCGTTTCGCGCGAGGCTCGTGACGCACCAGGGCGCTCTTGAATTGGTCAGGGTCGCTACGGACGGCATTTTCTGGACCAGAGGAGACCCAACGCACACCATCGTGGAAGGGGGCGGCGGGCTTCCTCCAGCGCTCCCGCCGTTCGAACCGGCTGAAGAGTTCAGTACTGCTGATGATCCACCAGTACTTGAAGAAACACCCTGGCTGCTGGTTCGCAGTAAGATCATACTGAGGAGCTGCGTCGTCCAGCTCAGATTTCAGATCTGCGCCGAGGAAGGCTCCTCCTTCTCCACCTTTACTTCCGGGGCCTTCGTAGATGACGTCCGGATCAGGTTCATCGAGAGGGGCGGCAATGAGTGCAGTTAAGATCCACTCCTGGTCTGGCGGGGTGGCCAGCCGCAGCCGATCCCGACGGGGATCACCGCTCGGCGGGAGCGGCGGAGGCGGCCGATCCGCCTCGGCCAGGGGCTCGATGAGCGTTGCCGTGGCGCGGCGCCGCAATGCGCTCCACTGTGGGCGCCGTGCGCACCTCCGCCTCGATTTGCTGGATGCCGACGTGGTCACCGCCGCGAGGCAGCGCGAGCGCCACCGCCAGCTTCCACCAAGCGTCGATGGACTGTATGACGTTCCAGAGGCCATCGGGGCGGCTCAGCTCGCGGCCAGCAGCCGCGCGCCGAAGCGCTCCATCCCGTCGCGGTCATCGTCGCGCAGATCGAACAGATAGCCATAGAGGTCGAAGGTCATCTGGATTGACTCGCGGCCCATGATCGCCTGCAGCCGCTTCGGGCTGGTACCGTCGTCGATGAGCAGCGCCGCGGCAGCGTGTCGCAGCGCGTGAAGGCTGTACTTCGGCGCGCCGTCCTGGTCACGATCCCGGCCGCAACCTGTACCGGGTGGAACCCGCGATGCAGGATGTTGGCATGGTTCTCGACCTTGCCGCGACCGTTAGGGAACTCGAGATCGAGTTCGGCCATGTCGCAGCCTTGTCGCACGGCGCCAGCGTCGCTGTCCAGAAATCGTTGAAAACGCTTGTTATAATTATCCGCTGGCGCTTGTTGCAAGCCGCTTGCGACATGAAAAAGGCCCCAGGAGGGGCCTAAGTCTTTGATTTGTTTGGTAGCGGAGGAGGGACTCGAACCCCCGACCCATGGATTATGATTCCACTGCTCTACCAACTGAGCTACTCCGCCCCAATCGCCGCAGCCTATAGGCTCGGCCGCCGGCCCGGTCAAGCCTGCGGCAAGCCTTCCGAACGCTCGATCCAGCCGCCGCCCAGGACCCGTGTGCCGCGGTAGAACACGCAGGCCTGGCCGGGCGCGACCCCGGCCTGGGGCTCGCGGAACTCGACCCGGGCACCGGCTGCCGCCGTCGGCAGGACCCGGGCCGCGACGACCGGCTCGCGCGCCCGATGCCTGACCGTCAGCTCGACGCCATCCAGCGGCAGCGGCTCGTCGCCCAGCCAGTTGACCTCGGACAGCTCGGCCGCGCCACAGGCGAGCGCGCTCTTCGGGCCGACGACCACCCGCCGGCGCTCGGGCTCCAGGCGGACGACGTAGAGGCGCTCGCCGGTCGCGACCGCGAGGCCGCGCCGCTGGCCGACCGTGAACCCCATCAGGCCGTCGTGCCGGCCGAGCAGCCGGCCGTCGACGTGGACGATCTCGCCCGGCTCGGCGGCGTCCGGGCGCAGGCGCTCGACGATCCGCGTGTAGCTGCCCTGCGGCACGAAGCAGATGTCCTGGCTGTCGGGCTTGGCGGCGACCGCGAGGCCGAAGCGGCCGGCGAGCGCCCGGGTCTCGTCCTTCGCGAGCCCGCCCAGCGGAAAACGCAGGAAGTCCAGCTGCTCGCGGGTCGTGGCGAACAGGAAGTAGCTCTGATCGCGCCGCGGATCGAGCGCGCCGTGCAGCTCGGCGCCCGCCGGGCCGTCCTCGCGGCGGACGTAGTGGCCGGTCGCGAGCGCGTCCGCCCCGAGATCGCGGGCGACCTCCAGCAGGTCGCGGAACTTGACCCGCTGGTTGCAGCGCACGCAGGGGATCGGCGTCCGGCCGGCGGCGTAGCTCGCGGCGAAGTCCTCGATCACCTGCTCGCGGAAGCGCTGCTCGAAGTCGAGCACGTAGTGCGGGATGTCGAGGCGCTCGGCCACCCGGCGGGCGTCGTGGATGTCCTGCCCGGCGCAGCACGCCCCCTTGCGCCCGAGCGCTGCGCCGTGATCGTAGAGCTGCAGCGTGACGCCGATCACCTCATAGCCGGCGGCGACCAGCAGCGCGGCCGTGCACGAGCTGTCGACGCCGCCCGACATCGCGACCACGACGCGGCCTTCGGCCGGGGCCGCGCGGCGAGGTTCAGACCGGAGCGCATCGGCGTGGTGGGGGCCGCGCTCAGCCGGCGGCCGGCAGATGGACGGTCAGGCCGTCGAGCTCCTCGGTGAGGACGATCTGGCAGCCCAGGCGCGAGGTCGGCCGCACGCCGACCGCGAGGTCGAGCATGTCCTCCTCCTCCGGGCTCGCGATCGCCGAGGCGCGCGGCATCGAGCGGCTCGACGATCACGTGGCAGGTCGCGCAGGCGAGCGACCCGTCGCAGGCGCCCTCGACCAGATCGTGCTCGCGCGCGATCTGCATCACCGAGAGGCCCGCGGCCGCCTCGACCTCGCGCCGCCCGCCGGCGGTGTCGATGAAGGTCAGCCGCGGCATCGGACCGGGATCTCGATCGCTCGCGCGCTCAGACCGTGAACGATTTGCCGCAGCCGCAGCGGCCGGCCTCGTTCGGGTTGCGGAACTGGAAGCTCGCGCCGAGCTTGTCCTCGACGAAGTCCATCTCGGTGCCGATCAGGTACATCACCGCCTTCGGGTCGATCACCACCTTGACCCCGTCGGCCTCGATCACCTGCTCGTTCGGCGCCGATCTCCCGGGCGAAGTCGATCGTGTAGGTGAGCCCCGAGCAGCCCGCGGTCCGCACGCCGACCCGGATGCCCTGCCGCGCCCGCGCCGACGGTCTGCACGAGATGCCGCACGCGGCCGACCGCCGCCGGGCGTCAATGACAACACGTCGGGCATCGCTACCTGGGCCATCGCTCGATCCTTCCCACCCTCCCACCGAGGAGGTTGGCTGGTCACCGCTTATGTCGTGATCTCAGGGCCAAAAGCAAGCCGCGGCCAGCCGCCCGAGGCAGCCCGCTACGCCGGCGCCGCCCGCGCATGGCCGCTCTTGCGGGCATGCAGCGCGATCCAGGCGGCGACGAAGCGGTCGACGTCGAGGGCGGTGCTGGCCCAACCCAGGCTCACCCGGATCGCGCTCGCCGCCTCGCCCGGCTCGATGCGCATCGCGGCCAGCACGTGCGAGGGCCCGACCTTGCCGGACGAGCAGGCCGAGCCGGTGCTGACCGCGATGCCGGCGAGGTCGAACGCGATCAGCTGGGTCTGATTGCCGACCCCGGGCATGCCGAGGCAGCTGGTGTTGGCGAGCCGCTCGGCGCCGCGGCCGTAGACCCGGGCCGCTGGTGCCGCCGCCAGGACCTCGGCCTCGAGCCGGTCGCGCAGCGCGCCCGTCCGCGCGCGCCAGCCCCGGTCCTCCTGCGCGAGCTCGGCGGCGCGGCCGAAGCCGACGATGCCGGGCAGATTCTCGGTGCCCGGCCGCCAGCGCCGCTCCTGGCCACCGCCCCGCAGCAGGGCCGCCGGCTCGATGCCCTCGCCCAGGACCAGCGCGCCCACCCCTTGCGGCCCGCCGAGCTTGTGGGCGGACAGGGTGAGGAAGTCGACGCCGAGCGCCCGAAGGTCGATCGGCAGCTTGCCTGCGGCCTGCACGGCATCGCAGTGGACCAGCGCGCCGTGGCGGCGAGCCAGCTCGGCGACCTCGGCGATCGGCTGGATCACGCCGGTCTCGTTGTTGGCCAGCATCACCGAGACCAACGCCGGCTCGACCGCGGCGAGGCGCTCCGCCGAGCCGCGCGAGCTCGATCCGGCCCTCGCCGTCGACCGGCAGGCGCTCGGCGCCAGGCGCGGCGGCGAGCACCGAATTGTGCTCGATGGCCGAGACCAGGCACCGCGCGCCGATCCCGCCAAGGACCTGGTTGTTGGCTTCGGTGCCGCCGCTCGTGAACACCACCGCGTCCGGCGCCGCACCGACCAGACCCGCGACCGCCTCACGCGCGCGCTCGAGCGATGCGGCGCGCCGCCCGCCCGGCGTGGTGCACCGACGACGCGTTGCCGGTCGCGCCGAGCGCCTCGACCATCGCCTCGATCACCGCCGGCTTGACCGGCGCCGTGGCGTTGTAGTCGAGGTAGCTCGCGCGCAACGATGCGCTGCGGCTCATCGGCGCGGCGCTAGGATGCGGCGATGCGCCGCTCCTCGGAGCCGTCCCCGGGCGCGCCGCCGTGCTGCTGCTCGAGCTCGGCGATCCGCGCGTTGAGCTCGTCCAGCCGCTCGGTCAGCCGGTCGATCACCCGGGCGACCGGGTCGACCGCGGCGCCGGGCGCCGTGCCGTAGGCCGGGAAGCAGGTCTCGGTGACCACCGGCTGCGGCCCGATCGGCCGGGCCGGGATGCCGACCACCGTGGCGCCGGGCGCCACGTCCTTGAGCACCACGGCGTTGGAGCCGACCCGAGCGCCCTTGCCGATCGTGAGCGGGCCCGAGCACCGCGGCGCCCGGCGCCGATCACCACGCCGTCCTCGACCGTCGGATGCCTCTTGCCTGGATCGAGCGACACACCACCTAGAGTGACCTGCTGGTACAAGGTGACGTTGTCGCCGACGACCGCGGTCTCGCCGATCACCACGCCCATGCCATGGTCGATCAGCAGGCGCCGGCCGAGCTGGGCGCCGGGATGGATCTCGATCCCGGTCAGCCACCGACCGATCTGCGAGAGAATGCGGGCGCTGAGCATCCAGCCGCGGCGCCAGAGAGCATGGGCGACGCGATGGAAGATGACCGCATGCACGCCGGGGTAGCAGAGCAGGACCTCGAGCTTGGAGCGCGCCGCCGGATCGCGGTCGGCTACCGCCTGGATGTCGTCGGCAAGTCGCTTGAACATAACGGGGTGCCGCAGTTGGGGATTGCAATTCGGACCGGCTTCACGCTAAAGGAAACCCGTCCGATTAGTGCCTGCGCCGTCCTGATTCCGCCGTCAACAGTCGCGTGGGACCGCTTCTCAAAGTCGAATATAAGCGGCCGCGGGTTCGGGTCAACTACCTGGCGAGCAAGCCAGTCGAGGTTCGTCCGGCGCAACCTGGGGGCAGGCCCGGGTTGCGCTTGGCGCTGCTGGCCCGCGTGAGGAGAAAATCATGCCCGAAGTGATCTTCAACGGCGCCGATGGCCGGTTGGAGGGGCGCTACCACCACGACCCGCGGGCCAACTCTCCGCTGGCGCTGATCCTGCACCCGCATCCGTTGCATGGCGGGACGATGAACAACAAGGTCGTCTACGACCTGTTCCACATGTTCGTCCGCCGCGGCTTCTCGGTGCTGCGCTTCAACTTCCGCGGCGTCGGCCGCTCGCAGGAGAGCTTCGATCACGGCCAGGGCGAGCTGCGCGACGCCGCCGCGGCGCTCGACTGGATGCAGCAGCACAACCCCAACAGCAACAGCTGCTGGGTCGCCGGCTTCTCCTTCGGCGCCTGGATCGGCATGCAGCTGCTGATGCGGCGCCCGGAGGTCCATGGCTTCCTCAGCATCGCGCTGCCGGCCAACATGTACGACTTCAGCTTCCTCGCGCCCTGCCCGTCGTCGGGGCTGATCGTGCACGGCGGCAACGACAGCCTGGTGCCGCAGGAATTGGTCGCCAAGCTGGTCCAGAAGCTGTCGCAGCAGCGCGGCATCAAGATCGACCTCGAGGTGATCCCGGGGGCCGATCACTTCTTCAGCGGGCATCTCGCCGAGCTCGGCCGGGCGGTCGAGAGCTATCTCGACGCCTCGCTCAGCCAGGAGCCCGAGACCGCGATGGCGCAAGCCGGGCGATGAGCCGCCACCGATCGGAGTTCGTCCACCAGCTGGCCCTGCGCGGCTTCGTCCATCAGGCGACCGACCTCGAGGCGATCGATGCGCGCGCGGCCGAGGGCCGGCTGACCGCCTACATCGGGTTCGACTGCACCGCCGACAGCCTCCACGTCGGCAACCTCGTCGGCATCATGATGCTGCGCTGGCTGCAGCAGACCGGGCATCGTCCGATCGCGCTGACCGGCGGCGGCACCAGCAAGGTCGGCGACCCGTCGGGCAGGGACGAGAGCCGTCAGCTCCTCGATGACGCGACGCTCGCGCGCAACATCGCCGGCATCCGACGCTCGTTGGCGAGCTTCCTGACCTTCGGCGAGGGACCGGACGACGCGCTGTTGGTCAACAACGCCGACTGGCTGGACCGGCTCGAGTATGTCCCGTTCCTGCGCGACGGTCGGCCGCCACTTCACGATCAACCGGATGCTGACCTTCGAGTCGGTCAAGCTGCGGCTCGAGCGCGAGCAGCCGCTGACCTTCCTCGAGTTCAACTACATGGTGATGCAGGCCTACGACTTCCTGGAGCTCGCGCGCCGCCACGACTGCCGCCTGCAGATGGGCGGCTCGGATCAGTGGGGCAACATCGTCAACGGCGTCGAGCTCGGCCGCCGGGCCGAGGGCCGCGAGCTCTACGGCCTGACCTCGCCCCTGATCACGACCGGCTCCGGCGCCAAGATGGGCAAGACCGCGCAAGGTGCGGTCTGGCTCAACGAGGATCGCCTGTCCCACTTCGACTACTGGCAGTACTGGCGCAACGTCGACGATGCCGACGTGGGTCGCTTCCTCCGCCTGTTCACCGAGCTGCCGCTGGCCGAGATCGAACGCCTGGAGGCCCTCGAGGGCGCCGAGCTGAACGAGGCCAAGAAGGTCCTGGCCGATGAGGCGACCCGGCTGTGTCGCGGTGAGGGCGCGGCGCGCGAGGCGGCGGCCGCGGCGAGCGCGATCTTCGGGGCCGAGGGCCGCGGCGGCGCCGGCCTGCCGAGCGCCGAGATCCCCCGCGCCGAGCTCGAGAGGGGCATGCCGATCGTGGAGCTGTTGGCGCTCAGCGGCCTCGCCGCATCGAAGGGCGAGGCGCGGCGGCTGATCCGCGGCGGCGGCGCGCGGCTCAACGAGGCCAAGGTCGACGACGAGGCCATGATCGTCACCGCCGACCACCTGGTCGAGGCCGAGCTCACGCTCTCCGCCGGCCGCAAACGGCACGCCCGCATCCGCGCAGTCTAGCGGTTGTTGTCGGCGGCGCGCTCGAGCCCCCGCCCATTCTCTTCGGAGCGCAGGCCGGGTCAGGGCCTGCCGACCCGCAGGTTGAGGGGTACCTCGCCCTTCTCGGTATCGATCACGTACATCTGCACCTTGGGCAGGATCCGCTCCATCGCCTCGAGGTAGAGCCGCGAGCGGGTGATCTCGGGCGCCTTCTCGTACTCCTCGAGCAGCGCCAGGAAGCGATCGCTGTTGCCGATCGCCTCGGCGATGCGCTGCTGGCTGGTAGGCCTGCGCCCCGCGCACCACGGCATGGGCTTCGCCGCGCGCCTTGGGCAGCAGGTTGTTGGCGTAGATCCGCGCCTCGTTGCGGCTCTTCTCGCGATCGGCCATGGCGTCGGTCACCTCCTGGAAGGCCTCCGCGACCGACGGGTCGAGCGTGATCGTCATGATGCTCGACGACGTGATCTGGACCCCGCTCTGGTAGCGGTCGAGCAGCGCCTGGGTCTCGCTCTTGACGCGCTCCTGGATCGCGAGCCGGCCGGTGGTCAGCACGTCGTCGACCGCCATGCCGATCACGGTCTCGGTCAGCACGGTCTCGGCGAGGCTGCCGATCAGGCGTCTCCGGCTCCTCGATCCGGAACAGGAACTCGGCCGGGTTGCGGATCACGTACTGCAGCACCAGCGCCACGCTCAGGATGTTGGTATCGCCGGTCAGCAGCTCCATGCCGGCGGCCGTCGCCCGCTCGCCCTCGGCCAGGCGGAAGCCGACCCCGGTCTTCATCACGCTGGTGGTCTTGACCACGTCGACCTGGTCCACCGGCCAGGGCAGACGATAGTGCATGCCGGGTCCGACCCGCGCGGCGATCGCGCCGAAGCGGCGCACCACCGCCTGCTCGTCGGTATCGACGACGTAGAACCCGGCACCGAGCTAGGCCGCGAGCAGGAGCAGGGGCGCCAGCGCGAGCCAGCCACGGGCGCGCGCTCGGGACCGGCCACCAGCCGCTCACGGCACGGCCTCCTCGACAGGCGCCGCAGGGACCGGTCCGCGGCCTCGGCGAGCGGTCGTTCGCGGCGCGCTCCGGCGGCGAGATCGTCGGTCCCCGGCGCGGGCGCTCCGGGTCCGATGCCGGGCCCGCCGGCCCCGTCGCCCTGCAGGATCGTGAAGACCTCGGCCTCGGCGGGCAGGAACAGCGTGGTCTGCTCGTCGAGCACCGTCTCGTAGACCTGCAGCGTGCGCAGGAAGCGGTAGAACGACGGGTTCCTGCCGAAGGCGCCGGCGTAGATCCGCATCGCCTCCGCCTCGCCCTCGGCCTTGAGGCGCGCCGCTTCCTCGTAGGCCATGGCGGCGATCCGGGTCTTCTCCCGCTCGGCCTCGGCGATCATCCGGCTGGCGTCGCGCTCGCCCTCCGAGCGGAACTGCTTGGCGATCTTGCCGCGCTCCGCCTTCATGCGCTCGAACACGCTCTGCTGGTTGGCCTCCGGCAGGATAGAGCTGGCGCACCTCGACGTCGACCACCTCGATGCCGTAGGCCGGCAGCGCGTAGGCCTCGACCGCGTCGCGGACCTCCAGGACCAGGGTCTCGAACCGGCTCTGCTCCGTCGGCGGCCGAGACGAACGAGGCGAACGGGTAGTTGCCGAGCGCAGCGCCGATCTCGGCGACGCACCACGTCGGCGAGCTGGACCTCGGCGGCGGCGCGCGTCCCGAGCGTCTCGACGAAGCGCCGCGGGTCGGCGATCCGCCACAGCGCGAGGCTGCGGATCTCGACGTTCTTCTTGTCCGAGGTCAGGTATTCGGCCTTGGCCGGCCGCGAGTAGAGCAGCCGCCGATCGACCGGCCGCACGCGATCGATCGGCAGCTTGAGGTGCAGGCCCGGCGTATCCACCACCCGGACGACCCGGCCGAACCGGCTGACCACGCCGGACTCGGTGACGTCGACCGTGAACAGCGCACCATAGAGCGCCAGCAGCAGCAGCGCAGCGCTCGCCAGGGCGAGCGTCCGGCGCAGCCGCGCCGCTGCGCCCCTGCCCCGGCCGGCGGATGCCCCGACGCCCTCATGGCTTGCCGCCGCCCGAGCGGCTCGAGGAGCCACAGATCGAATTCCTTGACGTCGTCGGCGCCGGGACGAACGAACTTCTGCACGCCCGGCAGCACCGCCTCGATCGTCTCGAGCTGGAGGCGGAACCGCGTCAGCTCGGGGGCGCGCCGATAGGCGTCGACCTTGAGGCCGAAGCCGCTCGCATCGCCGGCGGCGCCGTCGGATGCGCTCGTCCTGGAAGGCGAGCGCCTCCTCGATCATCGCGGCGGCCTCGCCCTGGGCCTGGTTGACGTCCTCGACGGCGAAGGTCTGGGCGCGATTGATGGTCCGCAGCTTGTCCTCCTGGGCGCTCGCGACGTCGCGGAACGCATCGTGCACCTCGGTCGGCGGATGGACGTAGAGGAGGCGCACCGACATCAGCTCGATGCCCGCGCCATAGCGGTCCAGGAGGTCCTGCACGCGGCCTGCGACGCGCTGCTCGGTCGCGCCGCGCTCGGTGGTGTAGACCGCGTCGATGCCGCTGGTGCCGACCAGCGAGCGCAGCGCCGCGAGCGTCAGGCTGCGTACCAGCGCCTCGGGCTCGGCGATCCCGTAGGCGAAGGCGACCGGGTCCACGACCCGGTACTGCAGGCTGAACCGGATGTCGATGAAGTTGCCGTCGCCGGTCAGCAGGAAGGATTCTTCGGGCACGCTCTGCTTCTCGAACCAGAAGCCGGTGGCCTTGATCGCGTTCGGCACCGGATTGCCCGGTCCGCCCACCGTCAGGCGGTCGCGCGCCAGCGCCCGGGCGCCGAGGTCGGCGGCGGCGCTGCGGAACCCGAACTCGGCGCGGCGCACGAGGTCGGTCGCCACGATCCGGTGGCTCTCGAACGGCCACGGCAGCCGATAGTGCAGCCCCGGCCCCAGATCGGCCGCGGTGATCGCGCCGAAGCGCTGGCGCAGGCCGATCTCGCCCGGCTGGACGGTGAACAGGCCGCTTGCCAGGTAGAGCAGCGACGAGAGCGGCGAGCGCGCCGACCTGCAGCCGCTCTGGCGGTCAGGCCGATGCCGCTCAGGCCGGCGAAGCGGTCGCGCAGCCAGAGCCACTCGGCCGGCACATGGGTGCGGCGCATGCTGAGCACGAGCAGCGCGAGCAGGAGCAGCCCGCCTCGCGACCTTGAGCGGTTCCGGAATGAAGGTGGTTCGCGGTCCCGAAGATCGCGCGCGGATCGATCGCGAGCGCCTGGTAGGTCCAGTTGAGCGCGAACCCGGCGAGCAGGCTCACCGCCGCGATGCTGGCGAGGTACAGCGCCACGACCCGCGCGCCCAGGAACTTCAACAGGACGGTGATGCTGCCGAGGCTGGTCGCCGGCCCGGCCAGCAGGAACACCAGCGCGGCGCCCGGATTGAGACCCTTCAGCACGAGCGTCGCCATCACCGGCGTCGCGGCGGACGCACAGGTGTAGAGCGGAATGCCGATGACCAGCATCACCAGCATCGAGGCCAAGGGATCATCCAGGTAGCGCTCGAAGATGTCCGGTGGCAGCGCGGCCGCGATCACGCCGGACAGGACGATGCCGAGCACCAGCCAGTAGCCGATCTCGTCGAGCAGCTCGCGAAAGGCATAGCCATAGATGTCCCGGACCGTCCGGTGCAGGCCGGCGCGCGGCTTGCCGACCGCCGGCTCGCGGCCCCGGAGCGTCCGGCTGATGGCGGTGCCCGTGGTGATGGGCGTGGCCATCATGAGCGTGGCCATCGTCGCAGCATGCGTCCGCGGCCTTGACGGCGTCGGGCGCTGGGCTTCGCCGTCGGCACGCGCGGGCTCCCGGCCGCCAAAGAAGTTGACGGTGAGCCCAGCCGTGATCGCCGTCGTCACGGCGGCCACGGGCGGAAGATCGTCATGATCGGGTCCATCAGCGCGTAGGTCAGGCTGATGGAGTTGACCCCGGTCTCGGGCGTCGCGATCAGGAACGAGACCGTGGCACCCTTGGTAGCACCCTGGCGCCGCAGGCCGAGCGCGGCCGGCAGGACGCCGCAGGAGCAGAGCGGCAGCGGCGCGCCGATCGCGGATGCCCAGAGCACCGACTTGACCTTGCCGGTGCCGAAGAACCGCATCAGCGTCCGCGCCGGCACCATGACCGCGAGCACGCCCGCGAGCGCGAAGCCGAACAGCAGGAAGACCGCGGCTTCCTTCAGAATCCACCAGGTCTGGAACGCGACCTGGAGCAGAAAGTCGATCATCCGGATCCCCTGGGGCCGGCTGGAGACCGCCAGCGGTCTCCAGCCGATCTCCCGCGATCGCCGCTACTGCGGCGGCAGGTACTTCTTCTCGATCTGGCAGGCGACCGAGTACTGCGGATCGACCACGTTGGCGACCTCGATCCGGGCGGCCTGGCCGAGGAGCTGCAGCGCCTCGAACTTGTCGTAGCCGTGGTCCGCGACCAGCCAGTTGACCAGATCGGCGCAGGCGATCCGGAGCGCGTCGACCAGCGGCCGGGTGCTGCCGATCGACATGATCACCTCGTCGTTCTCGAGCCGCGGCCAGCTGATCGTCTTGCCCTTGATCAGGTCGACCGTGAAGGTGGTGTCGAACGAGGTCTCGATCGCGGCGCCGTCGATCTCGCCGTCGCCCTGGGCGGCGTGGCCGTCGCCGAGCATGAACAGGGCGCCCGGCTCGTACACCGGGAAGTACATGGTGACGCCCTCGACCACCTCGTTGAAGTCCATGTTGGCGCCGTGCGGGCCCGGCGTCAGCGAGCTCCAGCACTCCTTGCCCGCAGGTGCCGTGCCGATGGTGCCGAAGAACGGCCGCAGCGGCACCTCGACCTGGCCGATCTTGCTGTTCGGCAGGTCGAGAACGCCGACGTTCTTCTCGGCGTCGAGCCGCCAGATGAACAGCTTGTCCGGCGCCGGGTCGGTGATCATCGCGGTCTTGTACTCGGGCGCGAGCGCGCCGAAGTAGGGGATCGAGGCGCCCCAGCCGAAGTCCCGGTTGAGCGCTGATGTCGTCGATGCGGACGACCAGCGTGTCGCCGGGCTCCGCGCCCTCGATGTAGAACGGCCCGGTCTGCGGATTGACCGCCGACAGGTCGAGCTTGGCCATCACCGTCTCGTCGGTGGTCGAGAACACGTCGTTGGACGCGTCCCGCGTGCTGGTCTTGACGGTGTCGCCCGGATTGATTCGCAACGCCGGCGGATGCGAGTGGCAGTAGGTGAAGTAGACCGTGTCGCCCGGGTCGTACTCCACTTCGGCGGCGAAGCCGGACGAGCTCAGCGCGACCGCTGCGACCGCAGCCGACAGGATGGGCAGGGTCGTCGTTACTGATCTACCGTACTCGGACATTGGATCGGAACCTCCCTGGATCATGATTCGATTGGGGTTTGAAACCACGGACAGCCGCTCGCGCGGCCCTTGTCGGCTGATGATCATTCCATCGGCGGCGTCCTCCTTCGGCTGGTCGGCGACGTCCGCGGACGCGCCGGCCGGGTCGTAGTGCCTGCTGTCGTACAAGCAGGCCGAACAACTCGGAATTCGCCGGCAGCACCATGGTCGTGCCCGCGCGCACGAACTTCCGCGTTGCCTCCATCGTCCGGAGAAAGCGGTAGAGCTCCGGCGCCTGGCCCAGCGCCTCGGCATAGATCCGCGCCGCCTCGGCCTCGCCGCGACCGCGATGCTGCTCGCTCACCTTGTAGGCTTCGGCGAGCAGCCGGGACTTCTCCTCGTCCGCGGCCGCGCGGATCTTGAGCCCCTCCTCCTCGCCCTCGGAGCGGAACTTCATGCTGATGCGCGCGCGCTCCGACTTCATCCGGGCGTAGACCCGCAGCCGGTTGCGCTCCGGGAAGTCGAACCGCTGCAGCTGGACGTCGACCAGCTCGATGCCGTAGTCGCGGAGCGCCGTCTCGCGCAGCGTCCGCGTCACCTCCTCGAGCACCGCCTCGGCGCGGTACTCGCCCGGCGCGACCGAGACGAAGGCGGTCAGCGGATTGCGCCCGATCGCAGCGCCGAGCTCGGCGAACAGGATGTCGCTCAGGCGCGCCTCGGCGCCCGCCCGGTCGAATACCGTCTCGAAGAACTTGCGGGGCTCGGCGATCCGCCAGAGGATCGCGCTCGCCGCCACCACGGCGGACTTCTCCAGGGTCAGGAACTCGCTCAGCGGCGGCGCGTAGACGAACAGCCGGCGGTCGAACTTGTTGACGCTCTGATAGGGCAGCTTGACCCCGAGACCGGGCGCCGTGACGACCTGGACCGGCTCGCCGAACTGGGTCACCACGGCATATTCGGCGCGGTCCACCGTGAAGAAGCAGAACGGGAGAAGGCCGCCGAGGACCGCCACGACCGCGCCGGCGGCAAGGATCCGCCGGCGTCGCCCTGCGCCGGCTCGATGCTCGCTATCGACCTCGTGGGCAGGCGCCATCGCGTCCCCGGGGCTGTCTGCGCATCGCCCCGATCCCCTCGCGCTCAACGGCCAGTTTGGAGCAGCTCCCCCGCCCATACAAGCCAATCCTCGCGCGCCCTGGCCGGGCGGGCGCCCAGGTGCTCGAAGGAGCGCCCGCCGGAAGTCGGCGAGCGCCGCGATGGTCTGGCATCGCGCGTGGCGGCGGGCGACAGCGCCTGCACCCGGCAAACCCGCTCGACGCGGCGCGCCGATCACCGCCAGAATGCGCGCCGAACGACGCCTCATGGCCGGAATCTCTGGAGACGAGCATGTCGCTGGTGCTTGGGCCCGTGCTCTACTTTCGTGGCGTGCGGGACCGTGCCTGGCGACTGAGCGCGCTGGTGGCCGTCGCGGCCGGGGACCAGCCCCGCCGCGCTCGAGACCCAAGGCGAGCGGGTGCCGCCCTGCCGTCTCGCCGAGCGCCGCGGGCGGACCTCTGGCGCTACGACTTCGGCCTGCCGCTCGCCCAGGGCGAGGGCGAGCGGGACTACGCGATCGGGCCGCAGAGCTGGCGGGTTCGGCTGCCGGCGGTGCCGGGTCCGCTGCACCTCGCCTACACCGCCTGCAACGGCAGCGAGAAGGGCAACACCTGGGACAGCGCCGCCGCCCGCAACGAGCGCTGGCTGCACCTCGCCGGCCCGCCATGCCGAGCGCCCGTTCCATCTGCTGCTGCAGGGCGGCGACCAGCTGTATGCCGATCCGATGTGGCGCGAGGTGCCGGCGCTCGCCGAATGGCGGCGGCGGTTCTGGTGGCAGCGCCGGCGCGCCCCGTTCACCGCCGCGATGGCGGAGGCGGTCGCCGACGACTACTTCGATCGCTACTGCTGGTTCTGGAGCCAGCCCCAGCTCGCCGGGGTCCTGGCCACCATCCCGTCGCTGATGATGTGGGACGACCACGACATCTTCGATGGCTGGGGCAGCTGGTCGGACTACTGGCTGCAGTGCCCGACCTTCCGCGGGATCTGGCGGGCCGCGCGCGAGCACTTCGCGCTGTTCCAGCTCGGCGCGCGGCCGGACGAGCTGCCCGAGGGCTTCAGCGATCGCAGCGGCGGGCAGTTCGGCTGGGCGTACCGCATCGGCGCGCTCGGGATCCTCGCCCCGGACCTGCGGAGCGAGCGCAGCCGCGGCGGGTGATCGGCGAGGCCGGCTGGCGCGCCTTCAGCGCGGCGCTCGCGCAGCATGGCGGACTGCCGCCAGGTGCTGCTGGTCTCGACCATGCCGATCGTCAACCCGCACCTCGCCCCGCTCGAGCACTTCTTCGACCTGATGCCCGGCCACCAGACCTGGCAGGACGACCTGGTCGATCAGTGGCCGAGCGCCGCGCACTGGGCGGAGTGGCAGCGACCTGCTGCGGCACCTGCTCGAGTTCTCCGCCCGGACCGGGGTCCGCGTGACCTCGGTCTCGGGCGAGATCCATCTCGGCGCCCTCGGCCTGGTCACCAGCGGCGCGACCGAGATCTACCAGCTGACCTCGTCCGGCATCGTCCACCCGCCGCCGTCGGCATCGGTCGTCAAGGCGCTGGAGTGGATCGGCGCGCGCACCACCCGCCTGGCGCCGGACCTGACGGTGCGCCTCCTGCCGCTGCCCGGGCTCGGGCGGCGCTTCCTGCGCGCGCGCAACTGGCTGGAGCTCGAGCTCCCGGCCGGCGACGGCCTGATCGCGACCTGGCACAGCGAGGGCGCGATCGCCCCGATCCGGCTGTCGATCGGGGCGGCGCGCAGCTGAAGCGGCCCTCGCCGGCGGCAGCCCGCCCTGTGCAGGACGCTTGCTGACCGGAGCGGCCGAGGATCGCCCGAGCGCGGTCGCCGGCGGGCGCGAGCCGCTCGCCCGAAGGTTCACCTCCCGACGGGCGCTACGCTACCCTTGCGGCTCTGACTTTCTCGGCCGCGATCCCAGGAACCTTCCACCGTGCCGCGCGTTGGCCCCAGAGAATCGCCCTTCCGGGCCTCTGGATGGCGCCGGGTGCGCGCGCGCTGCCGAAGACCGCATCGAGGCGCAGAGCGCCGCTGCGAGCGAGCTCGGCTTTCGACCGCAGAACCGACAATGCCCGAGCCCGGGCCAGACGTCCGGGCGGGCGAAAGGAGCCCCTCCATGGTAGCTGAACATCCCTCTGCCCACTACGGCCAAACCGCGGTCGCCGAGCCCGCAGCGGCCCCAACCGCTCTCCGGCGGATGTCCTGGGGAGCCGCGCTCGCCGGCGCGGCGATCGCGCTCGGCCTGCAGCTGCTGCTCAGCCTGCTCGGCGTCGGCATCGGCCTCAGCACGGTCGACCCGGCCGCCGGCGACACGCCGGGCGCCACGACCTTCGGCGTCGCCACCGGCATCTACTACGCCATCGTCACCCTGCTCTCGCTGTTCGTCGGCGGCTGGGTCGCCGGCCACCTTGCCGGCATGCCGCGCCGCATCGACGGCCTGCTGCACGGCGTCGTGACCTGGAGCGTCGCGATCCTGCTCCTGCTCTACGTCGTCACCACCACGGTCGGCGCGGTCGTGAGCGGCACGCTCGGCGCGCTCAGCAGCACGCTCCAGGCGGCGGGGCAGAGCGTCCAGGCGGCCGCCGGCGCGGTCGCGGACAGCGAGATCGGTAACGACGCGCTGAGCGCGATCGAGCAGCAGGCGCGCCAGTTGCTCGGCGAGCGCCAGCAGGGCGCCGGTGGACAGGATGCCGGCGGGCTGCTGCAACAGGTCATGGCGGTCGCCGAGGGCGGCGTGTCGGATCAGGAGCGGCAGCGCCTGGTGGACCAGCTGGTGCAGCAGACGGGCATCACCAGAGAGGAGGCCGAAGCGCAGCTGCAGCAGCTCGAGAGCCAGTACCAGGAGGCGCTGGCGACGGCCGAGCAGCAGGCGCGGGAAGCGGCGCAGGCAACCGCGGAGGCGGTGTCACGGGGCTCCTTCTGGTCGTTCGTGGCCCTGCTGCTCGGCGCCGCGGCGGCCGCGCTCGGCGGCTGGATGGGAGCGCCGCGCGATCTTCCGGGAGCCCCGGTGCGACGTTCGGTGGTCGGGCCGTAACCCGACGGCCCGCATCTCCCCTGCGCGAACGGGGCGGGTCGGTCAGCGGAACGCAGGCTCGTCGAAGCTTCGGAGCTTGCGCGAGTGGAGCTGGTCGGGGCCGATCTCGTCGCGCAGGATGCGGATCGCCTCGAGGCCGATCTGGAGGTGCTGGTTGATGCGCTCGCGGTAGAACAGGTTCGCCATGCCGCGCAGCTTGAGCTCGCCGTGGAGCGGCTTGTCGGAGACGCAGAGCAGGGTCCCGTAGGGCACCCGGAAGCGGAAGCCGTTGGCCGCGACCGTGGCGCTCTCCATGTCGACCGCGATCGCGCGCTGCTGGTTGAGGCGCTCGAACAGCTCGTCGTAGCGCAGCTCCCAATTGCGGTTGTCGGTGGTCGCGACGGTGCCGGTGCGCATCCGGGTCTTGAGGTCGGTGCCGCGCAGCCCGGTGACGTTGACCACCGCCTGCTGCAGCGCGACCTGGACCTCGGCGATCGGCGGCACCGCGACCTCGAGCGGCAGGTCGTGGTCGAGCACGTGGTCGAGGCGCGCATAGGCGTGGGCCAGCACGTAGTCGCCGAGCCGCTGGCTGCGGCGCAGGCCCGCGCAATGGCCGAGCATCAGCCAGCAGTGCGGGCGCAGCACCGCGAGATGGTCGGTGATGGTGCGCGCGTTCGATGGCCCGATGCCGATGTTGACCATGGTGATGCCGGTCCGGTCGGGCCGGGTCAGGTGGTAGGCGGGCATCTGCGGCAGATGGCGCGGCCGGCGCCCGCTCGCCGGCTGGTCGCCGAGGCGACGGTTCGGCGTGACCACGTTCGCCGGGCTCGACGAAGCTCTCGAACTCGTCGGTCTCGACGATCGCGCGCTCGGCGTACTCGACGAAGTGCTCGACGTAGCGCTGGTAGTTGGTCAGCAGGATGAAGCGCTGGACGTGCTCGGGCGCGGTCGCGGTGTAGTGGTGCAGGCGCTCGACCGAGTAGTCGACGCGCTCCGCGGTGAACAGCGCGAGCGGCTTGGGCGCGCCGGGCGGCGAGCGGTAGGTGCCGTTCGCGATGGCATCGTCGATCAGGCTCATGTCGGGCAGCGGGAAGGCCGCCTGCAGCGCGGTCACCCGGTCGTGGCGGATGTCGGCGGTGCTCTCCTCGATCACGAAGGGCAGCGGCATGCGGCGGTCGCTGATGCCGACCACCACCGGCACGCCGTGGTGCTGGACGAGCAGGTCGATCTGGCGCCGGTAGTATTCGGCGAACAGCTCGGGCCGGGTCAGCGTCGTGCCGTACACGCCGGGGTCGTGCAGCGCGCCGAACGCCAGCCGGGCATCGAGATTGAGCGCCTCGCGCGTGACGTCGATGCCGAGGAACGGATAGAACGCGTCGACCGGCGCGCCGAGCGCCTCGCCGCGGGAGAACCGCGCGAAGGCGTCGAGCAGGATCCGGACGCCCTTGTCGTAGATCCTGGTGATGCGCTCGAGCGCCGCCGAGGCCTCGGTGAAGGCCTGGAGGTCGCGCACGCCGGCGGCGGCGAACGCGGGGAAGGCGGCGAGGTCTTGGCTCGACGAGGGCATAGACCTTCATAGCACAAGCGCTACCGACGTGCCCGCTCGGTGATCCCGCCAGCAATCGCTCAGTTCGAGTCCCTGAAATGGATCCCGCTTTGCATCAGGTCGCGCGGCCCTGCCGGCGGCCGATCCCAGTCGCGCGTTGCGTTCCGCATGTGACCCAGCTCACTGACTCGGGGCGCTCGGCCCCGCCAGGATGCGCTCGGCGATATTTCAACTACTGGGTATTTGCGAGAAGGAATATCGGCCATGCTTGACCGGATCAACTCGCCGCCCCTGCCTTCCTGGCAGCGCTGGCTGTACGGTGGCGCCGGGTCCGTAGCACCCCAGGCGATCATCGGGATCACCGTCGATTTCGCCAGCGTGTTCGCCACCTTCACGCCGGTCGCCTTCATCGGCTGGCTGATCCGCGCGCTGCTGCTGATCGCGATCGGCGGCTTCGTCAGCTTCCTCCACCGCAAGGAGACCGACCCCTGGCGAGCCTTCCTGATCGGGCTCTCGGCGCCCGCGCTCCTGTCGACGCTGATCGCCGCGACCAGCCATCCGGGTGGCGCCGGACCGATCACGCGGTCGACCGGAGCTGCGCTCGAGTTTTGTCATCATCGGCAGCGCGCACGCCGCTCTGCCGCTCGATGACGCAGCCGCTGCCCGTCCGGGAGCCGCGTTCGCGGGCGTCGCGCTGGCGCTCGACGCCGGCTCGATCCTGCCGGAGCTGACCCGCGGCATCCTCGGCCGGCGGCCGGCACTCGGCTTCCTCGCGGTCCCGGAAGCGTCCCCCGCGCGCGCGCTCGCCGACTTCGGCGCGGGCGATCGGATCTGCGGCACCAATGACGGCCTGGACATGCTCGCCCGCCAGCCCGGTCCGCTGCGCTTCGAGGCCACCGCCGTACCGCTCGCCGAGCTCGCGACAGCCTTGAGTTCGGGGCTGTGCGATGCCGCCGTGCTGGTCAGCCAGGCAAGCCCGGCCGAGGTCGCCGGCTACTTCGCGCCGGCGGGCATCCTGGCGATCCCCCTGCGCTAGGCAGGAGCGACGCAACCCTGAGCGATTGGTCGCAGCGGTCGCCGCACGGCGACCCTGCGCCGCTCCGGAGGCTCTGCTACACTCAGTGCGGTAGCGCGACCGTCGCCGACTGGCTTGGGGGCGGGCCGCATCGTGAGGCAGCGACCGCAACTCAGTCCACGGGGCAGCCGGCCGTGAGCGAAGACCAGTTTCGCGAACGCTTCTTGCAGCAGCGGGCCGAGCTCGTCGATTTCGGCCAGCGCGCCGCCGAAGGCGCGGACTTCGACCGCCTGCTCCACGATGCCGCCGAGGAGGCCGCGCGCAGTCTCGAGGTCAAGTTCGTCAAGATCCTCGAATACCTGCCCGAGACGAAGGCGCTGCTGGTGCGCGCCGGAGTCGGCTGGAGCGAGGGCGTGGTCGGCCACGCGACGGTCGCCGCCGACATGGGGTCGCCCGCGGGCTACGCGCTGCACACCGGCCAGCCGGTGATCTCCAACGACCTCGACCAGGAGCAGCGCTTCCGGATTCCTCAGCTGCTGCGCGAGCACGGCGTCAGGAGCGCGGCCAACGTCATCATCAAGAGCCGGCAGCACGTCTTCGGCGTCCTCGAGGCCGACAGCCGCGAGCCCCACGTGTTCTCAGAGGACGACGTCAAGTTCCTGCAGGGCTACGCCACGATCCTGTCGTTCGCGATCGACCAGGCGCGGCTGGTCGATCTCAATGCCGCGCTCGCCGCCGAGAAGGACATGCTGCTGCGCGAGCTGGGGCATAGGGTGCGCAACAACAACCAGCAGCTCATGAGCCTGATCAACCTGCAGCTCGGCGGCGTGACCAACGTCGAGGTGCGCGACAACCTGGAGAAGGTCGCGCAGCGGATCCGCGCGCTGACCTCGGTCAACCAGCAGCTCGAGAGCAGCGGTCAGCCGCATCTGGTCGATCTCGGCCAGTACCTGCTGGCGATCACCGGCAGCCTGTACAATTTCCACGGCGAAGCGGCGGCCGAGGTCAAGCTCGAGACCGAGATCGCGCAGGTCGAGATCGCGACCGAGCGCGCCCAGGCGCTCGGTCTGATCGTCAACGAGTTCCTGACCAACAGCTTCAAATATGCGTTTCGCGACCGGGGCGGCGTGCTGTCGGTGGCGCTCCGACATCAGGGCGACGACGCCACCCTCGCGCTCGCCGACGATGGGCCCGGCATGCCGAGCGACCGGGCAGCGGGCCTCGGCCTCAAGCTGATCGACCTGCTGTGCCGTCAGATCGACGCCGAGGCGAGCTGGGACACCGGCGCCGGCACCCGCCTCACGCTCCAGCTGCCGATCAAGGTCGCCTGATCCCGCTCCCGCGGCCCGAGCGGCCGTACTGTCAGAGCGCCGCCCAGAGCAGCCCGCCGCCGATCGCGGTGATCGCGAGCGCGCCGGCGTAGTCCATCACCGCGGCGAGACGCCCCTCGCCGCCCGTGCCGGCCTCGAGGCGGGCCGCGACCACGCGGCGGGCGACCACGCTGAGCAGACCGAGCCCTCCCATGGTGATCGCCATGCCGGCGGCGATCGCCGTCACCAGCATCATGCCCGCGTACAGGATGTCGTTGGCCATGGCGTAGAGCAGGATCAGCACCGAGCCCGTGCACGGCACGAGGCCGACGCCGACGGACAGCGCCCCCTGCTGGGCGGTCTCGCCGGTCCCGCCGGCGGCGTGATCGTGGCGATCGCGACCTGGCGCCGGTTCCTGCGCATGGCCGCAGCAGGCGCCGGCGTCGAGGCCGGCGCGGCGCCGCCGCGAGCGGCGCACCGCCTGGGCCAGCATCACCATGCCGATCAGCGCGATCAGGCCGTAGCTCACCAGGCGCACGCCTGCGACCTCGGCCATGACGCCGCCGAACGCCTGACGCAGCAGGAGATCCGCCAATGCGACCACGACCAGCGCCGAGATGACGTGGCAGATCGCGATCTGGATGCCCATCAGCAGACCGCGCGCCGATCCGCGCCTCGCGCGCGAGGAAGTACGGAGGCCACCACCAGCTTGCCGTGGCCCGGGCCGAGCGCGTGCACGACGCCGTAGGTGAAGGCGAGCGCCATCCCGATCAGCAGCGGCAGCGCGCTCGCGCCGTCCCGGATCGCCTTCATGTGCCGGGCGATCAGGCGGTTGGCCTCGCGCTGGAAGGTGAGCAGCGCGCGCCCGACCGCGGCGACCGGGCCCCAGGCCGCCTCGACGACGGCGGGCTCGCCCTCCGCCGGCGCCGCCCTGCCGGTGAACGGGTCGGCGGCCCAGCCCGGCTCCAGGGCGAGGCCGAGCAGCAGGCCGACGGCGAGCAGCCAGCGAGCCAGGCGTACCATCAGCTGGTGGCGCAGCTCAGCGTGATCGCGAGCGGGTAGACCATGCCGAAGTAGATCGGGTTCTCGGTGTCCTCGCGGATGTCGAAGATGCAGGCGCCGGGCTGCATGCCGTTGAAACGGACCGGATCCTCGGGGTCGAGCAGGACCTCGACGTAGTACTCCGGGTCGTAGATGCCGGCGGCGAAGCTCACGGCCGCCGGATCGATCGGCTCGGGCAGCGGCAGCGTGAACTCGTAGATCAGCACGCCGCCCGCGATCGTCGCCGCGAAATCCCGGACCTCGGTCAGGGCCAGCGGCGCGCCGTCGATGCGCGCGTGGGTGAAGTAGTCGAACTCGCGCAAGTTCGAGAACGCGCCCTCCTGCAGGCTCGCGAGCTCGGCCGCATTGAAGCTGCCGTCGCGGTCGGCGTCGTGCTCCTCGATCACGTAGGAGCTGAAGAACTCGTCGAACTGCCAGCGATGGCGGAGGCCCACCAGCTCAGGCCCCTCGAACACGAAGCTCGTGATGCTGGTGATCCAGACATGCGGATGGGCCGCAGCGACCCCGCCCTGGAGGAGCAGGACCAGCGGAACCAGGAAGAGAAGGATCGCAGGCATGGGACGCGCCGTCGACATGGGCCGGATCCGGTGTTCGGGCGGATGTGTGCCTTATACTTCGATCGCAACCGTCAAACAATCGTGAGCCCCGACGACCTCGTCGTCTGGTCACTCCGTGAGGCATTCGAGCAGCGCGTCGGCCAGCCCCTCCATCAGCCGGAAATACTGCGCCGGGCCCGGCCTCGAACGCCGCGCCGAGCGGGTCGAGCACGCCCTGGCGCGCGTCCGTGCCCTCGATCACGGTCTCGACCAGGGCCGGCTCGAACTGCGGCTCGGCGAACACGCAGGCGGCATCGAGCTGCGCGACCTGCGCGCGGATCTCTTGCAGCCGCTGCGCTCCGGGCCGCCGCGTCGGGTTGATGGTGATCGCGCCGAGCGCGTTGGTCCGGTAGCGCCGCTCGAAGTATTGATAGGCGTCGTGGAACACGACGTAGGGTCGGTCGCCGACGGCGGCCAGGCGGTCGGCGAGGCCGCGGTCGAGCTCGTCCAGCCGCTCGCGGAGCCGCGCCGCATTGGCCGCGTAGCGCGCGCCGTTCCCCGGATCGGCGGCGCCAAGCGTGGCCGCGATCGCATCGACGAGCACCTTGGCGTTGCCGGGATCCAGCCAGACGTGCATGTCGGTCTCGCCATGCGCCTGGTGCAGGCCCTCCTCATGGTCGGCATCGGCGCCGGCAGGCTCGTCCTCGTGCCCGTGCTCCTCCGCCTCCCACATTCCGCCTTCCCGCGTCGCATGCAGCGTCAGGCCCGGCACCTCCGACAGCTCCACGACCTTGGCGTCGCCGGAGAGCGTCTGCAGCGGCTTGATGAGGAAGGTCTCCATCGTCTCCCCCACCCAGAACACCACGTCGGCGTCTGCGAGCGCGCGCGCCTCCGAGGGCCGCAGGCTGTAGCTGTGCTCGGAGCCCGCGCCCTTGACCAGCAGCACCGGCTCGCCGACGCCCTCCATGACGCCCGCGACCAGGGAATGAATGGGCTTGATGCTCGCCACCACGAGCGGCTCGGTTGCGCCCACCGGTGCGGACGCGCCGGCAGCGAGCGCGAGGACGGCGAGGCAGACGATCGGGCGAAGCATGGCTCCGGCTCCGCTGGGAACGACGATGCAATGTTATCCTATAACATTTCGGACGCAAGCCAGACAGGCCCCGCAACACGAAAACTTCTGCCGTTAGGGGGACGCTAATTCCGATCGGCTATGCCGTCGCGACCGGCGCAGGTGCTGATGATCGGCTCGTCGCGACGCCGGCTCCGGCGACGGCAGGCATTTTGGAGACTTCGGATGCTCAAGATCAGCTGTCTGGCGCTCGGCGGTCTGCTCCTCGCAGGCTGCACGACCCACGCCGACGGCACCCAATCCACCAACAAGACGGCCGTCGGCGCGACCTTGGGCGCGGTCACCGGCGGGCTGCTCGGCAATCGCCTCGACAAGGGCAACCGGACGCGCGGCACCGTGCTCGGCGCGGCCGCTGGCGCCGCCGCCGGCGGCGGCCTCGGCTATCTGATGGACCGTCAGGAGGCCGAGCTGCGCGACCAGCTGGCGAGCGAGCGCGCGCAGCACGCGGTCGAGGTCGAGCGCGTGCGCGACGACCTGCTCAAGCTGACGCTGGCCAACGAGGTGTCGTTCGACGTCGACAGCGCGACCGTCAAGTCCATCCTTCCGGCCCAGCCTCGCCAAGGTCGCCGAGGTGCTGCAGCGCTACGATACCCAGGTCACGATCGTCGGCCACACCGACTCGAGCGGCGCCGAAAGCTACAACCAGCAGCTCTCGGAGCGGCGCGCCCGGGCCGTCCTCGACGAGCTGACCAGGCTCGGCGTGCCCTACCAGCGCCTGTCCGCGACTGGTCGCGGCGAGTACGAGCCGCGCGCCGACAACACCACGCCGGCCGGCCGCTCGCAGAACCGCCGGGTCGAGATCCTGGTCCAAAGCACCGCCTGATCCCCCGTGGCTCGCAACCGGCGTCGGGTTCCTCCGCCCGGCGTCGAGCGAACCGGCGCGCCCCCTGCTCGTAGTCTTCGCGATCGAATCGCCGGCGACCGGCGGCTTGATCCGGACCACGAGCGGGGGGCCCGCTCCCCGGCGCGCCGGCCACCTCGGGCCTCTTCGTTTCCCGACACCACCGGACCGTGCTAGAGAGGGCCGCCCGACCGGCGCGCCCGGTCGGCGTTCCGCAGCCAGCGCCGAGCGTCCGCCATGTCGCCGCCTTTGCTCTCGCTCCGCGACGCCTCGGTCCAGGTCGGCGCCCAGGTCCTGTTCGCCGGGCTTTCGCTCGCGATCGGCAAGGGCGATCGGATCTGCCTGGTCGGCCGCAACGGCTCCGGCAAGTCGACCCTGCTCAAGGCGCTCGCCGGGCTGATCGAGCTCGACGCCGGCGAGCGCTTCCTCCAGCCGCGCACCAGCGTCGCCTATCTGCCGCAGGAGCCCGCGCTCGAGCCGGCGGACAGCGCCGGCGAGGCGGTCCTCGGCGGGCTGCCGACCACGGTGGACCAGAGCATCGAGCAGGGCCGGCATCGCGCGCTGACGCTGCTGGCCCGGCTCGACCTCGATCCCCTGCGCCGGGTCGCCACCCTGTCCGGCGGCGAGGCGCGGCGCGTCGCCCTGGCGCGCGCCCTGGTCGGCGACCCCGACATCCTGCTGCTCGACGAGCCGACCAACCACCTCGACCTGCCGACGATCGAGCGCCTCGAGCAGGATCTGGCCGGGTTTCGCGGCGGCCTCGTCCTGGTCAGCCACGACCGCGCCTTCCTCGCCGCGCTCAGCCGCACCACCTGGTGGCTCGATCGCGGCACCTTGCGGGTCCTGGAGCAGGGCTTCGCGGCCTTCGACGCCTGGTCGGAGGCGCTGCTCGCCGAGGAGGAGGCGGCGCTGCGCCGGCTGGAGAAGCGCATCGCGGAGGAGACCGACTGGTCGCACCACGGCATCACCGCGCGCCGCAAGCGCAACCAGGGCCGGCTGCGGCGCCTGCAGACGCTGCGCGCGGAGCGCGCGCGGCGAACGGCGCCGCTCGGCTCGGCCAAGCTCGTCGCGGCGACCGACCCGCAGGGCGGCCGGCTGGTGATCGAGGCCCGTGGACGTCACCAAGCGGTTCGGCGAGCGCACGATCGTCGAGCGCTTCTCGAGCCGCATCCTGAGGGGCGATCGGGTCGGGATCATCGGTCCGAACGGCGCCGGCAAGACCACGCTGCTGCAGCTGCTGACCGGCCGGCTTGCGCCGGACGAGGGCACGGTGCGCCTCGGGCTCGATCTGACCGCGACCTACGTCGACCAGCGCCGCGCGAGCCTCGACCTCGACCGCACGCCCTGGCAGACGCTCTGCCCGGACGGCGGCGATCAGGTCCTGGTCCAGGGTCGCTTCCGCCACGTCGTCGGCTATCTGCGCGACTTCCTGTTCCGGCCGGAGCAGGCGCGGACCCCGATCCGGGCGCTGTCCGGCGGCGAGCGCAACCGGCTCCTGCTCGCCACCCAGCTCGCGCGGCCCTGCAATCTGATGGTGCTCGACGAGCCCACCAACGACCTCGACATGGACACCCTCGACCTGCTGCAGGAGATCCTGGCCGAGTTCGCCGGCACCTTGCTCGTGGTCAGCCATGACCGCGATTTCCTCGACCGGCTGGTGACCAGCGTGATCGCCTTCGAGGGCGGCGGACGGACGCAGGAGTACGCCGGCGGCTACCGCGACTACCTGCGCCAGCGGCGGCCGGTCCAGGAGCCGGTCGCGACGCTGCGCCCGGCGGACCGGCCGAAGGCCGGCCCCGGCCCGCTGCGCCTCGCGAGCCGCCGCCAGCGCGAGCTCGACCGGGTGATCGCCGAGATCGAGGCGCTCGAGACCAGGGTCGCGGACCTCGAGCGCGAGCTCGCGGACGCGGACCTGTTCGCCCGCGATCCGGGGGCGTTCGAGCGGCGCACCGAGCGCCTGGCCGAGCTGCGCGGCGCGCTCGAGGCGGCCGAGCGGCGCTGGTCGGCGCTCGAGGCGCAGCTGGCGGAAGCCGGCACCTGAGGCCCGGCCGCGCGCCATGGCCTGTCAGCTCCGCACAGCCTCGGGCCGACGCGCCCGCATCGCGCTCGTGCATGAGTGGTTCGACGCCTTCTACGGCTCCGAGCGGGTCGTCGCGCAGATCCTGAACTGCTTCCCGGACGCCGAGCTGTTCGCCCTGGTCGACGTGATGGCTCCGGAGCAGCGCGGCTTCCTCGGCGGGCGGAAGGTCCAGACCTCGTTCCTCCAGCGCCTGCCGTTCGCCCGCCGGCAGTTTCGCAACTACCTGCCGCTGATGCCGCTCGCGATCGAGCAGTTCGACCTGTCGGGCTACGATCTGGTGCTGTCCTCGAGCCATGCCTTCGCCAAGGGCGTGCTGACCGGTCCGAGCCAGCTCCACGTCGCCTACGTCCACGCGCCGCTGCGCTACGCCTGGGAGTATCAGCACCAGTACCTGCGCCAGAGCGGGCTTGCGCGCGGCCTGCGCGGCGCGCTGGTGCGCGCCGTGCTGCACTACCTGCGCCTGTGGGATGTCCGGACCGCCAACCAGGTCGACCACTTCATCGCCAACTCGGCGTTCGTCGCCCGCCGGATCGACAAGATCTACCGGCGGCCGAGCGCGGTCGTGCACCCGCCGGTCGAGGTCGCCCGCTTCGAGCTCCGGACCGCCAAGGAGGACTACTATCTCGCGGTCTCGCGCTTCGCGCCCTACAAGCACACGGAGACCATCGTCGAGGCGTTCCGCGAGCTGCCCGGGCACCGGCTGGTGGTGATCGGCGACGGCCCGGGGCTCAAGCGCGCGCGCGCCCGGGCGACCCCGAACGTGACCCTGCTCGGCTTCCAGAGCTTCGAGGCGCTGCACCGCCACATGGGCAGCGCCAAGGCGCTGATCTTCGCCGCCGAGGAGGACTTCGGCATCACCCCGGTCGAGGCGCAGGCCTGCGGCACGCCAGTCATCGCGTTCGGCGGCGGCGGCGCGCTCGAGACCGTGCGCGACCTCGACCAGGCGCGGCCGACCGGGCTGTTCTTCGACGCGCAGACGCCAGGCGCGATCGCGGCGGCGATCGGGCGCTTCGAGCGCGAGGGCAGCCGGATCCTGCCCGAGAACTGCCGCGCCCATGCCCTCGACTTCACCTCGGAGCGCTTCCGCGCCGCCTATCTGCGACAGGTCACCGAGGCGTGGACGCGCCATGGCGGCCACGTCGTCCGCCAGCCGGACGCCGCCTGATCCGCTGCAGCGCCGTCAAAATGACCTACATTTCATCTGCGAGACACACGGCAGTCATCTGGCGCGCCTACATGGCACGCCACGCCACCAGCGGCGAATCCCGGGCTGCCCGTCCTGATGGACACCCGAAACGACGAGGAGACGAGTGCCATGCCCAATCCATCCACCGAGCCTACGGTTCGGTCCGACCGGCGGCCCCTGCGACTGACGGCGATCGCCCTGTCGTCCGCGGCGGTTGGCGCGCTTGCCGTCGGTATGACCTCGGTCGAGGCCCAGAATCCGCCGGTCACGACCGGGCCGGTGACGGCGCCGAGCAACGCGCCCGTGTGGCCGGGCTATGCGGATCTGATCGAGAAGGTGATGCCGGCCGTGGTCAGCGTGACCACCAAGCGCGGCGTCGGTAAGGACCTGGTCGGCGGCCCGCAGGAGTTCCCGGGCAACCCCGAGGAGTTCCGGCGGTTCTTCGGCGAAGGTCCCGAGGGCGAGATGTTCAAGCGCTTCATGGAGCGCTTCTTCGAGGGCGGCCCGGAGCAGTTCGGGATGCCGCGTGGTCCGCAGATGCCGATGATGGGCGCCGGCACCGGCTTCATCTTCCACGACCATGGCCACATCGCCACCAACTACCACGTCGTCGCCGACGCCGACGAGGTGACGGTCACGCTGAACGACGGCCGCGAGTTCAAGGCGGACGTCGTCGGCACGGATCCGGACACCGACCTCGCCGTGCTGGAGATCCACCCCGACGAGCCGCTGCCCTATGTGGAATTCGCCGAATTCGGCCAAGGTGCGGGTCGGCGATCCGGTGATCGCGATCGGCAATCCGTTCGGCCTGGGCGGCACCGTGACCGCAGGCATCGTCTCGGCCGACGGGCGCATGATCGGCGCCGGCCGCTACGACGACTTCCTGCAGATCGACGCCCCGATCAACCGCGGCAACTCGGGCGGCCCGACCTTCAACCTCAAGGGCCAGGTGGTCGGCATCAACACCGCGATCCACAGCCCGACCGGCGGCAACGTCGGCATCGGCTTCGCCATCCCGGCGAACCAGGCCAAGCGGATCGTCGAGGACCTGCACGAGGACGGCAAGGTCGATCGCGGCTGGCTCGGCGTGCACATCCAGACGCTCGACGAGGACCTGGCCAAGAGCCTGGGCCTCGACGAGGCGAAGGGCGCCCTGGTCGCCCAGGTGACGCCGGACAGCCCGGCGGCGAGCGCCGGCTTCCAGCAGGGCGACGTGATCCTGAGCTACGCCGGCACGCCGGTCGAGGAGCTGCGCGATCTGACCGGCGCGGTCGCCGACACCGAGATCGGCAACCAGGTCGACGTGGTGGTCTGGCGCGCGGGCGAGGAGCAGACGCTCCAGGCCGAGATCGGCCAGATGCCCGGCCAGGAGGAGATGGCGGCGCTGGCGGGTGAGGAGCAGCAGCCGCAGGGCAGCGATGCGCCGCAGCTCGGCGTGATGCTCGCCGAGCTCACCCCCGAGGCCCGGCAGCAGCTCGACCTGCCGGCCGAGGTCGAGGGCGTGCTCGTGACCGACGTCCAGCCGGGCAGCCCGGCGGCCGAGAAGGGCCTGCAGAGCGGCGACGTGATCGTCGAGGCCGACCGCAAGCAGGTCAGCGACCCCGAGATGGTCGCCGAGGCGGTGCGCACGGCCACCGAGCGTGGCGACGAGGCGATCGTGCTGCTGGTCAAGCGCGACGGCCAGGACCGCTTCGTCGCGGTCCGGCTCGCGCGCGCCTGAGCGGGCCGCCCGAGGGACGAGGCACGCAGGGGTCGGCGGCGTTGCCGCCGGCCCCTTTCGCCGTCTCCGCGCTCCCGTCGCTCGATCGACAGGGCGCCGCGACGGTGCGATAACCGCAGCCGTCCAAGGCTGAGGAGGCGGGCCCGTGCGCTGCCCGAGCTGCGGCTTCGAGAGCGCCGAAGGAGCGAGGTTCTGCGCCCAGTGCGGCGAGCGGCTGGCGCCGAGCTGTCCAGGCTGCGGCGCGCCGGCGCAGTCCGGGCACAAGTTCTGTCCCGCCTGCGGCTCCTCCCTGCAGCCTGGCGCGCCGGACCCGCCGCAGGCGACCGCCAGCGCGACCGGGGGCGAGCGGCGCCAGGTGAGCGTGCTGTTCGTCGACCTGGTGGGCTTCACCGCGCTTGCGAGCGAGCTCGACCCCGAGGAGGTGCACGGCCTGCTCGGCCGTTTCTTCGCGCGCGCCGACGGCCTCGTCGCGGCCTTCGGCGGCCGGGTCGACAAGCACATCGGCGACTGCGTGATGGCGGTGTTCGGCGCGCCGGTCGCGCACGGCAACGACCCCGAGCGGGCGGCCCGCGCCGCGCTCGCGATCCGCGACGCGGTGCCGGCGCTCGGCCAGGAGATCGGCCGCGAGATCAACGTCCACATCGGGGTCGCGAGCGGTCAGGTGGTGGCGAGCGGGACCGGCAGCGACACCCACAGCGAATACACCGTGACCGGCGATTCGGTGAACCTCGCCGCGCGCCTCACCGATCGCGCACGCAGCGGCGAGATCCTGATCTCGGACGCGGTGCGCCGCCAGCTGCCGGCCCGCTTCAGCTGTGCCGAGGCCGGCGCGTTGGAGGTCAAGGGGCTCGCGCGACCGGTGCTCGCCTGGCGGCTCGCCGGGCTCAGCGAGAGCCGGCGCTCGCACGGCCGCCCGTTCGTCGGCCGGCGCGCCGAGCTCGCCCAGTTCCAGGGCATGCTGCGCGCCTGTCGGGAGAGCGGCGCCGGCCAGAGCATCTACCTCCGCGGCGAGGCCGGGATCGGCAAGACCTCGCTGGTCGAGGAGTTCCGACGGCAGGCCGAGGACCAGGGCTTCGCCTTCCACCTCGGCCTGGTGCTCGACTTCGGCGCCGGCACCGGGCGGGACGCGCTCCGCGCGCTGGTGCGCAGCCTGCTCGGGCTCGAGGGCTCGGGCGGCCCGGAAGCCGCCCGCGCGGCGGTCGAGCGTGCGTTGGCCGAAGGTCTGCTCGCCGCCGAGCGCCGGGTCCACCTCAACGATCTCCTGGATCTGCCGCAGCCGCTCGAGCTGCGCGCGCTCTACGACGCCATGGACAACGCCCGGCGCAGCCGCGGCCAGCGCGAGACCGTGACCGAGCTGGTCCAGAGCGCGAGCGCGCGCCGGCCGCTGCTGCTGGTGGTCGAGGACGTGCACTGGGCCGACCGCGCGACGCTCGAGCACCTGGCAAGTCTGGCGCAGGCCGTGGCGGCGGCGCCGGCGGTCCTGATCATGACCTCGCGGGTCGAGGGCGACCCGCTCGATCCGACCTGGCGCGCGGCGCTCGACGGCAGCCCGCTCTTGACCATCGACCTCGGACCGCTCCGCCCGAAGGAGGCGGAGGCGCTCGCGGCGGCCTATCACGACGCCAGCCGCGAGTTCGCCCGGCGCTGCCTGGAGCGGGCGGCCGGCAATCCCTTGTTCCTCGACCAGCTCCTGCGCCATGCCGAGGTGCGGACCGAAGGCGGCGTTCCCGAACTCGGTGCAGAGCCTGGTGCAGGCCCGGATGGACCAGCTCGACCCGGCCGACAAGCAGGCCCTGCTGGCGGCCGCCGTGTTCGGCCAGCGCTTCTCGCTCGACGGCCTGCGCTACCTGATCGACCGCCCGGACTACCGCGGCACGGCCCTGATCGAGCAGATGCTGGTGCGTCCCCAGGGCGACGTGTTCCTGTTCGCCCACGCCCTGATCCGGGACGCCGCCTACGACATGCTCCTGAAGGCGAGCCGCCGCGCCCTCCACCGGCGCGCCGCCGCCTGGTTCGAGGGGCAGGACGCAGCACTCCATGCCGAGCATCTGGAGCGGGCGGAGGATCCCGCGGCGGCCGCCGCCTACCTGGCTGCCGCCGGGCAGCAGGCAGCATTCCATCGCTACGAGCAGGCGCTGGGCCTGGTCGGGCGCGGTCTCGCCCTGGCGGCCGAGGACTCCGAGCGCGCCGCGCTCACCTGCCTGCAGGGCGAGATCCTCCACGACCTCGGCGCGATGGGTCCCTCGCGCGCGGCCTACGAGGCGGCGCTCGCGGCCGCCGGCGATCCGCGCACCAGCGCCCGCGCCTGGCTCGGCCTCGCGGCCGTCAAGCGGATGACCGACGAGCTGGACGCCTCCTTCGCCGACCTCGAGCGCGCGGCGGAGGTCGCGCGCCGGCATGATCTGGTCGAGCAGCTCGCCGCCAGCCACTTCCTGCGCGGCAATCTCTACTTCCCGCGCGGCCGCATCGAGGACTGCCTGGGCGAGCATCAGCAGAGCCTCGAGCTGGCGCGGCGCTGCGGCTCGCCCGAGCTCGAGGCGCAGGCGCTGGGCGGGCTCGGCGACGGCGAGTATGCGCGCGGCCGGATGCTCACCGCCTACCGGTGCTACCGGACCTGCGCCGAGCTCTGCCGGCGCCACGGCCTCGGTCGCATCGAGGTCGCGAACCTGCCGATGGCGGCGATCACTCGCATCTACACCTGCGACGTCGCGGGCGCCTTGGCGGAAGCGCTCGAGGCGCTCGCCGCGGCGGATCGCGTCGGCCATCAGCGGGCCGCGGCGATTGCCTGCCACGCGCTCTGCTTCTGCACCATTTCGCGCCGCGATCTCGCCGAGGCCGAGGAGTACGCCGAGCGCGCTCTCGACCTCGCACGGCGCCTGGGCGCCCGACGCTTCGAATCCGAAGCGCTGGGGTTCCTGGGGGACACCCGCTGGCAGGCCGGTGATCGGGCCGAGGGCCTCGCGCTGCTGAGGGAGGCGGTGACGATCAGTCGCGAGAGCGGGATCGCGTTCATCGGACCGATGCTGCTCGGAACGCTCGCGCGGATCTCGGACGACCCGGCGGAGCGGCGCGCGGCGCTGGCCGAGGCCGAGGCCCTGCTCGCGGCGGGATCGATCAGCCACAACTACCTTTGGTTCTATCATGACGCGATCGAGACCGCCCGGATGGCCGGCGAGTGGCGCGAGGTCGAGCGCTACGCGGCGGCGCTCGAGAGCTATACCCGGGCGGAGCCGCTGCCCTGGGCCGAGTTCCACGCCGCGCGCGGCCGGGCGCTGGCGGCCTTCGGACGCGGCGCGCGCGACGCCGCCACGCTCGCCGAGCTGCAACGCCTGCGCGCTCTCGCCGAGCGCCACGGTCTCGAGCTGATGCTGCCGGCGCTGGGGGCGGCGCTCGCGGAGGCGAGCCCGGTCGGCAGTCTCGGGTAGCGAGCGATGCGCGTTCTGGTGATCGAAGACGACGTCGAGGCCGGCGAGTATCTCGGCAAGGGCCTGCGCGAGAGCGGCCACGGCGCCGAGGTCGTGCAGGACGGGCGCGACGGCCTCCTGCAGGCCGCGACCGGCGCCTTCGACGTGCTGATCGTCGACCGCATGCTGCCCGGCCTCGACGGCCTCAGCCTGGTGCGCCATCTGCGCGCGACCGGCAATACGACGCCGGTCCTCTTCCTGTCGGCGCTCGGCGAGGTCGACGACCGGGTCAAGGGGCTGCGCGCCGGCGGCGACGACTACCTGGTCAAGCCCTACGCCTTCTCCGAGCTCCTCGCCCGGGTCGAGAACCTCGGCCGGCGCCGGAGCGCGGCGCCGGTCGCGACCAAGCTCAAGGTCGCCGATCTCGAGCTCGATCTGCTGAGCCGCAAGGTGACCCGGGCCGGCAAGCCGATCGACCTGCAGCCGCGCGAGTTCCAGCTGCTCGAGGTGCTGCTGCGCCATCCCGGCCAGGTGATGACCCGCACGATGCTGCTGGAGACGGTCTGGGACTACCACTTCGATCCCCAGACCAACGTGATCGACGTCCACATCAGTCGCCTGCGCCAGAAGATCGATCGCGGCTTCGACGTGCCGCTGATCCACACCGTGCGCGGCGCCGGGTACAGCCTGCGTGCGCCTGAAGCGGCTGCTTGAGACCTCGACCTTCCGCTGGGCGCTGGTCTACCTCGCCCTGTTCGGAGTCTCGGCGCTGGCCCTGCTGGGCTTCCTCTACGTCGCCACCGCCAAGGTCCTGGAGCGCCAGACCGCGGAGACCATCCAGGCCGAGATCGCAGGGCTCGCCGAGCAGTACCGCAGCCAGGGCCTCGCCGGGCTCAGCCGGGTGATCGAGCGGCGCAGCGCCGCCCAGCCGCAGCGCGCCAGCATCTACCTCCTGGTCACGCCGTCAGGCGAGCCGATCGCCGGCAACCTCGACCGCTGGCCCGCGACCGAGCCGGACGCCGCCGGCTGGATCGACTTCACCGTTCAGGTGCCGAGCGCGGACAAGGCCGAGTTCCGGCGCGCCCGCGCGACCGACTTCAAGCTGGCCGGCGGCTTCCGCCTTCTGGTCGGGCGCGAGATCGAGGACCGCCTGCAGATCCAGTCGCTGATCAAGCAGGCGATCGGCTGGGGCCTCGCGCTCACCCTGATGCTCGGCCTCGCCGGCGGCTTCGCGATGAGCCGCGGCATGCTCGGCCGGGTCGACGAGATCAACCAGACCACGCGCCGCATCATGGCGGGCGACCTCGGCCAGCGCATCCCGCTCAGCGGCACGCGCGACGAGTTCGACCAGCTGGCGGCCAACCTCAACGCCATGCTCGACCAGATCGAGCGGCTGCTGCAGGGCATGCGCCAGGTGACCGACAACGTCGCCCATGACCTCCGGACGCCGCTCAACCGCCTGCGCACCCGCATCGAGGTCGCGCTGATGGGCGACCCGGACCGGGCCGAGTCGCGCGCCGTGCTCGAGCAGACCCTGGTCGACGCCGAGACCATGATCGGGACCTTCAACGCGCTGCTCGACATCGCCCGCGCCGAGGCCGGCAGCGACCGGGCGGCGTTCGAGGCGGTCGATCTCGCGAAGCTCAGCCGGGATCTGAGCGAGCTCTACGCGCCGCTCGCCGAGGACAAGGAGCTCTCCTTCGAGCGCGTCTGCCCGGCCGATGCCCGGGTGCTGGCGAACCAGCATCTGCTCGCCCAGGCGATCGCCAACCTGCTCGACAACGCGATCAAGTACACGCCCTCGGGCGGGACCGTGCGCCTCAGCGTCGAGAGCGCGCCGCGCGGGCCGGCGATCACGGTCGCGGACAGCGGGCCCGGCATCCCCTCCGACCAGCGCGAGCGCGCGCTCGAGCGCTTCGTGCGGCTCGACGCGACGCGCTCGACCTCGGGCAACGGCCTCGGCCTCAGCCTGGTGAGCGCGGTCGCCAAGCTGCATGGCGCGCGCCTCATCCTCGGCGACAACCATCCGGGCCTCGCGGTCCGCCTGGAGTTCGCCGCCCCCGCCGCCGCGGCCCCTCAACCCACCGCCGCCTGACCCGGATCCCCCGGCGTGAGCACGGCGTCCAGGCCGCTGCCGGACGCGGGCACTGCGGATGCCTCCGCCGGGGCAAGGCTCCGGATCATGCCGTCCTGCTTGGTCATGACGTAGATCTCGCCGTCCTCGTCCTGGCCGAAGCGAAGGTCGGCGCGCGGCGCGTCGACCAGCTCAAGGAGCGTGATCGGCTCGCCGTCGCGGAGCAGCGTCAGCTCGTCGATCGGCGCCTGCCGGCCGAGCTCGAGGTCGGCGACGTCGACGTGAAAGATGCGGCCGTTGACGATGTCGCCGAAAACATACTGGCCGACCAGCTCCGGGACCTGGCTGCCGCGATAGACGAACCCCCCGGCGATCGCGGCGCCGTCGTCGTGGTCGTACTGCGCCACCGGATAGGTGAAGTCGAACGAGGCATCGAAGGCCGGCAGCTCGAACAGCCCGCCGTCGGCGCCCGGCTCGAATGCGAAGGTGCCCTCGCGCTCCCGCCAGCCATAGTTGGCGCCGGCGCTCCCGAAGTTGACCTCCTCGAGGTTGGCCTCGCCGATGTCGGCGATGAGCATCTGGCCACGGCCGCCCTGATCCCAGCTCAGGAACTGCGGATGACGCAAGCCGACCGCCCAGATCTCGGGCAGCACGTCCGGGTCGCCGACGAAGGGATTGCCATCCGGCACCGCATACGGCCGAGCGCCGTTCTGCAGGGGGTCGATCCGGATGATCTTGCCGAGCAGGTTGCCGGTATCCTGGCCATTCGGCTGCTCGACTCCCAGGCCACCGTCGCCGATCCCGGCGTAGAGGAGACCGAAGTCGGGACCGCCGGCTGCCGCGTCGGGATCGAAGCCGATCGCACCGATGTTGTGATCGGCAAGCGGCTGCTCGATCCGCAGCAGTTCGCGCCCGGAAGCCGGATCGATGCGATTGGGGTCGGCCGGATCGATGCTCCATTCGATGATCGCGTCGTGGTGACTGTCCGGACCAGGACTGGCGAAGACCGGCGTATCAAGATGCTCGTCAGCGCTTCCGACGCTCAGGGTGACCGATGTGTAGACCTTGCCGAAGCCCGGCGTGCCCGGGACGGCGAAATCGGGATGGAACGCGAGGCCGCGCAGGCCCGACTGGCCACCGCTGACGAGATCGGGACCAAGGATCGCCGGCAGGTCCAAGAAGGGATCCGGGCGCAGAGCTCCCTCGTCGATGACCCAGATGAAGCCGCGCCCATCGACAGCGAACAGCCGGCCCGAGCCATCGCCGGCGTGAGGCAGATCGTTCAGCAGCGCGATCGGTTGCGTCGGGCTGCTCGCCGGCGCCTGGAGGAAATCGACCAGCTCGACCGCGATCTCGCCGGGCTCGATGCGCGCGGCGATCGGGTTGGGCACGCGCGCGGGGTCGTCGAGAACGGTGTCGACCAGCAACGCCGCGTCGACGAACGCGCCGCCCGAGCCGCTTGGGTCGACCGCCACGAGCGTGCCCTCGGGGCTGACGCGCAGCTCGACGAAGTCCTCGATCCGATCGGCCGGCCCGACACGCTCAAGGAGCGGACCGAGGTCGAGCTGGTCGCCGCCTGCCTGGTCGAAGTCCAGAATCCGGTCGAGCGCGCCCAGCGCGCCGAGCCGGAAGACGTCGGCGCCGCCGCCGCCGGTGAGGGCATCGCTGCCGCGGCCGCCATCCAAGAGGTCGGCGCCGGGGCCGGCGCGCAGCACGTCGGCGCCGAAACCGCCGCGCAACTCGTCGCCGCCCCGCCCGCCGATCAACCGGTCGGCGCCACGATGGCCCGCGAGGATATCGGCGCCGCGCCCGCCCTGCAGCTCGTCGGGACCGGCCAGCCCACGAAGCAGGTCGGCGCCGGCCCGCCCCGCGAGCCGATCGGGCCCCGCGGTGCCGATCAGCCGGTCGTCGCCCGGCCCGCCGATCTCGATCGCCGCGGGCACCAGGGCGCGAGCATCGCGCAAGGCGGCAACGCCTTCCCGATCGGCGTCGAGCGGCGTCAGCCTGGCCATCGCCCGGTTCCCTCCGGTCTTGGTGGTCAGCTCGCGCTGCGGGCGAGCGCGAAGAACGCCTGGACCACGCGCAGGCGCCGCCGCTCGGGCAGGCAGGCGAGCGATACGGCAGCGCTCAGATCGGCGCCCCCGATCGTAGCAGAGCGCAGGCGCGGATCGGGCACAAGCTCCTTCTCGAACACCACGCCGACGCCGAGGCCGGCCAGGACGGCCTCGCGCACCGCCTCGCGCGAGCCCAGCTCGAGCGCGATCCGGGGCGCGATGCCGGCGCCCTCCAGCGCCTGGAGCAGGAGCGCCCGGGTCGCCGAGCCCGGCTCGCGCAGCACGAGCGGCAGCTCCGCGAGCTCGGCGAGCTCGATCCGGCGCCCGGCCCGGGGATGGTCCGCGCGCAGGAAGGCGACGATCCGGTCGCGATAGAGCGCCTCGGCGTGCAGCTCGGCGTCCGGCCCGATCAGGTTGAGGACCGCGAGATCGGTGCGCGCCTCGCGCAGGTCGGCCAGCACGCGCGCGGCGTTGCCGATCCGGACCGCGACCCGGATGCCCGGGTGGTGCCGGATGAAGCTCGCCACCAGGTCCATCACCGAGAACGGCCCGTCGGCGCCGATCTCGAGCCGGCCGACCCGCAGCTCGCCCGCCGACGCCATCAGCTCCTCGAGGTCGTCGAGCTCGGCGAACACGCGCCGCGTCCGCTGCCAGAGGTCGCGGCCGAACTCGGTCAGCTCGACGCGCTGGCCGAGGCGGCGAAACAAGAGGACGCCGTAGCGCTCCTCCAGCGCCCGGACCTGCACCGTGACCGCCGGCTGGCTGATGCCGAGGCGCAGCGCGCCGCGGGTGAAGCCGCCCTCGCTGGCGACCGCGTGGAAGGCCCGCAGCTGCGCGAAGTTCATAACTCTGGCCTATGCCGACATCAGAGCTATGAATTTGATCTATAGAGCCGCGCCGCGCACAATGCCAGCACGGTCGCAGCGCAGAGATCGGCACCCGATGGATCCCCAGGCGCCCTACCTCCTCACCCCCGGCCCGCTCACCACGTCGGCGAGCGTCAAGCGCGCGATGCTGCGCGACTGGGGCTCGCGCGACCGCGACTTCATCGCGCTGAACGCGCGGGTGCGGGCGCGCCTGCTCGAGCTCGCCGGCGGCGCCGGCAGCCACGTCTGCGTGCCGCTCCAGGGCAGCGGCACCTTCGTCGTCGAGGCGCTGCTCGGCACGCTGCTGCCGAAGGGCGGCAAGCTCCTGGTGCTCGTCAACGGCGCCTACGGCCAGCGCATGGCGACGATGGCGGCCCGCCATGGCCGCGAGGTGACGGTGCTGGCGACCCCGGAGGACCAGCCGAACGATCCCCAGGCGCTCGACCGCGCGCTGGCGGCCGACCCGGCGATCGGCCACGTCGCGGCGGTGCAGTGCGAGACCACGCTCGGGCATCCTCAACCCGATCGCGAGCCTCGCCGAGGTCACCGCCCGCCACGGGCGGCGCCTGCTGATCGACGCGATGAGCGCCTTCGGCGCGCTGCCGCTCGATGCCGGCGCGGTCGCCTTCGACGGGCTCGCGGCGTCCGCCAACAAGTGCCTCGAAGGGGTCCCGGGCGTCGGCTTCGCGATCCTCCGGCAGAGCGCGCTCGAGGCGGCCGCGGGCAACGCCCCTGCCCTCTCGCTCGATCTCCACGACCAGTGGACCAGCATGGAGCGGACCGGGCAGTGGCGCTTCACGCCGCCGACCCACGTGCTCGCGGCGTTCGACCAGGCGCTCCGGGAGCACGCCGAGGAGGGCGGCATCGAAGGCCGCGGGGCGCGCTATCGCGAGAACTGCCGGATCCTGGTGGACGGCATGCGCGCGCAGGGCTTCGCGACCCTGCTGCCCGATCGGCTCCAGGCGCCGATCATCGTGACCTTCAGGATGCCGGCCGACCCGCGCTTCGTGTTCGACGACTTCTACGACCGGCTGCGCGCCAAGGGCTACGTCATCTATCCCGGCAAGCTCACGGTCGCACCCTCGTTCCGGATCGGCTGCATCGGCCACCTCGGCGCGGCCGAGATGCGGGGCGCGCTCGCGGCGATCCGGGCGACGCTTGCCGAGATGGGCGTCGCGAGCGGCAAGCCCGCCGCCGCGGCCGCGTGACCAACCAGGGACCGAGGACTCCGCATGAGCCAGATCTTCGACTTCTCCTATACGCGCGCCTATCGCGGCCCGGTCCAGGCGGTGCTGCTGGACTGGGCCGGCACCACCATGGACTTCGGCTGCATCGCGCCGGCGGTCGTGTTCGCCAAGGTGTTCGAGAGCCAGGGCGTGCCGATCTGCATGGCCGAGGCGCGCGAGCCGATGGGCGCCCACAAGCGGGTCCACATCCAGAAGATCACCCGGATCGATGCGGTGCGGCGGCGCTGGCAGGAGGCCCACGGCCGGCTGCCCGACGACGACGACGTCGACGCCATGTTCGAGGACTTCGTGCCGCTGCAGCTCGAATGCCTCTCGACCTATTCCGAGCTGATCCCGGGCACCCTCGAGGCGGTGGCGGCGCTGCGCCAGCGCGGCATCAGGATCGGCTCGACCACCGGCTACACGACCGAGATGACCGCGATCAACCTGCGCGACGCCGAGCGCCAGGGCTACAAGCCGGACAGCACGGTCTCCGCCTCGGAGATGCCGGCCGGCCGCCCCTACCCCTTCATGTGCCTGCAGAACGCGATCAACCTGCAGGTCGACTGCGTCGCCGCCTGCGTCAAGGTCGACGACACCATCCCGGGCGTCGAGGAGGGGCTGAACGCCGGCATGTGGTCGATCGGGCTCGCGGTCAGCGGCAACGAGGTCGGGCTCTCGCTCGCCGACTGGCAGGCGCTGCCGGCGGACGAGCAGCAGGCCAAGCGCGAGCGCGCCTACCGCCGCATGCTGCAGTCGGGCGCGCACTACGTGGTCGACACGATCGCCGATCTCTTGCCCTGCATCGAGGACATCGAGGCCCGCCTGCGCCGCGGCGAGCGGCCCTGACAGTCCCCGCACGCTCCCGGCTGCGGCACCGAGCCTGCCCACGCCGGCACGCCGCGGTCGTCAGTGCACCATGAACCAGGCTCAAGTAAGGCAACGCATGCATCAGGTGCGTCTGCCGATCGACGAACGCCCGGGCGATCTCGCGTAGCGCCCCACGCCCGTAGATCAGCCTCCTGAGGTTCCTGATCGCTCGGCGTTGGCCTCCCTCGAGCACTTCGAACTGGCTCAGGAACGCGGAGATCCACCAGCCGAGCCGCGAGCCGATGTAGGCGGATGTCGCCGACCGGTCCTGCAGCGCGACCCGATGCTGCTGCATGACCGTCAACGGGTCGGGCCGGTCCGGCAGCGGAACGGCGCACCACCCGCCCGCATTCAGCGACAGGAGGAACGACAGCAGCGGCCGGCGGTATCCGGCCGCGCGGAAGCGCCCAGAGATCGCCTGCCAATCGATCCGTTCCGGACCCCAGCGGACCAGCGCTGCGGCCTCCAGACGGTCGCGCAGGGCGATGCGCCCGCAGGCATGACCGAGGTGCCGGATCTGGCCGTGGCCGATCAGGTGCGCGAGCTGATGCTCGAGCGAGGGAATTCCTGCCCTGACACGCCCCAGGGCTGCGGGTCGGGCTGCGTTCAGGACGTCGGCCGCCGGCAGGAGGCGCACCTCCCTGGCGGCGATGAACAGCTCGGTATGGAGATCGATCTGACAGGCGCCCTCGCGGCGCCGCATCTCGCCGCGTGACCCGCAGGCCTCGTAGCCCGCTTCCTCGAGCGCCCGCCTGGCCTTGGCCAAGGATGCCTCCGGGAGGAGCAGGTCGAGGTCGCGCAGCATCCGCCAGCCGTCATCGGGGTAGAGACCGTCGAGCAGCCGAAGCGAGCCCTTGAGCAGCACCGGCTCGATGCCGACCCGGTTCAGGGCCCGGACGGCAGCCGCAAGCTCGTCACGAAGCTCGCCGTTGCGCTCCCGGTTCGCGGCGTGGACGGCTTCGAGAAAGGCGCCGAGCTCCTGCTCCAGGGATCCGATCAGATCGAGATCCTCGAGCGCCGCGGCGAACGCCGGCAGGACGAGCTCGGCGCTGGCATGGCCGACGACCCGCTCCCAATCGACGCGCCGCGAGGACACGATCGCCCGCAGCGATTCGGAGGCCACGCAGCCCTGCAGGCGCTCGCGCAGCACGCGCGCCACCACCTCGTACGGGCGCACGCGTGGCGCGATCATGGCGCGCTCGGCAGAGACAGGACCCACTCGATGGCACGGTCGAGGTCGCCGTAGGTCAGCCGGTAGGCCGGCGTCGCCTCGACCCAGCGCAGGGTTTCGGCCAGGACCTCCGGCTCGCGCGCGAGCAGCGATCTCGCGTGGCACAGCCCGGCCAGCGCCTCGGCGGCGGTGATCCGCCGCTGCTTGAGCGCGGCGCCGGGCTTGTAGCGCGGGAAGACCAGCGCCGCGACCGGCAAGCCGCGGTCCAGCGGCGCCAGGCGCGCGGGCTCCAGCTCCAGGTAGCGGATGCGCAGCCCGGCGAGCTCGTGCACCGGTTGCCGGTCCAGGTTGGGATGACGGCGCAGCAACGTGCGCCAGGAGCCGTGCTTGATGCCGGGCGCGTAGGGCACCGGCCACACCTTCCAGCTCGCCTGCTCGAGCGGCGCGTAGTCGTCGGTGACGAGGTCGGCGCCGGCGGCGACCAGCGCGGCGGCAAGCGTGCTCTTGCCCGAGCCCCTCGTCCCCGGGAACACGACGCAGCGCCCGCCCGTCCCCACCGCCGAGGCATGGAGGATGCCGAGCAACCGCCGCGGCCAGCCGGGCCGTCTCGAGCAGCGCGGTGAGGCAGCGGTGACGCGCCAGAGCGCGGATTGGTCGTCGGGTCGTCGGCTCGGGCGAGCACCGCGTGCTCGGCGCTGACGGCGAACCGGCCGTCCTGCTCGATCACGTCCACGGTCGCGAGCGCGCCGTCCGCAGCCCCGAGGCGACACGAACGGCAGGTTGCCGCGATCACCCCGGCGAGGACAGGATCGTTGCAGCGCACCCGCACCGGGCGGTCGCCCGCCAGGTAGACCGCATCGAGCGCGGGCGCGCGCTCGCCCCATCCTGCCACGACCGGCGCCGCGGCCGGGGCGGAGGCCGCGTTCCGAGCCGGCGAGCGCACGAGGCCCAGCGCGCGCCACGACGCCAAGGTGCGGGCGATGCTGCGGCGCGCGACCTCCCTCGGCAGGTTGCCTTCGTGGACGCTCGCCTCGACCAGATCGGGCAGCGACCACCCCGCCTGGAGCGCCTCCCAGAGCCGCCGACCTCCCGGGTTGAGGGCCGCGACCGCGCCATCCGGAGCGACCACCACCAGCTGATCCGCGAGCGGCAACGCCACCGCGCTCAGCTCGATCCGGCCCGGCGCGAGATGCCTCGCCACCGGGCCCTCCGAGCGGATCAAGGAGCTACCGAGCAATCAGTAGTGCCAGCCCTTTCTCTTCCCCTTTCCGCGCCTCTTGGCGCGGCGCCTTGCCCTTGCCGGCGAGGCTCTCGCTGGGCTGGAGCAGGACCATGGCGACGGGCGCCGCAGCAGCGTAGCGCCCGAACATCTTCAACGTCTCTCGTCGGCTCTGATTGGTCGCGCCGGCCGCTGGCGCAAGGTCAACACCCGTGATCAACTCCATCTCAGGCACTCTCTCTCGTTGCAATAACGCTTACCTTTTCAATTAACATGGCGGCGTTCCAATCCAAACCGCACGGTCGGGGTACCCCGACCGGATCGCGCCAGCCAGGTCGCCGTTGCAGAGCCGGCAGGTAGCGGCACGCGGCGGCTCCGCTTTCGGCTTGGCCGGCGCAGCGCCGCGACCTAGACTGCGCAGGAGTTCGGCCGGCGCGTGGGCGGCGCCGTCGGGCATTCGTGATCCATCCGGGCATTGCGGGAGGCACCGATGGCGCTGTCGGACGAGCTCGCCTGGGCGAGCGCAGCCGAGCTGGCCCTGCGGATCCGCCGGCGCGAGCTGTCGCCGGTCGAGGTGGTGGACGCCTTCATCGCCCGGATCGAGGCCCGCAACCCGAGCCTGAACGCCTTCGTCTACTTCGGCTTCGACGACGCCAGGGCGCAGGCCAGGGCGGCCGAGCAGGCGCTGATGTCGGGCGCGGCGCTCGGGCCGCTGCACGGCGTGCCCTGCGCGCTCAAGGACCTGTTCGACTTCAAGCCCGGCTGGAAGAGCACCTTCGGCGGCGTGCGCGCGCTCAAGGACTTCGTGCCCGACTTCTACTGCGCCTTCGCCGAGCGCATCGAGCAGGCGGGCGCCATCCTGCTCGGCAAGACCAACAGCCCGGTGATGGGCTTCCGCGGCACCTGCGACAACTATCTCTTCGGCCCGACCCGCAACCCGTTCGACCTCGCCAGGAACAGCGGCGGCTCCTCGGGCGGCAGCGCCGCCGCCGTCGCCGACGGGCTCCTGCCGTTCGCCGAAGGCACCGACGGCGGCGGCTCGATCCGCATCCCGGCGTCCTGGTGCGGGGTCTACGGCTACAAGGCCTCGTTCGGGCGCGTGCCGATCTTCACCGGCCCGAACGCCTTCGGCGGCACAGCACCCTTCCTGTTCGAAGGCCCGATCACGCGCACCGTCGAGGATGCGGCGCTCGCGCTGACCGCGCTCGCCGGCTACCACCCGCGCGACCCCTACAGCCTGGATGAGCGGGTCGACTTCACCACGGCGCCAAGGCGCTCGATCCAGGGCTGGAAGATCGCCTACAGCCCGAACTTCGACGTCTTCCCGGTCGACCGCCGGGTCGCGGCGGTCGTCGCCGAGGCGGTCCGCGCCTTCGAGCAGGCCGGCGCCCATGTCGAGGAGGTCAAGGTCGGCATCGAGCGGCCGCAGCGCGAGCTCTCCGACCTCTGGTGCCGGCTGATCATGCCGACCAACCTCCACGCCCTCGAGCTGTTCAAGGCGGGCGGGCTCGACCTGCTGCGGGACCACCGCGGCGACTTCCCCGAGGAATACCTGCGCTGGATCGAGGCGGGCGCTCGCATGTCGGCGCTCGATGTCTGCAACGACCAGGCCGTCCGCTCCGAGATCTACCACGCGATCCAGGGCGTGCTGAACGACCACGACCTGCTGATCACGCCGACGCTCGCCTGCCTGCCGGTGGAGAACGCTGCCGACGGCAACACCATGGGGCCGGGCGCGGTCGAGGGCGAGCCGGTCGACCGGCTGATCGGCTGGTGCCTGACCTACCTCGATCAACTTCTCCGGTCACCCGGCCGCATCGATCCCGGCCGGCATGGCCGACGGCCTGCCGGTCGGCATGCAGATCATCGGCCGGCGCTACGCCGATGCCGACGTGCTCGCCGCGAGCGCCGCGTTCGAGCGCCTGCGCCCGTGGCAGGACAGCTACCGGGTCTGCGCCGAACGCCCGCTCTGAGCGCCGGGCCACGAGGTCGGCGGACCCGCCGACCTCGCGCAACTCACCGGAACGCGGGCGACCTCGCGGTCTACTCGACCTTGTAGGCGGCGACCGTGCCGTCCATCATCATCGGGATCACGACCAGGTTTTCGCCCTCGACGTACTCGTGGTCGGCGCTGCCCTGGTTGAGATCCATGATCATCTCGGCCTTGCCCTCGGCATCGAACTTGTAGAGGCCGCCGCTCAGCCAGTCGGTCACCAGGTAGCCGCCCTGGCCGTCGGCCTCGATCCCGTCGAGGTTGCCGACCGGCTGATCGCCGAGATCGGTGATCTCCTTGGTCGCGTAGTCGATCGCCTTGAGATGGCCCGGCACGTCGGTCGAGAAGTCCTCCTTGGGCTTGCCCCAGGTGGCGAGCAGCAGGCGGTCGTCTTCGGCCAGCACGCCGTTCGGGTTGCCGAGCGCCTCGTCCTCGAGCCACATCTCGAACTGATCGCCCTCGAGCTTCCAGATCTGGTTCTGCATCATGTCGGAGACGAACACGCGCCCGTCGTCATGCGCGCTCACGTCGTTGAGGAAGGTTGCGCCCGGTGCGTCGTGGCTGGCCACGATCTCGCCGGTCGCGGTGTCGATCACGACCAGCTTGTCGATGTCGGAGACGTAGAGCTTGCCGTCGTGGAGCGCCAGGCCCTTGGGCGCATCCAGGCCGGTCGCCCACTCCTTGTCCAGGATCTCGCCCTTGAGCGACAGCCTGGAGATGTAGCCGTTGCCGTCGGCGGCGCCGGCCTCGCCGTTGACGTTGGACACGTAGAGCACGCCCTCCTCGGAATCGAGCACCGCGGATTCCGGCCCGTCCAGACCTTCGGCCTGCCAGACCTTCTCGGGCTCGGCGGCGAGCGCCCCGGTCGCCAGGAACAGGCCACCGCCGAGCACGCTCGTGATCATCCGGATTTCCATCGCAATCCTCCCTCTGTTCCGTGATCCGTCGTACTAAGACTGTCGCCCCATCGCCATCCGGCAAGGCAGCCGCGGCCGATCTGCGCAAGCTTGACACCCGAGCCGCCGCAGGGGGAGACAGGAGCGTCGGGGTTCGAGTCCGCGCCCGGGCTCGAACCTAAGGCGGGAGGCGCGCGATGGCCGAGTTGCCGGCCCACGCCCGGGCCGTGATCATCGGCGGCGGCGTGGTCGGAGCGAGCGTCGCCTATCACCTGACCCGGCTCGGCTGGCAGGACGTCCTGCTGCTCGAGCGCCGGCAGCTGACCTCGGGCACCACCTGGCACGCCGCCGGCCTGATCGGCCAGCTGCGCGCGACCCAGAACCTGACCCGGCTCGCCAAGTACTCGGCCGAGCTCTACGCCGGGCTCGAGGCCGAGACCGGGCAGCCGACCGGCTTCCGCCAGCACGGCAGCCTCGAGCCTCGCGCGTACCGAGGAGCGCCTGGTCGAGCTGCGGCGCGCCGCCTCGATGGCGGCGACCTTCGGCCTCGCGGTCGAGGTGATCGGGCCGGCCGAGGCCGAGGCGCGCCACCCGCTGCTCGCGGTCGACGACGTGGTCGGCGCGATCTTCATCCCGAGCGACGGCCAGGCCAACCCGATCGACATCACCCAGGCGCTGGCCCGGGGCGCGCGCATGCGCGGCGCCCGGATCTTCGAGCGCTGCCAGGTCACCGGGATCAGCCAGGCGAACGGGCGGGTGACCGGCGTCGTCACCGAGCACGGCCCGGTCGCGGCGGAGGTCGTGGTCAACTGCGCCGGGATGTGGGGCCGCGCGGTCGGGCGCCTCGCCGGGGTCAACCTGCCGCTCCAGGCCTGCGAGCACTTCTACGTCCTGACCGAGCCGATCGCGGATCTGCCCAAGGACCTGCCGGTCCTGCGCGATCCCGACGGCTGCCTCTACGCCAAGGAGGACGCGGGCAAGCTGCTGGTCGGGGTGTTCGAGCCGGTCGCCAAGCCCTGGGGGGTGGACGGCATCCCGGAGGACTTCGAGTTCGGCGAGCTGCCCGAGGACTGGGACCACTTCGCGCCGTTCCTCGAGGACGCCATGCGGCGGATGCCGGCGCTCGAGCGGGTCGGCATCCGCAAGTTCTTCTGCGGGCCCGAGAGCTTCACCCCTGACGATCGCTACCACCTGGGCGAGGCGCCGGAGCTCGGCGGCTTCTTCGTCGCGGCCGGCTTCAACTCGATCGGCATCCAGTCGGCCGGCGGCGCCGGCATGGCGCTCGCCGAGTGGATCGTGCGCGGCCATCCGCCGATGGACCTCTGGGACGTCGACATCCGCCGCATGCTGCCGTTCCAGGGCACGCGGGCCTATCTGCGGGACCGCGCGGTCGAGGGCCTGGGCCTGCTCTACGCCATGCACTGGCCGCAGCGCCAGTACGCGACCGCGCGCCCGGCGCGCCTCTCGCCGGTGCACGAGCGCCTCGCCGCGCGCGGCGCCTGCTTCGCCGAGACCGCCGGCTGGGAGCGGCCGGGCTGGTTCGGCGCGCCGGGCACGGCGCCCGCCTACGACTATTCCTATGGGCGGACCGCCTGGTTCGCCAACTGGGCCGCGGAGCATCGGGCGGTGCGCGAGCGCGCCGGCCTGTTCGACCTCTCCTCGTTCGGCAAGCTGCTGCTCCAGGGGCGCGATGCCGAGGCGGTCCTGCAGCGGGTCTGCGCCAACGAGGTGGCCGTCGAGCCGGGCCGCGTGGTCTACACCCAATGGCTGAACGAGCGCGGCGGGATCGAGGCCGACCTCACGGTCACGCGGCTGGCGGGCGACCGGTTCATGGTCACGACCGCGGCCGCGACCCAGGCCCGCGACTTTCACTGGCTGCAGCGCCACATCCCGCAGGATGCCCACGCCGTCCTCACCGACGTCACCTCGGGCTTCGCGGTGCTCGCGCTGATGGGCCCCGGCAGCCGCGACCTGCTGGCCCGGCTGACGCCCGCCGATCTGTCGAATGGCGCCTTCCCGTTCGGCAGCGCACAGGAGATCGAGCTCGGCTACGCGCTGGTGCGGGCGCAGCGCATCTCCTACGTCGGCGAGCTCGGCTACGAGCTCTACGTCCCGAGCGAGTTCGCCGGCCCGGTCTTCGACACCATCATGGACCGGATCGGCGGGGAGATCGCGCTCGCCGGCTTCCACGCGCTGAACTCGCTGCGCCTGGAGAAGGCGCTATCGCCACTTCGGCCACGACGTCGCCGACGAGGACACGCCGTTCGAGGCGGGGCTTGGCTTCGCCGTGGCGCTGGGCAAGCACGGCGGCTTCATCGGCCGGGACGCGCTCCTGCGCGCGCAGGAGCGCGCGCCGACCCGGCGCCTGGTGCAGTTCAGGCTCCGCGACCCGGGCCCGCTTCTCCACCACGACGAGCCGATCGTGCTGGAGGGTCGGCGTATCGGCCTGCTGACCTCGGGCAGCTATGGCCACACGCTCGGCGCGGCGCTCGGCATGGGCTACGTCCGGCATCCGGACGGGGTCACCTTGGACCTGCTCCGCTCCGCGCGCTTCGAGATCGAGATCGCGGGCGAGCGCTACCCGGCCGAGGCGAGCCTCCGCCCGTTCTTCGATCCGCAGCGGCGCACGCATGCGCGCCTGAGCAGACCAACGGGGAGATCCGAGCATGCCCAGCAAGATCCTGATCCTGCCGCTGGCGCTGGCCTTGGCCGCCTGCGCCAGCGCCGCGCCGCCGCCCGCCCCGGCGCCGGACCCGTCCCGCTGACCGCCCCCGGCGCCGGCCCCGTGCCCGCTGACCGCGCCGCCCGGCCCGAGCCCGGCGGGCTGGGCGGTCAGCATCGTCGGCACGCCGTTCGCGCTCGTCTTCAAGACCGCGGTCTGCGCGGCGAGCCTGGTGATCGCGGCGCCGATCGCCGGCCTGCTGGTGCTCGACCCCGACCCCTACAGCGAGGGCCACGAGATCCTGGGCGACGGCATCGCCAGCAACTGCGGGCCGCCCTACGTCGTCTCGCCCTACTCGGCGAGCTGAGGCTCGGTTGCGTGCCGCCCTGCGCTGCGCTATCGACGGCGCCATCAGCTGGACGGAGCGAGCCATGGGCCAGGTCATCGTGCGCAATCTCGACGACGAGGTGATCGTCGCGCACAAGCAACGCGCCAAGGCGCGCGGCGTGTCGTTGGAGCAGCAGCTGCGCGATGTTTTGGCCGAGGCGGCCAAGCCGAGCCGCGAGGAGTTGCGCCGAGCGGCGGCGGCATGTCGCGCGTTGACGCCCGCCGGGCCGCGTAAGCTGGCCGACGAGCTCATCCGCGAGGACCGCGACAGCCGATGAAGCTGGTCGTCGACGCGAGCGTCGCGCTCAAATGGTTCGTCCGCGAGGCCGGCAGCGACCGGGCCGTCGCCTTCTGGACGGCGACGAGCCGCTGTTCGCGCCGGACCTGGTGCATCGCCGAGGTCTGCAACGCCGCCTGGAGATCGCTCCGCCGACGCGGATCGACGAGGCGCAGTTCGCCGAGGTCGCGATCCGACTGGCCCAGGTATTCCAGCGACTGGTCGCCGCTTGACAGCTTGGTCCGTCGCGCGGCGGCTCTCGCCCGCGAGCTCGACCATCCGGTCTACGACTGCTTCTATCTCGCGCTCGCGAGGCGAAGGTGCGGCGCTGGTCACGGCCGACCGGCGGCTGCTGGCTGCCTGCCGCGGCACGCCCTTCGCTCCGCGCGTACAGTCGCTGCGATGAGCTGGCATCCCGAGCGCTATCTCGCCTTCGGCGACGAGCGCACGCGGCCGGCGGCCGACCTGCTCGCGCGCGTGCCGCTGGCCGCCCCGGCGCGGATCGCGGATCTCGGCTGCGGACCCGGCAACTCGACCGCGCTCCTCGTCGAGCGCTGGCCGGCGGCCGACGTGCTCGGCATCGACAGCTCGGCCGCGATGCTGGCCAAGGCAGAGGCAAGCGGGCTCGAGGCCGGTTGGCGGAAGTGCGACCTCGCCGCCTGGACCCCCGATGCGCCCTCCGATCTCCTGTTCTCGAACGCGGCGCTGCACTGGCTGCCCGATCACGCCCGCCTGCTGCCGCGGCTCCTCGGTCACCTCCGGCCGGGCGGCGTGCTGGCGGTACAGATGCCGCGCAACTTCGAGGCCCCCTCGCACGCGCTGCTGCGCGAGGTCGCGCGCGCGGGGCCGTGGGCCGAGCGCCTCGCGCGCTGTCTCGAGCACGAGCCGGTCGCGGCGCCCGAGTGGTACCGTGACCTGCTGGCGCCGCTCACCGAGGCACTCGACATCTGGCAGACCGAATACCTGCACGTCCTGGACGGCGAGGATCCGGTGCTGAGCTGGACCCGGAGCACGGCGCTGCGGCCGCTGACGGCGTTGTTGACCCCTGAGGAGCAGGCAGGGTTCGAGGCCGATTACGCCCGGCGCCTGCGCGCGGCCTACCCCAGGCGAGCCGACGGCCGTACGCTGTTCCCCTTCCGCCGCCTGTTCCTCGTGGCGGTGATCTGAGCCGTCAGCGGCTCGGTGGACCGAGCGGAGAGCTGCGCCATGGCGATCGAGCTGAAGCGCGTCTACGATCCGCCCGTGCAGAGCGACGGCCGCCGGGTGCTGGTCGACCGGATCTGGCCGCGCGGCCTCGCCAGGGACGAGCTGGCTATCGATGCCTGGCTCAAGGACCTGGCGCCGAGCGCCGCGTTGCGCAAGTGGTTCGCCCATGACGTCACGAGATGGCAGGAGTTCAAGCGGCGCTATTTCGAAGAGCTGGCGGCGCGCACCGAGGCGATCCGAGAGCTGGCGGCACAGGCGAGCGCCGGCCGGGTGACCCTGGTCTTCGCCGCGAGCGACCGCGAGCACAATAACGCGGTTGCGCTGAAGGAGTACATCGAGCGGCGCCGAGCCGGGCCAGTAAGCCGGGAGAAAACGGTGCCGAGCTGGGACGAGATCCGGCCGTGGCGACGCGAGCGGCGCACCGAGCTGATCGAGCGCCGGATCGCGCTGCCGCAGGCCCAGCGCGCGGAGTTCACCGCCAGGATCTGTGGCACGATCCGCACCGCCTTTCCGCAGCTCGAGCACGCGCTGATCGGCTTCTACTGGCCGATCCGCGGCGAGATCGGGCTGCACGGCCTGGTGCGCGAGCTGATCGCGGCCGGCGCCCGGGCGGCCTTGCCCGTGGTGGTCGCCAAGGGGCAGCCGCTCGAGTTCCGCGCCTGGCAGCCGGGCGCACGGATGGCGCGCGGCGTCTGGAGCATCCCGATCCCGGCCGAGGTCGAGATCGTGCGGCCGAGTGCCTTGCTGGTGCCGCTGGTCGGCTTCGACGGCCGCGGCTATCGCCTGGGCTACGGCGGCGGGTTCTACGACCGCACCCTGGTGGCGCTGAGCCCCAAGCCGCTCGCGATCGGCGTCGGCTACGAGCTCGGACGGCTCGCGACGATCCACCCGCAACCGCACGACGTGCCGATGGACGCGCTCGTGACCGAGGCCGGCGTCGTGCATCACCGCGCCCGCGACCCACGATCGGGCCCCCCACGGTCGGGCCCCGATGACGAGCCCCGGCAGTCCTACTGCCAGTTCGACGGCTGAGCGCCGCAGGCGGCCGCCTGAGCGCTCAGCCGCCGGCGTCGGCGGCGACGCTCATCTTGACGATCCGGTCCGGCTGGCTCGGCGGCTCGCCCTTGGCGATCTGGTCGATGTAGTCCATGCCTTCGACCACCTGACCCCAGACCGTGTACTGGCCGTTGAGATGCGGGGTCGGCGCGAAGTTGATGAAGAACTGGCTGTTGGCGCTGTTGGGATCGGAGGTCCGCGCCATGCCGAGCGTACCGCGCTCGAACGGCTCGTTCGAGAACTCGGCCGGCAGGTCCGGCTTGTCGGAGCCGCCGCGGCCGGTCCCGGTCGGATCGCCGGTCTGGGCCATGAAGCCCGGGATCACGCGGTGGAACAGGATCCCGTCGTAGAAGCCCTCGCGCACCAGCTCCTTGATTCGGGCGACGTGCTTGGGGGCGAGATCGGGGCGCAGCTCGATCACCACGCGACCGTCTTCGAGGTCCATGTAGAGCGTGTTTTCGAGGTCCTGGCCGTTGGCGGCGCCGGTGAGGGTCATGGCGAGAACGAGGCTCCAAAGAAGGCTGGTGATCCCGTGCATGGACGATCGCTCCTGTTGTCCGGTCGAGCTGCAGCGACCGCGCGCTGTCCGCCTTCCACACGCTTCCGGAGCTTGCGTCAACCCCGAATGTGCTAGGCTCGCCGCCATGCAGGAGCGGCTCGAGGCGATCTACGCGACCACGGCGGCTTCGGCGGCCGAGCGCCGGGCCTTGCTCGAGCTCGCGGCGCGCTCCGACCGGCGCGGGCTCGCTCAGCTGGCGCTGCATCTGGCGGCGCTGCTCGCGACCGGGACCGCGCTCGCGCTGGCGCGCGGCTCGCCCTGGCTGCTCGCCGGCGCTGCTGCTCCACGGCTTGGTGCTGGTCTTCCTGTTCGCGCCGCTGCACGAGACGATTCACCGCACCGCCTTCCGGAGCCGCCGGCTCAACGACGCGGTCGCCTGTGCCGCCGGCGCGATCCTGCTGCTGCCGCCCGAGTACTTCCGCGCCTTTCACTTCGCCCACCACCGCCACACCCAGGATCCCCTGCGCGATCCGGAGCTCAGCACGCCCAAGCCCGCCTCGCTCGGCGGCTATCTCTGGCAGGTCTCGGGCCTGCCCTATTGGGGCGAGCGGATCGCGACCACGCTCCGCCACGCGCGCGGCCGGGTCGACGAGCCCTTCGTCGCCCGTCACCTGAAGCCGCGGATCGTGCGCGAGGCGCGCGCTCTGGTCGGCCTCTACGCGCTGCTCGCGCTCGCCTCGGTCCTGGCCCGGAGCGACGCCCTGCTGGTCTTCTGGCTCGCCCCGGCGCTGCTCGGCCAGCCGTTCCTGCGCATGTACCTGCTGGCGGAGCACACGCTTTGCCCGCTGGTGCCGGACATGCTGCGCAACGCGCGCACCACCCGCAGCATCGCCCTGGTCCGCTGCCTCGCCTGGAACATGCCCTACCACGCCGAGCACCACGCCCACCCGGCGCTGCCGTTCCACGCCCTGCCCGCGGCGCACGCGCTCCTCGAGGACCGGATCGCGGTCCAGGCGCGGGGCTACGTCGCGGTGCAGCGCGCGATCGTCAGCAGGCTCGGGCGCAGGCCGGAGCGGGCCTGGTCGGCCCGGCGCCCGTGAGCGGGATCAGCGCTCGCTCTGGCGCGCGCAGGCGATGCAGAGCGGGGTCGTCGGGTCGAACTCGAGGCGCTCGAGGCCGATGTCCTCGCCGCACTGGACGCAGAAGCCGAAGTCGCCGCTCGTGATCCGCTGCAGAGCGGCGTCGATGCGGTCGAGCTCGATCTCCCGGCGGCGCTCGGTCGCGGCCGCCATCTCCTGCGCCTGCAGCGCATCCATGCGCGAGAGCCGGCCGACGCGCGCCTGGTCGAGCTCCGCCGGCCGCGCCTCGTCGTGGTGGCTGGCGGTCAGCTCCCGGAGCTCGCGGCGGCGTGCCTCGAGGCGCGCCTCGGCCCGGGCGAGGTCGAGCGTGTCGCGGTCGGCCATGGCGCCACCATAGGGCAGCCGGATCGGTTTGTCGCCCTCGAGATCAGGCTAATTTCGACCCACCCGGAGCCCGCGGCGAGCCCCTTGCGTTCGCCTGCCGGATCGCCTTGAGTTCGGGGCGAAACGGCAAGGCGGTCCTGCAGGGGCGATTGCGATGAGCGAGGCTGGCGAGATCGAGGCGACCAGCGCGCGCCATCTGCGCGATCGCTACGCGATCGTCGGCGTCGGCGAGACCCCTTATGTGCGCGGCGCCGGCCGGACCACGCGGGCGCTCGCCACCACAGCGATCCGCAACGCGCTCGCCGATGCCGGCCTCGCGCCGGGCGAGGTCGACGGGATGCTGTCCTACTCGCTGATGGACGCGGCGCAGTGCCCGGTGGTCGCGAGCGATCTCGGCATCCGCCTCGACTTCCACATGGACGTCTGGGGCGGCGGCTCGAGCACCGAGGCGCTGGTCGGCATCGCCGCAGGGCGTGATCGAGGCCGGCATGTGCCGGACCGTGGTGATCTACCGCGCGATGAACGGCTACAGCGGGCTGCGCATGGGCGGCACCGGCTGGGATGCGGCGCCGATCGCGGGCGACGAGCTGCACTGGCGGCCCTACGGCTGGACCTCGCCCGCGCAGTGGTTCGCCCCGGTCTTCATGCGCCACATGCACGAGCACGGCACGCGGCCCGAGCAGGCGGCGCTGGTCAAGGTCGCCCACAGCGAGCACGCCGCCAACAACCCGAAGGCGCTCTACCGGAACCGGGTCACGGTCGAGGACGTGCTCGCCAGCCGCTGGATCGTCAAGCCGCTGCATCTGCTCGACTGCTGCGTCGAGACCGACAACGCCGCGGCGCTGATCGTCACCAGCGCCGAGCGCGCGCGCGACCTCCGCCAGCCTCCGGTCCTGATCCGCGCGGTCGCCGGCCGGGTCTGCAAGCCGCGCCCCGACATGCACTTCCAGGTCGGGCCCACGACCGAGGTCGCCGGCCGCTACGCCAGCGACATCCTCTGGCCGAACGCCGGCGTCGGCCCCGAGGAGATCGACCTCACCGGCTCCTACGACGCCTTCACCTTCACTTCCCTCCTGCAGTTCGAGGCCTACGGCTTCTGCAAGGCCGGCGCAGGCGGCCAGTACGTGAGCGACGGCACCATCCGGCTCGGCGGCCGGCGCCCCAACAACACCAGCGGCGGCCACCTCTGCGAGGGCTACACGCACGGCATCAGCATGGTGATCGAGAACGTCCGCCAGCTGCGCCACGACGCCGACGATTCCTGTCCGTTCGGCCCCGACGGCCGCCGCGTCCACAGCTACGACTACCGCGCGGGCGGCTGCCGCCAGGTCCGGCGTGCCGAGCTTGCCGCCAACCTCGGCTGGGGCACCCCCTGGACCGGCTCCGCGCTGGTCCTGCGCCGCGGCTGAGATGCAAGGAGGAACCCTTGCATGGGCGATCAGTGGCAATACCAGGTGCGGATCGATCTGACGGACGAGCTTGCCGAGCTCGCCAGGCGCGATCCCGCCGACCCCGCCCTCGACCCGCTGCCGGCGATCCTCGCCCGGCATAAGGCGAGCATGAGATCCCAGTTCGACGCCTTCGCCGGCTACGTCGCGGAGGCCGAACGACACGGGCTCGAGGACTACCCCCTTACCACTGGACCAAGGCGACGATCGACAATCCCGCCAAGAAGGCCAAGTACCAGAAGTCCTTCACGCTCTACGTCGACGGCGACGAGGTCTACGCCAAGGACAAGGCCGACGCCCTCGAGGCGGACCTGCAGCCGCTGGTCGGCAGCGGTCTGGTGACGCGCCTCGCGAAGCACGACACCGACCCCGCCAACAACCCGCAGCCGCCTGCGCGCTATCGCAAGTGAGGACCAGCGCGCTCCTGCGCGCCTTCCTGCGGCTCTAGGGCAGCCAGCTCGCCCGGCGTTTCTCGAGGAAGGCCGCGAGGCCCTCGCGGGCCTCCGGGGTCGCCCGCAGCGCGGCGATGCGGCGCGCCGTGTCGTCGATCAGCTCCGGCGCGATCGGTCGCCCCGCGAGGTCATGGATCAGGCGCTTGGCGGCGCTGAGCGCGCCGGGTCCGCCGCGCCGCAGGTGGTCGAGGATCGTGGCGACCGCGCCGTCCAGCTCGTCCGCCGCGACCACCTGGTGGACCAGCCCGATGCGGGCCGCCTCGGCGGCGTCGATCCGCTCCCCGGTCAGCATCAGCCGGCGCGCCTGGCGCGCCCCGATCGCCGCGATCACGTAGGGGCCGATCACCGAGGGGATCAGGCCGAGGCGGACCTCGGTCGTGCCGAACACGGCCTGCGCGCTCGCCACCACGATGTCGCAGCAGGCGACCAGACCGGTGCCGCCGCCGAGCGCCGCGCCATTGACCCGGGCGATGGTCGGCTTCGGCAGCTCGTTCAAGCTCGCCATGAGCCGGGCGAGCGCCCGGGCATCGGCCAGGTTCTCGGCCTCGCCGTAGGTCGAGGTCCGGCGCATCCAGTTGAGGTCGGCGCCGGCGGAGAAGCTCTTGCCGCTGCCGGTCAGCACCACCGCCCGCACCGCCGGCTCGCTCGCGAGCGCGCCGAGCGCCGCGGTCAGCTCGGCGATCAGCCGCTCGTCGAACGCGTTGTGGACCTCCGGGCGGTCGAGCGTGATCCAGGCGCTGCCGTCCGGCCGGCGCTCGGTGACCAGCAGGGCCTCGCTCATCGGCTGCCTCCCTTCGCTCACCAGCCGCCCCGCGCGAGCCAGGCGTCGATCTGCGGCAGGCGGTCGGCGCCCCAGAACGGCTCGCCGTCGACGAACACGAAGGGCGAGCCGAACACGCCGCGCTCGATCGCGGCCGCGGTCGACCGCTTCAGGCGCTCCTTGATCGCGGGATCGGCGACCGCCGCGAGCAGCGCGTCGCGCCCGATCCCGAGCGCTGCGGCGATCTCGGCCACCTGCTCGGGCGCGCCGATGTCATGGCCCTCGCCCCAATGCGCATGGAGCACCGCCTGGGCCAGACGCCGGGCGAGCGCCGGATCGTCCGCCTGCAGCCAGATGCAGGCGCGGCTCGCGGCCAGCGAGTTGGCCGGCATGACCGGCGGAAGTGTGAACGGCACCCCGAGCAGGCGGGCAAAGCGCGGCGCGTCGTGCAGCAGGTAGGGCCCTTTCAGCGGGGTCTGGGTGAGCGGCTTCGCCCCGGTCTCCTTGAACGCCGCGCCCAGCATGATCGGGTGCCAGGCGACCTCGCGGCCATGGCGGGCGCCGATCGCGTCGATCTGCGTGCTCGCGAGATAGCCGTAGGGGCTCGCGAACTCGAAGTAGAAGTCGATCGGCGCGGCCATGCTCGGCTTCCTATGGCTGCTGCAGCAGGTACGCCGCGGACGGCGCTCGCCCCGCCGATCTCAGCCAGCAACGCCAACGCTATGTGGGCACCCGCCCGGCAAGGGCTGCACCATTTCTTGCTCGCCGCGCTGCTGGAGGACCGCCAGGCAGCGCCCCGCGGCTGCGACCGCGCAATCAACGAGGCGGGCAACATACGATGATGCTCGCCAGGTTAGCACGCGCCTGTCAACCCGACGCATCTGCTTGACATGCGTCGCAGTGAGGTCGACTTATCTAGGCAACATGACCCGGTCTGCGTATGCAGCTAGAGGTTGAATATTCTGGCACTTCGATCCGCTGATGGGGCATGGGCAACATGAAGCACGAGTTTGACGTCACCGCAACGTGGGATGATGAGGCCAGAGTGTGGGTGGCCGAGAGCGAAGATGTGCCGGGCCTGATCACCGAGGCTGATACCTTCGAAGCTCTCGTCGTGAAGCTCCGGACCTTGATTTCGGAATTGCTCGAGGCCAACGGAGTCTTGCCACCGACCGATGACGAGTTTCCGTTTAAGTTGATTGCGCGCGATCGCACTCGTCGCCACGCGGCCTGATGGCCGACTACGCCCCGAGGGTAAGACGCTGCTGGAAGAGGCCGGCTGCTGGCGGGATCGCCAGGGAAAGGGCGATCACCAGCGTACAGCCAGATCAGGAGCCGTGGAGTCGCACAAGCCAATGGCGTGCTCAAGCGGCCGGATTGCGGAAAGCCTTCTGAGTCCCTCCAAGCGGCAGGCGCCCGGAACTTGGATTTCCCTAGTCGCTTGTTACCCCGGCTGTGATTCCGTCCTGACCAACTCGATCAATCGCGAGAGCGTTCTGCGGTGCGTAGCCGGCCTGGTCGTTGTCGAAGTAGCAGTAGACGTCGCGGCCCTCGCTCGCCCAGGCGCGGATGCGCTTGGCCCAGGTGCGCAGCGCCGCGTCGTCGTAGGAGCCCTGGTAGGGGCCGTCCGGCCCGTGCAGGCGGATGTAGACGAAGCCGGCGGTGACCTCGAGCGGGGCCTCGCGGCCGGCGAACTCGTAGAGGCAGAGCGCCACGCCCTGCTCCTTCAGCAGGTCCAGGATTCCGGGCTCGAACCAGGCGGGGTCGCGGAACTCGAAGGCGTAGCGGTGGCGCGCCGGGAGCGCTGCGAGGAACGCGGCGAGCCGCGCGCGGTCGGGCTTGAAGCGGCCGGGCAGCTGGAAGATGACCGGCCCAAGCTTGTCCGCGAGCGCCTCCACCCGCTCGAAGAAGCGCGCCGGGCCCTGCTCGGTGTCCTTGAGGCGCTTGATGTGCGTGAGGAAGCGGCTGCCCTTGCAGGCGAAGACGAAGCCCGGCGGCGTCTGCTCGCGCCAGCGGCGCAGCGTCTCGACCTCGATCAGCCGGTAGAAGGTGCCGTTGACCTCGACCGTATCGAAGCGCAGGGCGTAGAACTCGAGCTGCGTGCTGCCCTTGCCCATGGCGCTCGGATAGAACGGCCCGCGCCAGTGCCGGTAGCTCCAGCCCGAGGTCCCGATGAAGCAGCGCCCTCGCGCCATGGCTGCCCTTCGCCAGCTCGCTCTCGACCGCTCTCCATGGCGCCCGGAGGCCCGACCACTGACGCCTGCCACGGCGAACAGTCTCGCCTCGCGGCCGGCTTTGCCATGCTGCCGAAGGAGTCAGGCATTTCGACGAAGAGGGGACTGTCATCATCGCTACGACCACAACGCGCGCGACCAGGTTTCCGCGACGATGGAGCACCAGTACCAGCCGCGACGACGGGCGGCGTTCCGGACACTGCGCAGCGCATCACCGTCGATCGGGTGCGCGCGGGGCTCGAGGTGGCCGAGGTGGAGGCGCTGCTCCGCAACGGATGTCTGAGGACCGAGGAGGTCCACAAGGTCGTCCCGCCGCGCACGCTGGCGCGCCGGAAATCGCGCCAGATGCGCTTGAGCGTCGAGGAATCCAATCGGATCGGCAAGGGCTCGTCCGAATCGCGGCCCACGTCGCACGGGTCTTCAACGATCCCGAACTGTAGAGCACCTGGCTCAGAACCAGCAACGCGGCGCTCAGCAGGGAGCGTCCGATCGATCTCGCGATGACTGACATCGGGGCGCGGCGCGTCGAGACCGTGCTCAATCGGATCGAATGGGGTGACACGGCTCACGGCATGATGCAGGTCTGGCGCTCGAGCCGGCCTGAGTTCGCCCGGCGCCTCGACGGCGGCGGCAACGGGAGCCGGCGCGCGCTGGAACAGCCCTGGCCGAGGGGTCGACTACGCCGAGCCGCTCGCTGGCGTTGTCCGAGTGCTCGAGACGCTCGTGCACCTGCCCTCGATCCGTTTCGTCCAGGGGCTCATCGCCATGCGGATCGACATCCCTGACCATGCCGGCGTCATCGTGGCGCCGGCCGACCTGCCACCGACCGGCTCGCCAGGAGGCCACCGTCTGGTTCGCGCGCGCGGCGATTCCTGGCTCGAGGCTGGCTCGGCGCCTGCGCCCTGGTCGCTCCTCGGTCCTCGTGCGGCAGGAGGACAACGTCATGCTCAATCCCCGCCATCGGCACGCCGACCGCATCCGAATCAAGAGGAGGATTCCGTTCAGCTCGACCCGCGGCTGTTCGGAAAGCC
>CAVWCE010000046.1:0-185823 GCA_963753275.1 uncultured Alphaproteobacteria bacterium | reverse complement strand
ACCTGGTGGCCCGCGACGACATCGGCGCAGCCCGGGCACTATTGCCGTCGCTGTGCGGACGGACCCGGCCGCACTGGATTCCGGCGGGCTTGTCCGCGCGTCGGTGGAGTCGGTCGCCGAGAACACGTCCGACGCGCAGGTCGGTCCGCTGCTGTGGGTCGCGATCGGCGGCGTGCCCGCGCTCCTGGTCTACCGCGGTGCCAACACTCTCGACGCGATGATCGGCCACCGGTCACCCCGCTATCTCCGATTCGGTTGGGCCGCAGCGCGGTTCGACGATCTTCTCAACGTCGTCGCCGCTCGTGTCACCGGTGTGCTGGTGGCCTTTTGCGCACCCGTGGTCGGCGGTTCGCCGGCGGGTGCGTTGCGCGCGTGGCGGCGCGACGCCGTCCGGCATCCCAGTCCCAATGCGGGCGTCGTCGAAGCGGCATTCGCGGGCGCGCTGGGTGTGCGGCTGGGCGGGCCCACGCAATACGCGCACGGCTCGAGATCCGGCCCGCTCTCGGCGACGGGCCCGCGCCGCAGGTGGGCGACCTCGTTCGGGCGGTGTGGCTGTCGCGGGCGGTGCAACTGCTCAGCGCCGCGCTCGCGACGGCGGCGGTCAGCGCCGCTTGCCGTAGCGGTCGGCGAGCTTCTCTTCGGTGGTGACCGGCGCGGTGGGCGATCGGTTCGCCTCGGCGGCCTTCTCGCGTCGGCGCACCCGGATCTCCGAAACCACGAAGTAGCCCAATCCGATTGGGGCCAGGATGCCGAACGCGATCCATTGGATGCCATAGGACAGGAACGGCCCGGCGTCCAGGTGGGGCAGGGCGAGCACCCCGAGGCCGCCCGGCTGATCCTCGACCAGCTGCAGATACGACCCCGCCAGCGGAACACCGAACAGCGTCGCGATCTGCTCGGTGTTGATCGAGTACACCTGCATAGCGCCGTCCTGACGGAACGGCGCCTTGCCCTCTGGCGCGGGTTCGGGGTCGCGCAGTCGCGCGACGATGGTGACCGTTCCCTTTGGCGGCGGCGCGATGGCTGGCACCCGCGAGCCCTTTTCGGGTTTCACATACCCGCGGTCGACCAGGACCGTCGGCCCGTCGTCGACGACGAACGGCACCAGCACCTCGTACGCCGGATCGCCCTCGACCACCCGAAGCCGCGCAAGCACCTGCCGATCGGGAAGATAATGTCCGGTCGCTTCACCCGCTGCCACTGTTCATCGGGCGCCGACGAATCCTGATGCGGCAGAACGCTTGTCACGGGGACAGGTTCGGCCGTCAGAGATCGGGAGATCTGCCCGTTCTCGCGGGATGTCTTGGTGTTCTTGCCGAGCTGCCACGGCGCCAGCACCGTGAAGCACAGATACGCGAACGCGATGACGACGGCGATCAACGCCAGCCACTGCGGCCGAAGCAAGAAACTCCAGCGCTTCATCAGCTCGCGATTCCGCGTCCGGCAAGCTGTTCGTCCACCCACGCGTGCAGGCCCGGGAGCGCGGCCTCGATTACGGCGAAGACGTCCTCGAAGTCCTCGTGCGTGCCGTAGTAGGGGTCTTCGACATCCGGCGTGTGCGCACCCGAACGCGGGTCGAACGACCGCAGCATCTTCAGCCGGGTTGGTCCGACGCCCATTTCGTGAAGTATCCGCTGGTGGTTTCGGCCCAGCGCCACCACCAGGTCGGCCGAAACGTGATCCTCGTTGATCCGTCTTGCCCGGTGCTCCGTCGGGTACCCGTGTTCGCGCAGCACTCGGTTGGCGCGGTTGTCGGCGCCTTCGCCGGCATGCCAGTCGCCGGTGCCCGCACTGGTGACCCGCACGTCGTCGGCCAGCCCGCGCTCGCTGATCTGATGGGCGAACATCTTCTCCGCCATCGGCGAGCGGCAGATGTTCCCTGAGCAGATGAAGGTGACGTGCAACGGCTCAGACACCGGAGCCGCACCGGCGGCGACATTAGACACCGAGCACCTCGCGAAGATCCTCGACCGTCGCGACGTGGGCCGCGGTGACGGCGGACGGGCCGTCGAAGTCTGTCCGCCCGTAACCCCAGTCGACGACGACGGTTTCGATGCCGTGAGCGGCGGCGCCTTCGACATCGTGGGCGCGGTCGCCGACCATCACCACGCGTGCGGGCACCGGTTCGAGCTGGGCGAGTGCATGCGCCATCACCTCGGTCTTGGTGGCGCGGACGCCGTCCAGACTGGCGCCCGCGATGACCTCGAAGTGCCCGTCCAGGCCGAAATGCGCAAGGATGCGGCGCGCGGTCGGCTCGGCCTTCGACGTGGCCACCGCCAGCCGCACACCGGCGGCGCGCAGGTCGGCCAGCAGTTGCGGGATGCCGTCGAACAGGCTGTTGATCGCCCAGCCGCGGGTGGAGTAGTCGGCTCGGTAGGCGGCGATCGCGGCGTCCGCGTGCTCGCCGAGTCCCATTCCACGCAGCGTGTGGTGCATCGGTGGGCCGACGATGCGGCCGGCGAGATCGCCGTCGGGGATATCGGCGCCGATCTCTCCGAGGGCGTGGCGGAAGCTGGACACGATGCCCTGCGCCGAGTCGGTCAGGGTGCCGTCGAGGTCGAAGATCACCAGCTGCGGCCGGGTCGCCGCGACGGTGTCATCCAGGGTCGTCACGCGTCCATTGTCTCCGACGGCGCACTACTGTCGTGATGTGGCAAGTCGAACCCGCGCGGCCGCCCGCTACCACGGCGACCAGGCAGCGGGTCCGGGCATGCTCGACTTCGCCGTCAACGTGCGCGCCGCCGAGCCGCCCTCGTGGCTCGTCGAGCGGCTGACATCGCGTCTTTCGGACCTGGGCCGCTACCCCGGCGCCGAGGACGAACAGCGGGCAGTGGCCGCCGTGGCCGCCAGGCACGGCCGCCGCGCCGGCGAGGTCGCCCTGCTTGCCGGGGCCGCCGAGGGCTTCGCACTGCTGGCCAACCTGGCGCCGAGGTTGGCGGCGCCGATCGCGCCGTCGTTCACCGAGCCCGAGGCGGCGTTGTCGGCGGCCGGGGTAGCGCTGCGGCACGTCGTGCTGGCGCCGCCGTACGACCTGGCCGACGCCGTCGTCGGGGATGACGCCGATCTTGTGGTCGTCGGCAACCCCACCAATCCGACGTCGGTGCTGCACTCCAAGGACCGGATTCTTGCGTTGCGCGCGCCGGGTCGCATCGTGGTGGTCGACGAGGCGTTCGCCGACGCCGTTCCCGGCGAGTGCGAGAGCCTGGCCGGTCACGCGCTGCCCGATGTGGTGGTGCTACGCAGCCTGACCAAGACGTGGGCGTTGGCCGGGCTGCGGGTCGGCTACGCGCTGGGCGCACCCGACGTGATCGAGAAGCTGACGGCGCGGCGCGCCCATTGGCCGCTGGGCACCCTGCAGCTGGAGGCGATCGCCGCCTGCTGCGCGCCGGAGGCCATCGCCGAAGCCGAAGCAGGTGCCCGTCGCCTCGCGGAGTTGCGGACGCAGATGGTGGCGGGCCTTACCGCGGTCGGGGCGACGGTTGTCGATGGGTCCGCGCCGTTCGTCCTGTTCAGCGTGCCCGACGCCGAGTTGATGCGAAAGCGATTGGACGCCAAGGGTATCGCGGTGCGCCGCTGCGATACGTTCGTCGGCCTGGACGGGCAGTTCCTGCGCGCGACGGTGCGTCCCGACTGGCGGGTGCTCGTCGACGCCGTGGCAGAGGTGCTGCAGTGAGTGCCCAACTGACCGATGTCATCGACGTGCTGGAGGCGGCCTACCCGCCGGGGCTGGCGCAGGACTGGGATTCCGTGGGTCTGGTCTGCGGCGATCCGGGCGACGACGTCGAGTCGGTGACGATCGCGGTCGATGCCACCGCGGCCGTCGTCGACGAGGTGCCCCGGCGAGGGCTGCTGCTCGCCCATCACCCGTTGCTGCTGCGCGGCGTCGACACCGTGGCGGCGAGTACGGCCAAAGGCGCACTGCTGCATCGCATGATCCGCACCGGGCGGGCACTGTTCACCGCCCACACCAATGCCGACGCCGCCGCGCCCGGGGTTTCAGACGCGTTGGCCGGAGCGCTGGGGCTGTCCGTGGACGAGGTGCTGGCTCCTGCGGTGGGTGGCCCGGATATCGATAAGTGGGTGGTCTACGTCCCCACCGAGAATGCCGAGGCGGTCCGCGAGGCCATGTTCGCGGCGGGCGCCGGGCACATCGGCGACTATTCGCATTGCAGCTGGGGCGTCACCGGCACCGGACAGTTTCTGCCGCACGAGGGTTCGTCACCGGCGATCGGCAGCGTCGGATCCGTCGAACGGGTGGCCGAGGACCGCGTGGAGGTCATCGCTCCGGCCCGGCTACGCGGCCATGTCGTCGCCGCTGTGCGGACCGCCCACCCGTACGAGGAGCCGGCCTTCGACATCTTCGCGCTGGCGCCGGTTCCCGCCGACGTCGGGCTGGGACGCATCGGGACATTGTCGACGCCGCAAACGTTGGCGGCGTTCGTCTCTCGCGTGCACGATGCATTGCCCGGCACATCGTGGGGGGTACGCGCGGCGGGTGAGGATGACACCGAGGTGTCACGTGTCGCGGTATGCGGCGGCGCAGGCGACTCGCTGCTGGACATCGTCGCGGGGGCGGGGGTCGATGCCTACGTGACCGCCGATCTGCGGCACCACCCCGCCGACGAGCATCGCAGACGTTCCGATGTGGCGCTCGTCGATGTCGCACACTGGGCCAGCGAATATCCGTGGTGTCACCAGGCAGCCGGGCTGATCCGCGATCGCTTCGGCGACTCGCTACCGGTTCGGGTGTCCGCCATCCGCACCGATCCGTGGAACATTGAGAGAAACGGTATATGAAAGCTGAAGTCGTCCAACAACGTTCGCTGCTCCAGTTGGCCGAGGTCGATGCCGAGCTCAGTCGAATCGAACATCGGTCCGGTCATCTGGCCGAACAGCAGCGGTTCCAGGAGACCCAGGCGCAGCACCGCGACGCCAACGACCGGCTCGCGTCGCTGCGGCTGGCACTGGACGACGTGGATGCCGAGATCGCCAAGTTCGAGTCCGAGATAGACGCGGTGCGGAGCCGTGAGGACAGGGACCGCTCGATGCTCGAGGCCGGGGCCATCAGCGCCAAGCAGCTCGCCGACCTGCAGCACGAACTCGAGACGCTGCAACGTCGCCAGTCGAGTCTGGAGGATTCACTGCTCGAGGTGATGGAGCGTCGCGAGGAGTTGCAGAGTCAGCAGGACGGTGAACTGGCGGTTATCGACACGCTGGAGGGCGAGCTCGCCGAGACTCAGCGCGCCCGCGACGATGCGCTCTCGGTGATCGAGCAGAGTCGGCACCAATGCGTCTCGCGCCGCGCCGAATTGACCGCCGGCCTGGATGCCGATCTGGTGTCGCTCTACGAACGACAGCGGTCCCACGGCGGCCCGGGCGCCGGCCGCCTACAGGGCCGTCGGTGCGGAGCGTGCCGGATCGAGATCGACCGCGGGGAGCTCGCCCGGATCTCCGCCGCCGCCGATGACGAAGTGCTGCGTTGCCCGGAGTGCGGCGCAATTCTATTGCGGGTGAAGGACGGCGACCAGTGAGGGTGATCGTCGAGGCGGACGGCGGTTCCCGCGGCAACCCCGGGCCCGCGGGATACGGGTCGGTGGTGTGGACGGCCGATCACAACGCAGTGCTGGCCGAGAGCAAGCAGGCGATCGGGCGTGCCACCAACAACGTCGCCGAATACCGCGGTCTGATCGCCGGCCTCGAGGAGGCGGCCAGGCTGGGCGCCACCGAGGTCGAGGTGTACATGGATTCGAAGCTGGTGGTGGAGCAGATGTCTGGCCGCTGGCAGGTCAAGCATCCCGACCTCAAAGCACTGATGAAGCAGGCCAAGGCCGTAGACGCGAGGTTCGACAGGATCAGCTATGCCTGGATTCCCCGGGCCGAGAACAGCCATGCCGACCGACTGGCGAACGAGGCGATGGACGCGGCCGCCGAACTGGAGCAAGCCGAAACGCTCCGCCTCGCCAGCCAGCTGGACGGGCGCGCGCGGTGAGCCGACCCGATTTCTGTTGCTGCGGCACGGGCAAACGGAATTGTCCACTCAGCGGCGGTATTCCGGTCGCGGGAACCCGGCGCTGACCGACATCGGCCGCCGACAGGCCGAGGCGGCCGCGCAGTATCTCGGGCAGCGTGGCGGTGTCGCGGCGGTCATCACGTCGCCGTTGCAGCGCGCCTACGACACGGCGGCGAAGCCGGCCAGGCGTTGGGCCTCGACGTCACCGTTGACGACGATCTGATCGAAACGGACTTCGGTTCGTGGGAGGGCCTCACGTTCGGTGAGGCGGCCGACCGTAACCCCGATTTGCACCGGACGTGGTTGCGCGACACCGGTATCAGCCCGCCGGACGGTGAAAGCTTCGACAGCGTGCTGGACCGGGTACAGCGGGTCCGCAGCAGGGTCATCGCCGAACATGCCGGGGAGACCGTGCTGGTGGTGTCGCACGTCACGCCGATCAAAACGCTGCTGCGACTGGCGCTCGACGCCGGGCCGGGCATCCTGTACCGCATACACCTGGATCTGGCGTCGCTGTCGATCGCCGAGTTCTACCCCGACGGCGGATCCTCGGTCCGACTGGTCAACGAGACGTCCTACCTGTAGTCACTCGTGTAGGTGCAGCCGCTCGCCGTGTACGCCGAAAATCATGATTGCCTCCGCCGGTCCGTCCGCGGCGCCGAACCAGTGCGGGGTCCAGGTGCTGAACTCGACGGCTTCGCCGGGCTTGATGGCGAAGTCGCGGTCACCGAGGATGAGCCGAATGCTGCCGGACAGCACGTACATCCAGTCCTGGCCCTCGTGAACGGGTAACTCGGCGGGCGGTTTTCGCCGTTTGGCGGCGATGCGGATCTTGAAGGCGTGTAGGCCACCCGCGGCGCCCTGGCGTGTCAGCGGCCAGTACCTGACGTCGTTGTGGGTGTGGGAGGCGCCGCGCACCCGCGGATCGGGCGCTTCGGGTGCCTGCAGCAGTTCGTCGGTGCTGACCGACAGTGCCTCGGCGAGGCGGGGGAGGTGGTCCAGCGCCAACCGGCGCTTGCCCGACTCGAGCCGGCTGAGGGTGGACACGTCGATGCGGGCGCTGCGGGCCACGTCCTCCAGGGTCAGCCCGCGTTGGACGCGGAGGTCCCGCAGGCGCCGTCGAACCCGCAGGTCGACGTCGTTCTCGGTGACGGCCTTTGCCTGCATGGCAAATAAGATTGGCAGAAGACGTTCCTCGCGGCAAGCTTGCGGCATGAACGAAACGCAGGCGCACTGGGAAGAGCACTACGGGGAGCGCGACCGGATCTGGACTGGACGGGTCAATGTCCGCCTCCCCGAAGTGGCCGCCGAACTGCCCGCCGGAAGGGCGCTCGATCTCGGCTGTGGTGAGGGCGGCGACGCGGTATGGCTCGCCGAACGCGGCTGGGACGTCGTCGCGGTCGACATCTCCGAGACGGCACTCGGGCGCGCCGCCGAAGAAGCGAATTCCCGTGGTGTCGCCGACCGCATCGAACTCGTTCAACTCGACCTGTCCGACGCATTCCCCGACGGCACGTTCGACCTTGTCTCGGCGCAATTCCTGCATTCGATGGTCCAGTTGGACCGGCCGAAGATCCTGGCCAACGCGGCGGCCGCGGTGCGACCCGGTGGGCTGCTGCTGATCGTCGACCACGGCTCGGCACCGCCGTGGGCGTCGAAGCTGGATCATGTGCACGAATTCCCCAGCGCCGAAGAGGTGCTTGCCGGAATGGATCTGGATGCCGACGAATTCGACCGTCTCCGCGTCGAGGAGGTCGAGAGAGAGGTCACTCGTCCCGACGGTGAAGTGATCCTGTGGCCGGACAACGTCATGGTGTTGCGTCGACGGGTTTCGTCCTAGGTAGCCTTGCATGTGCCGCGAATCTTCATGCGGCGTCGTGGAAGACCAGACCAAGCGTGAGACGCTCACCGGAGCGAACCGCCGAAACACCATGCCGCACAGGGGCTGCCGACCATCCCCTCGTTGATTGGACCGGTCGCTCGCGGGTGGTGAACACAAAGCCGTGGCCGTGCGGAAGTAGGGTTGCCGTACCGCGGGACTGCGCACGCGGCCGCTGCTCGAGCAGCAGGAATTCGCCACCGGTGTGGTCGACGCCCGGCTCCGACAGGTTGACCACGACCTGCAGCGGAAAAATCAAGTCCCCGTAGAGGTCCCGATGCAGGGCGTTCCAGTCGCCCGGCCCGTATTTGAGCAGAATGGCCGTCGACCTGGTCTGTCCCGCCTCATGGCACATGTCGAGCCATTCTTCGAGGTGATCCGGCCACGGCGCCGGCCGGCCCAGCTTGCTCCACCAATCCCGTGCGATCGGCAACAGCCGTGGGTACAGGGCACGCTTGAGCTCGTCGATCGGCTTCGGGTAGGGCCGCTTGAAGTACCGGTATTCGCCTTCGCCGAAGCGGTATCGGCTCATCTCGATCGTGGCGCGAAACAGGTTGTCGTCGGGATAGAGCCCGCGTAGCTCGGCGGCTTCGGCCGTGGTGACGAGGTGGGGGAGCAGCGCCCCGCCGAAGTCATTGATCTCGGCCGTGACGGCATCCCAGTCAGCGGAGTCGACCCGCTTCTGCCATTTCGTCGTGGCCATCAGAACAACCGCGCCGCCCGCAGTTCGGCAGGCTCTTCTAGGTCGAGCAGGAACTTCTTGCGTTCGAGCCCGCCCGCATAGCCGGTCAGCTTGCCGTTCTTCCCGACCACCCGATGACACGGAACGACGATCGAGAGCGGATTGCGGCCGACGGTCGCGCCCACCTCCTGGGCCGTCGATCCGTCGGCGAGCTGGGTTGCGAGATCGCCGTAGGTGACGGTGGCGCCGTGGGGGATCGTGGCCAGCATGTCCCACACCCGTCGCTGCCGGTTGTCGCCGCGCAGCGAAGTCGGTAGGTCGAAATGCGTCCGCTCACCTGCCAGGTAGTCGGTGAGCTGGACCTGGGCCTCGGTCAGCAAGGTGTCTGATCCGGCGTCGACCCGGGGGCCGAAGGTGTCCGTGGGCGGTCGATACCAGTGATGCCGGAAGTACAAACCCGTCAGTGCCTCACCATCGGCGACCAGCGTGAGTTCGCCGAGTGGGTTGTCGATCACCGCATGTCGCGTGTTCATCGTTATCCCTCCTCATCGTGAAGACGATGCGGCAGGGCGATTCGTGAGATCCGTTTCGGCAAGACCAATGAGCGCTTCAGGTAATGGAGCCAGATGCAGGACGCCGAGGCGTTGGGTGGCGCGGGTGAGGGCGACGTAGAGCTCGGCCGCGCCACGTGGGCCGTCGGCGATGATCCGTTCCGGCTCCACCACCAATACTGCGTCGAACTCCAGGCCCTTGGTTTGCGATGCGGGCACCGTTCCCGGCACGCCCGTCGGTCCGATCACGACACTGGTGCCCTCGTGAGCGGCTTCCTCCCGGACGAATTCCTCTATGGCAGTGGGTAGTTCGTCCTCGGTGACGCGCCTGGACCACGGCGCAACCCCGCTTGCGCGGACCGACTCGGGAGGCTGTACGCCCGGTGCGAAGTCGGCGAGCAGGGCGGCGGCGACGGCCATGATCTCCGCAGGGGTGCGGTAGTTCACCGACAGCGACCGGTACACCCAGCGACCGGGCACGTAGGGCTCCAGCATCGTGTCCCACGATGTCGCGCCCGCCACTGAGCGGCGTTGGGCGAGGTCGCCGACCACGGTGAAGGACCGGCTCGGGCAGCGCCGCATCAGCACCCGCCAGTCCATCTCGGACAGCTCCTGGGCCTCGTCGACCACGATGTGCCGGTAGGTCCAGTCCCGGTCTGCCGCCGCGCGTTCCCCGAGTTCGCGGGTGTCGCGTTCGACGAAGCGCTCCGCCAGGTCCTCGGCGTAGAGCAGGTCTGTGGCCAGCAGATGATCCTCGTCGTCCATCAGGTCCTCGCGGCTGGTCATGTTGTCCAGCACGGCGGCGGCGTACTGCGCTTCGGCCTTGCGTTCCCGTTCCGCAGAGTCGTCGGCCGCTCGTCTGGACCCAGCAGGTCGACGAGCTCGTCGAGCAGCGGCACGTCCGAAACGGTCCATGCGTCGCCGTCGGCGCGCAACAGTGTCGGGTCGGCGCCTGCGGCGCGCAGCCGCTCGGGTGAGGTATATAGCTGTGCCAGAAGGGCTTCCGGCGTCAGGACGGGCCACAGTTCCTCGAGCGCTGTGGTGAACGCAACGTTGTCGGCCAACTCCGCGAGCAGATTCGCCCGCAGCTGTTCCCACGCCTGGCGGTTCTCCCGCGTCAGCCAGCCCCGGCCGATCCGGGCTATCGCACGCTCGGTGAGCACGTAGGTGACGATCTCGATGAAAACCGCGCGGGCCCGGTTGTGCGGCAGCCCGCTCGCGCGCGCCTCCTGGATGGCCCAATCCGCGGTTTCTGCATCGATTCGCACTGTGACGTCGGCCAGTTCGATTGCAAGCGGGTGTTCGGGAACGCGCTGCCGATCGGCGATCGCCGCCGCGAGCACGTCCAGGATCTTGAGTGAGCCTTTGAGTCGCGCGGCCTCCGAGGTGTCTTCTCCGGTTGCGCGGAGACCGGGCATGAGGTCGCCGGTGGTCATGAACACCACGTCGGTCTCGCCCAGAGACGGCAGCACGCGGGCGATGTGGTTCAGGAACGCCGGATTCGGCCCGACGACGAGCACGCCGTGGTTCTCGATCCGCTTCCGCTGGGTGTAGAGCAGGTAGGCGACGCGGTGCAGCGCCACAACGGTTTTGCCGGTACCCGGGCCACCTTCGATGACCAGAACGCCGGGATGATCCAGGCGGATGATCTCGTCCTGTTCGGCCTGAATCGTCGCGACGATGTCGCGCATACCGTCGCCCCGTGGCGCGTTGACCGCGGCGAGCAGGACCGCGTCCGCGGAGAGGGCGCTGTCACCGCGCTGTGCACCGTCGGGACGACCGAGGATCTCGTCGGTGAAGTCGACGAGATGACGCCCGCGAGTGTGGAACTGGCGGCGCCTGCGCATATTCTCCGGACTCGCCGCGGTGGCGACGTAGAACGCGCGCGCGGCAGGCGCCCGCCAGTCGAGCAACAACGGTTCGTACTCGTTCTCCTTGTCGAAGATGCCAATCCGGCCGATGTAGGAACGCTCGCCCGACAGCGTGTCCAACCGGCCGAAGCACAGCCCGTTGTCGGCCACGTCCAGCCGCTTCGACTCCCGGGCCAACGCGCGCACCTCGGCATCTCGTTGCACGAGCGTGCCGCCGTTCTGGGCGTCGATGGGACTCCGCAAGGCCGCGGTGTAATTGCCCCTTATCCGTGCGCGCTCGTCGTCGAGTCGGGTGTAGAGCCCGGTGACGTATGTCTGCTCGGCCTGCAGTTCGTCTTCGTAGTCTCGAATGGTCACATGCCTCTTTCGCTGCTTGTAGCCTGGACCAGCGAATTGTGCGCCCTCACCCGGGTCTTGCCGCAAGCCCCCCGGTGCGTTATATGTTGAAGAGGGAAACGGAGCGGATGCTCTCGTTTCCTTTTCGTCTCCGCGGAGTTTGTCGGCCTGTTGCCTCATGTCAAGATGCGCGCGTAGGCGGATTCGTTGCCTCATGTAATCGTGCGCGCTTGTTGACTTGAGCTTTGGCGGTGGGACCGGCCTTGGTGGTGGCCACTGTGAGGAGCTGGGCGGTCAGGGCTTGGACCTGGCGTTGGGTGGCGGCGGGATTGATCAGGGAGTAGGTCCGGGTCAGCGCCACGATGCGCTCCACACTCGTGGTGGGGTGATCGATCAGCCTATGCGGCAAATGTGCCACCAGGGGTGCCGCAGTGACCCCAAGCGGAGCTAGTCTTGGAAGAGGTCAGGATTGGAGATGAAGAAGCGCCCGACGAGATCGGGAAGATCGGTCAGGCCGTCGTCGGCGCGCCTGGAGCACAGCAGCAGCCGGGCGTTCTCGATCCCGCCGCAGGCGAGAACGAAGCAGCGCGCACGGACCGCGAACCGGCCGCCCGCGAGCGTGGCGACCCTGATGCGCTCGACCACGGAGCCGCCCGCCGGCCGGTGGAAACCGATCACGTTGCTGTAGAGGCAGATCTTCAGGTTATCGGCCGTCAGCAGGGAGGCGCGATACGCCTCGCCGAAGCGGGTCGGGGGACTGACCTGGAAGACCAGGTTGCGCAGGCCGCTGCCGTCCAGGTCGAGGACCGGCAAGCCGAGGCGCTCAGCCCAGGCGCTCGGCGCGGTGTCGAGGCCGCCGATCTGACAGAGATCACCCGCCATCTCGTAGTAGGGCGCGAGGTCGGCGCGCCCGAGCGGCCAGCCGCTGTAGGGGACCCAGGGCCGGACCTCGAAGTCGAGGTCCTCGAGCGGGAGGCAGTACCCGCCCCATGGTTGGTCGTGCCGCCGAAATAGCGCAGGCGGGTGTCGTAGGCCTCGTAGGGTGCGCCGACCGCCGTCGCCCCGATAGAGCTCCTGCACCTCGGCATCGAAATCGAAGCCGCCGGATTCGACGAGACAGACGTCGACGTCGCGGCCGCCGGCGAAGGCCGAGGCCAGGGTGATCCCGGCAGCACCGCCGCCGATGATGCACAGATCGCAGTCCAGAAGGTGATCAGGCGGCAGTGTCCGGCCATCGATCAGCATGTCCAGGTCCGCCCTCCAGCTACCAGCCAAAGTGCGGATCGGGCAAAGCTGCCGCGTGACGGGCTCGATGAATTCGCGCTCAGGTCCCTGATCACGCCAGCCTCAGGGAATGCATCATGCGGGGGGTATAAACTAGAGGTTGCCCGCCCGTCAACCTTTTCCGCCAATTGGATCGGATCTCGCGCTCGCGGACGACCGGGCCGACGGCCAGTCAGAACTTGCCGTACCTCAGGTAGGCTTCCTGCGGGTCGACGCCGTCGAGGATCGCTTTCCGCACCAGGTTCTCGGTGGCGATCGCGGTCTCCGCCGCGGCGACGATCTCCTCGGCCCTTTCCTTCGGCAGGATCACCATGCCGTCGCGGTCGCCGAGCGCGAGGTCGCCGGGGCGGATCGTGACCGCGCCGATCGTGATCGGCTGATCGAACGTGTCGGGCAGCCAGTAGCCGACGATGTCGCGCGGGGTGAAGTAGCGGCACCACACCGGAAAGCCGAGCTTCAGGATGAAGTCGACGTCGCGGCAGCCGCCATCGGCGACGTAGCCGCGCACGCCCTTGGCCTTCAGCGTCTCGGCCGAGAGCTCGCCCATGTGGGCGACGGTCGAGTCGTTGGGCTGGCAGATCAGGACGGTATCGGCCCGCGCCTTGGACAACAGGCCGGTCCAGCCGAGCAGGCTCTGATGCGCATCGGCCGTGCTGTCGACCTTGCCGCTGACCGTCGCCACCACGCCCGCGAGCGTCCGCTCCGGGAACAGCGGGCGGATCTCGGGCGGCAGGGTGAAGTCGCGCAGCCCCATCGCCCGCATCACGTCGTGGACCACGCCGGTGTAGGTTGCCGCCAGGCGCTCGACCAGATCCATGCCCGCCTCCTCCGCGCCGTTGCCATGCCTTCGCGCCGTTGTAGGACGGCTCGGGCGGCGAGCGCCAGCGACGGCAGGCTATGCGCCGGGGCTTCGATCGCTATGCGGCGAGCGCGATCCGCCGGAGCGCCCGCCGATAGGCCTCGACCGCGGCCGGGAAGCCGATCCGGAGCGCATCCGCGGTGATCGCGTGGCCGATGCTGACCTCGGCGAGCTCGGGAATCGCCTGGCAGAACGCGGGCAGGTTGTCGAGGTTGAGGTCGTGGCCGGCGTTGACGCCAAGGCCGGCCTCTGCCGCCGCCTTCGCCGCCGCCACGTAGCGCGCCAGGACGGCGCCGGCCTCGGCGCCGCCGAAGGCGCGGGCGTAGGGCTCGGTATAGAGCTCGATGCGGTCCGCGCCGAGGTCCCGCGCGCGCGGCACCAGGGCGGGGTCGGGGTCGAGGAACAGGCTGACCCGGGCGCCGCTCGCCTTGAGCTCCCGAACCCGAGGCACGAGGCGCTCGCCATCCCGGACCAGATCCCAGCCGTGATCGGAGGTTCGCTGGCCCGGCGCATCCGGCACCAGCGTGACCTGGTCCGGACGGACCTCGGCGATCAGCGCGGCGAACTCGGGCGACGGATAGCCCTCGACGTTGAGCTCGATCGCGGGCGCGAACTCGGCGGCGATCAGCGCGGCGAGCTCAGTCACGTCGCTGCGCCGCACGTGGCGCTCGTCCGGGCGGGGATGGACCGTGATGCCGTGCGCGCCGGCGCCGACCACGAGGCGCGCCGCCTGCAGCACGCTCGGATAGCCGACGTCGCGCTGGTTGCGCAGCAACGCCACCTTGTTGAGGTTCACGCTGAGCTTGATCTCGATCGGCTGCGCCATTCCGATCCTGTCCTCCTGGGCGACGAGAGTAAGCAGGTAATGGCTTGAATGGAAGAGCCATTCCCGGCTATCTGAGAGGGCCATTCAAAGGTGAGTTGCCCCCCATGCCCAAGCGCGCCGCCTGCGCGCTCGCGCCACCGCTCCGGCTGGACCGCCGCAGCTCCGAGCCGCTGCACCGCCAGATCTACTTCGCGATCCGCCAGGCGATCCTCGGCGGGTCGCTGCGCCCGGGCGCGCGCCTGCCGGCGAGCCGTGCGCTGGCGCGCGAGCTCGCCTTGTCGCGCAACACCGTCACCGCCGCGTTCGAGCAGCTCCATGCGGAGGGCTACGTCGACGGCCGCGTCGGCGCCGGCTCGTTCGTCTCGCAGCATCTGCCAGACGCCGTGCTCGGCGCGCCCCGGCCGGCGGCGCGGATCGCGGGCGAGCCGGGCGGGCGGCCCGGACCGTCGGCGCGCGGCGCGCGGCTGATCGCGCTCGGGAGCGGCCGGACCCGGCCGCGACCGTTCTCGCCCGGGGTCCCCGAGCTCGATCAGTTCCCGTTCGACGACTGGGCGCGGCTGCTGGCGCGCCGCTGGCGGCGGCCGCGGCGCGCGTTCCTGGTCGGCGGCGACCCGGCCGGCTACCGACCGCTCTGCCAGGCGCTCGCCGACTACCTCGCGACCGCCCGCGCGGTCTCCTGCAGCCCGGAGCAGGTGATCGTGGTCTCGGGCACCCAGCAGGCGCTCGATCTGGCGGCGCGGGTCCTGATCAACCCGGGCGACCCGGTCTGGATCGAGGAGCCGGGCTATCCCCCGACCCGGGCGGTGCTGCTCGCGGCGGGCGCCCGCCCGGTGCCCGTGCCGGTCGACGACGAGGGGCTGAGCGTGGTCCAGGGCCGCGCGCTCGAGCCGGCCGCGCGGCTGATCGCGGTGTCGCCCTCGCACCAGTTCCCGCTCGGCATCACCATGAGCCTCAGGCGCCGCCTGGAGCTGCTCGACCAGGCGCGCGCGGTCGACGGCTTCGTGCTCGAGGACGACTACGACAGCGAGTACCGCTACGCCGGGCGGCCGCTGGCCGCGCTCCAGGGGCTCGATCGCGACGGCCGGGTGATCTACGTCGGCACCCTGAGCAAGGTGATGTTCCCCGGGCTGCGGGTCGGCTACATGGTGGTGCCGGAGCAGCTGATCGACGGCTTCCTCGCGATCCGGGCGCTGGTCGACGCCCACCCCTCCTCGATCGCCCAGGCGGCGCTGGTCGACTTCATCGGCGATGGCCATCTGAGCGCCCACATCCGGCGCATGCGCGCCCTCTACGCCGCGCGCCAGGCGGGCCTGATCGAGGCACTCCAGGCCCGCCTCGGCGGTCGTCTCGAGCTCGCGCCGTCGGCTGCCGGCATGCACCTGGTCGGCCGGCTCCGGCCGCAGGCCGACGACCGCGCGATCGCGCTCGCGGCCGCCGCGGCCGGCGTCGAGACGCCGGCGCTGTCGAGCTACTATCAGGGCGCGGCGGCGGTGCGCGGCCTGCTGCTGGGCTATGCCGGCGTGCCGGAGGCGGCGGTCGCGCCGGCGGTCGCGCGCCTCGCCGAGGCGATCGAGCGCGTCGACGGAGACGAGCCGAGCCCCCTCGCCGCCCTCAGCGTGGGTCGGGCCCCCTGAGCGCGTCGCCGCCCGCCACCGCGCGGCGGGCGAGCAGGTCGGCCTTCATGGCTTCGGCGAACAGCTCGGCCCGGGCGCGGCCGCGGCCTTGGCCTGGTAGAGCGCGATGTCGGCATGCTCGATCAACGGCTCGGGCTCGGCGCCGTGCTCCGGGCAGATCGCGATCCCGATGCTGGTCGTGATGCGCACCTCCCGACGGTCGAGCACGAAGGGCTGAGGCGAGCGCGGCGAGGATCTTCTCGGCGAGCACGCTCGCGCCGCGCGGCTCCTGCAGCCGGGTCTGGACCAGGGCGAACTCGTCGCCGCCGAAGCGCGCCAGCGTATCGCTCTCGCGGATCGTGGTCTGCAACCGCTCGGCGACCGCGCACAGCAGCCGGTCGCCGAACGGGTGGCCGAGGGTGTCGTTGACCGACTTGAAGTGGTCCAGGTCCAGCATCACCACCGCGATCCGCCCGCGCTCGCGCCGCGCCTGGCGCAGCGCCTGGCGGAGACGATCGAGCAGGAGGGCGCGGTTCGGCAGGCCGGTCAGCGCGTCGTGATGCGCCAGGTGCCGCACCCGCTGCTCGACCCGCTTGCGCTCGGTGATGTCGAGCAGCACGAGCTGGGTCGCCGCCGCGCCACGCTCGCTGGTCGGCACCGCGATCGCCTCGACCTCGACGGTCCTGCCATCCGGGCGCAGGATCTGCTTCTCGCGGTTCGCGTCCGGCAGCACCTCGTCCTCGGGCGCGGCCAGCGCGATCCGCTGATCCTCCGCCTGCACCAGGGAGGCAATCGGCCGCCCGACCAGGTCGGAGGGGGTCTGCACGCCGAACAGCTCGACCGCCCTGGCGTTCGCGAACGACACCATCCGTCGCGCAGGGTGAGCAGCGCGATCGGCCCCGCCTCGACCAGGCGACGGTAGCGTTCCTCGCTGTCGCGCAACGCCTGCTCGGTCGTCTTGAGCTCGGTGACGTCGATGCTGACGCCGGTCCAGACGATGCTGCCGTCGTCCTCCCGCCTCGGCGTCGCGAGGGTCCGGAACCAGTGGAACTCGCCCTCGCGCAGCAGGATCCGGAAGTCGCCCGCAAACGGCGCCAGCCGCTCGGCCGATTCCTCGATCGCCGCGAGCCAGCGCGCCCGGTCGTCGGGGTGGACCGCATCGCGCAGCAGCTGCGGATCGTTCGCCACGGCCTGGGCATCGAAGCCGTGGCGCCGCTCGATCTGCGGGCTGTGGTAGGGGTAGCTGATCCGGCCGTCCGGATGGCGCACCCGGCGGTAGACCACGCCCGGAATGTTGTCGATGATGCCGCGCAGCTCTGCTTCCTGCGCGCGCAGCTCCTCGGCCTGGCGCTTCAGCTCGGTGATGTCGCTATGCAGCGTGACGAGCCCGTCCTCGGCGGTCCGGTAGTCGGCGACCCGGAGCCAGCGCCCGTCGGCGAGCTGGCGTTCGAACGCCTCGCCGTCGCGCACGCGCTTGCGCTCGAGGCGCTCCGCCACCCAGGCGTCCTCCCGCCCGACCGCCTCCGGCAGGCAGCCGGACCAGGCGAGACGCCGCGCCAGCTCGGCGAAGCCCACGCCCGGTCGGATGCAGCCCTCGAGCGCCGGATAGAGAGCGCGATAGCGCTGGTTGGCGAGCACCAGACGGTCGTCGGCGTCCCACAGCGCGAAGCCGTCCGACACGCTCTCGATCGCCTGGCGCAGCCGCGCCTCGGCGTCGCGCGCGCGGGCTTCGCTGTCGCGCAGCGCCCGCTCCATCCGGCCGCGCTCGTCGAGCTCGGCCTGGAGGCGCTGCTGCAGCTCCTGAAGCTCGGCGCCGCGTTCCGCGAGCTGCCGGGCCAGCGTGGTCCCCGAGCGCTCCGCGCCGCCCGCCTGCGGCGGCGACCTTGGGAGCCGGGCGGGTCGGCCGAGGGTTCCGGCGACGCGTCTTGCACCATGGCAGGTGGCCAGATCCTCGTGGGAAGCGTGCTGGCGAGGGTGAGCAGCTCGCCCGGCGCCGCGTGGCCGAAGTTACCCGGGCGAGGCGACCGGTGGCAATCGGCAAACGACGCCCGGGCGAGGTGGAACCAGGGCTCAGGGAGCGCGCCCGACCGCCGCCCAGCAGCGGTGCGGGACGAGCAGCGGATCGGCGGGAAAGTCACGCGCCAGCATCGCCTCGTGCTCGGCATCGAAGCGCGCGACCGCCGCGCGATCCAGGCTGGCGGCGATCCCGGCGCTCGCCCGCACCCGCCCGCGCCAGGCCGCGCGGCGGTAGCTCACCGCCTGATCGAACGAGAAGGTCTCGAGCCCGACGAAGCCGGCGAGCGCCAGATCGCCGAGCCAGGCCGGGTGCAGGCCGCTGCCGCCGTGCCCCCGCCAGTCCGGGCTGTGCTGCAGGATCAGTCGCTCGGTCGCCTCGACCACGTTGCCGGCGAGCGGCAGCCAGTCGAAGTGGGCGATGATCACCCGCCCGCCCTGACGGAGCAGACAGCGCACCTCCCGAGCGGCGCGGGCGCGCTCGAACCAGTGCCAGCACTGGCCGGCGCTGACCACCTCGAAGCTCGCCTCGCGCAGGCCCGTGCTCTCGGCGCGCGCCGCGAGGTAGGCCACCCTGACGCCCGCCGCGCGGTCGAGCCGTCGCGCCTGCTCGAGCATGGCCGACGAGCGGTCGAGGCCCACGACCTGCAGCCCGCGCCGGGCGAAGCCGCGGGCGAGGCTGCCGGTGCCGGTGCCGAGATCGAGCAGACGCTGTCCGGCGGCGACCACCCCGTCGCGCCACAGCCGGTCGAACAGGGCCTCGGGAAAGCCGGCGCGATGAAGGGCATAGTCGTCCGCGGTCCGACCGAAGTCGACCGGCAGCGCGGCTACTCCGCCGCGGCCGGCGCCGGCCGGCAGTTCCTGACGCCCATCTCGGCCATCGCCGCGCCGACCGCCTGCACCACCTCGCGCATCACGGTCTCGTCGAACGCGCCCATGCAGCCGATCCGGAAGGTCGGGAACGGCGTCAAGGAGCCGCGGAACATGACGAAGCCGCGGCGCCACAGCGCTTCGAAGAGGCGCTCCCGGTCGTAGCTCGGGTCGGCCGGCTGATGGAAGGTCGCGATCACCGGCGCGGCCACCTCGTCCGCCAGCACCGTCTGGAACCCCAGCGCCCGCAGCCCCTCGACCAGGCAGCGCCAGTTGCGGCGCACCCGCTCGAGCCGCGCTGCCTGCCCTTCCGCAGCGTGCTGGCGCAGCGCCGTGACCAGCGCGGCGGTCGCCTGGACCGGCGGCGTGAAGCGCCAGCGGCCGCTGTCCTCGAAGCTCCGCCACTGCCGGTGGAGGTCGAGGCAGAAGGAATGGCAGCGGCCGGCAGCCGCCTCGAGGGCGGCGCGCCTGACCAAGACCACGGCCAAGCCGGGGACGCCTTCGAGCCACTTGTTGGGCGACAGCACGAGGGCCTCGAGCTCGAGCCTGGCCGCGTCCAGCGGCAGGCCGCCGAAGGAGGCGATCGCATCGACGATCAGCGCCACGCGGCGGCGCCGGCAGACCGCCGCCAGCGGCTCGATCGGGTTGAGCAGACCGGTGCCGGTATCGACGTGGCAGACCACCACGTGGCTGATCGCCGGGTCGGCCTCGAGCGCCGCGTCCAGCGCCAGGGCGGTGACCGGCTGGGTGATCGGCAGGTCGAGCGCGAGCGCGTCGAGGCCGATCGCCGGCGCGATCTGCTTCAGGCGCTCGCCGTAGAAGCCGTTGCTGACGATCAGGAGCCTGCGCTCGCGCGGCACGAGCGTGCCGAGCGTGGCCTCGTTCGCGGCGTTACCGGTGCCCTGGAGCGGCACGCCGACATAGGCGTCACCGCCGTTCGCGAGCTCGACCAGCCTCGTGCGCAGCTCGGCGGTGAGCGCCAGGAACTCGGGCTCGTTCAGGCTGTAGTCGCGCAGCATCGCCTGCCGGGTCGTAGCGCTCGTGGTCACCGGGCCCGGGGTCAGGATGATCCGCTCTGGTCGAGGACTGGTCATGCTCTGCAGCCCATCAGCGCCGGCCCTTGCGAGAGGCGGCCGGCAGGCGTCGCCTCAGCGGTCGAGGAACTTCGACAGGAGGAAGCGGTCGTGATCGACATAGCCCGCGCGGCGGTAGAGCGCGAGCACGCGGTTGCGGCGCTCGACCTCGAGGAAGATCCGCCGCACGCCGAGCGCGCGCGCCCGGTCCTCGACCAGGGCCAGCGCCCGGCCCCCGAGGCCGCGGTCGCGCACCTCCGGCAGGAGTTAGAGCTCGTCGACGCAGGCCTCGCGCCCGCCGGCTCGACGCTGAAGGTCCAGGCCAGGACCAGGTAGCCGACCGGATGCCCGCCCAGGCGGATCAGCCAGGCGCGCGCGAACGGCTCGTCGCCACGACGCCGTCGGCGATCAGCTTGCGCGCTGCTGCCACGCTCTGCTCGGCCCCGCAGTAGTCGTCGGCAACGATCAATTCGATCGATTTGCCGAGCAGTCCGCCGGCTTGGTCGAGCTCAGCCACGGCCATGGCAGCCCCCCGTTCGTGCTGCTCGCCGAACCACGCCATGGTGCCGGTCAACGGCGCCGCGGCTCCGATCCGGACCTCGGCCTGCGCAGACGACGTGGCGAACCCCACCGCAAGTCCCGCGCCGAGCAAGATGCGCATCCCGACCATGATCACCTCCCATTGCGACTGATCGGGGGTCCCTCGGTTCCGTCTCCAAGTATGTCCCTGCTATTGGACAGGGGCGACGATCCGCTTCAAGTAGGTATTCCGCCTCGAACCCCCGTTGGCTTCGAGTCACGGCCGGCTACTCCGTAGGTGTCCTGCAGCGGGGACGCGGGCCGGGTGCGATTCGTCAGATTTCGTCCACTAGAGCGTTTCCCGATTGGACGGAACATAGCCGGCATGGGCGAGGTGGTGGGCGCATTCGGTGGGGGTGAAGGCGTGGAGCAGCTGGCCGATGGCGTGCCAGAGGGCCGCCACGGTGCGGGCGGCGGCGGTGCGCAGCAGTGCCTTGAGCTTGGCGAAGGCGTGCTCGATCGGGTTCAGATCCGGGCTGTAGGGTGGCAGGTAGAGCAGCCGCGCGCCGGCCGCCGCGATCGCCTCACGCACGCCTTTGACCTTGTGGGCCCTGAGGTTGTCCATCACCACGATGTCGCCGGCGCGCAGCGTCGGCGCCAGCGCCTGCTCGACATAGGCGCGGAAGCGCGCGCGGTTGATCGCGCCATCGAACACGCAGGGCGCGGTCAGGCCGTCGTGGCGCAGGGCGGCGAGGAAGGTCGTGGTCTTCCAGTGGCCATGGGGGACGGCGGCGACCACCCGGCGGCCGCGGCGCGCGCGCCCGTAGCGGCGGGTCATCGCGGTGGTGGCCCAGGTCTCGTCGAGGAACACCAGCCGCTGCGGGTTCAGCCCCGGCTGCTGCGCGCGCCGGGCGGCGGCGACGTCCGGACGGTCCTGCTCGGCGGCGTGCGCGGTCTTTTTTTTCGCGTCAGCCCGCAGGCGTTGAGGAACCGGCTGATCGCCGACGGGCTGACCGCGATGCCTGCGGCGGCGAGCCGGGTCCTCAGTTCCGCGATGGTGCTGTCGGGCGTCGCCGCCAGCAGCGCGTGGACCAGCTCGGCGTGGTCGGCGAGCTTGGCGCGCCGGCCGCCGCCGACCGGATCGGGCGCCAGCGTGCCCCTCTGGCGCCAACGCTGCACCAGCTTGACCACGCAGCTCGGGCTGACGTCGAACTGCGCCGCGGTCGCCCGTCGCGAGGCGCCGGTCTCGACCGCGCGCACGATCCGTTGCGCAGATTCAGAGAATACGGTCGCGTCATTCATCGCTGGCCTCCTCAACCCAGCAGCCAGCTTAAATCACAACAACCGCACGTTGTGAATCCCAAATCCATTCCGTGCGACCGGATAATGCTCTAGCTAGCTGCGGTCGAGCCACTCGAGCGCCTCGGCGACGGTCGGCACGAGCGGTCCCTCCGGTAGCGGCGGGCGGCGCACCATGATGACCGGAAGGCCGAGCTCGCGGGCCGCGGCGAGCTTGGCGTAGGTCGCCGCGCCGCCGCTCGCCTTGGTGACCAGGACGTCGATCCCGTGGGCGCGCAGGAGTGCCAGCTCCGCGTCGAGCGGGAACGGTCCCCGGCCTCGCAGCCAGAGCGCGCGTTCGAGCGGCAGGGGCTCCGGGGCCTCGATGGTGCGGATCAGGAACCAGACCTCGGCGAGGCTGGCGAAGGCGCCGAGGTCCTTGTGGCCGACGCTGAGGAAGGCGCGCCGGCCGAGGTCCGGCAGGCGCCGGGCGGCTTCGGTCAGGTCGGCGACCTCGATCCAGCGGTCGCCCGGCTGGCGCCGCCAGGGCGGCCGCAGCAGGCGGAGGCGCGGTATGCCGGCCGCCTGGCAGGCGGCGGCGGCATGGCGGCCGATCTGCTGAGCGAAGGGGTGGCTCGCGTCAACCAGCCGGTCGATCGCGCGTGCCCGCAGGAAGCGCGCGAGGCCGTCGGCGCCGCCGAAGCCGCCAGCCCGCACCTCGCCCGGCAGGTCCTGGGGCGCGCGGGTGCGGCCGGCGAGCGAGGTCATGACCGCGAGATCCGGCCGCGACGCGCAGGCCTCGGCGAGCGCGCGCGCCTCGGCGGTCCCGCCGATGATCAGCAGCCTCAGCACCGCCGGCCGCTCCAGAGAGCTCGTCCGCGCGCGCCCGCCTCCGCTTGCGCCGGCTATGACGCTCACGCGACTAGCCTTCGCCCTGCCCCGCCGCCACCCGCCCCGCTAGCTCGGCGAGCTCGGCCTCGAGGGCGACCAGGTTCGGGTCGCCCGCCCAGGCCGGCCTGAGCGCGCGCAGCCCGGCCTCAGCCTCCGCGAGCCGACCCGCCGCGGCTCGGGTCCGGCCGTGATCGAGCGCCGCCCTGGCGTCGCGCAGCCCGGTTTGGACGAAGAGGAACAGCTTGCCGGTGCCGATCGGCAAGGCACTGCCCCGGATGTCGAGGTCGGTTGGCGCCCGCAGGTAGCCCGGCGGCGCGAGCTGGTCCCGCGCCGCCGCGAGCCGCGCCCGGGCTTGAGCAAGCTCGTCCTGGCGCAGGATCCGCTCGGCGCGCCAGCGCTCGTGCCGCAGCTCGAGCTCGAGCCGGCCCTGGCGCGGATCGTCCGGCCGCTCGACCCGCTGCTCGGCGAGCCGCCGCTCGAGCCGCTTCAGGTCGTAGACGCTCGCCCGCGGCGCGCCCTCGATCCGCCCGCGCAGGCCGCGCAGGTCCGAGCGCAGGCCCTCGATGCGCGCCCCGCGGAGATCGCCCGCGAGGCTGGCCTGGCCAACGCCCGCGGCCAGCATGAGCGCGACCGCCAGGACGCAGCGCGGCGCTCGTTTGGGAGGTCCTTTCATGCTCCAGGAACTGGCGCGGCCCGCGCCGGATGTCGAGAGGCTTGATGCAGGTCACCGACCGCGAGCGTCCGGGGGCCGCCAGCCCCTTGCCGCGAGCTTCACCAGCGGCGCGGCTCAACGAAAGTGGCGTAGGCGACGATCAGGCGATCCACTCGGAGACCGGGGCCTGGGCCTCGTGCAGCGGCTGGGTCACGACGTCGACCAGGGTCGGCCCGCCAGCTTCGAGCGCCGCGGCGAGCGCCGGCCGGAGGTCCGCCGGATCCTCGACCCGCCAGCTCCTGACGCCATAGGCCTCGGCGACCCGGGCGTGCTGGCCGGGCGCGAAGTCGACGGCGAAGTAGCGGCCGCCGAAGCCGCTTTTCTGGCCGGCCTTGATCCAGCCGAAGCTGGCGTTGGCGATCACCACGAGCGTGACCGGCAGACCGAGCCGGACGATGGTCTCGAGCTCGCCCGAGGCGAAGCCGAAGCTGCCGTCGCCCATCACCGCGACGCACTTGGCGTCGGGCCGGCCGATCTGGGCGCCGACCACCGCCGGCAGCGCGTAGCCGAGCGCGCCATGCGCCCGGTTGCTGATGAACGTGGCGGCCCGTCCGGCGTTGCTGGTAGTAGGCCGAGAAATACGGGCAAGGCGTGCCGGCGTCGGCGACGATCACCGCGTCCTCCGGCAGCAGGTCCTGCAGCGTGGCGACGATCCGCTCCGGCCGGATCGGCGCCTCGTCGGAGCGCGCGAGCTCGGCGAACGCGGCGAACTTCGCGGCGCGGGCGCGCGCCACCGCCGCGCGGCCGAGGCCCTGCGAGCGATCGGGCGGGCTGTCGACGAAGCGCGCCACCTCGTCGCGCAGCGCCGCGAGCGCCAGCTTCGCGTCGCCGACCACCGCGACCTCGGTCGGATAGTTGGCGCCGATCACCGCCGGATCGACGTCGACGTGGACCACGCGGACCTCGCCCGGCGCCGGATGCCGCCAGCGTTCGGTCGTGACCGAGCCCGCGCGGCAGCCGACGAACACCACGAGGTCGGCCCGATCGACCAGCGCGCGGGTCGGCCCGGTGCCGCCGTTGCTGCCGACCACGCCGACGGCGAGCGGGTGGTCCTCGGCGATGCTGCCCTTACCGCTGATGGTGGTCGCGACCGGCATCTCCAGCAGCTCGGCGAGCGCGCTCAGCTCGGCCTCGGCGCCGGCGATCACCGGGCCGCCGCCGCAGATCAGGAGCGGGCTGTGCGCCGCGAGGATCGCCTCCGCGGCCGCGATGACCGCGCCGGGCTCGGGCGCGGTGCGGCGCGCCGGGAACAACCCGAGCGCGGGATCGGCATGGAGCAGGGCCTCGTCGACCGGCTCCTTCTGGACGTCGAATGGCAGGCCGATGTGGGCAGCACCCGGCCGGCCGGTGGTCATGTGGCGGAAGGCGGCGCGCAGCGCCTCCGGGATCCTGGCGCCGCGGTCGATCACCCGGTTCCACTTGGTGAGCGGCCGGAACAGCGCCTCCTGGTCGAGCTCGGTCAGGACGTAGCGGCCGCGCGAGGCGACCGCGATGTCGGTGGTCACGGCGAGGACCGGGATCGAGGACTCGTTGGCCTCGACCACGCCCGGCAGGATGTAGGTGGCGCCGCCGCCGGACGGCCCCTCGCAGACCCCGACCCGGCCGGTGACGCGCGCATAGGCGTCCGCCATGTAGGCGGCCGAGCGCTCGTCGCGGGTCAGGATGTGGCGTGATGCCGTGGTCGAGACGGTAGAGCGCGTCGTAGAGCGGCAGGCTGGTGTCGCCGCAGAGGCCGAAGACGTGGCGCACGCCGTGCAGCTGCAGCATGCGGACGAAGGCCTCGGCCCCGGACAGCTGGTTCATCAGGATCTCCCCCGCTCGTCCGGCAAGGCTAGCGCGGCGCTGCCGCAGGGCGCAAACCGGATCGCGGACGCCGGCGGACGTCGCCGACGGAATAAGACAGTTGCGCGCCTGTTCATAGGACAATGGCTCGGACCAGGGGCAATTCGCACGGTGCAGACCGAACGATAAGCGTCCGATCCGGACCTCTCACTTGCGCGCAAGCGCGACGGCGCCCAAGGACGATACGAGGGACGACAGCCAATGCCCGCGTGGCAGACTTGCTCGTGGTTCGGTCTGAGCGCGCTGGCGCTGTTGTTCGTGGTCGCGGCGGCGGCGCGCGCCGAGCCGGTCCGCCTCGCGGCGTTGACGCCCCCGAGCGGCGCGGCGCGCGAGACCCTGGACAGCCAGCGCGAGCTCGACTGCCTGGCGCTCAACATCTATTGGGAGGCACGCTCCGAGCCACGCGTCGGGCAGCTGGCGGTCGCTGCGGTGGTGCTCAACCGGGTGGCCGACCCCGCCTTTCCGGACACGATCTGCGACGTCGTCACCGAGGGCGCCGAGCGCGGCCGCCACCGCTGCCAGTTCTCCTGGCATTGCGACGGGGAGAAGGACCAGCCGCGCAACCCCGCGGCCTGGGAGAACGCCCTCAGCGTCGCCCGCATGGCGCTCGACGGCGCGCAGGACGATCCGAGCCGCGGCGCGCTCTGGTATCACTCCGACCGCGTCCGGCCGGCCTGGAGCCGCAACATGGCGGTGATCGCCCGGATCGGCGGCCACCTCTTCTATCGGGAATGGGCCGCCGCCCAGTAGTCTTCCCGCTGGCCCGCGCTGCGGGCTACGCCACCTTGGCGGGCTCGACGAAGGACTTGCCGCCGGCGGCGCGGATGGTGTCCTCCATGGTGTCGTTCAGCGTCGGGCGCGGGTTGCAGTAGAGCACGCCCATCGCGGGCGTCGCCGTGTCCATCGCCTGCGCCATCGCCGCCATCAGGCTGCTCGGGTCGTGGTCCGCCGGCAGCGGGCGCACCTGCATGCCGAGATTCTTGTAGGTCTTGCTGGTCTTGTCGAAGGTCACGCAGGGCGAGAGGATGTGGAGATAGGAAAAGCCGCGGTGCGCGAAGGATTGGGCGATCATCTCGGTGAGGTGGTGGGGCTCGCCGGCGTAGGCCTGGCCGACCCAGCTGGCGCCGTAGGAGAGCAGCATCATCAAGGGATTGAGCGGCGCGTCGCGGTTGTCGTAGGGGCTGGTCTTGGTCTTGAAGCCGAGCACCGAGGTCGGCGAGACCTGGCCCTTGGTCAGGCCGTAGACGCCGTTGTCGAAGAGCAGATAGGTGATGTCGACGTTGCGCCTGGCGGCGTGCGGGATGTGGCCGCCGCCGATCGCGAAGCCGTCGCCGTCGCCGCCGATCGCGATCACGGTGAGCCTGTCGTTGGCGAGCTTGATCCCGGTCGCGACCGGCAGCGTCCGCCCGTGCAGGGTATGGAAGCCGTAGGTGTCCATGAAGAACGGGAAGCGCGAGGCGCAGCCGATGCCGGAGACGATCACCACGTCCTTGTTCGCGATGCCGAGCCGGTTCAGCGCGAGGGCCACGCCCTCGGTCATGCTGAAGTAGCCGCAGCCCGGGCACCAGGTCGGCAGCGACTTGGAGCGGTAGGACAGGCGGCCGGTGCCCTGGATCTCCTTGAGCTTCTCTTCCAGGTAGATGGGCTCGCGCAGCTCGGCCATCGGGCTTCCTCTCAAGGGGTTCAGGCGGCGGCGAAGCGCCGCTTGGCGTCGACCTTCGCCAGCCGGCGGATCTCGGCCAGGATGTCGTCGACCTGCATCGGCCGCCCGGTCACCTGGTCGAAGCGGTGCACCATGCAGCCGGTGGCGCCGGTCATCAGATGGGCGAACTGGCCCTCGTAGTTGAGCTCGGGCACCAGCACCTCGGCGCAGTCGGCGCAGAAGCGGGAGATCGCGTCCACCGGCAGCGGCGAGAGCATCACCACCTTCATCGCGGCGCAGCGGATGCCTTCGGCGCGCGCCTTGAGCATCGCTTCCAGCGCCTCGCCGAAGGTCGAGCCCCAGGCGATGATCCCGACCTCGACCCGGCCGTCGTCGCCGAAGCGCTTCCAGGTCGTGAGGTCGGGATGAGCGATCGCCGAGGCGAGCTTCCGGTGACGCTTCTCGGTCATGCGCGCGTGCACCTCGGGCGTGTCCTTGGGCCGGCCGGCCTCGTTGTGCTCGAGCCCGGTCACGGTGTGGATGCCGCCCTCCTGGCCGGGCAGGGCGCGCGGGCTGACCCAGTCCTCGGTGAGCGCGAAGCGCTGATAGGGACCTGCGCGGTCGCGCTCGGACAGGCCCTTGATCAGGCTCGGCGCGAACGGCGGCCTGCCCGGCAGGGTGACGCTCTCGAGCCGGTTGGAGAGGTACAGGTCGAGCAGCACGATCACCGGCGTCTGGTACTTCTCGGCGAGCTCGAACGCCTTGCCGGCGCAGCGGTAGCAGCCCTCGACGTTGGTCGGCGCCAGCACGATGCGCTGGGCGTCGCCGGAGCCGCCGTAGACCGCGAGGTTGAGGTCCGACTGCTCGGTCTTGGTCGGCATGCCGGTCGAGGGGCCGCCGCGCTGCGAGACGAAGACCACGCAGGGCACCTCGGCCATCATGCCGAGCCCGAGCATCTCGACCATCAGCGCGAGCCCCGGGCCCGAGGTCGCGGTCGCGGCGCGCGCGCCGGCATAGCCCGCGCCGATGGTCGCCGAGATCGCGGAGATCTCGTCCTCGGTCTGCAGCACCCGGCCGCCCTGCTTGGGCATGCGCGCGGCCAGCATCTCGAGGATCGTGGTCGCCGGCGTGATCGGATAGCCGAAGAAGGTCTCGACCGCGGCGTCCAGGCAGCCGCGCACGATCGCCTGGTTGCCGCTCATCATCACCGCCCCGGGCTCGGGCTTGCCGGTCGGGCCGAGCGCGATCGAATTCGAGCTTGAAGGTCTTGCGGCCCTCCTCGTAGCCGGCGTCGAACGCCTTGACGTTGCCCTCGGTGATCGCCGCGGCCTTGCCCTTGAACTTGGCCGCGATCGTCTCGTGGAAGGCTTCGCGCGGCATGCCGTAGAGCCCGGCCGTGAAGCCCAGCGCCACCATGTTGCGCGACTTGGCGGCGTTGGTCGCGCGCTCGGAGATCTCGCGCATCGGCAGGCCGTAGGGCAGCTGACCCGGTTTGATGTGGCCGGAGATGTGGCTCCCTTCCTTCAGCGTCGTGATCGGCGCGTCGTCGTAGATCAAAGCGCCGTAGTCGCGCACCTCGGGCACATGCGCGATCGCGTGGCCGTCGTTGAGCGAGACCAGGACGTCGGACTGGGCCTTGAGCGAGAACACCTGGGCAGAGGTGATGCGCGAGCACGCGATGCACTCGCCAAAGCCCCGGATCTCGGCCGGATAGACGTCGAACGCGATCACCCGGTAGCCGGCGCGCGCCATCGCCTGGTTGAGGATCCCGCCGGCGGCGATCGTGCCGTCGCCGGCCGAGCCGCAGATCGCGATCTGGATGTCGGTATCGGTCATCGGGCGCCCACCTCGCCGTAGTCCCAGAAGGAGGAGTGGAGCCGGCCCTGGCCGTCGACCCCCAGGGTCTCATGGACAAACGTCTGAAACGACTGATCGTCGCCGGTCATGTTGCGCGCCGCGATCTCGCCCATCGCCCGGACGTTCTTCCAGCCGTAGTAGAAGCGGTAGGCGTTGTCTTCCGGACTCCAGATCTGGCAGACGTCGCCCGCCGCCCAGATCTGCGGGTCGGTGGTGCGCAGCTCCGGATTGACCAGGAGCCCGCGCTCGATGTCGACGCCCGAGCCGACCATGAACTCGAGCGACGGGATCAGGCCGTAGAACGGCATGACGACGTCGCAAAGGAGCTCGCGCCCGTCGGCGAGCACCACCGCGCGCGCCGGCCCGCCGTCGTCCTGCGCCTCGATCCGCTCGATGGCGCCGCCTTCGATCACCTCGATCCCGGCGCGGCGCAGCGCATCCAACAGGGCCGGCCGCTCGGCGTCATCGACCCGGTGCGGCCAGAACGCCTGCTCGCTCGGCAGCAGGATGACCCGGAAGCCGGCCGCCGCCATGCTCTGGGCGACGTCGAGGCCGAGGATGTCGCCGCCGAGCATGATCACGGTGCCGCCGTCCGGCAGCGCGTCGGCGGTGGCGATCGCGCCACGGTAGGTGGTGAAGTTGTGGAACAGCGGCCGGTAGTCGGCGAGCGTCGCCGGCAGGTAGCCGGCGCCGCCGCTTGCGATCAGCAGGTTGTCGTAGCCGACCTCCTCGCGGTGCGCGAGGACCAGCATGCGCCGGGTCGGGTCGACCTGGGTGACCCGGCACTTGCGCCGGACCGCGATCCGGTGGTCCTCGTAGTACTCCGGCAGGTAGACCAGGTAGTCGCGCCAGTCGCGCTTGCCCTCGAACACCTGGGGCAACTGGTAGCGGTCGTAGAACAAGAGGCCGCCGAGCGAGATGATGGTGATCCGGTTGTCCGGGTCGCGCTCGCGCAAAACCGCCGCGGCGCGGTTGCCGGCGACGCCGTTGCCGATGATCACGTGGTGCCGGGTCGCCATCGTCCTACGCCGTTCCCCCCACCCCGGCCTTCCCCCGCAAGGGGGAGGGGAGAAAGCATCGTGACCGGCCGCCAACGCTACCCCCTCCCCCTCGATGGGGGAGGGTCGGGGTGGGGGTGCCCACGCTCAGACGAAGGAGACGTATCATCGCGCGGTCGGGCTCAGACGTCCTGATAGAAGATCTCGTTCTTGGTGATCGAGATGCACTGGGTCGGGCACACCATGTAGCAGGCGCCGCAGCGGATGCACTCGTTGTTGTCGATCCAGATCGCGCCGACCTTGTCCCACTCGGCGGTCTCCTCGAGCGCGCCGTAGGTGCCGTCGTCCTTGATGTCGATGCCGCTGACCAGCTTGATGCAGTTGCGCGGCGCGACCTCGATGCAGGCCCGGCAGTAGATGCAGTTGTCGGGGTCGATCTCGTACTTGTGGTGGCAGAGATAGCAGCGCTTGGCCTCCTCGACCGCGAGGTCCTGGTCGTAGCCCTTCTCGGCCTCGAGGGTGAGCGTGTCGAAGCGCGACTTGAGCGGCTCCATCGGGATGTGCTGCGGCGGGATGAAGTCCCAGGCGCGGTCGCGCCGCGGCTCCTCGACGGTCTCGATCTTGACCACGAGCTTGCGCCGCTCGCGGCCCATCAGCCAGGTGTCGAGCTCGAGCGCGGTCTTGCGCCCGAGACCGACCGCCTCGACCACGGTGGACGCGCCGATCACGAAGTCGCCGGCCGCGAACAGCCCCTCGACCGAGGTCATGCCGTGGCCGTCGACCTTGACGTTGCCCCAGCGGTCGAGCTCGACCGGCACATCGAGGTAGTCGTTGACGGTCTTCTGGCCGATCGCGACCAGGAGCGTGTCGCAGGGCTCGACGAACTCCGAGCCCTCGATCGGGATCGCCTGCCGCCGCCCACCGGCGCGCCAGCCGCCGAGCCGGTTCTGCGCGAACTGCACGCCGGTGAGCCGGCCGCTCGCGTCGGTGACCAGCCCCACCGGCGTGCGCAGGCCCAGGATCTTGGTGCCCTCGCGCTTGGCCTCGAGGATCTCCTCCTTGGTGACCGGGATGTACTCTTCGGTCGTCCGGATGTGGATCGTGACGTCCTCGGCGCCGAGCCGCAGCGAGACGCGCGCGCAGTCGAGGGCGGTGAAGCCGGCGCCGACCACCGCGACCCGCCTGCCGACCGTCTTGGTCGCGCCGCGATGCAGCTCCACCAGGAAGTCGAGGCCGTACTCGGCGTTCGGGATCTGGCGCACCGGATCGGGCTGGTCGTCGCCCACGCCGCGCAGCGGCAGCTGGATCGCCGCCATGCAGCCGGTCGCGAGCAGCACCGCGTCGTAGTCCTTGAGCAGCTCAGAGAGGCGCACGTCGTCCGGTCCGGTGCCGACGCTGACGCCCGCCCGGAGCTCGACGCCGAGCCGCAGCGCGTTCCTGACCTCGACCGAGAGCACGTCGCGCGGCAGGCGGAACTCGGGGATGCCGTAGTACAGCATGCCGCCCGCGACCTTCTCGGCCTCGAGGATCGTGACGTCGTGGCCGAGCATCGAGAGGTCGTGCGCCGCCGCGATGCCGGCGGAGCCCGCGCCGACGATCGCGACCCGCTTGCCCGACGGCGTGAACAGGTTCTCGGTGATGCGGTGGCCCGACGGCTTGTGGTCGGCGGCGGCGCGCTTGAGGTGGCAGATGTTGACCGGGGCGCCGTTGCCGGGCCAGCCGTGGCGGCAGGCGTCCTCGCACGGGCGCGAGCAGATCCGGCCGAGCGTGCCGGGCAGCACGTTGGCGATCCGGTTGATCTCGTAGGAGCGCCCGTAGCGGTTCTCCAGGATCATCTGGATGTAGGCCGGGACGTTGGTGTCCGCCGGACAGGCGGTCTGGCAGGGGATGTTCTGGCGCACCCAGCCGACGTCGCGCGGGTCGGTCGAGTAGCGCACCGGCGAGACCACGCGGCGGCCATAGGACTGCCGTCCGGAGAAGTCCTCGCCCTCGTCGAGGTAGACCTTGCGGGTCTGCTGCCCGGTCATCTCGCCGCTTCCTTCAGCCCCCATGCCAACCCCCGTGTCACCCTGCACGCCGCGGGTGAACCTAGCCTGAACGCCAAGTCTAGGCCGATCGAGGGCTCTTGGCCACCGGATTGGCGAAGCTTGTGCCGGCCCGCGGCGCTATCTATCGTGCCGCCCGGGCCTTGCGCATCGCGAGAGCGCCGGCCGGGAGCACCAGCATGGAGCGCGAGCAGCGCAGGCGACTGCGCGAGATCCAGCGCCGGCGCGGCCAGAACGTCAACCAGGCCCCCGAGGCGCGCGCCGCCTGGGAGCGCTGCCGCGAGCTCAGCCTCGCCTATCTCGACGCCGTGGTCGCGCTCCACGCCTCGGGCTGCGCGGGCGCGGTCGCGGGCTTCGGCAAGTACGGCCATCTCGGTCCCGACGAGCAGGTCGCGCGCCAGGACCTCGACCACCACGACTGGGTCCGGCACATGGAGGACACGCCCTGGTTCCCGGGGCGGACCCTTGGCCAGCCGGAGCTCGAGGCGCTCGAGGCCGAGATCTTCGCCGCCTGGGGCGAGTACGCCTTCCATGCCCGGCTGCAGGAGGAGGAGACCAACTGCGCGGGCTTCGACGTCGAGCGGGCGCGGCTCTACCGGGCCGGCGCCAGCGCGGTCGGCTTCGACGACGAGGACGGGCTGGTCCAGCTCACCGACGGCGGCATGGACCTCTCCGGCCGCATGGTCGAGGTCGTGCTGCCGCCCGAGGCGCTGCGCGTCCTGGGGCGCGACTTCGGCGTCAAGAACCGCCTGCCCAAGCTCGCGCTCGCGACCCGGCTGATCCCCGACTGGGAATACCCGGGCTACTGGCTGACCAAGGACAACCGCGACCTGTCGCCGGCCGCGGTCGCGGACCTCCTGGCCGACCACCCGGCGGTCTCCCCGGCCCAGCTCCAGGCGCTGCGGGCCATGGACCCGGGCTGACCTGGAGCCGTGCCGCGGCGTTTCCCGTCTATGGCGTCGATCGGGGCTGCGCAGGCGCTTCCTCGTCGCCGCAACCGGCCCCGTGGGCCGCAGCCCCCTCGGGCTGAGGCCCATCGCCCATCAACGTCACTGAGGCCTCCGTAGTTGCTGGATCCCACCCTTGCTGGCAGTAGATAGAAACGCAGTACTTCAAATCTGATTCTCCTTCGTAGTTGCTTTTGAAATGGATCTCATAAGATGCATCGTGGGATTCGCTGATGATTTCAAAGTAAGAGAACTGATAGGCGCCCAGCGCAGGGGCTTCGGCTGCCGCGCGCGCTGCTGCATTCAAGGCAGCCTTAGGGCAGCTGAACGTCATTGCATCCAAATCCTGCAAGCCGTGGCTCGCAGGCACGGTGCCCGCAACGGCAGCGGATTGTTCCTGGGGGGTGGGTTCAGTCTGGGCCTGCGGCACGCCACCACAGCCGGCCAGCGCTACTGCTGTAACGAGCAGGATGTTGGTCACCGCGCATCCGGCGAGTTCGGGCGTCGAGAGGCGCCTGTCCGCCATCCATCCTGGTCTCAATGGCCAAAGGGGCGAACCATGCCATCGTAGCGATTCCCTTGTCTCTCTCGCCCGCTCGCCGAATGCGAGTCCACGACGAGGCGGGCCTGCAGCGTCTCAGAGGCCGTACTGGACGACCTTCTTGCTGAACGTCCCGACGTAGACCTTCCCGTTCGCGACCACCGGTGTGGAGAACTTGGCGAAGTTCCCCAGCTTGTTGGCGGCGTTCGTGTCGCTGTGAAAGAGCTGCTTCATCTCGGTGCCGTTGATCAGCGTCGTCGCGTCATACGCGACGAGCGCGCCGGGAACGACCTTGCGGTTCGCGTCCCCCTTCGTCGGATACACGGCCCATACGACGCCCGTACCGTCCGCCGTGCCGTTCGAGGAGACGACGAGGCGTCCGCCAGGCATGCCGCCCGGCTCATGCGGTTGCCCCGACGCGAACTTCGTCCCTTCGCCGCGGAACGACGTGATGCGTTTCGTGTCAAAGTCGAAGTTGTAAGCTTTCAGGCGCTCGTTTTCGCCCCAGAGATACAGGATCCCCTTCGTCGCTCGCTCCATGTACACGGGAGTTCCATGAAGATGGTGACTCTTGTGGTCGGGCGTGTGCGCGGGGATGTTGCGATCGCGATTGACGATCGGCCAGTTCGGGTTCGCCGTGGTCGTCGTCGGCAGACCCGCGCCGCCGTTCGGCGCGTTGGGCAAGTAGGTCGCGACGAAGGGCAGGTTGAAATGGGGATCCCAGGTATTCTTGCCGAGATTGTCCTTGTTCAGGTTGTAAAGAATGCCGTCCTTGCCGCCCCCGATGAGGTTGCCCCGCGCAGGGATGAGCACGACGCCTGCAGCGCCGAGGTCCTGATCCTTGTCCGCGCGCGCGAAATCGCTGAACGCGCCCCAGAAGTCGACGACCGCGAGCTTCGGCTTGCCATTGTTGACGTTGGCGACTCCGGCCGTGTAGCGAAGCTTGACGAAGCTCTCGGCGAAATTATCCGGTTTGGTCCCGGGGTCCATCCCGTTGCCGGTCGTGAGGTAGATGTCGTTACCGTCGATCGCGGGTCCCGAGCCCGACATCCATATCCCGCCAGCGCCTCCGCCCGGCGTCACGTTCCAAATCGCCGGGGTCGGCGTGAAGCCCGCCTCACGATTGAGGCCACGCACGTCGTACGCGACGACAAACCCGTGCCCCGGACCATGCGGGTCCTCGCCATTCATCGAGAACGATACCACGACGGCCTTGTTCCCGCCCGATTCGGTCAATAGTCCCAAGCCCGCGCGCAGCTTCTGGTACGGTATGGTGAAGCCGTTCGTGATCCCGCCACCGCCGTTATCAGCGTTGCCTGTGATCAGCACTGGTGGCTTCTTGTCGGCGAGGGTGTTCGCGTCGAGGATCCAGAGAATATTGTTACGCTCTTCGTTGCTGCTGCCGGCTGTGGTCTTCCGAACGTCGTCGCATAGATGGTGTTCGTTGCTACGTCGATTACTGGAGTCGCCGTAATCCCCCAGCTGTGGTAGACGCACCACATGTCCATTTGGCCGGGCTGTCGTGCACGGGTCGAAAGGCGCAGCGAGCCGACGTTTGGCGAGTTCGGCCCCCGTGTTGACGTCGAACACATAGGCCGTGTTCCTCATCGTGAACACATAGAGCTTGTCGCCCACGACGAGCGGCGATACGTCGATTTTTTCATCAACGGTGAATTCGCGAATCTTCTTCAGGTCGGGAACGTTCGCAGGCGTCAACACCGTTTCGAACTTGTTCCATCCCTGGCGCGTGTTGTCGACGCCAACGGTCCATATGTCGACGGCTTGGGCAAAGGACGCCGAAACGAGGGCTGTCGCCGCAATCAATACCACCGCGCTCGTGCGTGATAGCAATGTCATAGTCGTTTACTCCAAGCGCAGGGGAGATTTAATCCGAGATTCCCCAGATGCCGGTCCTGAGAAGCTACTATGCGCGGCCCCTGCGCGCAACGCAAGGTTCTGAGGCTTGTGCGCCGAAGCGCCCCATCTGGCTGCTCCAGCCGACTGCACGGTCGAACCCTTCACGACCGATGATCGTCCGCATGGCGGCGTCACGGGCGTGGCGATCCGAGGAAAGGAACCCGATCCGGTCCGTCGTCGTTTTCGGGACCAGGTCTCCCTGAGAAAGAGCGCAGGCGCCGGGACATCGATGCCCTGAGCACGCCTGCCGCCGAGACCGTGGTAGGCGAGCAAACCCCGCGGGTGGGTTGGCGCTGGCTTTCTCGACTGGTAGGCTCGAACGCCTAGAGCCAGGAACCGAGTGACCACGCAGGGTGGCCGAGGCCGCCGCTGCTCGAGGCAGAGTTTGGCGATGACCGGACCCCGGATCTACAACCTCTTTCCGCTGCTCGCCGGGCCGGTGCCCGCCTGGGAGGGTCATCTCGACCGGGTCGCGGCCATGGGCTTCGACTGGCTCTACGTCAACCCGTTCCACTACCCGGGCTTCTCGGGCAGCCTGTACGCCGTCAAGGACTTCTATCGCCTGCACCCGCTGCTCGCCGATGGCGGCGACCCGCAGAGGCTGCTGAGCGGTTTCACCAAGGCCGCGGCGCGGCGCGAGCTCGCCGTGATGATGGACCTGGTGATCAACCACGCCGCCAAGGATGCGGTGCTGGTCGAGGAGCATCCGGAGTGGTTCCGGCGCGATGCCGACGGCGAGCTGCGCTCGCCGCGTGCGGTCGATCCGGTCGATCCGCGCAAGTTCACGGTCTGGGGCGACCTCGCCGAGCTCGACTACGACAACCCCAACACGCGTCCGGCGATGGTCGAGTACTGGGTGGAGCTGGTGAAGCACCACCTCAAGCTCGGCTTCCGCGGGTTCCGCTGCGATGCCGCCTACCAGGTCCCGGCCGAGATCTGGCGGCCGCTGATCGAGCAGGCGAAGCAGGCGGCGCCCGATTGCCGGTTCTTCGCCGAGACGCTTGGCTGCACGCCGGAGCAGGTGCTGGGCCTGAGGGGCGCGGGCTTCGACTACCTCTTCAACAGCGCCAAGTGGTGGGACTTCCGGGCGCCCTGGCTGCTCCAGCAGTACGATCTCTACCGCCAGGTCGCGCCGACGGTCGCGTTCCCCGAGAACCACGACACCGAGCGCCTCGCGATCGAGCTCGGCGATCCCGAGCCGCCGGAGCTCGAGCGGCAGTACCGGCTCCGCTACCTGTTCGCGGCGAGCTTCTCGAGCGGCGTGCTGATGCCGATGGGCTACGAGTTCGGCTGCCGCACCCGCATGGACGTGGTCACGAGCCGCCCCGGCGACTGGGCCTGGGAGACCGCGCAGCCGCGCATCGACCTCACCGGCTTCGTCGCCGACGTCAACCGCATGAAGGCGGCGACGCCGGCGCTCAACCTCGAGGGCCGGCAGCAGAAGATCACCGCACCCCACCACCCGGTGGTCGGGCTCCTGCGCCTCTCGGGCGGCGACCTGCCGTCGTCCGACGACGCCGCGATCACCCTGATCAATCCGGATGCGGGCCGCGCCTGGGGGGTCGACCCGGGGCCGCTGCTCGGCCAGGTCGGCGGGCGGATCAGCGAGTTCGAGGACGTCACCCCGCAGGCGCCGGCGGTCGCCTTCGAGCCGGGCCATCCGATCACGCTCGAGCCTTTGCAGCTCCGGGTGTTCCGCGGCAAGGCGCTGGCCCGCCGCCCGGCGCCGGCGCGGCTCGCGCGCGCCGCCGCCCAGGCGAGCGAGAAGCGCCTGATGGAGCTCGCCGCGAACCGCGTCGTGATCGAGCGGGTCGAGCCCGAGCTCGACGGCGGCCGGTATCCGATCAAGCGCGTGGTCGGCGACGTGGTCGCGGTCGAGGCCGACGTGTTCTGCGACGGCCACGACCGGATCGCCGCGGCGATCAAGTACCGCCCGCAGGAGGAGCGCGACTGGCGCGAGGCGCCGCTCACCTTCCTCGACAACGACCGCTGGGGCGGCCAGTTCCCGGTCACCCGCAACACCCGCTACCTCTACACGATCGAGGCCTGGCGCGACCTGTTCGAGAGCTGGCGCGGCGAGGTCATGAAGAAGCACGACGCCGGGCTCGACGTCGCCGTGGAGCTGGTCGAGGGCCAGGCGCTGCTCGAGAGGACCCGCGAGCAGGCCAAGGGCGCCGACCGGCAGGCGCTGGGCGCGCTGGTCAAGCGGCTGGCGGCGCTCGAGGGCGACCAGGGCCGGCTGCTGCAGACCATGCTCGGCGAGGACGTGCGCCAGCTGATGCGCCGCGCCGGGATCCGCACCAACGCCTCGCGCTACAAGTCCGAGCTCGAGGTCCTGGTCGACCGGCCGACCGCCAAGTTCGCCGCCTGGTACGAGCTGTTCCCGCGCTCGCAGAGCGGCGACCCCGACCGCCACGGCACCTTCGACGACGTGATCCGCCGCCTGCCCTACGTCCAGGGCATGGGCTTCGACGTGCTCTACTTCCCGCCGATCCACCCGATCGGCAGCAAGAACCGCAAGGGCCGCAACAACACGCTGACGCCGGGGCCGGACGATCCCGGCAGCCCCTATGCGATCGGCAGCGCCGAGGGCGGCCACGACGCGCTCCATCCCGAGCTCGGCACGTTCGACGACTTCCACCGCCTGGTCGAGGCCGCCCACGCCCACGGGCTCGAGATCGCGCTCGACTTCGCGATCCAGTGCGCGCCCGACCATCCCTGGATCCAAGAGCATCCGGAGTGGTTCGACTGGCGGCCGGACGGCAGCATCAGGTACGCCGAGAACCCGCCCAAGAAGTACGAGGACATCGTCAACGTCCACTTCTATCGCGGCGCCCTGCCCTCGATCTGGTACGAGCTGCGCGACATCGTGCTGTTCTGGGTCGGCCACGGCGTCAGGATCTTCCGGGTCGACAACCCGCACACCAAGCCGGTGCCGTTCTGGGAGTGGATGATCCGCGAGGTGCTCGACCGGCACCCCGACGTGATCTTCCTCGCCGAGGCGTTCACCCGGCCCAAGATGATGAAGCAGCTCGCCAAGGTCGGCTTCACTCAGAGCTATTCCTACTTCACCTGGCGCAACACCAAGCAGGAGCTCACCGAGTACCTGACCGAGCTGACCCAGGACGAGCCCAAGGAGTACATGCGGCCGAACTTCTTCGCCAACACGCCGGACATCAACCCGGTCTACCTGCAGACCAGCGGGCGCGCGGGCTTTCAGGTCCGTCTGGTGCTGGCGGCGACCTTGTCGACGGTCTACGGCATCTACAACGGGTTCGAGCTGTGCGAGGGCACGCCGATCCCCGGCAGGGAGGAGTACCTCGACTCCGAGAAGTACGAGATCAAGGCCTGGGACTACGATCGTCCGGGCAACATCCGCGCCTACGTCGCAAGGCTCAACCAGATCCGGCGCGAGAACCCGGCGCTGCAGGACTTCGTCAACCTGCGCTTCTACAATGCCTGGAACGACAACATCCTGTACTATGGCAAGGCGACCGCCGCCAAGGACAACATCATCCTGATCGCGGTCAATCTCGACCCGCACCACGGCCAGGCGGCGTCGTTCGAGGTCCCCTTGTGGGAGCTCGGCCTGCCCGACTGGGCGGACGTCGCGGTCGAGGACCTGTTCACCGGCCAGCGCTTCACCTGGCACGGCAAGGTGCAGCAGGTCTGGCTCGATCCCCAGGTCAACCCTTGCGCGATCTGGCGGATCGTGCCACCCGGTCTGCCCGGCTAGTCGTCAGCGGCGCGAGAGGATTCTAAGGCGATGATCGATCGCAGCGATCCCTTATGGTACAAGGATGCGGTCATCTACCAGCTGCACATCAAAGCCTTCTTCGATTCCAACAACGACGGCATCGGCGACTTCGCGGGCCTGATGCAGAAGCTCGACTACGTTCAGGAGCTCGGCGTCAATACGGTCTGGGTCCTGCCGTTCTACCCCTCGCCGCTGCGCGACGACGGCTACGACATCGCCAAGTACCGCGACGTCAATCCATCCTTCGGCACGCTGCGGGATTTCCGGCGCTTCGTCCAGGCCGCGCACGCGCGTGGCCTGCGGGTGATCACCGAGCTGGTGATCAACCACACCTCCGATCAGCACCGCTGGTTCCAGCGCGCCCGCACCGCCAAGCCTGGCTCGGTGCACCGCAACTACTATGTCTGGAGCGACACCGATCAAAAATATCTTGAGACGCGAATCATCTTCATCGACACGGAGACCTCGAACTGGACCTGGGATCCGGTCGCCCAGGCCTACTATTGGCACCGCTTCTACTCGCACCAGCCGGATCTCAACTTCGACAACCCGCGGGTGCTGGTCGAGATCCTGAGCGTGCTGCGGTTCTGGCTGGAGATGGGCATCGACGGGCTGCGCCTCGACGCGATCCCCTACCTGGTCGAGCGCGAGGGCACCAACAACGAGAACCTGGCGGAGACGCACGCGGTGCTGAAGCGGATCCGCGCCGAGGTCGACCGGCACTTTCCCCATCGGATGCTGCTGGCGGAGGCCAACCAGTGGCCCGAGGACGTGCTGCCCTATTTCGGCGACGGCGACGAGTGCCACATGGCGTTCCACTTCCCGGTGATGCCGCGGATGTACATGGCGATCGCGCAGGAGGACCGGCATCCGATCGCCGACATCCTGCGCCAGACCCCGGACATCCCGGCCAACTGCCAGTGGGGCATCTTCCTGCGCAACCACGACGAGCTGACGCTCGAGATGGTGACCGACAAGGAGCGCGACTACCTCTGGAACTTCTACGCCGCCGACAAGCGCATGCGGCTCAACCTCGGGATCCGCCGCCGGCTGGCACCCTTGCTCGAGAACGACCTGCGCAAGATCCAGCTGATGAACAGCCTGCTGCTGTCGCTGCCGGGCACGCCGATCGTCTACTACGGCGACGAGATCGGCATGGGCGACAACATCTACCTCGGCGATCGCGACGGCGTGCGCACGCCGATGCAGTGGTCGCCGGACCGCAACGGCGGCTTCTCGCGCGCCGATCCGGCGCGGCTCTACCTGCCGCCGATCATGGATGCGATCTACGGCTACGAGGCGGTCAACGTCGAGGCGCAGCAGCGCGATCCGTCGTCGCTTCTCAACTGGATGAAGCGCATGATCGCGGTCCGCCAGGCGCACCAGGCGTTCGGCCGCGGCACGCTGCGCCTGCTCTACCCGCGCAACCGCAAGATCCTGGCCTACCTGCGCGAGCACGACGGCGACCGCGTCCTGTGCGTGGCCAACCTCTCGCGCTCGGCCCAGGCGGTCGAGCTTGCCTTGGGCGAGTTTCGTGGCCATGTTCCGGTCGAGCTGCTCGGACGCAGCCCGTTTCCGCCGATCGGCGACCTCCCCTACCTGCTCACCCTACCCGGCCACGGCTTCTTCTGGTTCGTGCTCGCCGAAGAAGCGGAGCTGCCGCGCTGGCATGAACCGATGCCCGAACCGATGCCCGACTTCATCACGCTCGTGATGCGCGAGGGCTGGCGCGCCCTGTTCGAGGGCCAGAACGCGCGCGAGTTCCAGCGCGAGGTGCTGCCGGCGTTCCTCGCCAAGCAGCGCTGGTTCGGCGCCAAGGACCAGAGCATCACGAACGTCGCGGTCGCGGCCTGGAGCGAGCTCGGCACCGACGGGCGCGACAGCTATCTTCTGACCGAGCTTCGGGTCGAGCTGGCAGGCGATGCCGAGCCGCAGCGCTACTTCCTGCCGCTCGCCACCAGCTACGACGACCAGGCGCTGAGCCACGGCTGGCCGCTCTTGTCGTTCTCGCTCGCCCAGGTGCGCCGTGGCGCCAGGGTCGGCGCGCTCTACGACGCGATGGCGGGCGCGGAGTTCCCGCTCGTCGCGCTCGATGCGATCCGGCGCGGCCTCGAGCTGCCGAGCACCGACGGCAGCTTGCGCTGCTGGGCGACCTCGGCCGCCGAGGAGCTCGCCCTGCCCGAGCAGGTCGAGGTCAAGCGCTCGGCGGTCGAGCAGAGCAACTCGACCGCGATGATCGGCAACCGCGCGGTCTTCAAGGCCTATCGCAAGCTCGCGCCGGGCGTGCAGCCGGAGATCGAGATCGGCCGCTTCCTGGTCGAGGAGGCGGGCTTCGCCAACGCCCCGCCGCTGCTCGGCGCGATCGAGCGGACCGGCGCCGACGGCGAGACCACCGCGCTCGCCGCGGTGTTCGGCTTCGTGCGCAACCAGGGCGACGGCTGGGTCTACACGACCGAGTACCTGCACCGCACGCTCGACGAGCTGCGCCTGCGCGCCGCGGCCGAGCATCCGGAGACCGCCCCGGCACAGGCCGAGCCGCACGGCTTCTACCTGGAGCAGGCGCGCGTCCTGGGACAGCGCACCGCGGAGCTGCACCGGGCGCTGGCGACCCCGACCGACGATCCCGCCTTCGCCGCCGAGCCGATCGGCGCCGCCGATCTCAAGGCCTGGCAGCGCGCGGTGCGCCGCCAGGCCGAGGCGGCGTTCAAGGCGCTGCGCCAGGCTCTGCCCAGGCTCGACGAGGCGCAGCGCGCGCAGGCGCAGGCGCTGCTTGCCGGGCGCGACGCCTGCTTTGCCCGCATCGATGCGCTGACCGGGCCGCCGGTCAGCGCGGCCAAGACCCGGGTCCATGGCGACTACCACCTCGGCCAGGTGCTGGTGGCGCAGAACGACTTCTACATCCTCGACTTCGAGGGCGAGCCGGCGCGCCCGCTCGCCGAGCGCCGCGCCAAGTCGTCGCCGCTCAAGGACGTCGCCGGGATGCTGCGCTCGTTCGACTACGCCGCATGGGCCGCGGTCGATGACCCTGACCGAGCACCACGCGGGTTCCGGCGAGGTCGTGCGATCACTCGCCGAGAGCTGGCGTGCCGCCACGGAGGCCGCCTTTCTCGGCGCCTATCGGGAAACCATCGCAGGCTGCCCGAGCTATCCGGAGGACGGGGCGCAGGCCGCGCGCCTGCTCGACCTCTTCCTGCTCGAGAAGGCGCTCTACGAGATCTGCTACGAGGCGGCCAACCGGCCGCATTGGCTGCGGATCCCGCTCGAGGGCGTCACCGGCCTGCTGGAGCTGGAGGCGACCGCCGATGGCGCGAACCAAGGCTAGAGCCAGAGCGCTCGATAGCGCCGCGATCGACGCGCTGGTGCGCGGCGACCACGGCGATCCGTTCGCGCGTGCTCGGCATGCACGACGCGGGCGACGGGCTCGAGGTCCGCACCTTTCAGCCGCAGGCCGAGCGGGTCTGGCTGGTCGAGGCGAAGTCGGGCCGCGCGGCGGGCGAGCTGTCACGGGTCCACGCCGACGGCCTGTTCGTCGCCGTCGCTGCCGGACCGCAGCACGCGCTTCCCCTACCGCCTGCGCCTCAAGGTCGGCCAGGAGACGGTCGAGACCGACGACCCCTACCGCTTTCCGCCGGTCCTGGGCGAGCTCGACGTCTATCTGATCGCCGAAGGCAACCACCTCAGCCTGTACGAGAAGCTGGGCGCGCATCCGATGGTGGTCGAGGGCGTCGCGGGCACCGCCTTCCTGGTCTGGGCGCCGAACGCCCGCCGGGTCTCGCTGGTCGGCGACTTCAACGGCTGGGACGGGCGCCGCCACCCGATGCGCAAGCGGGTCGAGTGCGGCGTGTGGGAACTGTTCGTGCCGGGCCTCGCGCGCGGCACGGTCTACAAGTTCGAGATCAAGGGGCCAGAGGGCGAGCTCCTGCCGCTCAAGGCCGACCCCTTGGCCTTCGCCGCCGAGCATCCGCCGCGCACCGCCTCGGTGGTCGAGGGCCTGGGCGAGCACGCCTGGTCCGACCAGGCGTGGATGACCTCGCGCGCGGCCGGCAATGCGCGCGAGGCGCCGATCTCGATCTACGAGTGCCACCTCGGCTCCTGGATGCGGGTGCCGGAGCACGGCAACCGCTACCTCAGCTACGACGAGCTCGCCGACCGCCTGGTGCCCTACGTCAAGGAGATGGGCTTCACCCATCTCGAGCTGCTGCCGGTCTCGGAGTACCCGTTCGACGGCTCCTGGGGCTACCAGCCGATCGGCCTGTTCGCGCCGACCAGCCGCCATGGCTCGCCCGAGGCCTTCGTCCGCTTCGTCGACCGCTGCCACCGCGAGGGCATCGGCCTGTTGCTCGACTGGGTGCCCGGGCACTTCCCGACCGACCCGCACGGCCTCGGCTACTTCGACGGCACCCATCTCTACGAGCACGCCGACCCGCGGCTCGGCTTCCACCTCGACTGGAACACCCTGATCTACAACTACGGCCGGCGCGAGGTCGCGAACTTCCTGCTCGCCAACGCGCTGTTCTGGCTGAAGCGCTACCACATCGACGGGCTCAGGGTCGACGCGGTCGCCTCGATGCTCTACCTCGACTACTCGCGCGAGGCTGGGCAGTGGATCCCCAACGAGTATGGCGGCAACGAGAACCTCGCCGCGATCTCTCTCCTGCGCCGGCTGAACGAGCTCGCCTACGGCGAGGCCGAGGGTGCGATCACGGTCGCCGAGGAATCCACCGCCTGGCCGTCGGTCTCGCGCCCGACCTACCTCGGCGGGCTCGGCTTCGGCTACAAATGGAACATGGGCTGGATGCACGACACGCTCCACTACATCAGCGAGGACCCCGTGCATCGCAAGTATCATCACCACGAGCTGACGTTCGGCCTGATCTACGCGTTCACCGAGAACTTCATCCTGCCGCTCAGCCACGACGAGGTGGTGCACGGCAAAGGCTCGCTGCTCGCCAAGATGCCGGGCGACGCCTGGCAGAAGTTCGCCAACCTGCGCGCCTATTACGGCTTCATGTTCGGCCATCCGGGCAAGAAGCTGCTGTTCATGGGCGGCGAGTTCGCGCAGGGGCGCGAGTGGAACCACGACACGAGCCTCGACTGGCACCAGCTCGACGATCCGCGGCATCGCGGCGTGCAGCAGCTCGTGCGCGATCTCAACCACCTCTACCGCGAGCTGCCGGCGCTGCACGAGCGCGACTGCGAGCCCGACGGCTTCGAATGGCTCGAGCTGCACGACAACGAGCAGAGCGCGCTCGCCTTCCTGCGCCGCGGCACGGACCCATCGCGCGTCGTGGTGGTGGCCTGCAACTTCACGCCGGTGCCGCGCTACGGCTATCGGATCGGCGTGCCGCTGCCGGGCTACTACCGCGAGCGGCTCAATACCGATGCCGCGCTCTACGGCGGCGCCAACATCGGCAACGGCGGCGGAGTGAGCGCGGAGGATCTGCCCTCGCACGGCCGGCCGCACTCGCTGTGCCTGACCCTGCCGCCGCTCGGCACGGTGTTCCTCGAGCGGCAGGGGGGCTGACCGGCAGCCCAGGCCTCGCTTGCCAGGGACGGACGGTTGCGCAAAGCGGCCGGCTGTTGCTATCGAGAGCCCGGATCAACTGTCGGTCGAAGCGGCATGGTGAGGCATCGCGTAACCGCGGCCGGTGACGTTAACCTTAAGGAAAGGTTGCGCGGGCAGGCTTGGCCACCTCTTGCGGAGGTGACCCTCATGCCGACCCTGTTCTGGCTGGCTCTGCTGCTGGGCTATCTGACCGGCGTCGCGGCTGCCGTCCTGCTGCTGCCGGCGCCGCTGATCGCGCCCCTGTACGGTCCGCTGGCGCTGGCGACGGTCGTCGTGCTGGCCGCGTTCGGGCTGCTCCTCCAGCTGCGCCGGGCGCGCGGGCGCGGGACACCCATCGCCCGGCCGCCGCGCCAGGGGCCCTCGCCAGGCGACCGGCGCGCGGCCGGCGGCGGCGAGCCCGAGCCGCAGGCGCCAGCGGCGGAGGACGGACCCTCTGCCGGCGATCACGATCCCGACGACCGCTGGCCGCTGATGGTGCGCCTCGAGGCGCCGGGGGTGATCGGCCCGGCCGAGCTCAGGCAGATCCTCTACGAGGGCCGGGTCGACGCGCGCCTGCGACCGGTCGCCAACCCGGCCGCGCCGCAGGCCGTGCTGTACCTCGCCCTGCCGTGCCTGCGCGCGGTCGACGACCGCGAGCTGGAGGCGGGCCGCTATCGCACCACCGCGGCGCGTTCCGGGCTGCTCGGGCTGATCGACCGGCTGCTGCTCCTGCGCTGCGCGGAGATGCTGCGCGCCGGCCGCGCCGAGGGGCGCGAGATGCTCGTGCTGTGCGGCGTCGCGGCGGCGAGCCTGACCGATCCCGCCTTCCTCGGCGAGGTCGAGCAGCAGCTGAGCGACGATCCCAAGCTGGCCGACGCCCTGGTGCTGGCGCTCGACCACGCGGTGCGCGACAGCGCCTCGGCGAGCGCGCTCGCCCGCCTGCGGCGGCGCGGGATGCGCTTCTGCCTGCGCCGGGTCGGTCCGCCGCCGGGCGATCCGGTCGAGCTCCGGCGGAGCGGCTTCGAGTTCGTCCTGCTCGAGGCCGCGCGCTTCGCGCTCGACGCCCCGAGCGCCTCGGGCGGGCCGGCGCTGCTCGAGCTGCAGCGGGTCGTCCGCGGCGCCGGGCCGACGCTGCTGGTCGGGCGCAGCGGGGCCGTCGAGCTGCCTGGCGCGCGCGCTACGCGGGCGGAGGACGGCTCCTTCGAGCTCGCCCGGCCGAGCGCCGCCTGAGGAGCAGGACGCGGGGCCGCGCCTCCGGCTTCACAGGCCACCGCCGGTCGTGGCAGAAAGCGGCTCGCGCGGCCGACCCGGCCGACCCTCCTGGCTGCACGGGAGCCGCCTCGACCATGCCACCGCCGGCGATACCGCTGATCCACGGCCTGCGCGAGATCGCGCCCGACTACGACGCGCTGATCGTCGACCTCTGGGGGGTGATCCACGGCGGCATCGAGCCCTATCCGGGCGTGGTCGACGCGCTCGCCGCGCTCCGGGCGCAAGGCCTGCCGGTCGCGCTGCTCTCCAACGCGCCGCGCCGCGCCGCGACCGCGATCCGGCGGCTGACCGAGATCGGCGTGCCGCCGTGCCGCCTACGCCTGCCTGATCACCTCGGGCGAGGCGACCTACGACGACCTCGCGGCGCGCGCCGCAGCGGGCGGCGCCGCGCTCGGCCCGGCCTACTTCTATATCGGCCCCGCCTGGGACGCCGACCTGGTGGCCGGGCTCGACTACCACGAGGCGGGCGCGGTCGAGCAGGCCGACTTCCTGCTCGCGGTCGGCCTGTTCGACGAGGCCGACCCGCTCGAGTCCTACGATCCTCTGTTCGGGCGCGCGCGCGCCCGCGGTCTGCCGATGGTCTGCGTCAACCCCGATCTGGTGGTGCACCGCCAGAGCGGCGTCACCAGCCCCTGCGCCGGCCTGCTCGCAGAGCGCTATGCGGCGCAGGGCGGCCGCGTGGTCTACCACGGCAAGCCTGATCCCTCGATCTTCCGCCGCGCCGCCCGCGCGCTCGGCCAAGCCGAGGACGGCCGCATCCTGGTGGTGGGCGACAGCCTCACGACCGACGTCAAGGGCGCCGCCGCCGCCGGCTACGACAGCCTGTTCGTGACCCGCGGGATCTTCGCCGCCGAGCTCGGCATCGCGCCCGGCGAGGACCCGGACCCGACGCGCCTCGCCGAGGTCTGCGCCCGCCACGGCCAGACCCCCACCGCCGCGATCGCCACCTTGCGCTGGTAGCCGCGCCGGATCGGCGCGGCGCGGCGGTTGCCTGGCCGCGAGGCGGGCGCTAAAGCTGCTCCATGGCGGAGGATCTCGAGCTGCTGCGGGCGAGCAAGGCGTGGCCGGTGGTCGAGGCCCTGAAGCTGATCGAGCGGATCGAGCAGAGCCCGCCCGCGAAGGGGTTCGTGCTGTTCCAGACCGGCTACGGGCCGTCCGGCCTGCCGCACATCGGCACCTTCGCCGAGGTGTTTCGCACGTCCCTGGTCCGCCAGGCGTTCGAGCGGCTTTCGAGCTGGCCCACCAAGCTCTACGCGTTCTCCGACGACATGGACGGGCTGCGCGCCGTGCCCGACAACATCCCGCAGCGCGAGATGGTCGCCGAGCACCTCTACAAGCCGCTGACCGAGATCCCAGATCCGTTTGGGTACGGCAGAGAGTTATGGCCACAACATGAACCGGCGTCTGAAGTCGTTCCTGGACGGCTTCGGCTTCGAGTACGAGTTCGTGAGCGCGACCGAGTGCTACCGCTCGGGGCGCTTCAACGACGCGCTCCGGCGCGTGCTCGAGCGCCACGAGGCGATCCTGGCGGTGGTGCTGCCGACGCTCGGGCCCGAGCGGCGCGAAACCTACAGCCCGATCCTGCCGATCTCGCCCGAGACCGGCCGCGTGCTCCAGGTGCCGATCCTCGGGACCGATCCGGACGCCGGCACCGTCACCTACCGCGACCCGGGCGGCCGGCTGGTCGAGCAGTCGGTCCTCGACGGCCAGGCCAAGCTGCAGTGGCGGCCCGACTGGGCGATGCGCTGGGCGGCGCTCGAGGTCGACTACGAGATGTACGGCAAGGACCTGATCGATTCGGCCAAGCTGTCGGTCCAGATCTGCCGGATCCTCGGCGGCACGCCGCCCGCCGGCTTCGCCTACGAGATGTTCCTCGACGAGCACGGCCAGAAGATCTCGAAGTCCAAGGGCAATGGCCTCTCCTGCGACGAGTGGCTGACCTACGGCACCAAGGAGAGCCTGAAGCTGTTCATGTACCAGGCGCCGCGCAAGGCCAAGCGGCTGCACTTCGACGTCATCCCGCGCACCGTCGACGACTACTTCGGCCTGCTCGACCGCTATCCCGAGCAGAGCGCGGAGCAGCGCTACCACAACCCGGTCTGGCACATCCACGGCGGCCAGCCCGCCGCCGGGCGGCCTGCCGATCAGCTTCGCCATGCTGCTCAACCTCGCATCGGTGGTGAACGCCGAGGAGCCGCCGGTGCTGTGGGGCTTCATCCAGCGCTACGCGCCGACGGCGACGCCCGAGAGCGTCGCCGGTGCTCGACCGAGCTGGTCGGCCACGCGCTCGCCTACTACCGGGACTTCGTCAAGCCCGCCAAGGCCTACCGGCTGCCCGACGAGCAGGAGAGGCAGGCGCTCGCCGAGCTCGCGCTCCTGGCTGGAGCGGCTCGAGATCCGCTATGGCGACGCCGGCGCGCTCGCAGCCGTCGCCGAGCAGATCCAGCAGGAGGTCTACGAGATCGGCAAGCGGCACGGCTACGCCGAGCGACCTGCGCGGCTGGTTCAAAGCGCTCTACGAGATCCTGCTCGGGCAGACCGAGGGCCCCCGCTTCGGCACCTTCGTCGCGTTCTATGGCCCTGCCGAGACCGCGGCGCTGATCCGGCAGGTCCTGGGCGGCCGGCGGATCGACCAGCCCGCGGCCTGAGCCGTCGCCATGGCGGAGCCGGAGCAGCGCGCGCCGGCTCGCGCTCGACGTGCTCGACCTGGTGCTGGGCGAGCAGCGCCCGCTCGATGAGGTGTTCGCCTGCCATCCCGGGCTCGGCCGGCTCGCGCCCGCGCGATCGCGCCCATGCCCGCCTGCTGGCGGCCACCACGCTCCGCCGGCTCGGCCAGATCGACGCCGTGCTCGACCGCTTCCTGCGCCAGGCGCCGAAGTCGCTCCGGGTGCGCAACCTGCTCCGCCTCGGCGCCGCCCAGCTCCTGTTCCTGCACACGCCGGCGCACGCCGCGGTCGCCGAGACGGTGGCGCTGGCGAGCGGGCGCGAGGCCTTCGCCCGCGGCCTCGCCAACGCCGTGCTGCGCCGGGTCGCGCAGCGAGGGCGCGGCGCTGGCGGCGGCGCAGGACGCAGCGCGCCTGAACACCCCCGACTGGCTCTGGCAGCGCCTGGTGCGCGAGCCTATGGCGAGAGCACGACGCGCGCGGATCGCCGCGGCGCATCAGGACGAGCCGCCGCTCGACCTCACGGTCAAGGATGACGCCGGAGGTCTGGGCGCGCCGCCTCGATGCCGAGCCGCTCTACGGCAGCACGCTGCGCCGGGCCGCCGGCGGCGCGGTCGAGGACCTGCCGGGCTATGCGCCAGGGCGCCTGGTGGGTGCAGGACGCCGCGGCCGCCCTGCCCGCCCGGCTGCTGCCGGAGCTCGCCGGGCGCAGCCGCGCTCGACCTGTGCGCCGCGCCCGGCGGCAAGACCGCGCAGCTCGCGGCCGCCGGCGCCAGGGTGATCGCGCTCGAGGCGGCCGCCAGGCGCGCCGAGCGGCTCGCCGCCAACCTCGCCCGCCTCGAGCTCGCGGCCGAGGTCGTGGTCGCGGATGCGCGCGCGTGGCGCCCGCCGCAGCCGGTCGAGCGCCTGCTGCTCGATGCGCCCTGCACCGCGACCGGCACGATCCGCCGCCATCCCGACATCGCCTGGCACAAGCGGCCGGACGACGTCGCTCGGCTCGCGGCGCTGCAGCGCCAGCTCCTCGCCGCCGCGGTCGAGATGCTCCGGCCGGAGCGGCGTGCTGGTCTACGCCAGCTGCTCGCTGCAGCCGGAAGAGGGCGCGCGGCTGATCGAGGCGGCGCTCGCGGGCGGCCTGCCGGTCGAGCGCCTGGCGATCGAGCGCCACGAGCTCGCCGGCCTCGCGGTCGACCTCACCGCGGCCGGCGACGTCCGCACCCTGCCCTGCCATCTGGCCGGGCGGGGCGGCCTCGACGGCTTCTTCATCGCACGCTTGCGACGGCTTGGCTGAGCCGCTACCAGGGCAGCCGACCCCCGCGCGGAGCTGCAGCATGACCGATCGGCCGACCCGGCGCGCCCTGCTCTCGGTCTCCGACAAGGCGGGGCTGGTCGAGTTCGCGCGCGCGCTCGCCGGCCTCGGCATCGAGCTGGTCTCGACCGGCGGCACCGCCCGCCTGCTGCGCGACGCCGGGCTCGACCGTGATCGACGTCGCCACGCTCACCGGCGCGCCCGGGATCCTGGATGGCCGGGTCAAGACCCTCCATCCGGCGATCCACGGCGGCATCCTCGCGCGCCGCGACGCTCCCGGCCCACATGGCGACCCTCGACGCCCTCAACATCGCGCCGATCGACCTCGTGGCGGTCAACCTCTACCCGTTCGAGGCGACCGATCGCCGCCGGCGCCGGCGACGACGAGGCGATCGAGATGATCGACGTCGGCGGCCCGGCGCTGATCCGCGCCGCCGCCAAGAACCACGCGAGCGTGACCGTGGTCAGCGACCCGGCCGACTACGCCCCGGTGATCGCCGAGCTCAAGGCGCAGCGGCGGCGGCACCAGCGCGGCGCTGCGCCGCGGGCTCGCCGCCAAGGCGTTCGCGCGCACCGCCGCCTACGACGGCGCGATCGCCCGCTGGTTCGCCGGCCGCCTGGACGAGGTCCTGCCCGAGCGCCTGACCCTCAGCGCGACGCCGGCGCGAGATCATGCGCTACGGCGAGAACCCGCATCAGCGCGCCGCGTTCTACCTCACCGAGGGCGCGCGGCGGGGCATCGCCGCGGCCACGCAGGTCCAGGGCAAGGCGCTTGTCCTACAACAACCTCGCCGACGCCGATGCCGCCTTCGAGCTGGTCAGCGAGTTCGGCGCGCCTGCGGTCGCGATCGTCAAGCACGCCAACCCCTGCGGCGTCGCGGTCGATCCCGATCTCGCGCGCGCTTATGCCAGGGCGCTCGCCTGCGACCCGAGAGCGCCTACGGCGGCATCGTCGCCCTCAATCGCCCGCTCGACGAGGCGGCGGCCGCGCAGATCGCGACCGTGTTCACCGAGGTGGTGATCGCGCCCGAGGCCGACGCGGCGGCGCGGGCGGTGCTCGCCGGCAAGCAGAACCTCCGCCTGCTGCTGACCGGCGGCGTGCTCGAGCCCGCGTCGGGCGAGCTCACCCTGCGCTCGATCACGGGCGGCCTTCTGGTGCAGGAGCGCGACCGCGGGCGGGTCGCCGAGACCGCGCTCAAGGTGGTGACCGCGCGCGCCGCCGACCCAGGCCGAGCTCGCCGATCTGCACTTCGCCTTCGCGGTCTGCAAGCACGTCAAGTCGAACGCGATCGTGTTCGCCAGGCACGGCGCCACGGTCGCGCATCGGCGCCGGCCAGATGAGCCGGGTCGACGCGGTGCGGATCGCGGTCGAGAAGGCCGCCCTGGCCAGCAAGCTCGGCCGAGGAGCCGCAGTCGCGGATCGTCGGCAGCGTGGTCGCCTCGGATGCCTTCTTCCCGTTCCCCGACGGCCTCGATGCGGCGCTGCGCGCCGGCGCCACCGCGGCGATCCAGCCCGGCGGCAGCATGCGCGACGCCGAGGTGATCGCCGCCGCCGACCAGGCCGGCGCCGCGATGGTGTTCACCGGGATCCGCCACTTCCGCCACTGAGGCGGTCCCGCCGGCGGTGTCGGCTGCGGCCGAACCGCTCGCCGGGAGGTTTCGGCTTGTGTCGGCGCGCGATTGTGATAAATGCGTGACAGTTCGATGACGACAAGCGGTCACGCCCATGAAACGTCTCACGTCGTTCGGCCTGCTGACGCTCGGCGCGCTGCTGATCTCGGCGGGCGATGCGCATGCCTATCTCGATCCGGGTACCGGCAGCATGCTGCTGCAGGGCTTGATCGCCGGCATCGCGGCGGCCTCGGTCGTGCTCGGCGGGTATTGGGGCAAGGTCAAGGCGTTCTTCTCCTCGGCGCCGAAGGACCACGAAGCGAAGGGCCGGCCTGCCGATCCGCCTCAGCAGTGATCGCCAGCAGAGCCGAGCCGGCTTCCTTTCGCGATCCATCCGGGCACGTCTTCCTCCAGGGCGAGCGGGTCCTGCGCACCGTCATGGGGCGCGCCGCGGCCGACTACGAGTTCGTCCGCGACCAGGGTCTGCTCGAGCGCCTCGCCGAGCAGCGGCGGCTCGTCGCCAGCGCCGAGGTCGACCCCGGTCTGCTCGGGCCGGCGCCGGACGTGCGCTACCTGCTGGAGCATGCCCGGATCGGCTACGTCTCCTTCCCCTACGAATGGTCGTTTCCGGCGCTCAAGGCCGCCGCGCTCCTGCACCTCGACCTGCACCTCGACCTGCTCGAGCAGGGCGTCACCCTGTCCGATGCCAGCGCCTACAACGTGCAGTTCGAGGGCGCGCGGCCGATCTTCATCGACGTGCTGTCGCTGCGACGCTACCGCGAGGGCGAGTACTGGCTCGGCCACCGGCAGTTCTGCGAGCAGTTCCTGAACCCGCTGCTGCTGCGGGCGCTGGCCGGGGTGCCGCACAACGCCTGGTATCGCGGCAGTCTCGAGGGCATCGGCGTGCTCGAGATCGAGCGCCTCCTGCCGCTGCGCCGCAAGCTCTCCTGGAACGTCCTGAGCCACGTCGTCCTCCAGGCGAGGCTGCACCGCGCGGCGATCGCGAAGCCGCAGGCGAAGATCGAGAAGGTCCGCGAGCGCCAGCTGTCGAGGACCGCCTTCCGCGGCCTCCTGACCCAGCTCCGCCGCTGGATCGCCAAGCTCGAGCCGGCGGACACCGGCCCCACCGTCTGGGGCGCCTATGCCGACAGTCACAGCTACGCGTCGGAGGAGGAGCGGGCGAAGCGGCGCTTCGTCGCGGAGTTCGTCGAGCGCACCCGGCCGCGGCTCCTGTTCGACCTTGGCTGCAACACCGGCGACTACGCCGCGCTCGCGCTCGAGGCCGGAGCGGGCAGCGTGGTCGGCTTCGACGCCGACCAGCGCGCGCTCGAGACGGCGTTCGCCCGCGCCACGGCCGGCAGCCTCGCCTTCCTGCCGCTCTACCTGGACGCGGCCAATCCCAGCCCGGACCAGGGCTGGCAGCAGATGGAGCGGGCGGGCTTCGGCCGCCGCGCCAAGGCCGACGCGGTCCTGGCGCTCGCCTTCGAGCACCATCTGGCGATCGGCCGCAACGTGCCTCTGGACCAGACCGTCGCCTGGCTGACCGGTCTGGCACCGCGCGGCGTGATCGAGTTCGTGCCCAAGACCGATCCGACGGTCCACCGCATGCTGGCGTTGCGGGAGGACATCTTCCCCGACTACGATGAGGCGGCCTTCACGCGAAGCCTGGCGGCGGCGGCTCGGATCGTCCGCAGCGAGACCGTCTCCGCGCACGGGCGGCGCCTCTTCTGGTACGACCGCAGCCACTGATCCGACGATCGGTTCGCCATGCCCGATGCAACGCCCCCTCCCGGTCAGCGCCGCGCCGCCTGGCTGCTCGCGCCGGGCGCCCGGTACTATCTCATGGCCTCGGCGCTGTTCGTGGTGGTGTTCGCGATCATTCCGTTCAGCATCTACGCCCATTCCGGCGAGGACTGGAACTTCCGCTTCCATCGCCTGCTCTGGCTGCCGGCGCTCGGGGCCGCCTTGCTGCGCGATCGCCTGGCTGCTGATCCGCCTGAGCGCGGCCCTCAGCCGCAAGCTCGCGGTCGCGCTCGCCTGTCTCTTGTTCTGCCTCGGCCTGTTCGCGCTGCTCGCCCAGGTCTACGCGCCGATCCAGGTCGGGCCGCTCGACGGCGCCGATCTCGAGAGCGACGAGCCGCTCCTCTACACGCTGCTCGAGGTCGCCTTCGCGCTGGTTTCCGCCGTGCTCTTCGTCCTGCTGCTGCGCGGTCGCGGCCGGACCGTCGCCGCGGCTGTTCACCGGGCTCTCTGCTGGTCGCGGCGACCTGCTATGGCGGCGTGGCTGGCCGACCGCGGAGGCGACGGAGGCGACCGCCGCCAAGCGGCCACCCGCGACGCGCCTCCGACATCGCCGGGGCAACGTCTACCATATCGTGCTCGACACGCTGCAGACCGACGCCTTTCCGCGCAGGTCGCTCGAGCAGACACGGCCTCGCCGAGCGTTCACCGGCTTCCACTCTGTTCAGAACAACATCTCCAACTACCTCTGCACCATGCGTCCTCGGCCAGCTATTTCACCGGCACGTTACTACCACAGCGGCAATCTAGCCGCTGGGTACAGTCCTGGCGCAGCGCAGGCCTGTTCTCCCACCTGCACGCGGCGCGGCTACAACATTTGGATGTACGCGCCTTTCGCCTACTGGCAGACCCAACCGTCGATCATTTCTAGTACAATCTGCGACTTCTACGAGCGATCCAGGCAGGCTCGCGGCTCGCCGAGCTTCTACGATTTCTTCTCCAGATCTGGCTCGCTAGCCTCGGTTCCCAATTCTCTCACCAACGAGGCGCTCCCGGTCGCCCGCGCCGCTGCGCGCCGGCTGTTCGAGCGGCTGCTCACGCGCCTCGGCGTCAGCCACAAGCCCGGCTCGACGCGGCCGCCGTCGCTCGAGGGTCTGCACGCCTATGCGAGCGCTCTGATGCTGCGAGCAGCTGCGCGCATCGACGAGCCGAGCGTGGACCGCACTGCCACTACGTCTACGCCCACGCCCTCTTGCCGCATCAGCCCTTCGTGCTGGAGCCGACTGCCGCTTCGTCGGTCCGCCCAGTAAACGCGCCGAGACCGGTCGGCTTGCAGGCGGGCTTACCTCCGTCAGGCGGCGTGCGCGCTCGGACGCGTGGCCGGCGTTCCTCGATCAGCTCAAGCCGCTCGGGTCGCTACGATACGGCGACCATCGTCATGCATGGCGACACCGGCAACTGGATTCCGCTCGCCGCGACTGATAGCGTAGCGTCGCACGGTCCTTGGACGCTAAGCGAGGCTAAACTGCTTGCTCTCGCGTGCAGCCCTGCTGATGATCAAGCCGCCGCTCGACGCAGGTCCGCTCCAGTCGCTGAACACGCCGACGCAGCTGGTCGACCTCTATCCCGACCGCTGCTCGACCTTCTGCAGCCTCGAAACGCCGCCCGGCTCCGTCGCACGGCCGCTCCATCTACGCGAGCCAGGCCGCGAGCCAGCGCGAGGCGCGCTTCGCCTTCGACCCCGCGGCGGCGACACGGCTCCAACCTCATCGAGGTCCGGATCGAGCAGCCGACGATCTCGAGCTCGCCGCTACGGTGCTCGGCCCCGCTACTGACCCGGCGCTATGGCGCCACGAAGTGCGTCGCGCTACGGTTTGGTCCCTCGCGCCAGTCGCTGCCAGTGAGGTCCATGAGGCCGAGTTGCGCCGAAGGCCCGTTCCAGGGCGACCGGAGCCATTGAGCGGAAGAGCCGACGCGCATGCCCGATCCCAGCTCCGCCACCCTCGGTCAGCGCCGCGCCGCCTGGCTGCTCGCGCCGGGCGCCCGGTACCATCTCATGGCCTCGGCGCTGTTCGTGGTGGTGTTCGCGATCATTCCGTTCAGCATCTACGCCCATTCCGGCGAGGACTGGAACTTCCGCTTCCATCGCCTGCTCTGGCTGCCGGCGCTCGGGGCCGCCTTGTGCGCGAGCGCCTGGCTGCTGATCCGCCTGAGCGCGGCCCTCAGCCGCAAGCTCGCGGTGGCGCTCGCCTGTCTCTTGTTCTGCCTCGGTCTGTTCGCGCTGCTCGCGCAGGTCTACACGCCGATCCAGGTCGGGCCGCTCGACGGCGCCGCTCTCGAGAGCGACGAGCCGCTCGTGTATACGGGGCTCGAGGCCGCCTTCGCCCTGGTTTCCGCCGTGCTCTTCGTCCTGCTGCTGCGGGGTCGCGGCCGGACCGTCGCGGCGGCCTTCGCCGGGCTCCTGCTGGTCGCGGCGACCGGCTATGGCGGCGTGCTGCTGCTGACCCACGAGGAGCTGAGGTCGACCGCGCCGAAGCCCACCCGGAGCGCCTCCGACATCCCGGGCAACGTCTACCACATCGTGCTCGACTCGATGCGCAGCGACGTGTTCCGGGCAGCGCTCGAGCGCACCGGCCTGGCCGGGGCGTTCGCGGGCTTCGATCTGTTCAGGAACAATATCGCCAACTACGTCACGACCATCCCGTCCTCGGCCAGCTACCTCACGGGCACCTACTACCGCGCCGGCGAGTTCGCCGACTGGGTGCAGCAGTGGCGCAGGGACAAGGGCCTGTTCGCGGCCGCATCCGAGCGCGGCTACAAGGTCTGGGTCTATGCGCCCTTCCCGCACTGGAAGACCCGGCACGTCGACCGCTTCTGGTTCAATGGCGACATCTACGAGCTGGAAAGCCGCGTCGCGCCGGCCGGACTCCATGACCTGATCCAGATCTGGCTGGTGAGCCTCGCGCCCAACGACCTCACCAACGAGGCGCTGCCGCTCGCCGCTCCGCTGCGCGACCGGATCTTCGCCTGGATCACCGGCGAGACCCGGCCGCTGACCACCGCGGAGATCCATCCGCATGCGGGCGTGCTGATGCTGCGCCGGCTGCTGCGCGAGGAGAGCCTGCGCGGCGCGAACGGTCAGTATGTCTACGCCCATGCCGCCCTGCCGCACGCGCCGTTCGTCTTCGACCGGGAGTGCCGCTACGTCGGCCAGCCGACCGCGAGCATACCGCCCCGCACCGAGAGCTATCTCGAGCAGGCGCAGTGCGCCGTCCGACTGGTGGCGACGTTTCTCGCGCATCTCAAGCAGATCGGGCGCTACGACGCGGCCACGGTCGTCGTGCATGCCGATACCGGACTGATCGGGAAGATCGGCAAGGGGCCGCCGCGCAGCCAGCCGAGCACGCTCGGCGTGGCGAACCTCGACCTGCTGAAGGGCAGTCGACGCGCTGCTGATGATCAAGCGTCCGGGCGCCCAGGGGCAGCTCCGGGTCCTGGACACGCGCACCCAGCTGGTCGATCTGTTCCCGACCGTCATGGACGTGCTCGGCATCGAGCCCGAGCTACCGGCCCGACGGCAAGTCGGTCTACGCGATCCGGCCCGACGAGCCGCGCGACGGCGCTGTTCGCCTTCGATCCGACCAAGAAGTACGGGCACGGCTTCGTCGAGGTGCGGGTCGACGATCCAGAGCAACCGGCGGCGCTCGAGCCTGACCGTGATCGGCCCCGCGGTCGACGGCCGCGGGCGCCGCGCTCGAGAAGCCGTGAGCAGGCCGAGCGCCGCAGCCACGAGCGACTGCGACTGCCCGACCAGCGCTCTCGCCAGCCTGTCACCGGGTCCGGTGTACTACTGGCTCGCCTTCGCCTTCTTCGTCGTCGTGTTCTCGATCATCCCGCTCAGCATCTACGCCCATTCCGGCGACGACTGGGAGTTTCCCTACTACCAGACGCTCTATATCCCGCTCTTCGGCCTGATCGTCTGCCTGGCCACGTTCCTCGTGATCCGGCTGATCGCGCTGGTGCATGCCGGCACCGCGGCCGGGCTCGCCTGCGCGCTGTTCTGCCTCGGCTTGTTCCTGCTGCTCGCCCACGTCTACGCGCCGATCCAGATCGGGCCGCTCGACGGCTCGGAGATGGAGAGCGAGGAGCCGCTACGGTATACCCTGATCGAGATCGCGCTTCTCGCGGTCGCTCTCGTGGCCTTTCTTCAGCTTCGACGCGGTCGCGGCCTCGGCATCGCTGCCCTGTTCTCGCTCGCCCTGACCCTGGTCGGCGTGGGCTATGTCGGAGCGCTGGCGGTCGCCGATCGAGCGGATCTCTCGGCTGCCGGGACGCCGGACGCCTCGGCCGGCAAGCGCGGCTCATCCCGGATCCAAGGCAACGTCTACCACATCGTCCTCGATGCGATGCAGACCGACGCGTTCGTCCTGGCCCTCGAGCGCGCCGCCCGAGCGGGGAGCTTCGAGGGTTTCGAGCTGTTCGAGAACAATGTTTCCAACTACATCACGACGGTCCCGTCCTCCGCCAGCTATCTCAGCGGCTCGTTCTACAAGGGGGGAGACTTCGACGACTGGGCGCGGGACGCGCGCAGCAGCAGGGGGCTGCTCAGGGCTCTGTCCGACCGAGGCTACCGGGTGTGGATGTACGCGCCGTTCGCCTATTGGCAGAGCCGATACGTCGACCACTTCCGCCACAATGTCGGCATCTACGAGGAGGCAATCGGCCTTGCCCCCGCCGGTCTGTACGACCTGCTCCACGTCTGGCTGGCGAGCCTTGCGCCCAATCCCCTGACCGACGAGGCGCTGTCCGACGCGGAGGGCTTGCGCGACGGGCTCTTCGAGCTGATCACCGAGAAGCCCCGACCGCTGTCGATCCAGCAGGGGCTGCATCCCTCCTCGGGCGCGATGATGCTGCGCCGCCTCGTTCGCGACGAGGAGCGGCGCGCGCCCGAGGGCCAGTACGTCTATGCGCATGCCGCTCTGCCGCATGCCCCCTGGGTCTTCGACCGCAACTGTCGCTATGTCGGGAACGAAGCTGGCCGCCGAGATTCGGCCCAGCGCCGGCAGGCCTATCTGGAACAGGCCGAGTGCGCCGTCACGCTCGTCGCCGAGTTCCTGGAAGCGCTGAAGCGCCTCGGCCGCTACGACCCGTCCACGGTGGTCGTGCACGCCGACCACGGGCAGCGCATCCGATTCGCCGACGCGGGCACGCGAAGTCCCGGACGCTGGACACGCCCGATGCGATTTTGCTGTCGTCGGTCAACGCTCTGCTGATGATCAAGCGCCCGCGCGCCAAAGGTCCGCTCGCGATCAAGCAGACGCCGACCCAGCTCGTCGACCTGTTCCCGACGATCCTTGACATCCTGGATCTCGAAGCTGCTCACGGTCTGGTCGGCAAGTCGGTGTATTCGATCGCGGAGGGCGAGCGCCGGGAGGCGCGCTTCGGCTTCGACCCCACGGAGAAGCACGGCCACGACCTGGTCGAGGTTCGAATCGAGGATCAGATGGATCTGCCGAACTCGCAGCTGACGGTGCTCGGTCCCGCCGACCGATCCGGCGACCTGGCGCGACCGGACCGATGACGCCGTGACCTTCGACCGACCCGAGGCCGCCGTCGCAAGACCAAGCGCGATAGGGCTCAGAGAACCATGACGGACGGCAACTCCAGGGCGCTGCTTCATCGTCTAGGGCCATCGACCCTACCGATGCTCGCCCGCCTGCTCGCGCCGGGCGTCGTCTTCCATCTCCTGATGCTCGCGGCCTTCGTCGCGGTGTTCGCGCTGATCCCGCTCACGGTCTACATGCATTCGGGCGAGGACTGGAACTTCAGGCCATCGCTCCTGCTCCGGATCGCGGCGCTCGGCATGGGGCTCTGGTTGGCGAGCGCGGTCGGCCTGCGCCTGCTCGCGGCCATACGTCCCAAGCTTGCAACGACAGCTGCCATCGCCGCCTTCTGCCTCGGCGTCTACCTCCTCCTCGCGCAGGTCTACGCGCCGGTCCAGATCGGACCGCTCGACGGTTCGGATCTGACCAGCCCCGAGCCGCTCTGGTACACCGCCGTCGACGTCGGACTCCTGCTCGTCCTCCTCGTCGTCTTCATCGCGCTGGCGCGCGGGCGGGCCCGCCGGCCGGCTGGCGCGTTCGCGCTTCTGCTGCTCGTCGTCACCACCAGCTATGGGGTGTGGGCTGCGCTCGCCCGCACGCCGGACGACGTCCACCTCAACCCCGCGGCCCAGGGCGCTTCGCAGGCTCCGGGCAACACCTACCACTTCGTGCTCGACGCCATGCAGACCGATGCGGCGCAGGAGGTGCTCGCGCGGCGCCCGGACCTCGCCCAGGCGTTCGGCGGGTTCACCCTGTTCGAGAACAACGTCTCCAACTACCTGTCGACCCGCAAGTCCGCAGCGAGCTATTTCACGAGCACGCTCTACGAGGGCGACGGGTATCCGCGCTGGCAGAACTCGATGCGACGCCGGGGGCTGCTCGAGAGCCTTGCCGCCGCTGGCTACACGATCTGGATGTACGTGCCCTTCGCCGATTGGCGCGACAACCCGTTCGCCTACGGCTTCTGGACGCACATCGACTTCTACGAGCGCGAGATCGGCCTCGCCGGAACCGAGTTCTACGACTTCCTCCACATCTGGCTGCTCGGGCTCGTGCCCACGCCCTTGACCAACGAGGCGCTGCCTCGGGCCGGTCGGCTGCGTGACGGCCTCTACCGGCTCCTGGTCGGCGACACGCGGCCGCTCTCAGGTCCCGAGGGCCTGCACACCTACGGCGGGGCGCTGATGCTGCGCAGCCTGATCGAGACCGAAGCGCGCCGTCCTGCCCAGGGGCAGTACGTGCAGGTGCACGTCGGCCTGCCGCACGGTCCCTACGTCCTGGACCAGGACTGCCGCTTCGTCGGCCGGCGCTTCAAGTCCGACGACATGCCCGGGCGTCTGCGCGCCTACCTCGACCAGAGCGAATGCGCGCTGGGCCTGGTTGCCGAGTTCCTGCGTCGCCTCGACGAGCTGGGCCGGTACGATGCCGCCACGATCGTGGTGCAGAGCGATCACGGTCTGGGTCGGGGGTTCTTTCCTCAGGAGAGCGCGGCGCCCGCCGCGGGCGAGTTCCTCGGCATGTCCCGCGAGAGGCTCTTGTCCCGGGTCAGCGCGCTGCTGATGATCAAGCCGGCCGAAGCGCGGGGCGCGCTCGATGCCGTCGCGACGCCATCGCAGCTGATCGATCTGCTGCCCACGCTGGTCGACCTCCTGGACCTGCCGCCGCCCAGGTACCCGATGCTCGGGACCTCGGTGTTCGCGCTCGACCCCGACCAGCGCCGGCACACGATCGTGGGGCACGACCCTGAGAACACGCACGGGCCCAAGGTGTTCGACGTCCGAATCGAGGACCCTGGCAACCTCCCTGATTCCGCGCTGTCCGTGCTCGGGCCGGCCGGCACCTGGGGCAAGCTGCAGCCCGGCCAGGTGACGGCTGGCGCGCCGCCGGGAGCCGCCCGCTTGCGATAGCCGCGCCTGCTGCCGACGGGCGTCGCGGGGCCATGTCACCTCGCGGGATGAGCGCCGATGAGGACGTCGCGAGCGATGGCCAACAGCCCCCTGGTGTTCCTTCGCCGCCGATGGCAATCGGTCCCGCCGGGCCCGCGACTTGCGCGTACTCTCGCCCGTCTGCTCGTCCCCGGAAGCCGCTATTACATCCTGGCCTCCGCCCCCTTCGTCGTCGCGTTCGGCATCGTGCCCTTCAGCCTCTACGCCCACTCGGGCGAAGAATGGGCCTTCGCTCCCGAACTGCTCCTGAGGCTCGCTGGCCTCGGCCTGCTCGCCTTCGTCGCGACGCTCGTTCTGCTTCGCCTGATCGCGGCGGGCTCCGTCGCGACGACAAAGGCGCTTCGATCGGGCTCTTCTGCCTCGGCGCCTTCGCTGCTGCTCGCCCACGTCGTACGCTCCCATCGCCATCGGCCCGCTCGATGGCGGCGAGACCAGAAGCGCCGAGCCGCTCTTCTACACGCTGCTCGAAGGCGTCCTGCTGGTCGGAGCGATCCTGCTGTTCCACCTTTTGTGGCGCGACCGCGGCCTCGGCGATGGCAGGCCTCTTCGCGAGCGCGCTCTGGCTGGTCGCGCCTCGGCTACCTGCTCGCCCTGTGGCCGGCGGACAAGGCCGGCGCCGAGGCTCGGCTCGCCGCAAGCAACTCGCTCTCGCTCTCGTCTTCCGGATCATCTGCGCGATGACCGGCAACATCTATCAGATCGTCCTCGATGGCTTGGCGACTGATGCCTTCCTCGAGGTCGTCGACACGGAACGGCTGGGCAGAGCAGTTCGACGGCTTCGACTTGTTCTTCAACAACATTTCGAACTACACCTCGACCGTCAATTCGAAGGCAAGCTATCTCACCGGCACTTTCTACCATTCGGGCGATCTGCGCGAATGGCGCAACGCCTGGCGCAAGGCCTCTTCCGACACTTGGCCGAGCGCAGCTTCGGCATCTGGATGTATGGCGCCGATGGCGGAGTGGCAGCAGAGCAATCCCTACGTCGACGTGTTCCGCTCGAATCTCGGGGTCGTCGAGCGAACGCATCGGCGCGGTCGGAGGGCGAGTTCCACGAGTTCCTCTCGGTCTGGCTGACGAGCCTCGCGCCGAACGTGCTCACCAACGAGGCGATCGCGGTCGCTTCCGACCTCGCCGACCATCCGTTCACGCTCCTGACCTCCGGCCGCGGGCGCGCGGCGAGCGCCTCGGCGGCGGACCGTGCGGTGGGCGAGGCCCTCTCCTCAAGACCGGCTTCCATCAGGTCGCGAGCGCGCTCCTCCTGGAGCGGATGACGCTCGATGAACCCGTTCGAGAAACCAGCTGCCAGTACGTCTACGCCCATGCCCTTCTGCCGCATGACCCCTTCGTGGTCGACGGCCAATGTCGCCACGCCGGCAACTGGCGGAGCCGGCCCGTGAAGATCGGCAGCAAGCAGGCCTATCTGCAGCAGGCGGAATGCGGGCTGCGCAAGGTCGTCGACTTCCTGCAGGTCCTGAAGAGGCTTAAGCGCTACGATACGGCGACCATCGTCCTGCACGGCGACCACGGCAACACGCTGCGTTTCCGCACCAGCACGGACAAGTCCAATGCCGGTGTCCTCGGCAGGCCAAGAGCGGGCATGCTGTCCCGGGTGCAGGCGCTGCTGACGATCAAGCGACCGCACGCGCAGCATCGGCTCGAGGTCGTCGAGCGGCCGACGCAGCTCGTCGACATCTATCCCACGATCATCGACCTCTTGGGCCTCGAGCCGCCGGCCGGGGTCCACGGGCGCTCGGTCTACGCTGTCCACCGCTCCAGCCCGCGAAGCGCGCTTCGCCCTCGACCCCAAGGGCAGGTATGGCAACAATCTCGGTCGAAGTGCGGATCGAAGATCCGAGTGACCTCGTGACCTCCAAGCTGACGGTGGTCGGCCGTCCGGACCGATCCCTCGCTGTGGCGTGAGGAGATCCGGCGCGCGGCCGACAACCAACGCAGCGTCGATCCCCCCCGGCACCCGCTAGCGATAGCCCGGGCCTCTGAGCCGCGTTCAGCCCTGGCTCGACCGCACGCGATCCTCGGCGGCTCAGGGCCGCGCCGCGAGCGACCGCGACCGGTGGCGGGTTGCGCAGCGTCTGGTAGACCACGCAGTAGCGCTCGGTGAGCTTGATCAGCGTCGCGAGCTGCTCCTCGGTCGCGTCGCTCTCGAGCTCGAAGCTGAGGCGGATGTCCTTGAAGCCCACCGGCGCGTCCTTGGCGACGCCGAGCGTGCCGCGGAAGTCGAGGTCGCCCTCGGCCCGCACCCTGCCCGAGCGGAGCGGAATCTCGAGCGCGGTCGCGACCGCGTTCAGCGTGACGCCGGCGCAGGCGGCGAGCGCCTCGAGCAGCATGTCGCCCGAGCAGGCGCTGGCGCCGCTGCCGCCGGTCGCCGGATGGAGTCCCGCCTCGACCAGCGCCTTGGCCGTCTGCACCGAGCAGGTCACGCCCTCGCCGATCGCGCCCTCGGCCGCGAGCGTGATCACCGCCGCCTCGGGCTCGTCCCGATAGCGCTGCTTGAACGGCGCCTGCATCTGCTTGAGCGCTGCTGCGTCCATGACGGATACCTTCTCCTGCCTGCCTGGCCTAGCCTGGCATCGACCGCCCATGCTCCGCAAGCCGCGAGACGGCTCCCACGACTTCGCGAGGCCCCATGGAACGCTTCAAGCTGATCCCCGAAAGCCACCTCTTCCTGGTCCGCGACGGCCGCATCCTGCTGCTCCGGCGCCGCAACACCGGCTACGAGGACGGCAAGTACAGCGTGGTCGCAGGGCACATGGAGGACGGCGAGACGGCGCGCGAGGCGATCTGCCGGGAGGCGCGCGAGGAAGCCGGCATCGAGCTCGACCCGGGCGATCTCGCCTTCGCCCAGGTGGTGCACCGGGCCGACCGCGGGCAGCGCGTCAGCCTGTTCTTCACCGCCGCGCGCTGGCGCGGCGAGCCGCGCAACAGGGAGCCGCACAAGGCGGGCGAGCTCGGCTGGTTCCCGCTCGACGCGCTGCCGGCCGACATGGTGCCCTACGTGCGCCAGGCGATCGAGCGCTGGCGCAGAGGCGCGTTCTACGGCGAGTCCGGCTGGGATCGCTGAGCCCGCGCCGGCGCCGGGCTTCGGCTCTCGACCCAGGGTCGGGTCTGGGTCATGATGCCAGGCCGGGGGGTGATAGCGATCGGGGAGGATCGAATGGCGGCGATCACGATGCGGGAGATTCGCAAGTCGTTCGGCACCGCGCAGGTGATCAAGGGCGTGGACCTCGCGATCCAGGATAAGGAGTTCGTGGTCTTCGTCGGGCCGTCCGGCTGCGGCAAGTCGACCCTTTTGCGCCTCGTCGCCGGGCTCGAGGACATCACCGCCGGGCGCATGCTGTTCGACGGCGAGGAGGTCAACGACCTGCCGCCGGCCGAGCGCGGCATCGCGATGGTGTTCCAGTCCTACGCCCTCTACCCGCACATGAGCGTCTACGAGAACATGGCCTTCGGCCTCAAGCTCGCCAAGGTCGGCAGCAAGGAGGGCATCGACGAGCGGGTCCGCAACGCCGCGCGCATCCTGCAGATCGAGCACCTGCTCGAGCGCAAGCCCAAGCAGCTCTCCGGCGGCCAGCGCCAGCGGGTCGCGATCGGCCGCGCGATCGTGCGCGACCCGCGGGTGTTCCTGTTCGACGAGCCGCTCTCCAACCTCGACGCGGCGCTGCGCGTGCAGATGCGGATCGAGATCGCCAAGCTGCACCACGACCTCGACGCGACGATGATCTACGTCACCCACGACCAGGTCGAGGCGATGACGCTCGCGGATCGGATCGTGGTTCTCAACGCCGGCGTGGTCGAGCAGTTCGGCAGCCCGCTCGAGCTCTACCATCAGCCGCAGAACCTGTTCGTCGCCGGCTTCATCGGCTCGCCGAAGATGAACTTCGTCGAGGGCACCGTCGCGGAGAGCGCCGGCAACGCGCTGACCATCGCGCTCGGCGACGGCAGCCAGCTGGTGGCGCCGCTCGGCGCCGACGGGCTGCGCCCCGGGCAGAAGGTCACGCTCGGGCTACGGCCGGAGCATCTGCAGGTGGGGGGCGGCGGCGACGCCGAGTTGCGCGGGCGGGTGATCGCCGTCGAGCATCTCGGCGGCGAGACCTACGTCTACCTCGAGCGCGGCCAGGGCGATCCGCTGGTGGTCAAGGCCGAGGGGGACTGCCCGGTGCGGGTCGACGAGCGCCTGCCGGTGGGCGTGCCGGCCAGCGCCTGCTATCTGTTCGACGACGCCGGCCAGGCCTTGGCGCGCCGCGCCCCGAACTGAAGCGCGGGCGCCCGCCCGTCAGCTACTGTTGCTGCTGCTGCGGCTGGTCGGCCGGCTGCTCCGGCGCGGGCGGGGCCTGCCCGGCCTCCTCACCGCCACCGGTCGCCTCCTCCTCGGCGGGACCGGCGGCCGGCGCCGGCGCGGCCTCGAGCTCCATGCCGAGCTCGCTGGCGGCGGACTCGATCGCGACCACGATGTCCTCGACGTCGGTCTTCAGGACGGCGACGGCTTCGGTGCGGGCCTCCGCGGGCGCATCCGGATCGCTCTCGAGCGCGGCCAGCCGCTCGGCGGTGAGCGACGCCTTCTCCATCGCCGTCGCGAGCTGGGCGCGGACCTCCTCCGGCACCTGCCCACCCTCGGCCGTGGCGGCCGCCGGCGCCTGCTCGGCCTGCGTACGCAGCTCATCCATCTCGCCGGTCAGGGTCTGGTTCTCGGTGCGCTGGGCTTCGAGCTCCGTCTGCGCCTGCTCCAGCTGAGTCTGCAGATCGGTGATCTCGGCGTCGTAGTCGCGACTGTCGCAGGCGACCAGGCCAAGGGACAGGGCAAGCGGCACGGCGAGGCTCAGGGGTCTGATCAGCATGGCTCGTCCTCTCTGGGGTCTCAGCGACAGCACGACGGTGGCCCACGACGGGCGGCTCGCGCCCGCTGCCGCCATCTCTATCACCAACGGCCGGCGGGCGCTGCAAGTTCCCACCCCGGTCGTACGGCCGCTCGGAATGGCGGGGGCCTGCCCGGTTGTGGCGAGGGGATCACTTGGCTAACCTCGCTGCGCAGCCGGACGTCCGAGCACGCGCGTCCGCCACCCCTGGCACCGCGGGGTTTCGATCATGCAACCTGCTCAGAGAATCGGCTTCATCGGGCTCGGCGCCATGGGCGCGGGCATGGCGGCGAGCCTGGTCCGCGCCGGCTTCGCGGTCACCGGCTACGATCTCAGGCAGGCGGCGCGCGACCGGCTGGTCGAGCACGGCGGCGGCGCGGCCGAGAGCCCCTGCGCAGCCGCCAAGGATGCAGAGCTGCTGGTCGTCATGGTGGTCAACGACGCCCAGGTGGACGAGGTGCTGTTCGGGGGCCAGGGTGCTGCCGCGGCGTTGGCGGCGGCGCCACGGTGATGCTCTCGAGCACCGTCCCGGCCGCCTACGTCCGCAGCCTGCCGAGCGCCTCGCGGAGCGCGGCCTGCATCTGCTCGATGCGCCGGTCAGCGGCGGCGCGGTCGCCGCCGAGCGCGGCGAGCTCACGATCATGGCGTCGGGCCCGGACGCGGCGTTCGCGGCCGCGGATGCGGCGCTCGAGGCCTGCGCCAAGCAGGTCTACCGGCTCGGCGCGGCGCCCGGGATCGGCTCGACCGTCAAGGCGGTCAACCAGCTGCTCGCCGGCATCAACCTCGTGACCGCGGCCGAGGGCATGGCCTTCGGCGTCGCGCTCGGCGCCGATCCCCAGGTGCTCTACGAGGTGATCCGCAACGCCGCCGGCGGCTCCTGGATGTTCGAGAACCGGGTGCCGCACATGCTGGACGACGACTACGCGCCGCGCAGCGCGGTCGACATCTGGGTCAAGGACCTCGGTCTCGTGCTCGACACCGGCAAGGCGATTCGGATGCCGCTGCCGATGGCCGCGGCCGCCCATCAGGTGGTGATGATGGCGGCCGCGAAGGGCCTCGGCCCGATCGACGACGCGGCCTTCGTCAAGGTCTACGAGGAGTTCACCGGAAAGCCGGTAGCCGCCAAGGATCGGGCGGACGACGGTTGAGCGCCGTCAGCCGACCGTGGGTTGCCACGGTCCCTCGACGACGCGGGCTTCGTCCTCGCCGGGCCAGGGAGGCATGGTGACTGCGACGGCGGCGAGCGGCCCGGCGCCGTCGTTGCGCAGCTGGAACCGGGTGCCGGTCGGGATCGCGAGCGACATCCCAGGCCCGACCGGGGTGATCTCTTCCCGATCGCCCTGCCGGCGCCACATCCGGCCGGTCCCGGTCAGGACGTACCAGAGCTCCTCGACCGTGCGATGGACCACGGCGCGCGCGACCTCGCCCGGCAGAAGCGTGAAGTGCGCCATGCTGCCGCGCGCGGACGCGGCGAGAATCCGCACCTCGCACCCGTCCGGCGCGATCACGTCGGCCGCGGCGGCAAGCGTCCTGGTGGCGAGCTCGGGCATGGCGGGCGACGGCGGTCGAACTACACGCCGCTGTCGGCGTAGAGCGCGGCCAGCGGTATCGAAACCCCGACGGCTTCGAGCTCGAGCGCCACGTCGCCGATCAGGTCCTCGACCTCCCACTTGGCGCCGCGGCGCCGCCAGATCACCACGTGGCGCTGCTCGCTCGACAGCAGCACGATCTCCTGCACCGACTCGATCCGACGATAGTCGTAGGCCTTGCGCCCGCGATCGTGCTCGAGAGTGGAGGGCGAGAGCACCTCGATCACCACGAGGGGATTGGGGATGACCCTCGTGCCGGCCTCGATCGGCGTGCAGCTGACGACGATATCGGCCTCGTAGAACGTGTCGTCCCGGTCGGGACGCACCACTCCCGCGTCACTGCCGGCGTAGCAGGGGGCCCTGAGCCGGGACTTGAGCTCGAAGCCGAGATTGACGACGATGATCGAGTGGCTCGCCGCGACCGGCGCCATGGCCAGGGGCCGCCCGTCGATCAGCTCGTAGCGGATATCCGTGCCGTCGTCCCAGTCCAGGAACTCGGCCACGGTCATCCGTTTCTCGGCTGCGTGCGCCATCGTCACATGGTACTCCAGGAACGCCGCTGCGGCTACGCGATCTTGCCGCCGAGCTCGTCCTCGATATGGGCGCGGATGATCTCGGCGACGTCGGCGTCGGGCTCGAACCCCAGCGCGCGCGCTCGCCGCGCATCGAAGCGGGCCGGCCAGCCGGCGACGATCTTCTGGATGCGCGCGTCGGGCTGCCAGCGGATCCTGCCCGCGACCTCCGCGCCCGCGACCTCCGCGAGCGCGTCGACCATCGCGCCGATCGAGACGGTGATCCCCGGCAGGGTCAGCATCCGCGTCATGCCGAACTCCGCCGCCGGCAGCTCGAAGGCGTGGATGAGCGCCTGGATGACGCGGCGCGGCGAGAGAACGTACATCTCGGCGTCGCGCTCGACCGGGCAGACCGCCTCCGCGCCGGCGAGCGGCTCGCGCAGGATCGAGCTCGCGAAGGTCGAGGCCGCCCGGTTCGGCCGCCCCGGGCGCACCACGATCGTCGGCAGGCGCAGCGCGCGCCCGTCGACGAAGCCCTTGCGGCTGTAGTCGTTGAGGAGCAGCTCGCCGGCCGCCTTCTGCGCGCCGTAGGAGGTCTGCGGGGTGAGGATCGTGGAGTCGTCCAGCACCTCGGGCATGTCGCCGCCGTAGACCGCGACCGAGCTCGCGAACACCAGCTGCGCGGGCTCCGGCAGGGCGCGGCAGGCCTCGAGCACGTGGCGGGTCCCCTCCAGGTTGACCCGATAGCCGAGGTCGAAGTCCTCCTCGGCATTGGCGCTGACGATCGCGGCGAGGTGGAACACGCCATTGGTGCGGCGCCCGATCACGCCGCGCACGGCGGCCGCGTCGGTGATGTCGGCGGCGACCGTATCGAGGCGCGGATCGTCGGGCAGCCCGTCGGCCTCGACCACGTCGAAGAGCGTGATCTCGCGGATCGTCTGCACCGTGCCCTGGCGGTCCATCAGGGTGCCGCGGGCGAGCAGCGCGCGCGCGAGCTTCCTGCCGAGGAAGCCGGCGGCCCCGGTGATCACGATGCGCATGACGGGATCTCCATGCCGTTTCCGCTTGGCGCAGCCCGCCCCGGGTGCGCTAGAAGGGAACCTGGACGTCACCATAGACCAGCCGGTTGCCCATGTCGCTCCTGCTTGGCTGCATCGCCGACGACTTCACCGGCGCGACCGACCTCGCGAGCATGCTGGTGCGCCAGGGCATGGCCACGGTGCAGCTGATCGGCGTGCCGGGCGCCGGGGTCGACCCGGGCGACGCCCAGGCGGTGGTGGTCGCGCTCAAGTCGCGCACGATCAGCGCCGACGAGGCGGTCCGGCAGTCGCTCGCCGCGCTCGGGTGGCTGCGCGCCCAGGGCGCCGGGCAGGTCCTGTTCAAGTACTGCTCGACCTTCGACTCCACCGACCGCGGCAACATCGGACCGGTCAGCGAGGCGCTGCTCGAGGCGCTCGGCGCCGACCTCACGATCGCCTGCCCGGCCCTGCCCGAGAACGGCCGCACCGTCTACCAGGGCCACCTGTTCGTCGGCGAGCAAGCTGCTCGCCGACACCCACATGCGGCATCACCCGCTGACCCCGATGACCGACGGCAATCTGGTCGCGGTGCTGCAGCGCCAGAGCCGGACGCCGGTCGGGCTGGTGGCCTATGCGGTGGTCGACCAGGGCGCCGAGGCGATCCGGGCGCGGTTCGCGGAGCTGCGCCGGCCAGGGCGTCCGGCAGGCGATCGCGGATGCGCTGAACGAGCGCCATCTGATCGACCTCGGCCGCGCTGCGGCCGACCTCGCGCTGATCACCGGCGGCTCCGGCATCGCGATGGGGCTGCCGGCGAACTTCCGCCGCGCCGGCCGGCTCGATCAGTCGCGGCCGGCCGACCAGCTGCCGCGCATCGAGGGCCACGCCGCGGTGCTGTCGGGCAGCTGCTCGGCGGCGACGCTGGAGCAGGTCGAGCGCCACCGGGCCGCGGGCCGCCCGACGCTGGTGCTCGACCCGATCGGCCTCGCCGACGGCGGCGACGACGTCGCCCGCGCGCTCGCCTTCGCCGAGCGCCACCTCGGCGGGGATCCGGTCCTGATCAGCTCCTCGGCGCCGCCCGAGGAGGTCGCGAAAGTGCAGGAGCGGCTCGGCCGCGAGCGCGCCGGCGCCGCGGTCGAGGCGGCCATGGCCGCGATCGCGCAAGGCCTGGTCGCGCGCGGCGTGCGCCGTCTGGTGGTCGCGGGCGGCGAGACCTCGGGCGCCGTGGTCGACGCGCTCGGCGTCGAGGCGCTCAAGATCGGCCCGCCGATCGATCCGGGGGTGCCCTGGACCGCGAGCCTCGGCGAGCCCGAGCTCCTGCTCGCGCTCAAGTCGGGCAACTTCGGCGCCCCGGACTTCTTCCTCAAGGCGTTCGAGGGCTTGCCGTGAGCGAGGCCAGGCTGCGCGAGGAGATCGCCGCCTTCGGCGCGCTCTTGACCGGCCAGGGCCTCGCCCACGGCAGCACCGGCAACATCAGCGTCCGCCTCGACGACGGCTGGCTGATCACGCCGACCAACTCGCGCATGGGCGGGCTCGATCCGGCACGGATCGCGAAGCTCGACGACGAGCCGGCCGCCATCTCGACGGCGACCCGCCGTCCAAGGAGGCCTTCCTCCATCGCTGCGTCTACGAGATGCGGCCGGGCGCCAGGGCGATCGTCCATCTCCACTCGACCCACTCGGTCGCGGTCTCGTGCCTTGCCGGGATCGACGCCGCCGACGTGCTGCCGCCGCTCACCGCCTACTACGTCATGCGCGTCGGCCGGCTGCCGCTGATCCCCTACTTCCCGCCGGGCGACGAGCGGCTCGCCGCGGCGGTGCGCCAGGTCGCCGCGCGCCACGCGGCGGTGCTGCTCGCCAACCACGGGCCGGTGGTCGCCGCGGACAGCCTGGATGCCGCGGTCGGCGCGGTCGAGGAGCTCGAGGCGACGGCCAGGCTGTTCCTGCTCCTGCAGGGGCGCGAGACGCGCGCGCTCACGACGGCCGAGGTCGCGGAGCTCGAGCGCCGCTACCCGCGGCGCGTAGCGCCGGCGCGGATCGCTAGCAATCGCCGCAAATCATCGCGGTCGAAGGCTGACCCTCATCTGACCACGACTGGCGAGGGATTGGTCCGGTCGGCCGACGAGCGCCAATCAAACTTGTGGATAACCGGCGCGCGGCGCTTGACCGCGATCATCGCATCGCAGTACTGTGCATCCCCGTTCACCACTGTGATGCAGAGCTTGGGAGGACAAGAACTGCTGTGCGAGCCAGGCGGGGGAAAAAGCTGGCAACGCGGGTCACGGTCAGCGTCGACGAGCGGGACTACGAGCAGTTGTCGACGCTGGCCGAGGAGCATCGTGTGTCCCTCGCCTGGCTCGTACGTTATGCGGTCGGCGATTTCCTGCAACGCTACCGCCAGGACCAGCTCGAGCTGCCCCTCGAGCTCACCAGCCGGCGCCGCTAGCCGGGTATCCACACCCTCAAGCTAACTGCCGGTCCGGCGATTCGTCATCCGGGCTACTTCAACCGCGCCTCGCGGAAGACGGGTTAGCTGGAACGGGCTGACCGGCAGGTCCAGGTTCGTTCGCGCATCGCCCAGACCACAAGCACCTGATGGTGCAGCGGCAGGAAGACGGTGTCGTCGAGCACGATCCTCCAGACCTCTTCGATCAGGGCGTCGCGGGCGTAGGTCAGCGATGCCGTACGGAGCTCCTCGATCAGCTCGTCGACCCGCGGATTGGCATAGCCGGACGCGTTGATCAGGCCTCCGCTCCGGATGAGAGATCAGAAGACTTCCAGTGACGGTTCGAGCGTTTCCCGCCGTAAAGCTCTCGAGCTCCAGAAGTCCGGAAACTCCAACTCGAGGGCACCGACCTTCCGATAGTGCCGGTCCTCGGGCTGGGCATTGACGCTGACGGTAATCCCGATCTCACTCAGCTGCGCAGCGCCGCGCGGCAGATCGCTTTCGTCGTTGATGTAGTAATTGCTGGGTGCAATCGAGCGTAACGCCGAATCCCTTTTGTATAGCCCGCCTCGGCAAGGAGTGATCTGGCAGCCGCGGGATCGTAGGGCAGGCGCTGGTCCAGCTCAGGCGCATGGCCGTTCACCCCCGGCGGGATGATCATGCCGGCCGGGACCGACAAGACCTGCATGACCTTGTCGCGGATCGCCTCGATGTCGACGCATGATACATCGCCCGGCGCACGCGCTTGTCTTTGAACGGGTTCCTGCCCTTGATAGCGGATGACGCAGCTCGGGGCTTGCCTGGTCGACGCCGAGCCAGACGCTGCGTGCTGGATGGTCTGCACGAGCTTCAGACCGGGCGTGCGTTCGATCAGGTCGAGGGCATCGAACGGCGGCGAGAGTCAGGAGATCGGTCTCCCCGTTCGAATAGCGCCGCAAGGCGCTGCTGCCGGGGCGGCGATCGGAGTGAACTCGATGCGATCGACGTTGACCGGGTAGTGCTCGTCGGCCCCCACCAGCCCGGATTGCGCCGCATCACGATCGTCCGCGCGGCGCGAACGCTTCGAGGATGAAGGGTCCGGTGCCGTTGGCGTGGTGCGTTGGATACGTCTCTTCCGCCCGCCTGAAGTCGGCGGTGCGGCTCACGCCGTGCTCTTCCGCCCACGCCTTCGACATGATGAACAGCTTCCTGAGCTGGTCCGGCAGCAGCGCGTCCGGGGCGCGGGTGGCGATGTGGATGGTGTTCGGATCGACAGCTCGAGCGTCGCTGATGTCGGCGAAGTAATCCGCGTACTGTGAGGGCTCGGCGCGCGCACGCTCGAGGCTGAACAGGACGTCCTCGGCAGTGAACGGCGCGCCGTCATGGAAGCGGACCCCTTGCGCAGCTCGAACTCCCAGGTCACAAGATCGACCGGCCGCCATGCAATCGCCAACTGGGGCACGACCTCGAGGCGGGCGCTCGTGGTCAGCAGCCGCTCATACACGGGATCCCGCTGGACGATGCTCGGGCCGTGGTTGGCGGAGTGCGGATCGAAGGTGAGCGCGCCGACATCGCTCGCCCAGCGCAGCACGTTCTCGGCGCCAGCGGGGCAGGTGCAGGCCAGCAATAGCGCCAGGCCGGCGGTCGCTGCCTTAACTCTGGCCATGGCCGAGCCTCCCGATGCAGCCTTCGTCGCCGCTTCCCGACGGGCATCGTCGCCGGTTCACGCCGGGCGTAAATGACGAAAGAGTGGCCCGAGCTACGGGCGAGGCGCGTTCAGCTCGAGCACGAGGCCGGTGGTGCCGAGCGGCACCGGGCCGGGCGTGCGCGCGCCAAGCTCGCCGGGGGCGACCTTGAGCACATCGCCATCCTTGTCGGTGAAGGCTTCGACCACGTAGTCCTGGAACTTGGTCCGCCCGCTCATGTCGATCGAAGGGCCGACGACGACCTCGAGCGGCAGGCTGAAGTCCTCGACCAGGCGGTACTTGGCGTCGAGCTCTGCCGCCGCGCCCGGATGGTACAGCTTGAGCATCAGGCGATCACCGGGTGCGATCTGGCCGGCCAGCGCCGGCGGCACCCGGATCGTCGCCTGGATCGTCTTGGCGCCGGGTCGGGCGCCCGCCGGCGCGCCAGCGCCGGGCATCACGCAGGCCCCGACCAGCGCCAGCGCCAGCCGCCGCGATATGGCGCGAACGCAGGGCATGCTGGCCGGCAGGCCGGCTCGTGCGGGTCGATCGCCGATCCGTCCTCCCCCGCTGGAGCTGCAGGGCACGACGGCGCCGCGTCCTGCCGCGGCGCCCGTGTGCCGGCGCGCCGGAAAACCTGTGGCGTTCCGCGCCCGGATTTGGCCTAAACAGGTCTGGGCCATCCTTTGGATGGCCCGTGCACGACAACCAGGGAGGATCCCGATGCAGTGGCGTACGCCCAAAATCGTTGAGATCGCCTGCGGCTGCGAGATCAACGCCTACTTCCCGGCGGACCTCTAGGCTGGCCGCTGCGCTTCGGCGGTCGCGCGCCCCGAACGGTGATGCGCATCATCGTGCTGGGCGCCGCCGCCGGCGGCGGTTTTCCGCAGTGGAACAGCGCCTGCCAGGTTGGGCAGCGCGCGTGGCGCGCGCGACCCGGCGGCGCGCTGGCGGACCCAGTGCTCGCTCGCGGTCAGCGTCGACGGCGAGCGTTGGGCGCTGCTCAACGCCAGCCCTGACCTTCGCCAGCAGATCCTGGCCACCCCTGCACTGCACCCGCAGGGCAGCGCCCCGGCACAGCCCGATCGAGGCGGTGGCGCTGACCAACGGCGACGTCGACCACGTCGCCGGCCTGCTCATGCCTGCGCGAAAGCCAGCCGCTCGAGCTGTTCGCGACCGGCGCGATCCTGGAGACCTTGCTCGCGAACAACCCGATCTTCGACGTGCTGAACCCGCGCTACGTGACCGGCGCCGCGCTCGTGCTCGAGCAGCCGGCGGCAGATCCTGCCGGGGCTCGAGATCCTGCCGTTCGCGGTGCCGGGCAAGGTCGCGCTCTACCTCGAGGACGAGACAGCCTGGCGGTCGGCGCCCTTACCGAAGACACGATCGGCCTCGAGCTACGCGGCGATGGGGTCCGCGCGTCGGCTTCGTGCCGGGCTGCGCGCGGGTCACGCCGGCGCTGGCCGAGCGGCTGGCCAGGGCGCCGATCTGCTGTTCTTCGACGGCACGCTTTGGACCGACGACGAGATGATCAGGAGCCGGCACGGGCACAAGACCGGCGCGCGGATGGGCCACATCAGCGTCTCGGGCCCGGACGGCTCGCTCGCGGCGCTGCGCGGGCTGCCGATCGGCCGCAAGATTTATCTGCACGTCAACAACACCAACCCGATCCTGCTCGAGGATTCGCCCGAGCGCGCCCAGGTCACGGCCGCCGGCTGGGAGGTCGCCTAGGACGGCATGGAGATTGAGCTGTGACCGAGACCCTGAGCCCCGCCGGGCTCGAAGCGGCGCTGCGCGCAGCTCGGCGACGAGCGCTACCACTGGAACCATCCGTTCCACATCGCGATGAAGAGCGGCGAGCTGACCAAGGCGCAGATCCAGGCCTGGGCGCTCAATCGCTACTACTACCAGGCGCAGATCCCGATCAAGGACGCGACCCTGCTCGCCCGCATGGAGGATCCCGGCGATGCGCCGCGCCTGGCGCGAGCGGATCATCGACCACGACGGCGAGCGCGACGGCGAAGGCGGCATCGAGCGCTGGCTCAGGCTGCCGACGGCCTCGGGCTGGAGCGCGCCTACGTGATCTCGACCGCGAGGCCTCCTGCCGGCGACCCGCTTTGCGGTCGAGGCCTACGTCCACTTCGTGCGCGAGCGCTCGCTGCTCGAGGCGATCGCGTCATCGCTGACCGAGATGTTCTCGCCCACGGATCATCGCCGACCGGGTCTCGGGCATGCTCGCGAGCTACGACTTCGTCAGCCGCGAGACGCTGGCCTACTTCGAGAAGCGCCTGAGCCAGGCGCCGCGCGATGCCGACTTCGCGCTCGACCACGTCAAGCGCGAGGCGCGGCGGCCGGAGGAGCAGCAGGCGGTCGCTCGCGATGCGCTCCGCTTCAAGTGCGACATGCTCTGGGCGCAGCTCGACGCGCTGGAGCACGCCTATGCGACGCCGGGCCGGATCCCGCCCGGCGCGTTCCACCCGGAGCGCCGGGCCGAGACCGTGAGCCAGCGGGCGGGTCGAGGTCCGGGCCGAACTGGTGCCGGCGCTGCCGCGCGGGGTCAAGCTGCGCTTCGACCAGGCGCGCAGGCCTGGGTGCTGCTGGCGCCGGAGCGGGTGCTGATGCCCGACCCGATCGCGGTCGAGATCCTCAAGCGCTGCGACGGCAAGGATGCGTCGCCGCGATCGTCGACGATCTGGCCACGACCTTCGCCGCCGAGCGCAGCCAGATCGAGGCCGACGTCAGGCGTTCCTGCAGGACCTGGCCGACAAGGGCATGCTGGCGCTCGGCCAGCGCCTGAGTCAGCGGGCGCCGGCCTCGCTGGTGGGCGGCGGCGCGCGCTCGTCGCGCCGAGGGCAGGGGCCGGCGGGCCTGGCGGTGCTTTGCGCGCCGCGACGATGAACCGGCCGAACTCGATGAAGTCCGGCTGGCGCGGCGAGGAGCTGCGCCAGGCGAGCCCGATCGTGCGCACCGGCGCCGGCGCCTGGAACGGCACGACCCGCAGCCGCGAGTGGGCGCCCGCCTCGACCGGCAGCGCGAGGTCGGGCAGGATCGTGCTGCCGTAGCCGTTGGCCACCATCTGCACCACGGTCGCCAGGCTGCTGGCGCGGAAATCGTCGGCCTGGTTGGCGCCGGCCGCGTGGCACAGGCTCAGCGCCTGATCGCGCAGGCAATGCCCCTCCTCGAGCAGCAGCAGCCGCTCGGCGAGCAGATCCTTCTGGTCGACCGCGCCGTGGCGCGCCGAGCGGATGGTCCTCGGCGACCACGAGGTTGAAGGCATCGTCGAACAGCGGCATGGTCGCGACGTCGTCACGTCGGACCGGCAGCGCCAGGATCAGGAGATCCAGCTCGCCGGCGCTGCAGCGCCTCGATCAGATGCTCGGTCTGGCTCTCGCGCAGCGCCAGCTGCAGCTCGGGATAGGTCGCGTGCAGCGTGGGCAGGACCTGGGGCAGAGATAGGGGCCGATGGTCGGGATCACGCCCAAGCGCAGCGGGCCGGCGAGCGCGCGCGTCGCCGTGGCGGGCGAGATCGACGAGATCCTGCACCGCGAGCAGGATCTGGCGCGCGCGCCGCGCCACCTGCGCCCCGGTCGCGGTCAGGAACACGCCGGCCGCGGTGCGCTCGACCAGGGTCGACGCCGAGCTCGCCTCGAGCTCGCGGATCTGCATGCTCATCGCCGGCTGGGTGACCTGACAGCGCTCGGCCGCGCGGCCGAAATGCAAGGTCTCGGCCAGAGCCGCGAAGTAGCGGAGCTGCTTGAGGGTCGGCATCCGCGATCCGCTGGTCTGATTGTGCGCCGGTCCTGCCCGGGCCCGCAGCGGCGCTGCGCCCGCTGGTCGGCGCCGCGGCGGCCGGGGCGACCTCGAAGCCTCAGCTCAGCCGCTCACCGGGCGGTAGTCGGCCAAGCGGTTCTCGGCCGTCCAGCCGGCGAAGCTCGACCCGGCGGAAGCTGGCGGCGATCTCGTCCTTCCGCTTGTAGAACTCGATCGTGAAGGTCACCTTGATCTTGTCGCCCTGCTGCTCCAGGCACCTCGACGAACGGCGCCATCATGTCCTCGATGTCGTCGTCGTCGACGTACATGCAGAGCGCTTCGCCGCGAGCCGGGATCCTTGAGCGCCATCAACTCCTTGTAGCCGTTGGTCTTGGCCTGCTCGGCGAGCGCCTGGTCGTAGGCCTCGGGCGACTTGCAGATCCAGGTGCCTTCGTGCAGCAGATAGGGCGGCCCCTCGGCGGCGCGCGCCGCGCCGGCGCGGCGGCGGCCCCGCGGCGAGGGCGCCGGCCGCAGGACGCCAGCCTATCAGCCTCGCATCACTCGTAGTCCTTCCAGTTCGCGCCTTCGATCGCGAGCGTCTCGAGGAAGGCGCCGATCTGCGAGACCTGCTCGCCGTCCAGAACCCCGTCCCAGGGCGGCATCCGGCTCTCGGTCCGGCCCTCCACGATGATCCTCGCGAACTCGGTGTAGCCCTGGCTGGAACTTGCGCAGATCGGCGGCGTACTTGCCGAACCGCGAGACGCCGTCGGCCTTGCCGCCGTGGCACTGCGAGCACCAGGTACCGTACAGCTTGCGGCCGGCCTCGATCGCCTCGCGGATCGCCCGTGAGCGGGTTCGAGGATGGCACCGGCCCGGCCGCGCCGGCCGTCGCCGCCCAGGATCCGAAGTCCAACATCAACGCCATGACGCCGACGGCCAGTCTCTTTCGGTTGCGCAAGCCTGTCGCTCACGGTCGTCATCCCCCTCCTCGTCGGTCGTGGTCGAAAACAGAACGGGGCGGGACGATCGATGGTGCCATCGCTCGTCCCGCCCCGCGTCGAGCTTTCTATTGACAGCGCGAACGCGACGATCAGCGCGCCCTCCTGATAGTTGATCAGCTTGTCCTTGTGGTAGACGCTGGCCAAGCGCCCGGCCGACATGCGAGCCGTGGCCGGTCGCGACCGCGATGTACTGCTTGCCGCCGGCCTCGTAGGAGATGATGCCGCCGTTGGTGCCGGAGCCGAGGTTGAAGCGCCAGATCAGATCGCCGCTCTCGGCATCCAACGCCTCGAGCCAGCCGTCATAGGTGGCGTTGAACAGCAGCCCGCCGCCGGTCGACAGCAGCGCCGAATGCGGGATGATGTCGTAGCGCTTCTCCCACTTGATGTCGCCGGTGACCGGCTCGCGCGCGGTCAGGCGGCCGTGGGTGCTGTCGCCCGGAGGAGGGGTGCCTTCCCACTCGGCCGCCATGAAGGCGACGGCGAACGGCTCGGTCACCCGGGTCTCGGAGCCGGCGGTCGCCGGCGCGCCCTCCTCAGGGCTGACCGTCAGGTACATGCACCACTCGTTGGCGATCCGATAGAACAGTGCCGGTCTTCGGGCTGTAGGTGCCGGCGTTCCAGCTATGGCCGCCGTCGATCGCGGGGCAGACCAGGGTCTTCTCGCCCGCCATCGGCCACAGCATGTTCTCCCACTGCGCCGGTCTCGAGGTTGAAGCCGCTGGTCCAGTTGATGTTCTTCATGTCCGGATAGACCGCGAGCGGCTGGCCGCTCTTGCGCGTCATGGATGTGGTTGAAGCCGTTCTTGCCCGGATGCAGGACCAGGCGCCGGTCGTCGTCGCGTCGTTGATGACGATGTATTCGCCGGGCGCGGCGTCGTAGTCGTAGGGGTCGCTCGGCGCTTCCTGGAAGTACCAGTTCAGCTTGCCGGTATCGAGGTCGAGCGCGACCGTCGAGGAGGTGTACAGATTGTCGCCGGGCCGATGGCGCCTTGGCCGTTCGGGTCGCGGCAGTCGGTGCCGCAGAAGTCGTAGTCCGGGTTCGGGATTGCCGGTACCGATCAGGATCTGGTTGTTCTCGTAGTCGACCGTGCCCGGCTGCCAGGAGCCGCCACCGCCGTACTTCCAGGAGTCGCCGCCCCAGGTGGCGAGCGCCTGCGGATCGTCGCGGCCGGTGGTGTAGAAGGTCCACTTGAGGTCGCCGGTCTTCGGGTCGACGCCGAAGATCTTGCCCTCGACCGGATACTCGCCGCCGTTCTGCCCGATCACGAACAGATCCGAGCTGACGAACGTGCCGGCGCCGCTGAAGCCGGCGGTCTCCTTGGCCGAGTCGACCAGCTGCTTGTCCCAGATCACCTCGCCGGTGTTCTCGTCGAGCGCGACCAGGTGGCCGTCGGCCTGGCCGAGGTAGACCCGACCGTCGCCGATCGCGAGACCGCGGGTGTGCGGGAAGAAGGTGCGCGAGATGATCGCCGGGTCCATCTCCGGCTTGTAGCCCCAGATCCGCTCGCCGGTCGCGCCGTCGAGCTTCCAGGCAGGGACGGATTGGTGCTGACGTAGACCGCGCCGTCGACCGCCAGCGGCGTGCTGTGGATGCCCTGGATCGACTCGCCGGGCTGGAAGATCCAGGCCACGCTCAGATCGCCGATGTTGTCCTTGTTGATCTGCGCGAGCGGGCTGTAGCGCCAGCCGGTATCCACCGTGCGGTGGTAGGAGCACCAGTCGCTATCGGGACAGTTCTTGATGCGCGCGGCCGAGCTGTCGGCGAGCGCCACCGGCGCCGTCATCATCCCGGCGGCGGCGAGCACGGCCGCCGCTCCGAGCAACTCGACGAGCCGTCGATCCAGCCTTCCCTGCATTGGATTTCTCCCTGTGGTGGAACGCGGGGTTGCGGCTCGGCTTCGGTCTCGGCGCGGCCTGCCGGCCGCCCCGAACGAGCTTCTGCCCCCCTCGCAACCCCCTCTTGCTTTCGCTCTCTGATTTATAGGTGCGGCGAACCGCTGGCAACGAGTTTCGTCGGCCCGCGACGCGTCCGGGGGAGCGGCGCTCACGCCGCGGCGAAGCGGCCGAAATCCCAGTCCTTGCCCGGGGCCGCCGCGAACAGCGACCTCGTGTAGTCGTGGCGCGGCGCGGTGAAGACCTCGCCGACCGGGCCGTACTCGACCACCTCGCCCCGGCACATCACCGCCACGGTGTCGCAGACCTGGGCCGCCACCCTGAGGTCATGGGTGATGAACAGCATCGCGAGCTCGAAGCGGCGGCGGATGTCGTCGAGGAGCTCCAGCACCTGCGCCTGGACCGAGACGTCGAGCGCCGAGACCGCCTCGTCGGCGATCAGGAGCTCGGGCTCCATCGCCAGCGCGCGGGCGATGCAGATCCGCTGCCGCTGGCCGCCCGAGAACTGGTGCGGGAAGCGGCCGAGCGCGTCGGGGTCGAGGTTGACCAGCGCCATCAGCGCGCGCGCGCGGCGGGTCGCCTCGGCGCGGGCGAGGCCGTAGTTCATCGGGCCCTCGACGATCGAGGCGCCGACCGTGCGGCGCGGGTTGAGCGAGCGGTAGGGGTCCTGGAACACGATCTGGACGCGGCGCCGGTAGGGGCGCAGCCGGCGCGGCGCGAGCTGGCCGATCGCCTCGTCGTCGAGCCAGATCTCGCCGGCGGTCGGGTCGATCAGGCGCGCGATGCAGCGCGCGACCGTCGACTTGCCCGAGCCGGATTCGCCGACGAGGCCCAGGGTCTCGCCGCGCCGGACCTCGATCGAGACCCGATCGGCGGCGCGCACCTCGCGCCCGCGGCGCAGCCAGCCGCCGCCGTAGACCTTGGTGAGGTCCCGGGTACGCAGCACGGTCGGCGCCCGCGCCGCGCGCTCGCGGTGGCGCGGCGCCAGGCTCGGGACCGCGGAGATCAGCATCCGGGTGTAGTCGTGGCGCGGCCGCGAGAGCACCTCCTTGGCGGCGCCGAACTCGACCACCCGGCCCCATTGCATGACCGCGACCTGGTCGGCGATGTCGGCGACCACCCCGAAGTCGTGGGTGATGAACAGGACCCCGGTCGCGTGCTGGCGCTGCAGGTCCTTGATCAGGCGCAGGATCTGCGCCTGGGTGGTGACGTCGAGCGCGGTCGTCGGCTCGTCGGCGATCAGCAGCACCGGCTCCAGCACGAGCGCCATGGCGATCATGATGCGCTGGCGCTGCCCGCCCGAGAGCTGGTGCGGGTAGGCGTGGACCATCTGCTCCGGATCGGGCAGATGGACCTCGGCCATCACCTTCTGGATGCGCAGGCGGCGCTCGGTCGGGTCGAGCCGGGTGTGGGTGCTCAGCACCTCGTCGATCTGCGCGCCGCAGGTCATGACCGGGTTGAGCGCGGTCATCGGCTCCTGGAAGATCATCGACATGGCGGTGCAGCGCAGGTCGCGCAGGCGCTTGTCGCTCGCCTGCAGCAGGTCCTCGCCCTGGAGCAGGATGCGGCCCCTGACCGGGGTCAGCTGGCCCTTGGGCAAGAGGCCCATCACGCTGTGCGCGGTCACCGACTTGCCGGAGCCCGACTCGCCGACCAGGCAGAGGATCTCGCGCGGCTGCAGCGCGAGGCTCAGGTCCTCGACCGCGTGGCGGCGATCGGCGCCCCTGGGCAGCGCGACCGTCAGCCCCTCGATCGCGAGCGCCGGCGCCTCGGCAGCGGACGCCCGCGCTCCGGCCGGCTCGCTCACCCCGCCCTGCCCCGCCGCGCCATCACCGCCTCAGATCCGCTGCGCCAGGCGCGGGTCGAGGGTGTCGCGCAGGCCGTCGCCGAGCACGTTCACGGCGAGCACCGTCAGCGCGAGGAAGATGCCCGGGAACAGGATGTTGTGGGGGAACACCTGGAACAGCACCCGGCCCTCGGCCATGATGTTGCCCCAGGTCGGGATCTCGGGCGGGATGCCGGCGCCGAGGAACGACAGGATCGCCTCGACCAGGATCGCCGAGGCGCAGACATAGGTGCCCTGGACGATCAGGGGCGGGATGGTATTCGGCAGCACGTGGCGGATCAGCAGGAGCGGCACCGGCGTGCCGACCGAGACCGCGGCCTCGACATAGGGCTCCTCGCGGACCGACAGCACGATCGAGCGCACCAGGCGGACGACGCGCGGGATCTCCGGGATCGCGATCGCGATCATCACGGTCAAGAGGCCGCCGCCCCAGAGCGAGACCAGCCCGATCGCGAGCAGGATCGCCGGGATCGCCATCAGCCCGTCCATGACCCGCATCACGATGGCATCGAGCCAGCGGATGTAGCCGGACACCAGGCCGATCACGAGGCCCACGGCGATGCTGAGCACCGCGACCGAGATGCCGATGATCAGCGAGACGCGGGCGCCGTAGATGACCCGGCTGTAGACGTCGCGGCCGAGCGAGTTGGTGCCCATCCAGTGCGCCCAGAGCACCTCCTCGCCGCCCGCGCGGTCGAGCGCGGCGATGCTGCCCGGCTTGAGGTTGCGGTGCGCGGGATCGATCGCCGCCGGATCGAGGGTGCCGAGCAGGGGCGCGAGCAGCGCGATCACGCCCATCACGAGCAGGACGGCGCCGCCGAACAGGACGCCCGGGTGGCGGACCAGCTGCAGGGCGACGTTCGGCCGGCGCCCGCGCCGCCGCCGCCGCGGCCTGGTCGACGAGCGCCCCGCTGCGCGCCGCGCTCAATAGCGGATCCTCGGGTCGAGCAGCGTGTAGGCGAGGTCGATGACGAGGTTGATCAGCACGTAGACGAAGGAGAACAAGAGGATCACCGCCTGGATGGTCGGGTAGTCGCGGCCGAGCACGGCGTCGACCGTCAGCCGGCCGAGGCCCGGGATGTTGTAGACGCTCTCGGTCACCACCACGCCGCCGATCAGCAGCGCCACCCCGATCCCGATCACGGTGACGATCGGCACCGCGGCGTTGCGCAGCGCATGGCGCATCAGCACGACGCGGTTCGAGAGCCCCTTGGCGTAGGCGGTGCGGATGTAGTCCTCGCCCAGCACCTCGAGCACGCTCGCCCGGGTGATGCGCGCGATCAGCGCGATGTAGATCACCGAGAGCGTGACGCCGGGCAGGATCAGACGGTAGAGGAACGGCCAGAAGCCGTCCTCGATGCTGCGGTAGCCCTGCACCGGGAACAGCTTCAGCTCGATCGCGAACAGGTAGATCAGGAGGTAGCCGAGCACGAACACCGGCACCGAGAAGCCGATCACCGAGAACGCCATCACCAGCCGATCGATCCAGGAGCCATGCTTGTAGGCGGCGAGCACGCCGAGCGGCACGGCGACCAGCACGGTGATGATCATGGTCACGGTGGCGAGCGCCAGCGTCGGGCCGACCCGCTGCCCGATCAGCTCGCTCACCTCGGCCTTGAAGAAGAACAACTCGCCGAGATCGCCCTGCAAGAGATTGCCGAGCCAGATCACGAACTGGGCGAGGATCGGCTCGCTGAGGCCCAGCCGCTCGCGGATCTCGGCGATCTGCGCCGCGCTGGCGTTGTCGCCGGCGATGATCGCCGCCGGGTCGCCGGGCGTCAGCCGCAGCATCAGGAAGACGAAGATCGCCACCATCGCCAGCACCGGGATGGTGGCGAGCAGGCGGCGGCAGACGAAGGCGAGCATGATGCGTGCTGCCTCCGGGCGCGGCGCTCAGCCTCGCAGACCGTCCGGCTCGCACTCGATATGACCGCGCCGGTCACGACCGATATCAGCTCGCTTGCCACGGAGCGACGGACGCGCCCTCCGATTCGGTCATCGGTCCTGGTCATTGCGCGCTCATAGCGCGACCGCCACCTCCTCGAAACTTTCGCCGGCTGCCGCGCGCGCCACATGGCGGTTCAGTTCCAGCGCCTCGCGCAGGGTCACCTTGAGAGTCTTCGAGCAGATCTTCCTTGGTCTGTTCCGGACAGTTGACTCCAGTGATCTCCTCGATCCAGCCGATCCACCAAGCGCCGGACTGCTTGATCACTGCGGTGTAGGTCTGACTCACGCAACCACCTCGAGTTGCGCTCATCGGCGGCCTGGGGCGCAAACCGCGTGGCTGACCTTCGGAGGCCGTCTCGATGCGCCCGAGCGCTCACTCGCTCTTGCTGATGTTCCAGAAGAACGGCGCCGGGCCCTGCAGCACGCCCGAGAGGGTGTCGCGGAACGCGAGCGGCTGGTACCACTGGCCGACATAGGCGTGGGTCCCGACCTCGAGCGCGCGCGCCTGGATCTTCTGCGCGAGCTCGGTCTGCTTGGCCGGATCGGTCGCGCGCGCGAAGGCGTCGCGCATCTGCTCGATCTGCTCGTCGCACGGCCAGCCGAACCAGGCGGTGTCGCAGGACGCGTTGAGCCCGGCGGTGCTGATCGGGTTGAGCACGTCGGCCGCCACCCAGTTGGTCAGGAAGGCGTTCCAGCCGCCCTCCGACGGCGGCTCCTTCTTGGCGCGGCGCGAGACCAGGGTCTGCCAGTCCATCGACTGCATGTCGACGGTGAAGCCGCCGCGCTCGAGGAGCTGCTTGGCGACCGGCGCGAGGTTGGCCAGCACCTGCAGGTCGGTCGAGTGCATCAGCGTGACCGGCGTGCCGTCGTAGCCGGCCTCCTCGAGCAGCTGCTTCGAGCGCTCGAAATCCGAGGTCATCAGGACCTCGGCGCCGGCGTCGGTCGCGAACGGCGTGTCGCAGATGAACATCGCCGGGCAGGTCTTGTAGTAACTCGGATTGCCGATCACGCCGGCCAGGAAATCCTCCTGATTGAGCGCGGCGAGCGCCGCCTGGCGGACCTTCTGGTTGTCGAACGGCGGGTGCAGCCAGTTCATGCGGAACATGTACTGGTTGCCGAGCGGGTTGTAGTCGAACAGGACGATGCCGTCGTCGGCCTCGAGGATCGGCAGGAGGTCGTGCGGCGGGGTCTCGATGTAGTCGATCTCGCCGTTGATCAGCGCGTTGACCGCGGTCTGGATGTCCGGGATCCAGAGCCACTCGACCCGGTCGACCTTGGCCTCCTTGCCGCCCGCGGCCCAGCTCGGCGGCTCGCTGCGCGGCTTGTAGCCCTCGAACCTGGTGAACACCGCCTTGTTGCCGGGCTCCCACTCGTCGCGCGCGAACACGAACGGGCCGGAGCCGACGTACTCCGAGATCTGCTCGGAGGACGGCGTCTCGGCGATCCGCTTGGGCATGATGAAGGGCACGTTCGAGCTCGGCTTGGCGAGCGACAGCAGGACCAGCCCGTAGGGCTCCTTGAGGATCATCTCGAAGGTCCTCTCGTCGCTCGCCTTCATGCCGTCGACCGAGGCCATCAGCAGCTGGCCCATGCTGTCCTTCTGCCCCAGCGCTCGATCGAGGCGATCGCGTCCTCAGGCGTGACCGGCTGGCCATCGTGCCACTGCAGCCCGTCGCGCAGGGTGAAGGTGTAGGTCAGATTGTCGTCGCTGATCTCGTAGGACTCGACCATCTGCGGCTGGACCTTGAGCTTCTCGTCGAGCGCGAACAGCGTGTCGTAGACCAAGTAGCCGTAGTTGCGCGAGATGTAGGCGGTGGTCCAGATCGGGTCGACGATCTTGAGGTCCGAGTGCATCACCGCGCGCAGCGTCGATTCGGCCGCCGCGGGCGTCGTGCCCTGGACGGCGAGCGCCGCCGCCAGCCCTGCCGCCGCGCCCAGGAGTGTCCTCTTCAGCGTCATCGCGATGCTCCCTCCGTCGCCTGGCCGCGCGAGCGCCTCCCGCGAGCCAGACCAGATGGGCGCCCCCGATCGAGGCCTCAGTGAGCCACATTTGGCCGGCCTTGGCCAGTGCCGCAGCCGAGCGAGAGGCCCCCTTCCGGAGCTCGCGGTTCGGGATTCAGGTCAGCTCGTCCAGCAGCACCACCCAGGCCGCGAGCCGCTCATGCGGCCCGATCGCGGCAACGAAGCGGCGATCGGCCGTCACCAGCGGCGTATGGGTTTGCAGCTCAAGGGCAAGATAGAGGCAGTCGTAGATTGGATGCTCGAGCAATAGCGCCAAGCGCAGCGCATCGGCCGTGACCACCGACATCGGGGTCAGCACGATCGGCGCCCCGCTCAGGGCAGCAAGCGCTCGATGCCTCGTCGTCGTCGATCTCGCGTCGACGCGCCTTGGCCCACAAGAGCGCTACCGCATTCCGGCCAGCAGGATATCGGGCGCGCTCAGCTTCGTGGTCCGCCAGCCGCAGCGGCATCATCCTCGCCCGCCTCGCCGATCACCCACTTGATAGCGACGCTGGCATCGACGACCGCGGCGTCGATCATTCGGTCCCATCGGCGTGCCGATCCCGATCCTCACGGATCAGTTCGGCGCTGTCGGTATGCTTCCGCCCGCGGGTGCTCTCGCGCAGGCGCGCGGCCTCGGCCCAGAAATCGTCGGCGCCGGTCCCGAGTACGCGCTCCAGGATCGCGCGATGCTCCGCCTCGGCCGAACGGCCGTGCTCCGCTGCCCGCAGCTTCAGACGGCGCACGATTTCCGGGTCGATCCTGCGGACGGTCAGCTGCGCCATGACCTCGCTCGCCCATCGCTTGATGTCAATGTGGGCACTGAAGGCTCGACGTCAAGCGCGAGCGGGCGCCCGGATGGCGGGCTGACCCGGATCAGAGCGACCCGCACCCCTGCCGGCGTCAGATGAAGAGCGCCTTGCTCTCGAGGTCGGGGTAGAGGTCGGCGACGAACTCCTGGTAGCCGTTGAACAGCTGGGTCGGGATGCGCTCGCCGGTGCCGATCCGCTCCTCGGTCGCCTGGCTCCAGCGCGGGTGCGGGACGTCGGGGTTGACGTTCGCCCAGAAGCCGTACTCGCCGTTGCCGATCTCCTCCCAGAAGCTCACCGGCTGCTGCTCGGTGAAGGTGATCCGCTGGATCGACTTGACGTGCTTGAAGCCGTACTTCCAGGGCACGGCCAGGCGCAGCGGCGAGCCGTACTGCTTGGGAAGTGGCTTGCCGTAGGCGCCGGTCACCAGGAAGGCGAGCTCGTGGGTCGCCTCGGCGACCGTCAGGCCCTCGAGATAGGGCCAGGGATACCAGAACTGGCGCTGGCCGGCGGCGACCTCGGGGTCCTCGAACGAGCGCAGCTCGACGTACTTGGCCGAGCCGAGCGGGCGCGCGAGCTCGACCAGCTTCGCCATCGGGAAGCCGCTCCAGGGCACGATCATCGACCAGGCCTCGACGCAGCGATGGCGCACCACGCGCTCCTCGAGCGGCATCCTGGCCAACAGATCGTCGATCGCGATCGTCTGCTCCTCCTCGACCATGCCGTCGATGGTGATCGTCCAGGGCCGGATCTTCAGCGCCTGCGCCGCCGCGGCGATCCGCTTGCTCGAGCCGAACTCGAAGAAGTTGTTGTAGGCGCCGGTGATCGCCTCGGGCGTGATCTCGCCGTCGACCCGATAGCGCGGGTTGCGCATCGCCGGGTAGAGATGGGCCGAAGGGTCCTCTTCTGTCGCCGGCGCCCGCGCCTCGGCGCGAGCAGCCAGGGCGAGGTCGCGGCGAGCAGCGAGCCGGCGCCGAGGCCCCTGATCAGCCGGCGCCGGTCGAGGAAGACCGCCTCGGGGGTCGCCGCCGCTTCCGGCAGCTCCCAGCCCCGCCGCGTCCGGTGGTGCATATGGCGCTCCCCCTTGCTGGCGTCCAACTCGCGCCCTCGATATCACGAGGGCCGAGCCCCTTCGCGGCCGAGACAGGCGCTCACCCGATCGTGAGCCTCGGGCGGCCCGCCTCGGAGACCCTCTAGTCGAGCTTGGTGAACACCGTCTCGGCCTCGATCCGATGGACGTCGGCGGGGCGCGGGAACGGCTCGGCGCGGGCTCGCCGGGCCGGCGCGGGCGGCCGATGCGGGCGAAGAAGTCGTCGAGGCCGTCATCGCCGCCCGGCATCATCACCCAGCACATCTTGAGCGGCGGCTCGGCGCTGGCGTTGACGAACTTGTGGCGGTGCCCGGCGCCGACGTAGACCGTGGTCCCGGCCTGGAGCGGATGGCTCTGGCCGTCGATCACCGCCTCGCCCCGCCCTCGAAGAAGAACAACAGCTCCTCCTGCGCGGGATGGACGTGCTCGCGGATGTAGGTGCCGGGCGCGATCACCTGGATCCCGGTCGCAAAGCTCCGGATCGCCGGGTCCTTGCGATGCGACACCCGGACCTCGGCATAGCCATTCGCCGGCACCGGCTGCCAGAAGCTCTCGCCCTGATCCGGCTGCACCACGTGCACCGGCGTCGTCACCTGCTCGCTCATCACCACCTCCCAGCGCCGCCATCGGCGCGGGGTACCCCCGCCCCTGCAGGCCCCCGCCTCCGGAGCCGGAATCCCCGGCAGGCACCTCGTATCGCCCCTCGCTCGACCCCGAATGCTCATCCTACCAACGGCGGACCGGGACTCGGGAAGAGACTTCGCCCGCGAGGTCGTCGATCGGCTACCGCCATGGCGAGCGGCTTGCCTTCGCCGTCGCCAGCACATATGTGCGATGAACCCGACATGACCGGCAACGAGTTCTGCGTCGGCTACGCCGGTGGGCAAGCCAGAGAGGCCTGATGTGCGTCTACGAGGCCAGACCGGGCAAGGGCGGCCACGGCCGGATCTACCTCGGCGACCGGTTCACCACGTTCCAGCGCTGACACATGAGCTCCACGCCTGGTCTGCTGACCAAGATCCTGCGCGATCTCGGTCTGACCCGACGCGACCTGACGTGAGGCGAGCCATGCAACACGCCTTTCCCTATCGGTTGGAGCCGACAGACCGGCGGCATGTGATCCAGTTCATCGACGTCCCCGAGGCTCATACCCTCGCTCCGACCGCGGCGGGCGCCGCGCGGCGACCCTGCGCTCGACTGCCTGATCGCGGCGCTGGGCGGCTACATCAAGCTCGGCCGCGCGATCCCGCGCCCGAGCCCGGCGCGGGGCCAGCCGGTGCCTTCCTGCCGCCCCTGGTTGCCGCCAAGCTCGCGCTCTACCAGGCGATGCGCGCCGCAGCGCATCACCCGGACCGCGCTCGCCCAGCGCCTTGGCGTGCAGGAGAACGCCGTCCGCCGCCTGCTCGACCTCGACCACCGCTCGCACATCGACCAGATCGACCGCGCCCTCGCCGCGCGAAGCGGCTCGAGGTGCGGGTCCAGGAACCCGCGTAGTGCTGGGCCGGGCAGCGCGAGCGGCCGATCCATGCGGAACACTGCCACAGCCGGCCCTCATCTCGATGAGGAGCGCACGCGATGCGGAAAGGCGAATCTACCCGGACCTATACGGCTGACCACCTCAAGCGATGCGCCGGCGCGGCGAGGACCGCACCGACTGGGCCAAGGTCGACGCGATGACCGAAGCGGACCTCGAGCGGGCGAGCGCCGAGGACGAGGACGAGCGCGACCTCGAGCGCGACTGGACGCGCGCGGAGGTGCTCATTCCCCGGCCCTGGCAGTCGGCCTACCTGCGCCTCAAGCCCGAGGTGGTCGATTTCTTCAAGGCCGGCGGCAAGGGCCACATTACCCGCATGCAAGCCGTCCTGCGCGCCTACGTCGATGCTCAGAAACGTCGCCCGGAGACGTCGCGCGACTAATCTCGCCTATGAGTACGTTAGCGAGGCTAGGAGGTCGCTCAGAGATGCCAACTTATGGTTGATCGAACAGCTCTGTTCGGATAGGCTCCGCCGCGTAAGTCCGATCGATTTACTCCAACGCTGACCGCGGGTGAGAGTGCGGCCCGGACGCACGTTGAGCAGGTTGGGTTTCGAGGCGGCGGGAAAATGAGAACGGTCATTGCGGTAGTCGTGGCGCTGGCGCTTGGCGCATACTTCGGCAATTTGTACCTTGAGAAGAAAGCAAAGCGCGATGCCGACGAGGCAGAGAATAGAAGAATCTAGCTCTCCATGACTTTGAGGTAGCCGGTCCAGCGACGATGGCGCGGTAGGTCGTGGGTGGGGTGAGGACGGCGTGCTGGACCAGACGGGCGAAGCGGTGGGCGATGCGCCTGGCGGTGCGGCGGTTGAAGCGGAAGAGGAGCCCATCAAAATCGGCCTGTTGTATCCTTGGGCCGCACGGCGCCATCGATGATTGGGCTGCCAGCTTAAGCAAAGGCGACGATTTCCGCGACCTCGGCGCAGCTCACCACCACTCGGTGGTACCGCCAGGCGGTTGGGCGGTGTTGCGATCTAGAAAGCCCTTCAGGCTCGCGGCCAAGGCCTCGGGCAGGCGTGGCCAGCCTGCCAGCGGCCGCGCCGAGCGCTGTGGCCCTTGCCGCGCTTGGCTTCGAGCGTGCCGGCGACCACCGTCTTGCCGGCGGCGCCATGGCCTGCGCCGGGGCCGGCGGCGCCCCGGCGACGTAGGTCTCGTCGGCCTCCACCCGCTCGGCCAACGGTCGCCCGCTCCGGGCGCACCATGGCGCGGCGGATCTTGGCAGCCAGCTCCAGACGGTCAATAAAAAATTGTAGTTGCCAAAAGCCCAATCTGGCTGTCGAGCTCTATTGCTGACATGCCACCCATGCTCGAGGTCGCCAGGTCGATCGCGAGGAACCAGCGCGCCAGGCCGCTCTTGGTCTGCTCGAAGATGGTGCCGGCGAGGATCGAGTGCTGCTTGCCGCAGGCGACGCACTCCTCGGTCGGGCGCTTCTTATGGCTCCAGGGCCTTCTCGTGCCCGCAGCCCGTGCCGCCAAAGCCCGCGGGCCAACGCGCCCGCACCAGGTACGCCCGGCACTTCGCGTCGCTCCCGAAGCGCTTCAGGAACGTCGGCAGATCGCGCGGCAGATCCTTCAGCAGCTCGTCGCCCATCGGCGCCCTCCCCATCATGTTCCCGCTCGTTCAATCTCCCTACTCCTGCCGCCGGAGCGAAGCAGCCTGAGGCTTGTGGAGAGTGATCATTTTATATGATTTTATCGTAAAAAGAAACTGGTTACATGACATTGAATTTGAAACAAGCTTGCAGTTATCCCTCTTTAGCGTCGAAACAGGTTATTGACTTGTTTCTCGTCGAACATCCAGATATTTTCGATGATTACGGATTCAACAATGGAATTGCTGTGGTCGCGACAGTCAATCATATTGAACAGAATACCGGCCCGCAGAGGAAAGCTACAGAGAAGTAAAAATTGGCCACGGGGAATTGCTAGACATTGTATTTTCAGGAGATGTGTCATTTTGAGCCGTGTCGTAGGCGCCGTCAAGGACGCACGGAGCGCCTACCGCGAAGCGTCAGAGAAAGTGAGCAATTCCGTGACGGCGAAGCAATCCGCAAGCATTGGCGATGCCCTGATCTTCATGACGAAGGCGGCCGTTCTGCTCATAGCCCTAGGAGCCGGCGCTTGGATTTCTCTTGTCGTGATCGATGACCGCCGCGTCAGAACGGAGGCCGCGCTTCGCGCCGCGCATGTGAAAGTCCTCGACCTGGAAGGGCAGCTTAGTACGTGTGTTACCCCCTTGCCGAAGCCGCCCGAGGGTGTTGTGCTGAACGGCCCTTGGACGAAGTACCAGAAACAGCAGGGGCTGCCCAAGGAGGAATAACCCTTCCACGCCCTCAACAGATGCAGGTTCCGAGGGCAGCAGGTTCCGGAGTTACGACCCGGGCGGTCAGCCGCCACGACCGGCCCAGTCCAGCACGCGCAGCGCGCGGAGCGTGTTCCAGCGGCTGGGCTCGTCGGCGCGCTCGGCCAGGTCGAAATCGAGAACATCGGCATGGGGGTGCGCAGGGCCAGCGGCCGTCGCTGCGCCGGTTCTTTTGCACCAGGTCGAGTCGCCTCGGCGATCCGGTCGTCGGGCGGGGCGCCGGCGCTTCGCAGGTAGTCCAGCCCGCGCAGCACGTCGTAGTGGTAGCCGGGCGGGAACGAGAACCGGGTCCAGGCGCGATTGATCACCTCGCCCGACGACAGCTTGCGGAACATGCGGCGCTCCAGGAGATAGGCCTCGCCGCGGGCGCGGGCCGCCGTCACCGCGGGCGTGGCGCCCTTGGCCCGCTCGTATTCCAGGAGCCCCTCCAGGACGCAGATCGTGCTGTGGAACGAGGAGCGCACGCTCGGCGGCGCCGCGCAGTTCCAGCCGCCGTCCTCGAGCTGCTCGCCCAGCAGCCGCTCCAGCACCGTCTCGCAGGGCTCGCCGAAATAGGCGCCGAGGTTCAGCACGCGCCCGTTGATGCAGGCCTCGACCTCGCCTTCGAAGAAGGGCTGGCCGCCCTCGTAGTGGGTGATGTGGTCGCGCACCCGGCGCGACCGCGCGCCGCGCCTCCGCGCTCGCCGGGTCGAGGCCCATGTCGCGCAACAGCATCAGCGCGTGGCAGGGCCCTGCCGTCGGGGCTGTCGATATAGCGCGTATAGCCGCTCTCGCCCCACTGCCCGTCGGGTGTCTGGCGCGCGAGCAGCCGGGCGCCCCAGCCTTCGGTGGCGACCCGCGCGCGCTCGGCGGCGACCACCTCGCTCGGGCGCGTCGGTCAGATCGCGCATCGCCTGCCAGCGGATCGCGGGGTCGGACTCCAACAACCACTCCACGACGGTCATGGCTCTTGCCTCCCCTCATCTGCAGGATACAGCTAGCGCTGAAACCGGAGTAGGCCGCGCGTCACGGACAGATCAATCGTGCGCAATCGCCCGACGAGCGCCTGGCGCCGGGCTGGCCAGCGCCTGGGTCGACGGTCGTCAGGAGTGGGTGAAGCGCGGCGGGCGCTTCTCGAAGAAGGCGCGCACGCCCTCCTGGCAGTCGGCGCTCTCGAACGCCTCGGCGCTGAGCGGCAGCGATCGCCGGATCGCCTCGTCCTCGCTCAGGTCGAACGCGAGGTCGATCGCGCGCTTGCAGATCTGCAGCGCCTGGTTCGGCCGCTCGCGCCAGCTCGGCCGCCATGCGGCAGGCGGTGAGCAGCGCCTCGCCCGGCGGCACGACGCGGTTGACCAGGCCCCAGGCGAGCGCGGTCTCGCGCATCGATCGGGTCGCCGAAGAACATCATCTCCTTGGCGCGGCCCTCGCCGATCCGGCGCGTGACCCGCACCGTGCCGCCCGAGCCCGGGAACACGCCGAGCTTGATCTCGGGCAGCGCGAGCCGGGCGTTCTCCTCGACCACGAGCAGGTCGCAGCACACCGCGAGCTCGAGCCCGCCGCCGAAGGCGAGCCCGGCGACCGCCGCGATCGTGGGCTTGGGGAAGTCGTCGACCTTGGAGTAGGTCTCGTTCTCCTTCCGCATCTTGCGGTCGACCACCTGGCCCGACGCCGACAGCTCGGAAACTCCTTGATGTCGGAGCCGGCGCAGAACGCCCGCTCGCCGGCCCCGGTCAGGACCAGCACGCGCGCCGCGGGATCGGCGGCCAGGCGGTCGAGCGTCTGCCTCGAGCCGGCGGGTCAGCTCGAGCGTCACGACGTTGAGCGGCGGGTTGTTCAGCGTGACGACGGCGACGCCGTCCTCGATCCGGCAGAGGATCGGCTCGGTGCTCATCGGCTTCCTCGGCTGGTGCGGCGACAGCCCGCGCGGCTCGCGAGCGCCGCGGAACTCCGGCAAGAGGTTCATCGGCTCGGGCCGGAACAGGCGCGGGTCCATCGGCGCAGCGGCTCGGCGACCCGGACCGGAAAGCCGATCCGCTCGAGGACGTCGCGCCGCGAGATCGATGCCCGGCGCGACCTCGACCAGCTCGATGCCGTCGCGCGGCCGAGGCGGAAGACCGCGCGCTCGGTCACGTACATCACCTCCTGGCCGCGCTCGCGGGCGTAGCGGCCGTTGAAGGTCAGCTGCTGCACCTGCGGCGACCCACTTCGAGGTGCGGCCCTCCTGCCGCAGCGACGAGGCCGCCCGCGCCGTCCGGCGCGACCTCCAGGCCGCCGGTCGTGAGCGTGCCGGAGAACACCACCTTGCGGGCGCCCTGGCTGATGTTGATGAAGCCGCCCGGGCCGTTGATCGAGCGTGCCGTAGCGGCTGACGTTGACGTTGCCCTCCCGGTCGACCTCGGCGAACGACAGGAAGGCGAGGTCGAGGCCGCCGCCGTCGTAGAAGTCGAACTGGTAGGGCTGGTCCGCCATCATGTCGTAGTTGACGCCGGCGCCGGCGTCCATGCCGCCGGCCGGCACGCCGCCGATGATGCCCTGCTCGACGGTGAGCGTCAGCTTCGCGCCAGAGGCCCTCCTCGGCGGCGACGTTCGCGATCCCGTTCGAGACCCCGAAGCCGAGGTTGACGACGGCACCGGGGAACAGCTCCATCGCGGCGCGCCGCGCGATCACCTTGCGGAGGTCGAGCGGCAGCCGCCGGATCGCGGCCTCGGGCGCCCGCACCTCGCCGGCATAGGCCGGGCTGTAGCGCGTCTGGTAGGTCTGGCGCTGCTCGGGCGCGACGACGACGTAGTCGACCACCACGCCCGGCACCTTGACCAGCTTGCCGGGCAGCGTGCCGGCGGCGGCGATGCCGCTCGACCTGGGCGATGACGATGCCGCCCTGGCGGCTGCGCCGCGGTCGCGATCGAGAAGTTCTCGCCGTAGAACGCCTCGCGCTCCATGGTGAGGTTGCCGCGCTCGTCGGCGGTCGTGGCGCGGATCACCGCGACGTCCACCGGCAGCGCCTTGTAGAGCAGGTACTCCTCGCCGCCGACGGTCGAGCAGCTCGACCAGGTCCTCGCTCGCTGCGCGGGCTCTGCCGGCCGCCGCCATGGCGCGGGTCGACGAAGGTGTGGAGCCCGGTCGTCGTGAGCAGGCCCGGCCGGCCCGCCGCCATGTCGCGCATCAGCTGCGAGAGCGTGCCCTGGGGCAGGGTCCAGGCCTCGATCCGGTCGGCCTGCGCGAGCGCTGCGATCTTCGGGCAGTTGTTGAAGCCCGCGCTGATCACCCGCCGGGCGAGGCCGGGCTCGGCCAGCAGGTTGAAGCCGGTCGCCTGCCAGTCGCCGAGCGAGACGACGCTGATCAAGGTCAGATCGCGCGGCGCGCCGTCCTCGACGAAAGCGCCGCGGCGAGCGCCTCGATGACCGCCTCCGGCACCGCGTGGCCGCCGCCCGAGCCGCCGAACAGCACCGCATCGCCGTCCTGGATCAGACTGGCGGCGGTCTCCGCGTCGACGAACTCCGGCATGCCTCCCCTGCCCTCTCCGGCGCCCTTGCTCGATCAAGACTGGCCGGATGCGGCTGCGTTGTCGAGCCCCAGCGCGTCTGGCCGAGGCTGCGATGGCCGCGCCGCCATCGAGGCGGAGCTCGACTTGCTCCTGGTCGCCTCGCGCTAGTCCATGACCTCCTGGCCGCCGTCGATGCCGAGCACCTGCGCGGTGACGTAGCCGTTGGCACATCAGGTACATGGCGCCGAGCGCGCAGTCCTCGGCGTGGCCGATCCGCCCGACCGGCAGGCGCCTCGCGAGCGTGGCGTAGCGCTCCTCCTTGTCGTGGGCGTGGAGGATGTCGTTGAGCGGCGTGTCGCACAAGCCCGGCGCTATCGTGTTGACGCGCACGCCGAGCTTGGCGAACTCGAGCGCCAGCGAGCGCGTCGCCGCATTGAGCGCGCCGTTGATGCAGGCGCCCATGATGTAGCCCTTGACCGGGCGCTTGGCCGCGACCCCGGTGAAGAACACGACGCTGCCGCCCCGGCGGAGGTGCGGCCTGGCGTCGTAGGCGGCCCAGAACGGCCCCCAGAACTTGCTCTCGAAGGACTTCGCGCGCATTGCCGTCGGTGAGGTCGTCGTAGAGGATCGGCTTCACGGTCGAGCCCGGCAGCACGAGGTGATCGAACGGCGCGCAGGCGGCGAGGAACCTGGCGACCGCCGGCCGATCCTCGACCCGCAGCGCCTGCCAGCGCACCTCGCGCCCGCCGCCGCGCCCGGAGCGCCTGCGCGGCCGCGGCCAGCTTGTCGGCGCCGCGCGCCGCGATCGCGACCTCGGCCCCGGCATCGATCGCCATCAGGGCGGTGGCGAAGCCCATGCCGTAGGAGCCGCCGATGATCACCACCCTCTGGCCCTCGAGCGAGAACATGCCCTGCCCTCCGGTCCGCGCTGCTATGCTTGGCCGGACGATAGCCGCGGGCGGTGTGCGCCACAACGGCGCGCCCGCCCGGCCTGCAGGGAGGCTTGGCGATGGCCGGCGTCTTCCGCCGCGTGATCCAGACCGTCGATTTGCACACCGAAGGCAACTCGACCCGGGTGATCACCGGCGGCTATCCGGTGCCGCCGGGCAAGACGCTGCTCGAGAAGCGCCGGTGGCTCTGGCAGCACGACGACGGGCTGCGCCGGATGCTCAACTTCGAGCCGCGTGGCCATGGCATGATGTGCTCGGTCCTGCTGCTGCCGCCGCTCGCCGAGAACGCCGACTTCGCGGTCATCATCATGGAGCAGGACGAGTACGTGCCGATGTGCGGCCACTGCATCATCGGCACGGCCATGACCCTGGTCGCGACCGGCATGGTGCGGGCGACCCCGCCGGTGACCACGGTGCGCATCGAGACCCCGGCGGGCCCCGTCGCCTGCGAGGTCGAGGTCGCGGGCGGCCGGGTCGGCCAGGTGAGCTTCACCAACGTCGAGTCCTTCCTCCTGCACCGCGACGCCAGGATCGCCGTGCCGGATCTGGGCGAGCTCGTGGTCGACGTCGCCTACGGCGGCGACTTCTACGTGCTGGTCGACGCCGATCCGCTGCGGCTCCAGCTGGCGCCGGACAATGACGCGGCGCTGATCGCCGCCGCCAGGAGGATCATCCCGGCGGTCAACGCCGAGCTGCGCATCGCCCATCCCGAGCGGCCGGACATCAGCCGCTGCTACCAGACGCTCTTCACCTCCAGGCACGCCACCGCGGGCGATCGCAAGCAGACCATCGTCTGCCCGCCGGGCTCGCTCGACCGCAGCCCCTGCGGCACCGGCACCTCGGCCCGGGTCGCGGCGCTGCTCACCCGCGGCGAGATCGGCTTCGACGAGCCGGTGCGCTTCGAGGGCGTGCTCGGGACCTGCTTCACCGGCCGCGCAGTCTCGGCCGCGGAGCGCGCCGGCATCCTGTACGTCCGGCCCAAGGTCACCGGTCGGGCCTTCCTCACCGGCTTCCACCAGTTCGTGCTCGACCCGGATGACCCCTTGCCTCAGGGTTTCCGGATCGGCTTCCCGCCGCGCGCCGCGCCCGATCCCTCGGCCTGGAGCTGACGCGGTCGGCGCCCGGCGCCGGTTCAGCGCTCGCCGCCAGCACGGTCGAGAGCGTGACCGCGCACAGCGCCAGGAAGGTCAGCACCGCATTGTCCGCATGGGCATATTCCCACCTGCGCAGCTCGCGCCAGTTCTCCGGCACCACCGTCCAGTCGGCGGTCGCCTGATCGGCCGGATAGGTCCAGGTGAAGAAGATCGCGAGCGTGGCGGCGATCAGGACGAACGCCGTCAGCGCGAGCCGAACGGCGGCGCCGGCGCAGGATGATGGCGAGAGCGAGGTTGGCCGCGAGCGCCCCGAACAGCACGCCCGACAGCGCCCAGCCGCGGTAGATGTTCTGGACGATGAAGTAGGCCTCCTGGTCGAGGCCGATCTTGTTCGGCAGCTCGAACAGATGGGCGCCGGCCGGCACCAGGGCCAGCGCGGTCAGAACGACGGCGAGGAACTGCACGCTTCGCAGGCCGCTGTTCCAGCCTCCTTCTTCGCTTGCGGAGCCGCCGCGGGAGCGCGACCGATCAGCCGCTGCGCTGGGCCAGAGGCGCCGCGGGCTGGTCGGAGGAGCGGCTGCCGACCAGGTAGAGGGCGACGACGACCAGGGCCAGCGCCAGCCAGACCGAGGCCGGATGCAACTCGCCGTTCAGCGCGATGCCCCAGAGGATGCCGGCGAACAGGGCGATGAAGCTGGCGACCGAGATGAAGACCGCGCCGGCACTCCTGAGCAGGTGGAAGTAGAGGTAGGTCTCGACGACGGTCACCAGGACGAAGGTCAGCAGGGCCGAGCCGCCGACCGCCGAGGCGGTCATGAAGAACAGTGGCTCGCCCGACATCAGGAGCAGCGGCAAGCAGAGCAGCGCGGCTGTGATGATCTCGCCCGCGACGACCTGGATGCAGGACAGACCGTCCGGCCACCGGGCCGCGACGTAGATCGTATCGGTGCCGTAGGCGATCGGGATCAGGAGCGCCAGCAGCAGCCCGTCCAGCGGCTTGTCGCCGACGCCGATCAGCTCCGGCCACACCACCAGCAGGACGCCGGACATGCCGAGCGCGACCGCGGCAAGCCGCCTGGGCGCCACCGCTTCGGAACCGATCGCCAGCGCCAGGACGACGATGACGAGCGGGGTCAGCGCCTCGTGCAGCACGATCAGGCCGGCCGGCAGATGGCGGGCAGCCAGGATCGCGCAGCCGAGAGGCAGGACGAAGCCCAGCATCGAGCTGATCAGGAAGAAACGCAGGTGGCCCGGAGTGGGACGGAACCACTCGCCGCGCCAGGTGAGGTGCAGCGCGTAGATGGCGGCGAGCAGGACCATCGACCCGGCGAGGATACCGAGCTCGTCGAGCTTGGCGTCGACCGCGATCTTGAGGAGCGTGAACTGCAGCCCCCACCCGGCGCCAAGCACCACCAGCAGCAGCGCGAGCCACCAGGTCCTGAGGACGCCGCCGGTGCCGGCGGACTTGGACGGGCCCGGGTATCGGGCGTGGTCGGCAGTGGCGGGAATCGTCGCGGTATGCGCTCGCGCGCCGAACTCGATCATTGCCGCCCCCAGGGTCCGATTGCGAGAGACCGATGCAACGGCAGGTCGGTATCTCAACGTCCTCTGTTCCGCTTTCGGGATAAGTTCGCGCTCAGGGCGCAGCGTCCTGGGCAGGCGACGGCAGGGCGACCCGACGGATGCAGCGACGACGAGCTTCACGCTGGGGGACGATAGATGCTCGAGGCGTGCGACGGCTTCGCTTGCGGATGGTGGGCTTGGCGCCGGTGAGCCCGCCGGCGGCGAGCGAGGTCGTGGTGATCGGCGGCGGCATCGCCGGGGTCGCGACCGCCTACTACCTGGCGCGGGCCGGCGTCCCGGTGACCTTGTGCGAGAAGGGCCGGATCGCCGGCGAGCAGTCGTCGCGCAACTGGGGCTGGATCCGCAAGCAGGGCCGCGACCCGCGCGAGCTGCCGGCGATCATCCTGGCGCTGCGCCTGTGGGAGGAGATCGCGGCGGCGCTCGCCGAGGACATCGGCTGGATGCGGGGCGGGGTCGCCTACCTCGCCGAGAGCGAGGCCGAGCTCGCCCGCCACGCCGCCTGGCTGCCCCATGCGCAGGCCTACCAGCTCGACACGCGGCTGCTCTCGTCGGCCGAGACCGACGCGCTCCTCGGCCAGGACGGGCGGCGCTTCAAGGGCGCCCTGTTCACCGCGAGCGATGCCCGCGCCGAGCCCGGTCGCGCGGTCCCGGCGCTCGCGCGCGCGGCCGCGGCGCTGGGCGCCAGCATCCACGAGAGCTGCGCGGTGCGCGCGCTCGAGACCAGCGCGGGCAAGGTCGCCGGCGTGGTGACCGAGCACGGCCGGGTTGCCTGCCGGGCGGTGGTGCTGGCGGGCGGCGCCTGGTCGGCGCTGTTCCTGCGCCACCTCGGGATCGAGCTGCCCCAGCTCAAGGTCAAGGCCTCGGTCCAGCGCACCACGCCCGGGCCCTTGATCAGCGAGAGCGCGGTCGGCGCCACCCGGGCCGCCTTCCGCCGCCGCCAGGACGGCGGCTACACCGTCGCGCGCAGCGGAGCGGTCACCTTCGACATCACCCCCGCCGCGCTCCGCCACTGGCAGGCTTTTCTGCCCGCCCTGCGCGAGAGCTGGGGCGAGATCAAGCTGCGCCTCGGCCGGCCCTTCGTCGACGAGCTGACCACCTCCGCGTCCTGGAGCGCGGACCGGGCGACGCCGTTCGAGCGCACCCGCGTGCTCGACCCTGCCCCGGATCACGCCGTGCTCGACCAGGTGATGCGCGACGCGGCCCTGCTGTTCCCGCAGCTGCGCGAAGTGCGCCCGGTCGAGCGTTGGGCCGGGATGATCGACGTCACCCCGGACGAGATCCCGGTGCTCGGGGCGGTCGACGGGTTCCCCGGCCTGTTCGTCGCCACCGGGTTCTCGGGCCACGGCTTCGGCATCGGCCCGGCCGCCGGCTACCTCATCGCCGAGCTCGCCACCGGCCGGACGCCGCTCCTCGACCTCCACCCGTTCCGCTTCGCCCGCTTCCGCGAGGGCGACGTCACCCGCCTGCCGGAGCCCTGAAGACAGCGACTCGCCCCCGCCACAGGGGCAACCCGCGCCGCTCCTCGAGCCCTTGTCCGCGCGCGCCCGCGCGCCACTCCCGCGGCCCGAAGACGGCGGCTGCGACGGCATCTTTTTTCGCCCCGGCGGGAACTTTCGCCGGGCTCCGCAGGTTGTCACGGGTATCCACAGCGAGACGAGGAGCAAGGCGATGTCTGAGCACGGGATCGAGCAAGCGAGCGAGCGTCCCGCCCCGGCTTGGCTCTTTGGGATCGCGGCTGCGATGCTGATCGCCCTGGCCGTGAGCGCCTGCAACACCATGGAAGGCGCTGGTGAGGACGTGTCCGCCGCGGGCGGCGCTCTCAGCGACAGTGCCGAGGACGTCGAGGACGAGATGGACTAGGTCGCGTTGCTTGGCGCGGTCACGTTCAGCCCGGAGAGGCCCGTCGCAGCTCCCCGAGCCGTCCTACGTCGGTGGTACGGCTGGCAGCCGCCTCGTCGTTCTTGTCGATCCTGCATCTGAGATAGATCCCCGGGCCCGGTGGGCCGAGCGACCGCGTGACGGGGTTCTCGGCCGCGGTGGTTTAGGGATCTGCCCTTTGCGAGGAGCGTTAATGATGCACAGCGTTTTCTACATCATCGGAGTGATCGTCGTGGTCTTGGCGATCCTCTCTCTTTTGGGACTGGCCTGACGCCAGCGAACCAAGCGTCGATCGGAGGTTCTGATGACGGCATCCACACAAGGTCCGGGTTCTGAGACGCCAGTCGTCCGACCCGCCGAAACCACTTCCGCCTCCTCGCCGGCGACCCCGACGGGGCCGGGCAGCGGTTCCAGCGCAAGCGGCGGCGCGCCGCCCGCGTCCCCCTCCTCGCCCATGGCGGCGCATTCCAAGGACGCTACCTCCCGGCCCAGGGCGGCCGCGGATGAGGCGCGCGCTGCCGGCGACGAGGCTGCCGGCGCGGCGCGCGGCACGGCCGACCGGCTCAAGCACCGCGCCCGGGATGCGGTCGACAACGCGAGGGAGAAGGCCCGCGAGGTGGCGGGCGAGCAGAAGAACGTCGCCGCGGAGCGTCTGACCGGCTTCGCCGACGCCCTGCGCACCGCGTCGTCGGACCTCGACGGCCAGGGGCAGACGGTGGCCTCGGCGATCGTGCGTCAGGCGGCGGACGGGCTCGAGAACGTCTCCGGCGCGATGCGCAGCAGCAACGTCGACGACCTCGTCGGGAGCGTCGAGAACTTCGCCCGTCGCCAGCCGGTGATCTTCCTTGGCAGCGCGCTCCTCGCCGGCTTTGGCATCGCCCGCTTCATGAAGAGCTCGTCCGAGCGGCGCCGCGGTGGCCGCTCGAGCTACGAGACGAGGGGCGGCTATGAGACAAGCCGCGGGTATGGCACGAGCCGCGGCTACGAGCCGAGCGGCGCCTACGACGCGGCCCGCCGCGCGCAGTTCGACCGACCGGCGGATCCGGGCACCCCCTATGGCGGCACGCCCTACGAGGGGGGGCTGTGATGCAGACCGACGATCGCTCGCTGCGCGGGGGGCCCGTGGTGCACCCCGAGGACCGCTCGCTGAAGGATCTGCTCACCGACCTGAGCGGCAGCCTGACGACGCTGTTCCGCAAGGAAATCCAGCTGGCGCGGGCCGAGACCTCGGAGAAGATCACCCAGTCGATGATCGCGGTCGGCGCCATCGCCGCCGGTGCGATCCTCGCGCTCGCCGCCTTGATTGTCCTTCTGCAGGCCCTGGTCATCGCGATCGCGGAGCTCGGCGTGCCGCCGGCGCTCGCGGCGTTGATCGTCGGCCTCGTGGTCGCCGCGATCGCCTACGCCCTGTTCCACAAGGGGACGAAGGACTTGAAGGCGAGCAATCTGGCGCCCGACCGTACCCTCGATTCGCTCAGGCGTGACGCCCAGGTAGTGAAGGAGCAAGCGCAATGACCACGTACGGTGAAACGACCGCCCGCACCAGCACCACCGATCCGGGCTCCAAGTCGGCGGCCGAGATCGAGCGCGAGGTGCGCGAAGAGCGGGCCCACGTCGAGCAGACGCTGGACGCGATCCAGGACCGCCTGTCGCCCGGCCAGCTGGTCGACCAGGCGGTGACCTACATTCGCACCAGCGGCGGCAGCGACTTCGTCCGCAATCTCGGCGATTTGGTCCGGCAGAACCCGATCCCGATCGCGCTGGTCGGAGTGGGGCTGGCCTGGATGATGATCGCGTCGAGCCGTGGCAACGGCGACCGGAGCTCGACCTACTGGGTCGATGACGATCTCGACGAGTACGATGACGAGGACGACTACTACGCGCGCACCGGCTACGACGCCGGGACCGAGTATCCCTATGGCGGCGAGGCGAGGAGCGCGACGTCGGGCCTGTACGACGCGGCGAGCGAGGGCGAGCGTGGCCCGAGCTGGGGCGACCGCGCCAAGGCGACCGCGGAGGGCGCGAGGGAACGGGCCGAGGAGTTGCGGCAGCGCGCGCGCGACACCGCGGCCGAGGCCGGGTCAAGCATAGGCGACATGGGCGCCCGAGCGCGCCACGCGGCAAGCGAGGCCGGGGCCCGCGTCGCCGGGATGGGCGCCCGAGCACGCCGCGCGGCAAGCCAGGCCAGCGCCCGCGTCGGCGAGGTGGGCGCTCGCGCCCGCGAGCGCGTGGCCGACGCCGGCCACGACCTGTCGGAGCGGGCCGGTCAGACCGGGGCCTATGCGCGCCAGTACGGCGACCGCGCCCGCCGGGGCTTCCTCTACACCCTGAACGAGCAGCCGCTGGTGCTTGGCGCGATCGGTCTCGCGGTCGGCGCGGCGCTGGGCAGCATCCTGCCGCGCAGCGAGCGCGAGGACCGGCTGATGGGTGGCACCAGCGACCGTCTCAAGCAGCAGGCCGAGGAGCTCAGTCGCGAGGAGCTCGCGAAGGCCAAGGCGGCCGCCCGCTCGGCCTATGACGCGGCGGTCGACGAGGCGGACAAGCAGGGCCTGACGCCTGAGGGCGGGCGCGAGGCGATGGCAGCCGCGCGCCAGAAGGTCGAGCGGGTCGCCGAGGCCGCCAAGGAGGCGGCCAAGGAGGAGGCCGAGCGCCGCGGTCTCGGGCACCCGGGCCAGCAGGGCACGAGCGCCAAGAGCGAGACCGATCGCACGGGCTCGGCGGGATCCGGCAGCCAGGACCGCCAGGGCGCGGGTCAGTCCGGCCCTGCGGCGACCACCTCGACGACCGGTTCCAGCACGACGACCGGCCCCAGGGCCTCGACCGGCCCCACGACGACGACCGGCCCGACGACCACGACCGGCGGGCCCACGACCGCCAGGCCCGACACCGATCGCTCGGGCGCGCCCGGGTCGGGCAACAAGACGACCTGAGAACCGTGCCGACCCCGGGGCCCGCAACGCGCGGGCTCCGGGCCCCCGCCTCACCGCTTCGAGCCCGGATCGTCGCTCCTCGCCTCGGCGATCTTGCGGTCCGCCTCCTCCTCGTCCTCGCGATCCCCCTCGGGCGCCTCCTGCAGGACCGCCGCCTCGGCCGCATGGGCGAGCCGGATCAGGATCGGGAAGTGGTCCGAGCCGAACGCCGGCAGGCGCCGGATGCTCTCCAGGACGAAGTCGTCGCTGACGAAGACGTGGTCGAGCGGCCAGCGCAGCGCCCAATACCGGGCGTGGAAGCTGTTGAACATGCCGCGCCCGATGCGCGGGTCGAGGAGCCGGCTGAGGCGACGGAACAGCCGGCTCGTGTGCGACCAGGCGACGTCGTTGAGGTCGCCGGCGACGATCGCCGAGCGGCCGGACCGGGCGACCTCGCGCGCGACCATCACGAGCTCGGCGTCGCGCGGCAACGAGGTATCGGCCTCGCCGGGAGCAGGCGGCTCCGGGTGCAGGCCGTAGAGCATCACGGTCGCGCCCGAGCGCAGCGCGACCGCGGTCCGCAGCGACGGAATATCCGGCTTGAGCAGGAAGCGCAGCTCGGGGTCGATCAGCTCGAGCCGGGCGAAGAACAGCATGCCGTAGGTGTTGTCGAGCGGATGCACGATCCGGCAGGGATACTCGTCCGCGACCGCGGCGAAGCGCTCGCACCACCAGTCGTCGACCTCGAGCGCCAGGATCAGATCGGGCGCGTGCTCGCGGACCAGCGCCAGCAGCCCCTCGGCCTCGCGGTTCGACATCAGCACGTTGACCACCAGGAGGCTCAGCCTGCGCTCGGCCGGCGACGTGGCGCCGCCCAGCATCTCGGGCCGCCACAGGCGCGTGTAGGGCAGAATCACCGCGAGCTGGTAGGCGAGGCAGGCGAGGAGCGCGAGCATCAGGAGCTGGTCGGCCCGGGCGCCGGGATCGCCCGCGATCAGGACCAGAACCAAGACGCCGGCGAGGCCGGTCGCGATCTGCAGGCGTGGAAAATCGCACGCCCGGATCCACCAGGCTTCGTGCCGGCTGAACGGCAGCAGCGTCGCCGCGACGAAGATAGCCCCCAGGCCGTAGAGGACGAGCGTCACGGCCGCGGCTGACCGTCAGCTGCTCGCAGCGCCGCCCCGCCTGAGATCATGGATGGCTCTCCCCGTCCGGGACCAGCGGACGTCGCGTCGCCCGGTCTGTTTTAGCGCCAAGCGCATGGCGAATTTTGGCGCAGACGGCGCTTCGGAGCAAGCGGGCGGTCGGCGCCGCGGTCCGCAGGCATTGACGTGGCGCACGGAGCCGCAGGTGCGGTGCCCCTGCCCCGCCGGTCCGAGCTCCGAGCGCCCGGACGGGCGCCGGCGCTATTCCATCTCCGGACGCCCCCGGCCTATCCTTGCGGGATGCGCTCGGAAGCCTGGGCCGCCATCCTGCTGGCACCGTTCGTCGGCAGCTTCCTCGGCGTGGTCGTCGAGCGGCTGCCGGGCCGGCCGGCCGATCCTGCTCGGCCGCTCGGCCTGCGACCACTGCGGCCGGCCGCTCGGCCCCCGCGACCTGGTCCCGCTCGCTGAGCTACCTCGCGCGGCGCGGGCGCTGCGGCTGCGGCGAGGTGCGGCTGAGCCCGTTCTACCCGACGATCGAGCTCGCCGCGCTTGGCGGTCGCGCTCTCGGCCGCGTGCGTGCTGTCCGGCTGGCTGCTGTGGGCGAGCCTCGGCGCTCGGCTGGACGCTCCTCGCGCTGGCCGCGATCGATCTGCGCCACTACCTGCTGCCCGACGTCCTGACCCTGCCGCTGATCCCGGCCGGGCTCGCGGTCGCCTATGCGCTCGATCCGGCGCGCCTGCCGGACCACGCGCTCGGCGCCGCGCTCGGCTTTGCCGCCTTCGCCGCGATCGGCTCGGCCTATCGCCGGCTGCGCGGGCGCGAGGGGCTCGGCCTGGGCGACGCCAAGCTGCTCGGCGGCGGCGGGCGCCTGGCTCGGCTGGCCGGCGCTGCCGAGCGTCGTGGTGATCGCGGCCGGGCTCGCGCTCGCGCTCGCCTTGGCGGGCGCGCGCGCCGGCGCTAAGCTCGCGCTGGACCGGCAAGCTCGCCTTCGGGCCCCATCTCGCCCTGGCGTTCTGGCTGGTCTGGCTGTACGGGCCCATCGTCCTGGGCTGAGCGTCGATGGTGGATCGATGGCGACGGCAGCCACTCGCAGCAGCCGCCGTGACCGAGGCGCTCGAGGTCGACGAGGCGCTGGGCGAGCTGCTGATCGAGCGCGGCCGGCTCGACGCGGCCGGGCTCGGCCGCGCGCTGCGGGTGCGCGAGACCAGCCACGAGCGCCTGCACCTGCTGCTGCCCAAGCTCGGCCTGGTGTCCGAGCGCGACGTCGCCGAGGCGCTCGCGCGAGCTGCTCGATCTGCCGCTCGCCGGCGAGACCGACTATCCGGACCTGCCGCTGCACGGCGACCGGGTCAGCGCCAACTTCCTCAAGGAGGCGCGCATCCTGCCGCTGGCCGAGACGCCGGACGGCCTCGCGGTCGCGATGGCCGACCCGCTCGACCGCTACACCATCGCCGCGATGCAGCTGTTCGCGGGCAAGCCGGTGCTGCCCTGGGTCGGCGTGCCGGCCGACATCGAGGCCGCGCTCGAGCGCATGTTCGGCCGCAGCGGCACGATCGGCGAGATCGTGCAGGCGGTCGGCGACCAGGGCGAGCTCGGCGCCGAGGACGACGTCCAGCGCCTGCGCGACCTGGCGAGCGAGGCGCCGGTGGTCCGGATCGTCAACCGGCTGATCTCGCGCGCGGTCGAGCAGCGCGCCTCCGACATCCACATCGAGCCGCTCGAGCAGAACCTGCGCGTGCGCTACCGCATCGACGGCGTGCTGCGCGAGGTCGAGACGCCGCCGGTGCAGCTGCGCGCCGCGATCATCTCGCGCATCAAGATCATGGCGCGGCTCAACATCGCCGAGCGCCGCCTGCCGCAGGACGGCCGGATCAAGCTCGCGGTGCGCGGCAAGGACATCGACCTGCGCGTCGCCACCATGCCGACCATGTACGGCGAGGCGGTGGTGCTGCGCGTGCTCGATCGCGGCAGCGTCGCGCTCGACTTCGACGCCGCTCGGCTTCGAGCCGCGAGGCGCTCGCCGCCTACCGCGCGGCGCTGACCCGGCCGAACGGCATCATCCTGGTCACCGGGCCGACCGGCAGCGGCAAGACCACCACGCTCTACGCCTCGCTGATCGAGCTCAACACGCCCGACCGCAAGATCCTCACCGTCGAGGACCCGATCGAGTACCAGCTCGACGGCGTCAACCAGGTCCAGATCAAGCCGCAGATCGGCCTGACCTTCGCCCACGTGCTGCGCTCGATGCTGCGCCACGACCCCGACGTCATCATGGTCGGCGAGATCCGCGACCTCGAGACCGCGCAGATCGCGATCCAGGCCGCGCTGACCGGCCATCTGGTGCTGTCGACCCTGCACACCAACAACGCCGCGAGCACGCTCACCCGCCTGCTCGACATGGGCGTCGACGACTATCTCCTGACCTCGACGCTGAACGCGATCGTCGCCCAGCGCCTGGTGCGCCGTCTGTGCCAGGACTGCCGCGAGGCCTACCGGCCGCTGCCCGAGCTGCTCGCCCAGCTCGGCCTCGAGCGGACAGGACGACGTCCGGCTGTGGCGCCCGGTCGGCTGCCCGAAGCTGCAACGGCACCGGCTATTTCGGCCGCATCAGCATCAACGAGGTGCTGATGCTGTCCGACCCGATCCGGCGCCAGATCCTGCACCATGCCGAGGCGACCGAGCTGCAGCGCGTGGCGCTCGCCGCCGGCATGCGGCCGATGTTCCAGGACGGCCTCGCCAAGGCGGTGGCCGGGATCACCACCATCGAGGAGGTCCTGCGGGTGACCCGCGAGGCCGAGTGATGCCACGCTTCCACTTCCGCGCGGTGACCGGCAGCCGGCGAGTTCGTCGAGGGCGAGCTCGAGGCGCAGAGACCAGGCCGCGGTGGTCGAGCAGCTGCGCGAGCGGGGCCACCTGCCGCTCGCCGCCGAGCCGGTCGGCGCGCGCGCCGGCCCGGGCGGCCGCTCGAGCCTGCAGGACTGGCTGCGCCAGCCGCTGTTCGGCAGCGGCCGCGTGCGCCGCGCGCGAGGTCGCGATCATCACCCGCGAGCTCGCGACCCTGCTCGATGCCGGCCTGACCGTCGACCAGTCGCTGCGGCTGCTGGTCGACCTCGCCGAGAGCGAGGCCGATGCGCCGCCTGATCGCCGACCTGCTGCAGCGGGTCCAGGGCGGCAGCACGCTCGCCGATGCGCTCGGCCAGCACGAGGCGGTGTTCTCGCGCGCCTACGTCAGCATGGTGCGCGCGGGCGAGGCCGGCGGCGCGCTCGACGAGGTGCTCGGCACGCCTCGCGCAGCTACCTCGACCAGGCCGAGGCGCTGGCCGAGCAGGTGCGCTCGGCGCTGGTCTACCCGCTCGTGCTGCTGGTCGATGGCCGGGCTCTCGATCGTGGTGCTGCTGACCGTGGTGGTGCCGCAGTTCACGCCGCTGTTCGAGAGCGCCGGGCGCCGAGCTGCCGCTGCTCACCCGGGTGGTGATCGCGACCGGCGATGCCGCCCAGCGCTACTGGTGGCTGATGCTGCTCGCGCTCGCGGCTGCTGGTCTGGCTGGTGCGCCGCCAGTTCCGGCGAGCCCGAGAGCCGCGCCCGCATCGACCGCCTGGCTGCTGCGCCTGCCGCTGCTCGGCGGGCTGCTCGCCAAGATCGACACCGCGCGCCTCGCCCGCACGCTCGGCACGCTGCTCGCCAACGGCGTGCCGCTGCTGAACGCGCTCGCGATCGCGCGGGAGACGCTCGGCAACGCCGTGCTGCGCGAGGCGCTGAGCGAGACCGCGACCGCGGTCAAGGAGGGCCGCGGCCTGGCCGAGCCGCTGGCGCGCGCCGGCCCGTTCCCGCCGCTCGCGATCCATCTGCTCTCGGTCGGCGAGCGCTCGGGCCATCTCGAGGCGATGCTGCTCAAGATCGCCGAGATCTTCGACCGCGAGACCCGCAGCACGATCGAGCGCCTGATGACGCTGCTGGTGCCGGCGCTGACCATCACGCTCGGCCTGATCATCGCGGCGATCATCGGCGCGGTGCTGGCGGCGATCCTCTCGGCCTACCAGCTGCCGCTGTGAGCCGCTCGTCGCCCACTCGCCGCTCGCCAGCCGTGCCGCGCGGCCTATAATGATCTCTGCCCGATGCGATGCAGAGAGTGCGATGCAGGTATTCGCCATGACCGACGTGACCGCGCGCCGCCCCGAGGAGGACCGCAGCGAGGGCGGCTTCACCCTGATCGAGCTGCTGGTGGTGCTCGTGATCCTGGGCCTGCTCGCGGCGTTCGCCGCGCCGCAGGTGCTGAGCTATCTCGGCCAGGCCAAGACCGATGCGGCCCGCGCCCAGGTCCAGAACATCGCCTCGATCCTCGACCTCTACCGCCTCGACGTCGGCAGCTACCCGAGCGAGGAGGACGGGCCTCGACGCGCTGCTCGAGCCGCCGCCGGACGCGCCGCGCTGGAACGGCCCCTACGTCAAGCGGCGCGACGCCCTGCTCGACCCCTGGGGACGAGCTGTACGTCTACCGCTTCCCGGGCGAGTACGGCGACTACGACCTGTATTCGCTCGGCGCCGACCAGGCCGAGGGCGGCGAGGGCGAGGATCAGGACGTCACCAGCTGGTGAGGCCGCTTGGACCAGCGGGGCTTCACCCTGCTCGAGCTGCTGGTCGTGCTCGGCATCATCGGCCTGATCCTGGCCTTCGTCCCCGGCTTCGTGCTGCGCGGCCAGCCCGATCTCGACGTCGAGGTGGCAGCCCGCGCGGTCGCCGACGGCCTGCGCGAGACGCGCAGCGCGGCGCTCCTCGAGAACCGCGAGCAGCTGTTCGCGCTCGACGTCGAGGAGCGGCTGTTCCGCACCGGCCAGCATGCGCGCGCCGGTGCAGATCGACCGGGGCATCGAGCTCACCTTCCAGACCGCGCGCTCGGAGCTGCTGAGCGAGGGCATCGGGCAGATCCGCTTCTTCCCCGACGGCAGCTCGACCGGCGGCCGCATCGGCCTCACCCTCGACGGCCGGCACGCCGAGGTCACCGTCGACTGGCTGACCGGCCTCGTGGCTCGTGGACCATGCGGCCGAATGAGCGCCGCGCGCGCGCTGCCGGCTTCACGCTGCTCGAGGTGCTGGTCGCGCTGGTGATCTTCGCGCTGACGTTCGGGGTGCTGGCGCAGATCTTCCAGACCGGCCTGCGCCAGTCGACGACCGCCGAGCGCCACGAGCACGGCGACCCTGCTCGCCCGCTCGCAGCTCGCCCGGGTCGGGGTCGAGCTGCCGCTCGCCGCCGGCGAGAGCGCGGGCGAGAGCGCGGACGGGCTGCGCTGGCATACCCTGATCGAGCTCGCCGAGCCGCCGACCGAGGAGCAGAGCTTCGTGCCCTACCTGGTCGAGGTGACCGTCGCCTGGGGCTCGGGCCCGGCGGAGCAGGTGACGCTCACGACGCTCAGGCTCGGCGCGCCGCCGCAATGACCGCTGCGCGCGGCCCGCGCCATCCGGTCGACCAGGGCTTCACGCTGCTCGAGCTGCTGGTGGCGATCACCCTGCTTGGGCTCTTGATGGCGGCGCTGTTCGGCGGCCTGCGCCTCGGCGCCCGGGTCTGGGAGACCGGCGAGACGCGCCTCGATGCCAGCGCCCGCGTCCAGATCGTGCAGGACTTCCTGCGCCAGCGCCTGGCCGAGGCCGCTGCCGCTGGAAGCGGTGGTGCGCGGCCGAGGACGCGCCCCCGGAGCCCTTGTTCGCGGGCGGGATCGAGGCCGTGCGCTTCGCGAACCTGCTGCCCGAGCACCTGGGCGCCGGCCTCTACCTGATGGAGCTGGCGCTCGCCGAGGATGCCGACGGCGAGGGCGGCAGGAACCTGGTGCTGCGCTGGCAGCCGCTCGACCTCGGCGCGCCGAGCGCCGTCGGCTCGGCCGAGCCGCAGGAGCGCATCCTGCTCGACGGGGTCGAGGCCCTGGAGCTCGCCTATTTCGGCTCCCTCGAGCCGCGTCTGGCGCCGGACTGGTGGCCGCAGTGGCAGGGGCAGGACGTGCTTCCCGGCCTCGTCCGGGTGCAGGTTCGCTTCGCCGCCGACGACCCGCGCAGCTGGCCCGAGCTCGACGTCCACCCGATGGTCGATCTGGCGCTGCAGTTCTGAGCCGGACCGCTCGGCACGCTGACGCTGCGCGCCCGGCCTGCTACTCTGCGGCGAGCGCAACCTGAGCGGACGCGAGGGATGACGCGACTGTTGAGCCTGATCCGCGGCGGCATCGCCGCCTTCCTCGCCTGGTGGCTGGCGGAGCTGCGCGGTCTGATGCCGCGCCGGCTGCGCCAGGCCGGCCGGCGGGGCCGGCGCGGCGTGGTGCTGACGCTCGGGCCGGACGAGAGCATGGTCGCGGAGCGCACCGCCGACCAGGAGCGCGCCCTCGGCAGCGTCGCCAGCGATGCGCCGGACCACGACCAGCGCCTGCGCGCGCTGCTCGACCAGGCGCAGCGGCGCGGCCGGCGCGTGACGCTCCGGCTGGCCGGCGATCTCGGCCTGCGCAAGGTCCTCGACCTGCCGCTCGCGGCGCGCGAGGACCTCGAGCAGCTGCTGCGCTTCGAGATGGACCGGCTGACGCCGTTCAAGGCCGAGGAGGTCTACTTCGCCCAGCGGGTCGTCGGCACCGATCCGGCGGCCCGGCGGATCTCGGTCGAGCTCCAGCTGGCTCCCAGGCGCGTCGTCGACCAGGCGCTCGCGACCGCGCAGCGGCTCGGCCTGGCGGCGGGCCGGGTCGAGCTGGCGAGCGCCGCGCCGGGCGCGGAGCGCCTCAACCTGTTGCGCCGCGAGCCCGGCGCCGGGGCCCGCGAGAGCCGCCTCAACCGCGCGCTCGTGCTGCTCGCCGCGGCGCTCGCGGTGACCGCCGTCGTGATTCCGCTGCGCCGGCAGCAGGCGACCCTGGACGACCTCCAGACCCGCGTGGCGGCCGCCCAGGCCGAGGCGGAGGAGAGCATGGCCCTGCGCGCGCGCCTCGACCAGCTCACCCAGAGCGCGCAGTTCCTGATCGCCGAGAAGACCGGCCGGCCGATGGTCACCGAGGTCCTGGCCGAGCTCACCCGGCTGGTGCCGGACCAGGCGCATATCGTCCAGCTCGAGCTGCGCGACGGCACCGTGCAGCTGCACGGCTACGCCGCGACCGCCTCGGAGCTGATCGGCCTGCTCGACGAGTTGCAGCTGTTCAAGACTCCGCAGTTCCGCTCGCCGGTGACCCAGGACCCGCGGAGCGGATCGGAACGCTTCCACCTGTCGGTCGAGCTCGCCGCGCCGGAGGGCAGCTGATGCTCCAGCCGGGCTCGCTGCTCAGCCGGACGCTGGCGGTCGTGCTGCTCGGCGTGGCGCTGCTCGGCGGCGCCCGGCTGGTGGTCGCGCCGCTGCTCGCCGCCTGGCGCGACGCGGCCGCCGAGATCGAGCAGGCGGAGTTCCTGCTGCAGCGCTACCGGGCGCTCGCCGAGCAGCGCGGGGCGATGGCCGAGCGGCTCGCCGAGCAGCAGGAGCTCGCGGCGTCGGCCGCCGGCTACCTGCAGGGGCCGAGCGATGCGCTCGCCGCCGCCCAGCTCCAGGACCGGGTCAAGACCGTGGTCGAGCGCGCCGGCGGCGAGCTGCGCAGCACGCAGATCCTGACCGCGACGCCGGTCGAGATCGACGCCACGATCCGCCGCACCGCGCTGCGGGTGCAGTTCGTGGTGACCGTCGCGGGCCTGGCCGAGACCCTCTACGAGCTGGAGACCGGCCAGCCCTACCTGCTGATCGACGAGCTCACCGTGCGCGAGCAGCGGACGCGCAGCCGGCGCCGCGACGAGCCGGAAAGCGAGGCGCAGCTCGACGTCAGCCTGGAGCTTTCCGGCTATCTGCAGGCGGAGCCGACCTGAGCCGATTGCAGTGGCGCCGGGATCTTGGTAAGAGCTGTTGGGTCGCTGGCGCGAATCACCATGTCTATTTGAGGCATGCGCCTGGGGTGCGCGTCCCGACATAGCGAACGAAGGCATGGGCGAACGAGCGGTTCCCTGGTCGACTGGCTTCTGGCTGCTGACCTGCACGGTGTTGGCCGCGGTGGTCGGGCTCGAGCTGTCGAGCGGCATGTCGCTCGCCCCGCAGGTGACGGCGGCGCCGCCGCCCGCCCCGCTCCCCGAAGCAGGCCCGGCGGCGCAGGGCTTCGAGGCGCCGCCCGAAAGCGTCTTCGACGAGATCGCGCTGCGGCCCCTGTTCTTCGAATCGCGACGGCCGTTCGTCCCGGCGCCGGTCGACGCCGAGGCCGAGGAGCCGGCGCCCGCCCAGGCCGTCGCGATCGAGCTGATCGGCACCCTGGTCACCGACCACGGTCGCGCCGCACTCCTGCAGCCCGAGGGCGAGCAGGCGGTCTGGCGTCGCGCGGGCGACAAGATCGCCGGCTGGAACGTGCGCGCGATCGAGCGCGACCAGGTCACCCTGCGGCTGGGCGAGAAGACCGAGACGCTGAGCTTGCGCGCCGATCTGGACACCCCGCTGAAGCCTGCGCGATCGGCCGGCAAGCGCAAGCGGGGGGAGCGTGCCGCGCAGCGCGAAGCCGCGGCCGAGCCGGCCGGGCAAGCATCGCCCCCGAAGCAATCCAGCTCGCAATAGCCGCCCGTCGGCCGCCTCGCCGGCGGCCCCTGAGAGAGCGACAGCGCGGGACGGCATTCCCCTGCCAGGCGGCTTTGAGCCGCTCCTCGCCGCCCTGTGCGGGCGAGCGGGCCTGAAACCAGCGGTTTAGCCTTGCCATCTTGATCGAGTACAGCATGAATGGCGCGCAAGCTTGTGTAATGGGGCGCTATGGTGGCAGGGATGCCCTGGGCTGTGATCGTCGCGCTGGCACGGACCTGCGCCTCTGCCGTGCTCGCCCTCGGGCTGGCGAGCTGCGAGCGCTGGCCGGAGCGAGCGCCCGCCGAGCCGCCGCTCGAGCCCGTCGCGCGGCCGCCGGTCACCGGGCCGGCGCAGCCGTCGCGCCCGACCCCGCTGGTGACCGAGGAGGAGACGCCGACCGTCGATCGGGTGGTCGAGCGCGGCACCGGCAGCTTCGTGGCGTCGCCGCCCGCCGCCCGCTCGCGCGCGCTGATCGCGACCGATGCCGCCGGCGAGATCTCGCTCAACGTGGTCGACGCCGAGCTGCGCGAGGTCGTCCGCCTGGTCCTCGAGGACGCGCTCGGCGTCAACTACGTGATCGATCCGTCGGTCGCGGGGCGCATCACGGTGCAGACCACCCGCCCGCTGCCGCCGGAGGACCTCGTCCCGGCCCTCGACGCGATCCTGCGCATGAACGGCGCGGCGCTGATCCAGAGCGGCGATCTCTACCAGGTGGTGCCGATCGACCAGGCTCTCACCAGCGGCCCGATCCCCGACGTCCGGCCGCTGCCCGGCGCGCGCCTGCCCGGCTTCAGCGTGGCGGTGGTGCCGCTCCGCTTCGTGGCGGCGGGCGAGCTCGCCCGGCTGCTCGAGCCGTTCGCGCCGCCCGGCGGCACGATCGGGCTCGACGCGACGCGCAATCTCCTGATCCTGGCGGGCACCACCGAGCAGCTCGCGACGCTTCAGGAGCTGGTCGGGATCTTCGACGTCAACTGGATGGAGGGGATGTCGTTCGGGCTGTTCCCGCTCGAGACCGCGAGCGCGGCCGAGCTGGCGCTCGAGCTCGACCAGATCTTCGGCGACACCGCCGAGGGCCCGCTCGCCGGGGTGGTCCGCGTGGTCCCGATCGAGCGCCTCAACGCGGTCCTGGTGGTCTCGTCCCAGCCGGCCTATCTCGATCAGGCGGAGACCTGGGTCCGGCGGCTTGATCGCGAGGGCGAGGGCGAGGAGCCGCAGATCTACGTCTACAACGTGCAGAACGCCCGCGCGACCAACCTCGCCGAGGTGCTGGGCGAGATCTTCGGCGCCAGGGCGACCACGGTGGGCGAGCCGAGCCTGCTCGCCCCCGGGCTCGAGCCGACCGAGCTGCGCTCGACCCGCCCGTTCGAGCTCGGTGCCGAGCAGACCCGGGACCGGCAGCTCGACGAGCCGGACGAAGCCCCCGAGCGGGAGCGCCCGTTGCGCCGGGAGCGCGCGCTGCGCCAGGAGCGCGGGCTCGGGCGACCGTCGGCGGCGCTCAGCCCGCTCGGGGCGGCGGCGGAAACCCCCGAGACCGACATCCGCATCATCGCCGACGACACCACCAACTCACTGGTGATCCAGGCAAGGCCGCGCGAGTACCGCAGGATTCAGCAGGCGCTGGAGAAGCTGGACGTCCTGCCGCTCCAGGTGCTGATCGAGGCGACCATCGCCGAGGTGACCTTGTCCGACGAGCTGCGCTACGGCGTCGAGTGGTTCTTCCGCACCGGCGACTTCCAGCTCAACTTCTCGCGGGGGCAGATTCCCGCGGGCGCGCGGCGCGGCGTCTTCTCCGCGCTGTTCAGCAGCGACGACCTCGTCGTGGTCCTCAACGCGCTCGAGGAGGTCACCGACGTCGACGTGATCTCGTCGCCTCAACTGTTGGTGCTGGACAATCAGACGGCCCGCCTCCAGGTCGGCGATCAGGTGCCGATCACCGTGCAGCAGGCAACCCCGATCGACGGCGACCTCGATCGGATCGTCAGCTCGGTCGAGCTGCGTGACACCGGCGTGATCCTCACCGTCACGCCGCGGGTCAACGTCAACGGGCTGGTCATCCTGGAGATCCAGCAGGAGGTCAGCAACGTCGTCCGGAGCGAGACCGAGACCGCGGTCGAGCAGACCACGCCGACCATCAACCAGCGCCAGATCAGCAGCACGGTCGCCGTGCAGAGCGGCGAGACCGTGGCGCTCGGCGGGCTGATCACCAACGACCGCAACCGCTCCCGGAGCGGCGTGCCGATCCTGTCGCGGATCCCGATCCTGGGCGCGCTGTTCAGCACGCGGAGCAACGTCGCGCGCCGGACCGAGCTGCTGGTCATGCTGACCCCTTCGGTGATCGGCAACCCGGTGGAAGCCCGCGCCGCGACCGAGGAGCTGCGTCGCCGGATGCGCGGCGCATCGCCGCTGCGCACCGAGCGGGACAGGGTCCGATGAGGCTCGGCTCGAGCCGCGGCATCGCCCTGATCTCGGTGCTCTGGATCACCGGCCTGCTCGCGGTGATCGCGGCGAGCTTCGCCTCCAGCACGCGGACCGAGGCGCGGCTCGCCCGCAACCTGGTCGCGAACGCCAAGGCCGAGGCGATCGCCGATGGCGGGGTGCATCGCGCCGTGCTCGGCCTCCTCGATCCCGATCCGGCGACCGTCTGGCGGGCCGACCGCACGGTCTACGCGATCGCGCTCGGCGAGGGCGAGGCGCAGATCGAGATCGAGGACGAGGACGGCAAGATCGACCTCAACGGCGCGCCGCCCGAGCTGCTCGCGGGCCTCCTCGGCGCGCTCGGCCTGGAGGCGGGCGAGGCTGAGGCGATCGCGGCCCGGATCGTCGACTACCGCGACGAGGACAGCGAGCCCGAGCCGCAGGGCGCCGAGGATCCGGACTATCTCGACGCCGGGCGCACCGCCGGCGCCGCCGACCGCGCGTTCGCGAGCGAGAGCGAGCTGTTGAACGTGCTCGGCATGTCGCAGGTCCTCTACGAGGAGATGCGCCCCTACGTCACCGTCTATTCGGGCGCCGAGGGCGTCGATCCGACGCGCGCGCCGCGGCTCGTGCTGGAGGCGTTGCCCGGGATGACGCCCGAGCTGGTCGAGGCGCTGCTCGCGGCGGGGCCCGAGGTCGACCCCTACCTGGCGATCGAGGACCAGGGCGCGCTCGAGGACCTGGAGTTCTTCCTTCTGCCGACCCGCGATCTGGTGTTCACGATCCGCGCCCTCGGGCGCAGCAGCGACGGCGGGACCTTCCTGCGCGAGGCGGTGATCGAGCTCGGCGGCAGCCTCGACCAGCCCTTCCTCGTGCACGCCTGGCGGCGCGGCACCCTCCGGCCCGAGGCCGGCTGACTTCGCGCCGACGTCCTGTGCTAGACTGCGCCGGGGTTGCCGAAGCGCGGCCCGCGCCCCATCCTCCGCTCGATCCGGGGATGACGATGCCTCAGCCAAGACCTGCCACCTCGCCCGGGCGCGCCGCGCGGCCGCGGCGGAGCACGCGCGGCGGCCAGCGGGCCGCCCTCTGCTCGGCGCCGCTCTGGCCCTGCTGCTGCTCGGCAGCCCGGCGAACGCCGCCGAGATCCAGAGCTATGCGATCGTCCAGGACGACGGCTCGCTGCGCGTCCAGGGCAAGACGATCCGGCTGTTCGGAATCTATACGCCCTCGACGCGCAGAACTGTCGCAGCGACTTCCGGCCGCCCTTGTGCGGCGACCGCGCCGCGCGCGCGCTCCAGGTGCTGATCCGCGGCTTCGTGCGCTGCCTGCCGCAGGCCAAGCTCGAGGACGGCAGCATCAGCGCGGTCTGCTACGTCGACGCCAGCTCGATCACCAAGCCGCCGGTCGACCTCGGCGCGCGCCTGATCGAGGAGGGGCTCGCGCTGGCGCGGCCCGAGGCGCCGTTCGAGTACCACGCGCTCGAGCGTCTCGCGCAGGCGAACCGCCGCGGGCTCTGGGGCTTTCCGGTCGACCGCATCATCAGGTGAGGCGGTGGGCGTAGCGGGATCGGGAGCGCGCGCCGGTGACCTTCAGCACGATCATCTACGAGCCATTGGACGGCGTGGCGCGGATCACGCTCAACCGGCCCGAGCGCGCCAACGCGCTGAACCCGGCGATGCTCGACGAGATCGGCAGGGCGCTCGATCGGGCCGAGGAGGATCCGCAGGTCCGCGCGCTGGTCGTGCAGGGCGCCGGCGCCGCGTTCTCGTCCGGCTTCGATCTCAAGGAGCAGATGGAGCGCCGACCCGTCCGGCGTCGCGGCGTGGGAGCCGATCCTGCGCCACGACTTCGCGACCGTGATGCGCTTCTGGCACGCGCCGAAGCCCATCATCGCGGCGGTCCGCGGCGCCTGCCTCGCCGGGGGGTTCGAGCTCGCGCTCGCCTGCGATCTGACGATCGCCGCCGAGGACGCCTTCTTCGGCGAGCCCGAGCTCAAGTTCGGCGCCGGCATCGTGGTCATGCTGCTGCCGTGGCTGGTCGGCCCCAAGATCGCCAAGGAGATCATCCTCTTGGGCGAGGACCGCCTGAGCGCCGCCCGGGCCGAGGCGCTCGGGATCGTCAACCGGGTCGTCCCGGCCGCCGAGCTGGAAGCGACCGCGCTCGCGCTTGCCCGCCATCTCGCGGCGATCGACCCGGTCCTCGTCCGGCGCACCAAGCATGCGATCAACCGCAGCCTCGAGGCGCGCGGCATGCTGGGCGCCCTCGAGGAGGCGCTCACGATCGACCTTCTGATCGAGGGCGAGGGCTCGCCGGACAAGCTCCGCTTCATGGAGATCGCGCGCCGCGACGGCCTCAAGGCCGCGCTCGGCTGGCGCGATGCCCGCTTCCCGAAGAGCGCATCGTGAGCGGCGCGCTCGCCGAGCTGCTGGTCGATGCCCTGAGCGGCGGGCGCGCCCGCGTCCTGGGCCTGGAGGGCGAGACCTGGCCAAGCGCCGCGATCCTCGCGCTCGCGCGGCGGACCGCCGCAGCGCTGACCGCAAGCGGCGTGCAGCCGGCCGAGCCGGTCCACCTGACGATCGCCAACCGGCCCCTGGACCTCGGCGCCCTGCTCGGCGTCTGGCTCGCCGGCGCGGTCGCGGTACCGGTGCATCGGGCGGCGCCGGCGGCCGCCGCGGACCGCCTCCGGCGCGCGACCGGCGCGCGCTTCGCGCTCGATGCCGGCGCGCTCGCCCTGATCGCCGATGCGCCGCCCCGACCGCGCGACCTGCTGGCCGACGCCGCCCTCGTCCTGTTCACCTCGGGCAGCACGGGCCGACCCAAGGGCGTGGTGCTGGGCCACGCGCGCTTCGCCGGCAAGCTCGCGGTCCTCGGCCGCCTGCTGGCGCTGCGCCCGGGCGACGTGGTCGTGGTTCCGCTCCAGCTGACCTTCGTCTTCGGCCTCTGGGCCAGCCTGCTCGCCGTGCTGGCCGGCGCGCGCCTCATCCTGGTGCCGCGCTTCGCGCCCGAGCCGGTCGCAGCGCTGCTCGAGAGCGGCGCCACGGTGCTCGCGGCGGTTCCCTCGATGCTGCGGCTGCTGGGCGCCGATCGCGCGCCCGCCGCGCCGGCGCTGCGCACGATCCTGACCGGCGGCGAGCCGCTCGGCAGCGCGCTCGCCGGGGCGCTCGGCGCAGCCTGGCCGGATGCCGGCCTGTTCGACCTCTACGGGCTGACCGAGACCGGGTCCTGCGACTTCTGCCTCGGACCCGCCGATCAGCCCCACGGCTTCGGCACGATCGGCGCGCCGACCGAGCAGGTCGCGTTCCGGCTCGCCGCGGAGGATGGCGCGGCCGTGGCCCCGGGCGCGACGGCCGAGCTGCAGATCGCGACCCCCTTCGGGATGCAGGGCTACCTCGACGACCCGGCGCTCACCGCGGCCTCGTTCCGCGCCGGCTTCCTCAGGACCGGCGACCTCGCCCGGCTGCGCGCCGACGGAAGGCTCGAGCTGGTCGGGCGGATCAAGGAGATCATCTCGCGCGGCGGCAACAAGATCGCGCCCGCGGAGATCGAGAACCTGTTCGCCAGCCATCCGGACGTGATCGGCGCGCTCTGCACCGGCGTGCCGGACGAGCGCCTCGGCGAGGCGCTGCACGTGATGCTGGTGCCGCGACCCGGCGCGCTGATCGGCGCGGACGCGCTGCGCGGCTGGGCGGCGGAGCGGCTCGAGCGCTACAAGCTCCCGGACGGCATCCATCTCGCGGACGCCCTGCCCCTCGGTCCTACGGGCAAGGCCGATCGCGGCGCCCTGGCGCGCCGCATCCTGCAGGCCCGCACAACGGCGGCCGCGGACTGAAGCAGCGGGCTCGCCGGCTCGTCAGGCGTCCGCCGCGTGGCCGCCTCGTCCTCGCGCCGGCGCCTCTGGTGCAGGACGCCGTTGATCTCCGCGCCGAAGATCAGCGTGGCCGCGCTCGCGTAGAGGAAGACCAGCGTCGCCACCAGCCCGGTGAAGCCGCCGTAGACCAGGGTGAGCTTGCCCGCGCCGCGCAGCGTGTAGGAGAGGATCGCCGCCGCGCCGAGCCACATCGTGGCGCCCACCAAGGCACCCGGCAGCACGGTGCGCAGCCGTTGCGGGATGTCGGGCAGCCAGCCGTAGAGCAGGGCGTAGACCACCACCAGCACCACGAACGCCAGGCCGTAGCGGACGCCGGTGCGCAGCCAGAGCGTCTCCGCGCCGGTGCCGAAGGTCGCCGCGAGGACGGCCCAGAGGTAGGGCAGGATCACCACCGAGCTGAACACCAGCACGGCCGCGACGGTGCCGATCACGGTGAACAGCGTGACCTTGACCCGCGCCTTCCAGAACGGCAGGCCGCGATCGACGCCGTACGCCCGATTGAGCGCGGTGCGGACCGCCTGGGCGCCCGACGACGCCGCCCAGATCGTCGCGATGATGCCGATCGCGAGCAGCGCGCTGCTGCGCTGGCCCAGCACCTCGTCGACCGCGGGCGCGAGCGCGTCGGCGACCACCGGCGGGGCATATTCCATGATGCGCTCGGCGAGCCCGGCCGCGGCGCCGGGCTGGCCCATGAACCCCGCCGCCGCCGACAGGAACAGCAGCAGCGGGAACATCGCGAGCACCGAGGAGAAGGCGACGCTGCCCGCCTGGTTGGCGCTCTGATGGCGGATGTAGTTGACCGCGGCCTGCGTGGCGACCGCGAGGCCGGGCACGCGGTCGCGCAGCCGGCGCAGCCCGCTCAGAGCCGCGCGCCACCAGCTCATGGCCGGGGCTCGGCGCTCCTCCGGCGCGGCGTGATCCCTGTCCGTGAGCGGCTCGCGCGCGCTCGCCAGCTCACAGGCCCTCCGGCGTGCCATAGGGCGGCACGTTGCGCCCGCCGTAGCGGCGCAGGCGGAGGTTGGCCTGCTCGCCGTGACCGGCGAAGCCCTCGAGCGCGCACAGGCGCGAGCAGTAGGCGCCGACGATGGCGCTGGCCTCGTCGGTCAGCACCTTCTGCCAGGTGCAGGTCTTGAGGAACTTGCCGACCCATAGGCCGCCGGTGTAGCGCGCCGCCTTGCCGGTCGGCAGGGTGTGGTTGGTGCCGATCACCTTGTCGCCGTAGGCGACGTTGGTGCGCGGCCCGAGGAACAGCGCGCCGTAGTTGGTCATGCGCTCGAGGAACCAGTCGTCGCGGTCGGTCATCACCTGGACGTGCTCGGAGGCGATCTCGTCGGCGATCTCCAGCATCTCCTCGTAGTCCCCGGCGACGATCACCTGGCCGTAGTCGCGCCAGGCCTGGCCTGCGACCTCGCCGGTCGGCATCTGCCCGAGCAGGCGCTCGACGGACGCGATGGTCTCGCGCGCGAGCCGCTCGGACACGGTGAGCAGCACCGCGGGCGAGGTCGGCCCGTGCTCGGCCTGGCCCAGCAGATCGACCGCGCAGATCTCGGCATCGACGGTCTCGTCGGCGATCACCAGGGTCTCGGTCGGGCCGGCGAAGAGATCGATGCCGACGCGGCCGAACAGCTGCCGCTTGGCCTCGGCGACGAAGGCGTTGCCCGGCCCTACCAGCATGGCGACCGGCGGAATGCGCGCGGTGCCGAGCGCCAGCGCGCCGACCGCCTGGATGCCGCCCAGCACGTAGATCTCGTCCGCGCCGGCGAGGTGCTGGGCGGCGACGATCGCCGCGGCCGGCCGGCCCTCGGTAGGGCGGCGCGCAGGTGGCGATCCGTCCGACGCCCGCGACCTTCGCGGTCACGATCGACATGTGGGCCGAGGCGAGCAGCGGGTACTTGCCGCCGGGCACGTAGCACCCGACCGAGCTCACCGGGATGTTCTTGTGGCCGAGGATGACGCCGGGCAGGGTCTCGACCTCGACGTCCTGCAGCGCCGCGCGCTGGATCTCGGCGAAGTTGCGGACCTGCGCCTGCGCGAAGCGGATGTCGGCCAGCGCCTGCTCGCCGAGCTCTGCCAAGCAACGCTCGATCTCGGCCGGGCTCAGCCGGAAGTCCTCGCGGTCCCAGCCGTCGAAGCGGACCGACATCTCGCGCACCGCCTCGTCGCCGCGCCGCTCGATCGCGGCGAGCGCCGCCTCGACCGTGGCGCGCACCTCGGCATCCGCCGCCGCCAGCTCGGCGGCGCCCCGGCCGCGCTTGATCGTCATCGCCATCGATCGGTCCTCATCGGAGCAGGATCGCCGGCCGGCTCGAGCCTCGTCCGAGCGCGCTCGCAGGCCTCGGTCGCGGCCGCCCTTCCGACCATCACCGGGAGCGCGCTGCGGGCGAAGCTTACCAAGCGCGCCGCGGCCGCCGCAACCATCGGCGCGCGCCGTCGTGCGGCGGCAGCGTCGAGCTCGCGGTGGTGGATCCTGCCGCGATGCTTGTTGCCGCGTGGCTTTCAGGTGCTTAGCGACCGGGAGGTGTCCCAAAGGCGAGGGCCGCAACGAAGCGCTCGCGCGCGGCCGGATCGGTCTCCAGGGCGGCGGCGACCGGAGCGAAGAATTCCGGGACATCGAGGGTCAGATCCGCGAGCTCGCCCGGTGCCGTGCGCCAGGCGAGCCGGATCTGCTCATCCACCTGCCGCCGTTCCTGCTCATCGTAGAATTCCCGATGAGCGAGCGACCAGAACAGGCGCCGGCGGAGGAAATCCGGCGCCTGGAAGGGTCCGGTCCGAATCGAGAACAGCAAGGCCTCGGCCGCCGCCCGGTTCGGCTCGCCGTCGAGCAGCACCAGCAGATAGCCCAGCTGCATCCAATCCCTCGGATCGGCAGGCGCCACGGCCAGACCCGCGCGGGTCGCGCCGACCGCGCGCTCGAGCGTGGCGGTTCCGGCGGCGCTCTGAAGGTCCCCGCGCAGCGCCAGTTCCACCAGCGCCGTCCCGCGCTGGTCGTGGGTCTCTCGGTCCTCGACCCAGCCAAGCGCCAGTTCGCGCGACGCGATCAGGGCCAGGAGCTCAGCCTCCGCGACCGGCTGACCTCCATCCAGGTGCTGAATGACGGGATCGCGCAACGCCAGCCATGCCGATGCCAGCACCCGCGGCACGGCGAGCCCCAGGATCAACCCTCCGAGCAGGAGCGCCAGACCAGCGGGCACACGGTACGGGTGAAGCGCAGGTCGACGCGGTTTCCGATCGAGGCTGAGCCCTGTCCCGACCACCTGGGCGCCGGAGGCGGCCTCTGGTTGCCCCTCAACTCGGGCTTGGCGGCTCACCGTCATCGCAAAGCGGATGATCTGGGCGCTTGCTGCAGAAGCGGTCGCGATCGCAAAGCGGGTGATCGAGGCGCTTCTCGCAGAAGCGGTCGTCGTCAGCCCGCGCGCAGAGGTGATGGTTTGGGTTGCGATCGCAGAAGGGCGGCGACGCGACCAACTGCAGGCCAGGTCCCACGAGCGTCGTCGCGACCTCTGCCGGGGCAGAGGACAGCTCGACCGCGCATGCGGCCGAGGCAGCTGCGACGCTGCTGAGCGCGCTGAACAGGATGCCGAACACGAGCACGCGGGGTCCCGGACGAGCAGCGGCCATTCTCAGCCTCAGGTTGATCACATCTGACGATGCAATCCTACAGAGGGAATCGTAAAGGGCCAAGTCTTAAAGGAGTCTCAACTATAGATAGCTTTCTGGTCCACCGCGGCCGCTCTGCCGCGCAACGACTGCGCGCAGCCGACCCCGAGCAGCAAGGCGTAGGTGGCGGCATTCGCCGGCATCTCGAGGCTGAAGTCGACCAGCGAGTGGACCGCGACCAGCACCGAGCAGGAGACGAGCACGGCTGGAAACACCCCGCTTGCGCCTCGCAGGCCGCTGAAAACCAGCAGCGCCACCCCTGCATACAGCGCGGCGGCCGCGGGCCAGCCGAGCTCCATCGCCATCTGCAGGTAGGTGTTGTGGGCCTTGTCGAGGAAATAGGTGCCCGTGCCCGGATGATTGTACGCCCGGAACGCGTCGGCGTAGGTTCCGTAGCCGGTGCCCAGCAGCGGTCGGTCCCAGATCGCCTCCCAGGTCGTGCGGTAGTAGGCGAGCCGGTTGACCGCGTCCGCGTCGGCTGCGGTGAACCGGCCGAGGATCTCCTCGCCCGCGAGCCCGACGATGCCGAAGAGAAGGCCGAGCGAGGCCACCGCCGCGGCTGGGAAGACGATGCCCGAGGCCATGAGGGCCAGCCGTCTCAACGACCCGACGAAGGCGGCGAGCGCTGCGCACAGCGCGACGAAGGCGCCGCGCGACTGGGTAAGGAGCAGCGCGCTGCCGGCCACCAGGCAGGTGACGACGCCGATCGCCATCCGGTGGTCGAGCCGCGCCAGCATCTCCCAGAGGGTGGCCCGGAGCGAAAGGCCCGCCCGGGCCTGGCGGGTGAACTCCTGCAGGACCAGACCGAGGCCGCAGAACAGCGTCATGCCGGCATAGGTCGCGTAGGAGTTGCGATTGACGAAGGTGCTCGTCACGTTAGCCCCGTCCGATCCCTGGGCGTCGTAGAGTCCATAGGCGGCGTAGAGGAGCCCGCCCACCGCGAGGGCGAGCAGGACCCGGTCCGCCCGCGCGCGCGGCCGGCAGCATTGGAGCGCGAGCCAGAAGATGCCGCCGTAGGCGAGCAGCCCCATGAGGCGGGTCCAGGTCGCTGCCGGGTTGACGCTGATCGCCCCGGCGTGGGGGAAGCCAAGGACCTCTCGCGCGGCGCTCCAATAGGGGTGGTGCAGCCCTGGCGGCGTGACCGGCACGGCCTGCACGGCGGCCCATGCCGCGGCGAGGCCGCACAGGACCAAGGCCGGCCAGAAAGGCCTCACGGAGACCATCGCCGGCGGGTGCGCGAGCAGAGCGCCAACGCCCCAGACGCACAGCAGCGCGCCGGCGGCTGCGGCCAGCGCGCTCGCCGGGAGCGGGCGATTGCTGCCGAGCGGCAGGGGCGCCAGGAGCACGACCGCGACCAGGAGACAGAGGAGAACCGCCTCCCAGCGCCGCGGCCCCGGCCTCGCGCGCGGCGCCGGCCGGAGCGCTCCAGGGCAGCGCACGGCTCTGGGCTCCGCGCACCGGCGCGCGGTCATCGGCGGCCCGCTCACGTGAGGCAATCTCACTCCTGAACCCGATCAGGTCTCCCGCCGCGCCGCCGCTGGCGCTGACCGGAGCGGTTTATCAACTATAACGCGCAAAGCCCAGCGTTATCCGTCAGCTCGGCGGGCATGACGGTTGCGTTTCTGGATATAGGAATAAACACCTTGACATGGGGACAAATGCCGACTAGAAGGTGCGGACCTGGCGTTCCTGCGGCGACGATCGATACAGCTGCCGTCCGAGCGGCCTGCATGCCCGATCGACGACGGCGCGCTCTCTACCGCCCGGGTCGAGCAGAACCGCGGAGCGCTCGCATCATCGCCGCTCGACTGAAGGCGGGCCAACAGCAGCGCATCCCGGCGCTGGCGCGGGCCGTCCGGAGCCCCTCTCATGACCGAAGGCACTCATCGATGACGACGTTCAGACTGAGAGGCGTCAGCCGGGCCCTCGGCCTCTGCCCGAGCCGCCGCGCTTCGCCGGGCGCCGGGTCCGGACCGCCCGGCGACAGCGAGGCGCCGAGCGTGCCGCAGAATCTCGTCGCCACCCCGGTATCCGACGACCAGATCGACCTGACCTGGGACGCGTCGACCGACAACGTCGGCGTCACCGGCTACAACATCTACCGCGACAACCTGCTGGTCGACACCAGCCCCACCAACGCCTATTCGGATACGGGCCTCGCGAGCGAGACCGAATACGAGTACGAGGTGAGCGCGTTCGACGCGGCAGCCAACGAGAGCGCCAGGTCGGCCCCGGACAGCGCGACGACCCCAGCCTCAGGCGACACCGAGGCACCGAGCATCCCGCAGAACCTGAGCGCTACGGGAGTCTCCGACGACCAGATCGACCTGACCTGGGACGCCTCGACCGACAATGTCGGCGTCACGGGCTACAACATCTACCGCGACAACCTGCTGATCGACACCAGCCCTACCAACGCCTATTCGGATACGGGCCTCGCCATCGAGACCGAGTACGAGTACGAGGTGAGCGCGTTCGACGCGGCGGCCAACGAGAGCGCGAGGTCAGACCCGGACAGCGCCACGACCGCAGTCCCGAGGCTGCCGCCGGAATTCGTGCAGGGTGGTACCGGCGGCGTGCAGACCGTCGCCACCTCCGACGTCGGCTTCACCTACCCGACCCAGGACGTTCGCGCCGACGACCTCCTGGTGGCCGTGATCGCGGTCAACGATCGCGGGGCCACGCCGGACGTCGCGGATACGGCGGCAGGCTGGACCAGGCTGAGCGAGGTCAAGCACGGCGAGCTGGCGCTTGCGGTCTTCTACAGGCAGGCGACCGGCTCCGAGACCGGCGCCGTCACGCCGTTCGACTGGTCGAGCGGCGATGCCAACAACGATGTGGCGCTCTGCCAGCTGTACCAGTTCCGCTATGTGGACTGGACCCACGGAGGCCCGTTCGTCGGCGCGCCCGTCACGGTCACCGGCAACCTGTCCAGCCTTGGGATGCCGACGCTCCAGACGCAGGGCGAGGACGGGCTCGCGGTCGCCGTGGTCGGCTTCAGCGACGATCTTGACCGGCACGCTGGTCGTCTCCGGCGCGAGCGGCGGCACCTGGATCGCGCCGCGCGACCGGGACAGCACGACGAGCGCCGACGACGCCGCGGTGAACGTCTTCGTGGCCCAGATGGCGGCGGCCGGCACGATCTCCGGCGGCTCGATCGCCCTTACGCCGACCGCGCCGCAGAGCTCGCGCTCGATCGCCATCGGCTTCGCGCTGCGGGGCATGGTCGACCCGGAGACCACGACCACGCTTCTCGGCCTCGATCGCGGCCAGCGCCGACGACGCGCGCGAGGCATACCGGCCACCACCGTCGTCACGATCAACAGCACCACCCTGTTCGTGTCGAGCGCGCAGCTGGCCGGCCTGCGGTTCACCGGGCTGTCGGCGCTCGCCGGCAAGACGATCGTCCAGGCCAACCTGCAGCTCACGGCGCCGGCACCGAGGGCTCGGGCAACAACGCGACTTGGACCGTCAGGGCCGAGGCGGCGGACACCGCGGCCCAGTATGCGGCGATCAATGCGGAACATCTCGGGCCGCGCGCTGACCACGGCGTCGAGGTCCTGGACCGTCCCGAGCTGGACCGCGAACGACCGCACGCTGCGCCAGCGCTCGCTGGACTTGAGGGCGGTCGTGCAGGAGGTCACCGACCGGCCGGGCTTCGGCGGGGTGGTCAACTTCGTGATCACGAACGCGGCGGGCGCCGGCCGGACCTTCGCGGCTTTCGACCATGCCACGCTGCAAGAGGCGACCCTCACTGTGAGGTACCTTCCGTGAGGACGGCGGCGCGGAACCCCTGGTCATGACGATCAACGCCGAGGACTTCGGCGTCGTCGGCGATGGCGAACGGCACAACACGCTGGAGCTGATCGCGCTCCGCGACCACATCCGAGACGGGCCGGACAGGGTATGGCAGGTCGAGTTCGAGCCCGGCCACTACGCCTACGAGGATGAGCGTTGGCTGTTGTTCGGCGGCTCGGACGGTCGTCCTGGAGTTCAACCACTCGACCGTCGAGTGCAAGGCCCGGCCGTTGCTGCCCCTCGCCACCAACTCGATCTCGTTCGACAACGAGTTCCCGGCCAAGCGCGCCTTCAACAAGGCGGCCGGGCTGCTGATCGAGAGCGTCGAGGTCAGCGCGACCGAGGCGAAGCTCGCGCAACCTGCGCCGGGCCACTTCCTCCCGGGCGAGGCTGTGCTGGCGGCGGGTCGCATTCAGCAGTTCAACTCGGATGGCACCAAGGGCAACGGCTGGCCGCCGAACTTCCGCTACTTCGAGTGGAAGCTCGTGTCGCGACATGCCGGACGAGCAGACGGTGCGCTTCGTCGACCCGTTCCGGTTCAGCTATGACGCGGCGTGGCCGGACTTCTTGCACGACGACACGCCCTACGGCGCCCCGCGCCTGTTCCGCTGCCTGCTCGACGATGGCCGGCGCATCAACCGCTCGCTGACGATCCGCAACGCCCGCTTCGTCAAGGGCCGGAGCCAAGTCGAAGCGCGCAGCGCGCTCGGCCTCAACGGGCTGCACATCCGCCTGGAGAACTGCACGACCGCCGATGATGTCAACTGCTGGCCGACCGTGGCCAAGCGCGTCGAGCTGGTCGGCTGCCGGCTGGGCAGCATGGAGATGGACAAGATCGTCGAGAGCGTTCTGCTCGACGGCTGCGAGGTCTACCGAGGCCTGTCCAGCGGCGGGGCCGGCGTGCTCGACGTGCGGATCAAGGACACGAGCCTCTACGGCTTCGTGCAGGCGACGCCGCGGCGCTCCTGGATCATGGACAACAGCCACGCCTACGGCGGCGTGATGCTGAGCAAGGGCCTGACCAACACGCCGCTGACGCTAAGCGGCACGGCAAGCGGGATGTAAGGCGACCGGCGGATCGTGCCGCACGCCGCGTCAACCGTCGCGGTCGGATGCCGGCGCTGGCGACGTCGTCGACCGCGCTTGCGGAGCGCTGAGGCGCCAATTCGGTCGCTCTGGCGCCCGTGTCTCGAGCCTTCGATCGTCGTTCCCAGATCCTGGCGTCGATCAGGAAGCGGAACCAGAAGCGCTGCAGGGTGTGGAAGATGAGGCCTTCGACGCCGTCCAGGAACCCGCCGCGCAGCACGTAGCCGTAGAACCAGAACAGAAAGGGGCGCACGAAAAGCGGAAACCTCTGATAGACGCGCGTGCGCAGAAAGCGGCGCCGCTCGATCGCCGTTCCCGTCAGCACGGGCGCCACGGTGGGACCATCACGCGTCGCACCTTCGGACTGCGCGAGGATCTCCGCGGCCTCGAGCTCGGCCCACCGGTTGTGGCGGAGGATGAACCTGCCGAGATCGCTCGTGATGACGTCGATGTAGTCGTTCCTCAGCCGGCCGACGCGACCGTCGACGATGAAGTGCTGGTCGTAGAGACGAGCCTCGCACCGACCGCGGCCGGAGCGAAACAGGCGCAGGTGATACGCCGGATACTGCCCACCATGCCTGATCCAGCGCCCGAGGAAGATGGTGCGCTTGCGCAGCAGGTAGCCGTCGTAGGGGCTGTCCTCCCGCGACAGCGTCGCCCTGATCTCGTCGACCAGCTCCGGCGTGAGCCGCTCATCGGCATCCAGGCACAACGTCCACGGGGTGGCGACCCGCAGGTGGTCGAACGCCCAGTTGCGCTGTACGGCGTAGTTCTCGAACGGGTGCTCGACCACCTGGCAACCGGCCGCGCGCGCGATCTCCAGGGTACGGTCGGTGCTGCCCGAATCGACCACGAAGACCTCGGCATCCAACCCCTGCAGGCTGCTCAAGGCGTGGGGCAGATTGGCCTCCTCGTTCAGCGTCAAGATGATGACCGAGAGCATCGGTGGTCCAGGCGAGCTCAGTGGGTCATGACGCAGGACGGCGGCGGACCGCCGCCGAGCACCCATTCGTACACAGCCGTCATCTGCCCGCCGACCGACGCCCAAGTGAAGCGTTCGCGCACGAGCGCTCGGCCTCGCGCGCCCATCTCCCGGCGCTCGGCGTCGGACATCGCGAACAGCTGGCGCAGGCCCGCGGCGATGCCGGCGCGATCGGTACCGAGCGGCAGCGCCGCGCCGGCGGCGAACCCCTCGGGAAGGTTGCAGGCCTCGGTCATCAGCACCGGCAGGCCGTAGGACCATGCCTCGAGCACCGCGAGCGGCAGGCCCTCGCTGAGCGAGGGCAGCACGAACGCATCGGCGCCGGCGAAGCTCGCCGCCTTGTCGTCACCGAACTGGGGCCCGACGAAGCGGAGCGTAGCGCCGAGCGCCTGCGCCGCGGGCAGGCGTTTGAGCTGCTGCTCGTGGCGGTCCTGATCCCAGCCGGCGATCACCAGGATCCAGCCCTGCGCGCCCGCGGTCCGTTGCACGTCCTGCCAGGCGGCGAGCAGGTTCGCCAGGCCCTTCTTCGGATGCAACCGGCCCAGGAACAAGAGGATCCTTCGATCCTTCCCGACGTCACCCGCCCAGCCTAGTGGCGCAGGCCTGCTCTCATTCGGCAGATCGATGCCGTTCGGGACGACGCAGATCGGATTGGAGAGGCCGTACGCCCTGATCGCACGCGCCTCCGCCTGCGGTCAGCGCGTGGAGGCAGGCGGCGCCGGCGAGATGCGCGTTCTCGAACCACCAGGCGACCAGGCGTTTCTTCCACACCGCCCGGCGGACGGCCCAGGGGTCGAGCATGCCATGCGGGGAGACCAGGTAGGGCCGCCCTGCGCGTCGGCTCCAGCGCAGGCTCGCGAAGGACGGATACATCCAGAGGCCGTTGGCGTGGAGCAGCGCGGGGCGCCGGCCATGGAGCGACCGGGCCAAGCCTGGCGCATAGCCGAACGCCCGCTGCCGAACCCGCATGCAGGCTCAGCGGCGGACCGTCCCATCCGGCGCTGTCCCTTGCGCTCCAGTCGTCCGCGACGCCGAAGATCTCGACCTCGAGCCCGCGCGCGGCGAGGGCTTTGCCGAGCTGCGCGACGCCGACCCACACGCCGGCGGCGCGGCGCGACGCATGCGCGGTGAGCAGGCCGATCTTCACAGCGGCCGGCGCGCGAGCGCCCACAGGAGCGCCTGGTCGAACAACGACGGCGTCGGCGGCGGCCGGCGCAGCGCCGCCTGGACCGCCTGCATCAGCCCGTCGGCGAAGCGCTCCGGCCCCCAGTCGGCGATGATCCGTTCGCTGGCGCGACCCATGGCCCGACGCTGCTCGCTCGGTCATGGCGGCCACGCGCTGCATCAGCCCGGCGAGCGCCTCGACGTCGTAGGGGTCGAAGGTCCAGCCGTTGACGCCAGCTCGCACCAGATCGCGCGCGCAGCCGCAGCGTTCGGAGACGATCACCGGCAGGCCCGCCGCCATCGCCTCGTTGACGACGAGCCCCCATGGCTCGGTGGTGCTGGCGTGGACGAAGGCACGCGCGAGGCCGTACCAGGTGGGCAGCTCGTCGTACTGCTTGAAGCCTGCCAGAAGCACGCGCTCGGCCAGAGCGAGCCGGGCGATGCGGCTTTCGAGCTCGGCCCGCAGCGCGCCGCTCGCCCAGCAGCACGAGATGCCAGGCATCGGCTCCGCTCCGTCGCCGGTAGTCCGCATAGGCGTCGAGCAGCCGCAGCAGGTTCTTCTTCGCGACGAAGCGGCTGGAGGCGAGGAAGAAGCGCTCGGGCAGCCCGAGCCGCTCTCGCCAGCGCTCCTCGCAAGCCCGCGCCTGGCGCGCGCCGCGCGCGAAGTGCTCGTTGTCCACGACGTCGTAGCCGTTGACGACGGCTCCGGCGGCGAGGCCGAGGCCGCAGGCGTACTCGCCATGCGGCCGCGCCGCCGACCAGCGCGCTGCGGAAGAGCCGGACGACGCAGCGCTTGACCGCTTCGCGCGCGCGGCGGCGCAGGTCATCCTGGCATTCCGCTCTCGGACATCAGCACGGCGGGACGCGCCATTCCGCAGGCACCAGAGCAGAGCCGCGAGCGCGCCGGAGTCCGACCAGCCCGGGAATCGCGACCACGTCGCGGATCCGCCGCGTCGAGGACGTCGTGCACGCCTTTGCCGACTGCGGCCGCTGCGCCTTGCGCGTCGAGCACCTCGTCGCGGAACAGCGTGCAGCGCCGGAAGTTCGGCGCCCCGTCGACTCGGGACCAGGCATAGGTGTCGTCGACGGCGAACAGCTCGACGGCCGTGAGCGCGCAGCGGGCGCCGGCTGCCCGCAGCCGAGCCAGGTGGTAGGGGCCGATCCGATGGAACGAGCACCGCGACGCTGCGGGCTCCCGCTCACGGAGCGGTCTCCCAGGCGGCTTCGGAGCAGCTCGCGCGGCGCGCCCGGCGAGGCCGGGCTCCATCGGCCTGCGCAGGAAGGTCGACGCCGGTGGCGTAGCGCCAGCCGAGCCACATCACGGCGCCGAGCAGCAGCGCTCGGACCGCGAAGGCAGCCAGACCCTGCATGACGAAGTAGACCGAGAGCGCGGCCATGAGCGCATAGAGCGCGAGCCAGAAGCCGCCCTGCGACAGCGCCTTGCGGTAGGCGCGGCCAAAGCCCCACCCGACCGCGAACACGGCGAAGAGGTAGGCCCACCCGAACTCGATCCAGAGGTCGAAGATGCCGCCCGGCGCCGAGCCGATCGCACCGGTCCAGCCGATCGTGCCGGTGAAATCGGTGCGGCTGCGGGTCCTTCTCGACGTGATCGATGCTCGGGATGTTCAGGAAACGCGCGGCATCGGCATACTTGGTCGGCCACAGCGAGCGTGGGATCGGACGCACGAACAGGACGACCAGATAGCGCCGGCCCCACGCGAACTCATCGAGAGCCTCCGCGTGGAGCGCGGCGCCGGCGCCGAACACGAACTCGTTGCCGGGGCCGACCGCGAAGGTCGGGGCCTGGCCGGCGCCGGTGAAGTCCGGTTCCGCGCCCAGGTAGATGCGGTCGCGGTTGGCGAGCAGGAACAGCAGCAGCAGACCGATGGCCAGGCCGCCGAGCAGGGCGGGCCCGAGCCGCGGACGGCGCGCGCGCACGAGGTACCACATGACCGCCACGCCGACGAGCGCGATGAAGGTCGGCCCGCGGCGCGCCCCGAGCAGCCCGTGGCCGAGCAGCGGCAGCAGGCCGATGCCGATCCACACGAGGTCGGCGGGGCGCAGGCGCCAGCCGCTGCGCGCGAGGAGCAGCAGGAGCGCGCCCGGGAGGCCGAACTGGAACGCCTCCCCCACGTAGCCGGTATCGGCCCAGAAGAAGCCGTAGGCGCGTCCGTAGACGGCGTAGAGCCCGCCCGAGTGGATGATCTGGTAGATCCAGGCGATCAGGCCCAAGGCCGCGAGCGCCCTGGCCGCGCGGGCGAGGCGCATCCGGGCCGCGTCCGTGAGACGCGACGGGCGGCGCATGGCCATGGGTCGGGGTCGCGTGGGCTCCCCACCACACGCCGCCGGCGAGGCTCAGGACGCCCAGGAGCACGAGCGTCTGGGCATAGTCGAGCTCGTCCTGGCCGAGATAGCCGCGGAGCTCGTCCGGCTGGCTCAGCTCGAGGTAGAGCGGCAGGAAGGCGTGCAGGAAGAACGCCATGGCTCCCAGATAGATCATCGGATGCAGCGTATCGCGCGTGGTGACGTAGGCGAGCGCCGCCGCCGCGAACAGGACGATCCCGGTGAGGAAGGCGGCGAGCTGGAAGTCAAGCGCCAAGGCGATCCTCTTCACGCTGCTGCTGACCGCGCGCGCGGAGCCACGATGCTGGTGCGGAGAATGCTTGCAAAGGACGCTGCACTCACGTCCTCGTTCGGCCCGAAGCGTGTTTCCATTGATGCCTCTCAGTGCTGCAATACGGCCACCAGATTGATCTCATCGAATGGTCTCATCGGAGCGTTTGCCGGCACTCTGCGTTCATCGACTAGGGTTCTGCTATCCAAGCGCTTACCTAGCTTACCGTCCGGCTCGATGCTCATGCAGAGCAAAACCCATCTGTTCCAATGGTCTTTACACCATTTACGGATCCTCGTTCATGTCCTCCATGAACTCGACGATAAATTCAAGCAAAATATCTGAATTCTCCTCTCTTCCAACAATCTCTTGGCTCCTCGAATTACGATAGGTTCTGCCCCTTCGTATCGATCTTGAGCAAGCCGACATGATCGTATTCCAGACATTTCGCACAAAACATCAATGAGTGATCATATTGACCTCACTGACCATAGGTGTCGGGTAGATCTCGCCTACATCTATCTTGCCATTCAAAGGAAAAGCGGATCCATCCGGAAACGGACCTCACCACAGATGTCTCCCGCAGCTGCCTCAACCAAAGTAGCCTGTGTCGATTCCATTGAGAGCCATGTTCATGTGCCATGCCTCACAATAGCGATGGTTCGGCTCCAAAGCGACTATGCGCGAGCTGTGGCCGGTGCTATGCGCCAAAACCGACATCGTTCCTACATTTGCTCCGACGTCGATGAAGACGCCAGCCTCCGCGGACGCAAGTAGAGTATGAATCGAGAACGTATTCTTCGGCTCGCCCGGATGCTGTGTCGCGATCGCATGATAGTCGTTGAACCGAGGCGCAGGTACAGACTTTGCGTGCCCTTGGGAAGTACGACATGCGGTGGTCGACCGGCAATGTATTTGTATGCAAGCCATTTCAGATAACGTCTCCGGATGAGTGGATTGAGGAGGAAGGTGCCAGCGTTCTTGCAAGCGTGGACATTTTGACTCGCTTCCTAGCGCGCTCGCAGGCCTGCTGTTCGCGACGGAGCCGGAGCGGCTCAGCTACCGGCTGTGCGGGCTCCGCCGTGAACGGAATGACCGAGCTCGCACCGAGCGATACACGAGCGGCCAGCCGGCAGGGCGTCATAGGCGGCATGCTGAAACATCCGCTGGTACTCCGGCGCCAGGATCTTCCAGTCGAAGCGGCGCCGGACCGAGTCCCAGCGCTGGCGCATGGCGTGCGTCGGCCGGTCGCGCCAGGACCGCCGCAGGTGGCGCGCCAAGGCGCCCTCGACGCCCAGGTCGGCCAGGATCCCGTGCTCGCCGAGCACGTAGCGCATGACCGGGTGCCGTGGGCGATGACCGGCAGGCCGTGGGCCAGGGCCTCGAGGAAGACGCGGCCGAAACCCTCGCCGAGCGAGGCGAGCACGAAGCAGTCGGCCGCGGCGTAGTATGTGCGCCACCTCGGGATAGGGCACCGAGCGCGCGGCGAAGCCTTCCGGGCCAAGGCGTTCGGTGGGCGAGGCGGATGATCTCGTCGGAGCTCCGGTCGATGGCGCCGAGCAGCATCAGGAACGGCCGCGGAGCGGGCAGCATCGCGACCTCCTCGACCACGTAGTGCATCCGCTTGTGCGCCCGGCTGATCCAGCCGACGCTCAGCACCAGCGGCCGATCGGCAGGCAGGCCGAGGCGTTCGCGCAGCGCCCGCCGGAGACCGTTGTCGACCTCACGGGAGGAGCGCCGACACGGAGGCCGTAGGGGACCATGATGTGCTTTTCGGCGGGCTCGCCGGCGCGCAGCGCCTCCTCGAGACAGACCGGATTGACCTGGTGCACGAAGTCGAGCCGGACGAAGGGCGGCCGGCACGGCCCGCCGTTCGAGAACAAGAGCCGGTAGGGAACGCCGATCCAGCGCCGGAGCCGGTAGAGGAGGAAGCCCAGGTTGGCGTCGCTGTAGAACACGACCTCGGGCCGGAACTGCCGGATCTGGAGGACGACCGGCAGGAACGACGACCACTGCTCGGCGACATAGGCGTTGCGGCGGGCGACCGCGCCGATCGCCGCGGCGAGCGCCGAGGTGCGGGGGATGCAGCGCACGACCCGCTCCAGCTCGGAAGGCGTGCCGGCGCCCTTGAGCAGCAGCACCTCCAGGCCCGGGAGGGCGTGGAGGTTGTCGAACGCCTCGCGGAAGAACGACTCGATCCCGCGGTTCAGGATGCCGACGCCGGTGCAGCAGAACAGGACCCGCATTGGCGCGCTACGCATCAATGCGCTGCGGGTAGGCGCCCTCGGGGTATCGCGGGCGCAGGCGGTCCAGCACGCGGCAGGAGGCAGGCATGGGCGACCCGTTGCGCGGCGCGCACGGGGGATGGCGCGAGGTGGGTGGCGAAGCGGAACTCGGGCAACGGGGTGCCCGGTTGCCAGTGGCGGAGGTCAGGGTGGTCGGCGGGCAGGACGAACCTCCGCCAGTCGACTTGCGACCAGTGGTGCTGGTCGGGGCGCGACCAGTGGCGCCGGTTCTCGGCGTCCGCCAACATCGCCGCTGCGCAGCCGGCAGCGCTGCTCGAGCTGGACCGGGTCGCGATGCGGGTAGTGGCGGATCGGCAGGCGGGCGCGGGCGCGAAAGCCGGCGTTGAACGGGAAGGAGACGGTGGGCGGCCAGCGCATGGTCGCGCGATAGCGGCAAAGCCGCGGCTCGCTGTACGTGCTCAGGGTGAACCAGCGCCGGCGCTCCGCGATCGGGCGCGCGCGATCGGCGAGCGTCTCCCGCCCCGCCTCCCACGCCTGCACCTCCGCCTCGGTGAGCCGGAAGTCGTAGTACTGGTGGAACACGATCGTCTCGTGGGGGGCGAGGTGCCTGCGCACGAACTCGGGCGGCGGGACGTGGTGGAACTCGTCGGCATCCACGCGCAGGAACCAGTCGCCGTCCTCCATGTGGCGGCGCGCCTGGTGGAACATCCAGCCGCGCAGGCGCGTCTCCGAGAACCAGACCGGGTCCCGGCCCAGCAGGCGCACCCGCTCGTCCCGCGATGCCAGGTCGCCCACGATCGCCCAGGTCTCGTCCCCGCTGCCGGTGTCGAAGACGTGGACCGCATCGGCCCAGGTGAGGAGCTGCTCCAGGCACTGGCCGACGATATCCGCTTCGTCGCGCACGGGGAGCAACGCATGGAATCTCATTCGGCGGTCCCGCCGAGGAGCTCGCCACGGCGACCGATCGGATGCCGGGCGAGCTTCATCCAGGCCCAGTAGGTTCGCCATGGGATTGCGCTCCGGCCTGCAAAGCATCGCGGCAGGCCGCGCAAGGCCGACAGCCACCAGGCCGGTTGCAGCAGCAGATCCGACAGACCCTGAGTGGCGGCGTATCTGAGCTGTCGCCAGACGCGAAACAAGGCTACGGCCGGAAGGTACGGCCACGGGCAGCGGATCAAGACGCTCCAGAGCTCGTTTCGGGCGTGCAGACGCTGGCGCCGACCTCCGTGGCGATTGACGCTCGACATGTGGTGACGCACGGCCAGATCTGGCTCGAACCAGACCGCGAGGCCCGCCCCATAGCATTGCAGGGCGTAGTCCGGCTCCTCGTACATGTGGCTGAAGAATGCCGGAAAGCCGGCGAGCTGCAGATAGACCTCACGCCGCATGGCGGCGCCACAATTGGCGTAGGCCGCGACGTACCGACCGCGGCGCTCGTCGCGAGAAGGAGCGGGACGGCCGCCGCAGTCGCGGTCGCGGATCTCGGCGAAGGAGACCACGGCCGCCTCCGAATGGGCTTCGAGCACCCTTCCGACCCGGGCGAGGAAATCGCGATCGACCGGGTAGCTGTCGTCATCGAGGCTGATCACGATGTCCGCAGACGCCAGTCGCAGCATCCGATCCCGTGAGGCGACCGACCCTTGCCGCTCGCCGTTCTCGAGGACGACGAAACCGGGGAACTCACCGACGATCATCGAGACCGTGCCGTCGGTGCAGCCATCAGCGCAGATCAGGACCTCGTCCGGCGGCGGAGAAAGGGATGTCAGTGCGGCGCAGGTCCGACGAAGGTCGGCGCAACGGTTGTGAGTCGCGATCATGATCGTGAATGTCATCGCCGAGCCTGCCGCTCATGGACTTCGAGGACGCCAGAGTTGCTCTCGAGTCGGCCGCAAGGGACGGAACCGGCATCTCGGAGTCCGAGTACAAGTCGATCCCACACGCATGGACCACATCCAGGATCCGGACAACGACATCCCTAGGGAGCTTCTTCTTCCATGCGATCGAGCTGATCGTTGCCCGACAAGATGCTCGATATTTGACATCGTGACTTGGCTTGCCTGTAAGATTGGTCCAATGGAATTCGCGCTCTATCGACGTTCGAAGAAGTCGCACAGACGTGTCAACTGAGCGACGCGATCATCATAGAGAGACTCGTACGAAAACGATCAACCAGGGATAGGGTTGGGCATAGGAGAGCGCCGGAACTTGCTGGATCGCCCATTCAAATGCGAGCACCTCTTCTCTGCTTTTAAGGCGATCGAAGACGCGCTCCAGGTGGGGAAAATCGTCCAACAGCCCGGGCGGGACGAAGAATTGCCGTTTGTCGACGTTAGCACCCCAACGAAGCTGTGATGACACGACCGCGCATGGGTGTCGGATCAACATGACGCATTTCGCCTCGAACCACTCGTGTAGCGAGGGTAAGAGCATGTTCGCGTGGACGAATTTGATTACCAGTCGAGTATTCGGTGAGGAGCAAACACCGGCCACCACGGCCGCAGGGTGCGCCTGTTGAGCATGCAGCCACGGAGGGTACGTGCAAGGAAAGCCTTCTGACACAGCCAGTCGTCGCCCTTCCTACGGTAATTCAGCCAGTTGAACCCGATGATCGAACGGCTCACGCCCCGAATATGGTTGAAGTGGCTCGAACACCAGAAGATGCCGCGGGTCGGAGGCGAGCAGCTCCGCCAACCATGTGGTGCCGCCTCTGGCGCTGCCGGAAACGCAGATGGCGTCGCGCGGATGAAAGTCGCGGAAGCGAGCTCTGCCCGTGTACCTGATGCAGACGTCGAGGCCACGACCCAAGAGAGCCCGCGCGTCGGCCGCGAGGCGAGCCCCACGGTGAGAGCCCGGCAGGGCGGTCGCGGTCATGGCCCCCTAGGCATGCGAGGGCAGAGCTCCTGAAGCGCCCCGACCAGACGCTCGCCGTAGCGCTCCCAGGTGTAGTCGCGGGCCCGCTGGCGTGCGGCGACGCTCATGCTGGCGCGCTTCTCCCGATCCTCGACGATCTCGGCGATCGCGTCGGCGAGCGCGACGGGGTCGCGTTCCGGCACGAGGCGGCCCTCGATGCCGTCGCGCACCACGGAGCCGGCGGCCGGCGTGGTGACCACCGGCACCCCCGCCGCGAGCGCCTCGTAGGTCGCCCCGGCCGAGCCCTCCGCGAGCGAGGGCAGGACGAGCACGTCGGCGGCCGCGAACTCCTCGTGGATGGCGTCGCGCGCGATGCGGCCGAGGAAGTCGAGGTGGCGGCAGAGCGGCTGCTGCGCGACCGCTTGCGCGACGCCGCCGGCGACCCGGAACGCGTAGCCCCGGCCTCCCCTGCGCAAGCGCTCCGCCGCCAGCGCGAGGTAGTGGATGCCCTTGCGCAGGTTCGCCTCGCCCACGAACAGGACGCGCCCGCGGACGGTGCGCGCCGCGAGCGCGAGCCAGCGCGGGTGGACGCCGTAGGGCACGAGCGAGGTGCGGTCGCGGAGGATGCCGAAGTTCGCGATCAGGTCGTCCTGCACGGCGGGCGACGGACAGACGAAGTGGTGGCTCCGGGTCAGCAGGACGTGCTCCCGCCGCGCGTCCCGCCGGATGGCGGCGAAGTCCGGCGCCTCGGGCTCCCAATCGGGGAAATCGCGCCGTTCCCGGGCAAGGAGGCGATCGGCGCTCAGCGGAATGTAGACATCCGCTACGATCCTGAGCCCCCGGCTCGACCCCTCGATCAGGAAGGGCGCGCACTCGCCGAGCATGGAATAGACGTGGGTGGCCGAACCGTAGCCGGCGCCCGCCATCGCCCGGCCCAAGGCGTCGCTGAAGCGCAGATGCTCGCGGAACGCCGCCGCTGGGTCGCGGCGCGTGCGCCCGGCGCGCCAGGCATGATGGCAGGCGGGCCAGCCGAAGGTCCGCGTCCTGCCTCGGATCGCGCCGGGCAGACGACGTCCGGCGAGGCGCGACAGTCGCGGGCGGAGCCCCGGCACGAACCGGGCGCGCGCGATCCGCCGCCCCCAGCCGATATCGCCGCAGATGTCGGTATAGAACCGCTCGAGCAGCCCGGCCGCGTCCAGAATCGCCGGCACCGCATAGCCATGGCGCGCCCCGATCTGAGCGACGATGAAGCGCATCTCAGCCATGACGGCAGGCGGCGGTGGGCTCGGGAGCCCCGCGAGCGGCGGCATCGCGCAGCTCGCGCCGTTCAAGGGCCGGGAAGCAGTCGGTCATGAACCTCAGGTATCTGGCAGCGACGGCCAGCCGCGTGTGCCGGGCGAGGTGGTCCGCGGCGTAGCTCTGCAGCACGTCCACGAGCCGGGGTTCCATCGTGAGCTGTTGCAGCCGGGACGCGAGGTCGCCGATGCTGGTCTTCGGATAGGTCAGACCGCACGGCCCGATCGCCTCCGGCAAACCGCCCGATAGCGAGCCCACCACGGCACAGCCGCAGGCGATCGCTTCCAGGGCGACCAGCCCAAATCCCTCCGCGCACAGCGAGGGCACGACCGCGATCTTGTGGGCGTTGTAGATCTCGGCGAGCCGCGCCGGCGGGACGGCGCCAACGAAGGTGACCTGGCCGTCGAGGCCGAGATTGCGGGAGACCTCTCGACATGCCTCTGCCTCCGGCCCAGCGCCCGCCACGGTGAGACCGAGCACGAGCCCCCTTTGCCGCAGCAGATCGAGCGCCGAAAGAACGATCTGGAGACCCTTCTCCTTGGTGAGGCGCCCCACGAAGACCAGATCCTGCTTGCGATCTCGGGTAGCGATCCGCTTCTGAAAAACGCCGTCCTCGTACGGGTTGGGGATCACCCTGGCCGGCGTCGGAAGGGCGCGCGCGAGGGCGCGCGAGGGCGCGATGTTGGGCACGCCGGTGCACAGAACCCGCGTCGCCAGCCCACGCACTCCCCGCGCAGGGAACATCGGATGCGCGATGACCAGCGGCTTCAACATGGCGCGGGCCAGGAAGCCAGCCGTCAGGCAAGGTCCGATCGCGAGAACGAGGTCGCTCCAGGCAAGCACGGCGTGAAGCTGGCGCAACGTGGGCCGCCGAACGAGCCGGAACGGGCAGGCCTCCTCCTCTGCGCGGGAGGAGGTGGACGTGATCACGGCTACGGCATGGCCCAGCCCCGCGAAACCCTCGGCCAGCAGCTTCGCCTGCACGCCCGATCCGCCCATGTGCGGCGGGAAGAAGTGGGAGTACAGGGCTATCCGCATGGTCCGGATCATGCTCCGGCCTGGGAGGGGGCTGCGGGCGAGTACCCGAGCGCACTCATCTGCGGACCTGCCACGCGCTCGACTTGCACCTTCAGCGCCGACGCAAGCGCAAGTCGCCACTCACCCACGGTGTCGCTTCCGATCGCTTGGTTCAGCCGGGCATGGCCGGGCCCACGCGCAAGCGCCGTGACCGAATAGCGATGCGGCGCCAGTTGCTCGGGAACCATGTCGAATCCGAGAAACCTCATCATGCACCGCAGGTGTTGTTCCGGCGCTGCGCACAAATCCTCGTAGCGCAAGTCGAAGATGTAAGTAGAACCCGGCTCACTCAGCCGCGCCATCGCACAATCTCTCCACAGTCTAGCATACTCATCCGGGATTCATACTCTTCGTGTGAGGATTTCGCTTTGCAGAGAGGTAACCGTCGCGCGGATCGCGACAAACGAAGATGAACCGCGATCGCGGAAAATAGCGCCGGAGAAAGGGCAGCCTGAGGGCATGCTGCGGCGACTTCTCGACGAAGCCGCGGGCGCCGGCAGCAGCCTTCATCCAGCGCGCGACGCCATCGAAGAGGCGTATGCTGTCCGGGCTGCGCGCCTTGATTCGCGCCATCTGGCTGCACGGGATCTCGTCGACTTCGAAGTCGCTGAGGTTCCAGCGCAGGAAGAAGAAGGTCTCGCGATCGGGCCCGGTCAGCAGGGGATGGGCGAGCAGCATCTGCCGCACCAGCGTCGTGCCGCTGCGTGGCGGCCCGACCACGAACACGTGCTCCTCGGGCGAGGGCTCGAGGCCCAGGTGATAGCGCAGGTTCCGGAGGACGAACCCTGGCCGGCGGGCGGCTTGCAGGAGCCTCGAGCTCAGCGCGCGCATCGCAGCTCGTCCGGCGGTCCGGGCCGCGGGCCGATCACGCCGGCATCGATCCCGAGGTGCCGGCGCACCTCGTAGCCGAGGACCGCGTTCCAGAGCACGATGCTGCAGGCGGTCGCGCAGGCGGCGCCGGTCGCGCCGAAGCGCGGGATCAAGGCGAGGTTCAGGACGACGTTGGCGAGCACGCTCCAGGCCATCGCGGGGATCAGGCGCGCCTGGTGCCCGGTCATGACCAGCAGCATCTGCACCGGCCCGGCGCCGACGTTGACGAGCTGGGCGAGCGCCAGGATCGCCAGAGCGGCGTGGGCCTCTGCGAAGCCCGCGCCGAACAGCTCGAGGTAGACCTCGCCGGCGAGGATCATGGCGAGCGCCGGGGGAAGCGTCAGCAGGAACACGACCCGGATGCTGCGGCGCACGACCTCCTGGAGCGCCGCGCGCTCGCCTTTGGCGTGGAGCTCCGCCACGAGCGGGCCGAGCGGCGTGATCAGGGCGCCGAGCAGCAGGGTCAGGAGGTGGGCGTTGCGGGTCGCGACGTGGAAGAGCCCGGTCGCCTCGGTCCCCGCCAGCCAGCGCAGGAGCACGATGTCCGCCTGCGCGTTGACCGCGCTGAGGACGCCGAAGGCGGCGAGGGTCAGACCCGGCGGCGGTCCAGCGCCGGGCGTCGAACGCGTAGCCGCTCGGTTCAGGCGGCCTCGCCTGCCGCCATGCCTGCCTCGTCAGGAGGAGCGCGACCGACACCGCCAGCGCCGCGGCCAACACCGCGATCAGGAGGGCAGCGCGGACGTCGAGCGGAGGGCGCCAGGCCCACCAGGCCAGGAGGAGCAGGAGGACGGTCGCAAGGGGCTGGACGACCGCGCCCGGGATCTGCGCCGCGACGATCCGCTTCAGCCCCTGCTGCATGGCGCCCAGAGGAGCCGCAAGGGTGGCGAGGAGGAGCAGGGCGAACCCTGCAAGCAGGTGATCGCCGGCCGCTGCCGCGGTCGACCATGCGTCCGCGGCGAGCTCGAGCAGCCACCAGCCGAGTGCGAGGATGACGGATGCCACGACTCCCGGCGATGAAGGCGAACAGGACGACGCCCTTCAGGCGCGCGTAGTCGCCGCGCGAGCGGCAGGCGGCGACCTCGCGGACCACGATCGACGGCATGCCGGCCGCGGCCAGCGGGCCGAGGATGGCGACGGTCGCCATCAGGTAGGCGTACTGGCCATAGCCCTCGGGCCCGAGCAGACGGCCGAGGAGGACCAGGGTGACGAAGGACAGGCCGAGCGTCGTCAGTCTCAGGACCAGGGTTGCGCTCAGGCCGCTCGCGAGATAGCCGGTCGCGGAGACGGCGCCGGGCGCGCTCCCCCGGGGGTCGAGAACCAGCTGGTCCGCCGCGGTCGCCAAGGTCTCCTGCGTCTCCGGATGCGCTGACCCGTGGGTCTACGCGGGTTCGCGGCGAGCCGCCGCGGCGGGCACGGCAGCCGCGGGCGCGCTCGTCGGGTCGGAGGTCTCGACCGCGATCGGCATCAGGCCGGCCTCACGCCGAGAGCCTCAGCGGCGCGGCGGGCGGACGCGGGCTCGTGTAGATGCCGGCCGCCGCGGCCGTGCCGCGCCACACCACGCCGGCGCCGACGACGCTCATGCCGGGCGAGCGCGCTGCCGGGGCAGATCACCGCCTTGGCCCCCACCCAGACGCCGTCCTCGACCGTGATCGGCTTGCAGAAGAAGCGGAAGCGCGGGTCGTTCCAGTCGTGGTTGCCGGTGAACAGGTAGGCGCCCTGGCTGATGCAGACGTCGGAGCCGAGCCTGACCGTCGTGTGGTTGTCGATCCAGACGCCCTCGCCCAGCCAGACGTGGTCGCCGAGCTCCAGGAACCACGGATACTTGACGGTCACCCGCGGCCTGATCACCAGGCCCTTGCCGATGCGGGCGCCGAAGGCGCGCAGCACGGCCGCCTTGCAGCGCGACGGCAGGACGAGCGCGCCCTGGAAGAGGAGCGCGCTCGCGAGGTGCCAGGCGATCCGCCAGGCGAGGCCGCGGTTGCCCGGGATGACCGGCTCGGCGTAGCGGGCGAGGTCGACGCCCGCGATCCGGCGGCGCGCCGGCGCCACGCCCGTCATTCCGCCGCCACCACCTGGGGAAGCGGGCGCGCCGCGGCCGGCCGGGCCGCCGCGCGCAGGCAGCGGGTCCAGGCGTCGAGGCTCATCTCCTTGGTCGCGGCCTCGTAGGCGCCTCGGGCGGCGGCGCCGAGCTGCGCGAGGCGCGCCGGATCGCGCCGCAGCGCCCGGATCTCACCGGCGAGCGCCGGCATCCGGTCGGGACGTGCGACCAGGCCCGCGCCGCCCTGGACCAGGCGCGCAACGTCGCCCTCGGGGTCGCCGATGAACACCACCGGGCGACCGGCGGCGAGCGCGCCGTAGAGCTTGCTCGGCATGACCAGGCCCTCGAGCTCGGGCCGCAGGGTCACGAGGTGGAGGTCCGGCGCGGTCAGGCTCTGCGGCAGCTGGGCGCGGTCCTGATAGGGCCGGAAGACGACGTTGCCGAGGCCGCGGCCGGCGGTCGCGGCGCGCAGGGTCCGGTAGCCGGCGCCGGCGCCGATGAACAGGAAGACGAGCTCCGGCTCGTCCTTCAGCAGGGCCATCAGCTCGACCACCGGGTCGACCGCGTGGACGCAGCCGAGATTGCCCGAATAGCCGATGACGAAGCGCTGGCCGAGGCCCCAGGCGGCGCGCAGCGGGTTGTCCTGCGGCGCGAGCGGGCGGATCAGCAGGCCGTCGGCCCAGTTGGGGATCACCGTGAGGCGCTCGGGCGCCACGCCCTGGGAGCTCGAGGCGCGCGGCCATGCCCGGGCACAGCGCGACGTTCATCTCGGCACCCCGGAGCGAGGCGTTGCGCACCGCCCGCAACGCGCCGCCGATCGGGCCGCGCGCGAGCGGCAGCCCGAGCGCCGCCGCGGTCTCCGGGAACAGGTCCTGGCACCAGTTGACCAGCCGGGCGCCGGTCAGGCGCGCGGCGAGCCAGGCGAGCACCGAGATCAGCGGCGGGTCGGTCTTGGCGAGGATCAGGTCGCCCGGCCGGGCGCGGGTGAGCAGCGCGAGGAAGGCGCTCGCGGCGAAGCTCGCGCAGTCGAGCGCACGGCCCGGCAGCCAGAAGCGGCCGAAGCCGGTATGCCGCAGGCGGCGGACCTCGATGCCGGCGCGCCAGGCGCGCGCGGCCAGGACGGCGCCGCTGTTGAGGTAGCCGTGGCGGCCGGCGAGCACGGTGACCGCGAAGCCCCGGCCGTCGAGCGCGTCGACCAGCTCGGTGAGCAGCTGGCTCGTGGCGCTGGTGTCGGGATGGAAGAAGCGGTTCACGACCAGGAGCCGCTGGCGCCCGGTCTCGTCGGCCGGCGCAGGGTCCGGCTCCGGCCGGCTCAGCTCCTCGCCGGCGACCGTCGTCGGCGAGCGTATGGCGCGCGCGAGGCCGTCGAGACGGCGGGCCACGCCGCGGCCGTCGCCCGCGCCGCCTTGGCCCGGCGCCGCAGCCGCCCAGCCAGCATCTCGGGCAGGACGTGCAGCTCCATGCCGTGCCGGGCGCCGCAGTGCTCGGCGAAGGTCCGCAGCTCCGGCGGCAGGCCGTCAGCCGGCCGGGTGATCACGAGGCGTTGCGGATGGATGCCCTGGACCGCGAGATCGGCGACGATCCGATCGAGCTCCCTGGGCTCGCCGAGGACCGGGACGTTGTGCACGTAGCGCCCGCGCGGGGTGCCCGCATCCTCGATGATGCCGACCACCCGCAGGCGGCTGCCCGGCGCCGACTGGACCGCGCCGACGAACAGGGCGGCCATCGGGCCGCAGCCGTACAGCAGCACCGGCACGTCGCGCGTGGTCGGCGCGCGCGCGGCGCCCGCGCGGGCGCGCCTGACCCTGGTCTTGGCGAACCGGTAGGCGAGCCTTGTGCCGCAGAGGAGCACGACCAGGATCAGCCACTGGATCACCCACAGCGCGGGCGGCACCGCGGTCGTCCGGCCGGCCGCCCAGCCGACGGCGAGGAACAGGACGACCGCCCAGGTCGACGCCTTGACGATCGCGGCGAGCTCGCCGACCGAGGTGTAGCTCCAGATGCGCCGGTGCAGACCGAAGGCGAGGAACGAGGCTCCGGCCAGAGCGAGGAACAGCGGAGCGGCGTCGGCGAGGAGCCGCAGGTCGGCCCAGATCGCCTGCCCGTTCTGGCGCAGCAGCAATGCCAGCCCGAGCGATGCCAGCGCGGCCGACAGGTCATGAGCGCAAATGACGAGCGACCTCGGGACCGCCGGCACCGGCCATCCGGCGCCGCCCTTGCGGTCGAGCGGGCGGTCTCCCGGTCCAGCCAGCCATGATGATCCGTTGGTCAGCGCCACGGCAGCCTCGTCCGACGGCCGCACGACATCTGTGAGGACTTGCCTGGATTTGAGTCCATGGGTCGCGCTCTGGTCAACTTTCAGGCTATCGATCTTCGGAACTCTGATCATGAGCGCATCATGCGGCGTAGGACTTGCTGTACTTGAGATAGTACTGTGCCGCGTCGCCGTAGGCGTAGGAGGCGTGCTTCCTCATGTCGACCTGGTTGAGCACGACCCCCGCCACCTTGGCGGAGACGTCGGCGAGCTGCCTGAGCGCGGCGGCGGCGGCGTCCCGCGCGGTCCGGTCCCACTGCACCACGAACAGGATCGCATCGCTCGCGGGCGACAGCGCCTTGACGTCGGGCAGCCCGAGGACCGGCGGGGTATCGAGGATCACGTAGTCGTACCGCTCCCGCGCCGCGCGCAGCACCGCCGTCAGACGCTCCGAGGTCAGCAGGGTGATCGGGTTGCCGTGGTCGTCGCCGGCCGCCAGCAGGTCGATCCCGCTGTACGGGTCGCGCCGGATCGCGTCCTCGAGGCCGACGCTGCCGGCGAGCACCGCCAGCACGTCCGCCTCGGGCTGGAACCTGAACTCCCGGGCCACGGCCGGACGGCGGAAGTCGAGGTCGACCAGCAGCGCCTTGTGGCCGAGCTGAACCGCGAAGGCGGCGAGGCTCGCGGCGAGCGAGGTCTTGCCCTCGCCGGGCAGGGCCGAGGTGACGAGGATCACCGAGGGCGGCCGGTCGATCGCGGCAAGACAGAGCTGGGTGTAGACGGCGTGGACCGCCTCGGCATAGGGGGAGCGCGGCCGGTCGATCATGTGGCGGTGCAGCCGCGTGGCGGCCTTTGGCTCGGCGACCTTGGGCACGAGCCCCAGCGACGGCAGCCCGAGCAGCTCCTCGACCTGGCGGCCGGTGCGCAGGGTGGCGTCGAGCTGCTCCAGCAGCAGCGCCAGGATCGAGCCCAGCACCAGGGACGCGGTGAAGCCGACGGTCGCGAACAGCTTGGGCGACGGCGAGCTCGGCGCGTCCGGCATCTGCGCGGGCGAGATCAGCCGCGCATCCGCCTGGACGATCTCCTGCTGCTGCTCGGTCTCCTTGAGGCGGACGAGGAGGGTCTGGTAGAGCGACCGGCTCGCCGCGACCTCGCGCTCGAGCTCGCGCAGCTGGACCTCGGCCCTGCCGGACACCACGGTCTGGCCCTTGGCCTCGCGCAGTTGCTCGGCGTGCGCGCGCTCGCGGCTGCGGGCGACCGCAGCCTCGTTCTCCAGGTTGGCGATGACGTTGTCGATCTCGTAGCGCGATGCGATCGGCCAGATTCTGCTGCTCGGCCCTGAGCTCGAGGACGACCGGGTGACGCTCGCCGTACTCCCGCAGCAGTTGCGCCTCGTTGCGCAGGAGATCCATCTCCCGCCCGCGCAGGTTCAGGATCAAGGGCGAGGACAGCACCTCGGCCGCCGAATTCCAGGCCGTGGCCGCTGGCGCGCATCGCGCGCAGGTTCTGCAGCCGCGCTTCCTTGGTGGAGCGCTCGGCCTGGGCATCGATCAGCGAGTTGGTGAGAACCGCGACCTGGTGCGAATCGAGGCCTTGGCCGACGGCTATCGACGAGCCCGTTGGCAGCGCGGAACTCCTCGATCGCGAGCTCGGAACCGAACACCTTCCAGCGCAGCTGCTCGACCTGCTGGCCGAGCCATGCGCTCGCGCGGCGGGTCGCCGAGAGCTTCTCCTCGAGCTGGACGTCGACGTAGGCATGGGCGATGCCGTTGGCGATCCGGACCGCCTCCTGCGGGCGGGTCGAGGTGTAGCTGATCGCGAGGACGTAGGACCGCCCCGACTGCACCACCTTGACCCTGCCCTGCAGCGCGTCGACCGCCTGCTCGCGCAGCATCTCGGGATCGGACCCGTGGGCGCCGTCGGTCGCGATGCCGGCCGCCATGGCCCAGCGCCCCGGCAGCTGATGGGCGAGCCACTCGGGCAGCCATCCGGCCAGGAGCGCCCAGCGGTCCGCCTACGGAAGGGTCGCGCGCCGCCGCGCTCGGGACGAAGCTGGAGATCGGACAGAAGGTCCAGGTTGTCGACCGCGCGCGCCAAGGTCGCGCGCGACTGGATCAGCTTGATGTGGGTCTCGACGATCGCGCTGTCCTCGGCCGGCAGGCCTGGCGCGACCTTCTCGGCGCTGACGATCCGGCTCTCGCGCGGCTCGATCATCACCTGCGCGGTGGCGGTATAGGTCCTGGTGACCTGGAGCCCGATCAGCGCGGCGACCGTGGTCACGATCGCCGTGGCCCAGAAGATGACGCGCCGGCGCCGGCGCAGGATCGCGAGCACCTCGCGCAGCGGAAGCCCACCCTCGGGGACCGCATGGATGCGGTCGGGGCGGGAAGAATCGGCCTCGGACATCTTCGCCATGGCGTGTCGAACGAGTTCCTAGCCTTGGCACGCCCACACCCGACGTCGCGACGCCGGATGCCAAGGAGCCGATATCGCGCTTTGCGTTAGTTCCTTTCGTAGTGTCTCTACTTTTCGTTGACAAGCGATGTCAAGGGATTCGGAGCTTCACGGACGAGGGCCGGTCTTCCGACGCGATCTGGGATCTGGACTCGGCTGGGTTGGATGCGGCCGTCGATGGGGTCGCCCTGGCGACCCGGCTCACATCGCCGGCCGAGCGGGCGCGCCGCTGCCGGAACCATCGACGACGCGGCGCCCGTTGCCTGCGGTGCGCTCGGCAGCGGCGGGCGCCCTCGAACCGGACCGGCTGCACGAGCGCCGGCGACAGGCCTCCTGCGGCGGAGTCGTGGCATGGGATGGGGAAAGATTGGCGCGGCGGCGCTGGCGTGCTTGATCGGGCTCGTCATCGCGCCGGCCGCCCAGAGCGCGATCGACCTGGAGCTGGTGGTCGACGGGTTGGAGCGGCCGCTGTTCGTAGGGCATGCCGGCGACGGCAGCGGCCGGCTGTTCGTGCTCGAGCAGGCGGGCCGGATCCGGATCGTCGGCCGACGGCGCGCTGCGCGAGCGACCGTTCCTCGACTTCACCAGATCGGGTCCAGAACCGGCGGCGAGCGGGGCCTGCTCGGCCTCGCCTTCCATCCCGACTTCGCCACCAACCGCCGCTTCTTCGTCAACTACACGCGCGCAGCCGGACGGCGCCACGGTGATCGCCGAGTTCCGCGCCACGAGGCTCGATCCCGACCGCGCCAGCCGGTCGAGCGGGTACTGCTCACCGTCGCGCAGCCGTTCAGCAACCACAATGGCGGCATGCTGGCGTTCGGCCCCGACGGCCATCTCTACATCGCGCTCGGCGATGGTGGCGGTGGCGGCGATCCCGGGAATCGCGCGCAGAACCCGAGCACGCTGCTCGGCAAGATCCTGCGCATCGACGTCGACGGCGCGCGGCCGTATGCGATCCCGCCGGGCAACCCGTTCGCCGACGGCGGCGGGCGGCCCGAGATCTTCGCGCTGGGCCTGCGCAACCCCTGGCGGTTCTCGTTCGATCGCCGCAACGGCCGCCTGTTCGCGGGCGACGTCGGCCAGGGCCGGGTCGAGGAGATCGACCTGATCCGGCGCGGCCGCAACTACGGCTGGCCGATCATGGAGGGCCCGCTCTGCTTCCGCCCGGCGACCGGCTGCGACCGCTCCGGGCTGACCCTGCCGCTCGCCTCCTACCGTCAGCTGCGCGGGCGCTGCTCGATCACCGCGGGCTACGTCTACCGCGGCGCCGCCATCCCGGACCTGGTCGGGACCCACCTCTCGGGCGATTTCTGCAGCGGCGAGATCTTCGGCCTGCGCCGGCGCGAGCGCTCGCTGCTGCTCGACACCGAGCTGCGCATCTCGTCCTTCGGCGAGGACGAGGCGGGCGAGGTCTACGTCGTCGACCTCGAAGGCGGCGCCGTCTATCGGATCGTCGGCGCCGACCCGTCCTGAGCGCTCAGGGTATCGTCCGGGTGAAGCTGTCGGTCAGGACCTGCTCGGGGCTCGCGCCGAGGCGGAGCACCGTGGCGACGCAGGCCTCGACGAAGCCCGGCGGGCCGGCCGCGAGGACGGTCGAGCCGCTGAGGTCGAAGAACTCCTGGCCGAGCCATTCGGGGATCCGGCCGTGCCGCCAGCCGGTCGCCGGGTCGACCGCGGTCGCACGCGTCAGCGTCACGCAGGTAGGAGAAGTTGGCGTGGCGGCGCGCGAGCGCGTGGAGCGCCTCGAGCGCGAAGACCTCGCCGCGGTCGCGGACCGAGAGGATCAGCCGGACCGGCGGCGCAAAGCCCGCCGGCAGCGCCTGGCGCAGGATCGCGAGGATCGGCGCCAGGCCCGAGCCGCCGGCGAGGCAGAGCAGCGGGCGCAGGGCGCCCTCGGGCAGCCCGAAGGTGCCGTAGGGCCCATGGAGCTGGAGCGGGCGCGCCGAGCCGGTCCGCGCCGTGCAGCCAGCCGCTCGCCTGGCCGCGCTCATGGCGCGTGATGAAGAACTCGAGCAGGCCGTCGGGCGGCAGGCCCTCGCGGTCGGGCGCGGTCGCGATCGAATAGGTCCGGGGCCGCGCGATCCCGGGCGTCCTGAGCTCGACGTGCATGCCGGCGCGGTAGCGCAAGCGCACCTCCGGCGGCAGCGCGACCACCAGGCGGCGGATCGAGGGCGTCAGCGGCTCGGCGGCGAGCACGGTCGCGGTCGCCTCGAGCGGTGCCGGCGCCTCCGCGGCGCCCGCCATCGGCCGGTCGGGGCGGATCACCAGCGTCGGTGTGAGCGGCTTGCTCTGGCAGATCAGGCACTTGCCGGCGGCCTTCTCCTCGTCGGAGATGGCGAAGCTCATCACCCAGCCGTGGTCGACCGCGCCTTCGAGGATCTGGGACTTGCAGGTGCCGCAGGCGCCGCCCCGGCAGTTGTGCGGCAGGCCGATGCCGGCGGCGAGCCCGGCATCGAGGACCAGCTCGCCCGCCGGGCAGCGGAACGTCTGCCCGGTGCTGGCGACGGTCACCCGGCAGCCGCCGGGCGCGACTGGCTCCTCCATCGCAGGGTCCCGCTGGGCGGCAGGCGCGCTGCCGCGAGGAATTTTCCTGGACCAACCGGTCGGCCCTTAGGTAGGCATCACCCGCGGCGGAGCAAGGCCGGGGCGCGGGGCCGTGCCCGGCGCCGGAGGCCGCGTCCTTGGAGCATACCGACCTCGACCTCGTGATCGTCGGCGCCGGTGCCGCGGGGCTCGCCGCGGCCGCGGCGGGCGCGCGAGCTCGGCCTCACCACCCTCGTGCTCGAGGCCAAGGATCGGAGCGGCGGGCGCGCCTGGACCGACACCTCGAGCCTCGGCATCCCGTGGGAGCGCGGCGCCAACTGGCTGCATGAGGCGGAGCGCAACCTGTTCCGGCGCTACGCCGACGCGGCGGGCTTCGCCTACGAGCGCCAGCGGCCGGAGCGCCGCCTGTGGAGCGCGGGGCGCTTCGACGCCGCGCTCCGGGCCGAGCTCGACGCCTATGAGGAGGGCGCGCAGCGCGCGATCGCGGCCGCGGCCGCCGCCGGCCGCGACGTCGCCGCGGCCGAGGTGATGCCGCCGCATCCGCGCTTCGGCCCGCTGCTCGAGCCCTGGTTCGCGGCGATGAACGGGATCGAGGCCGCGCGCATGTCGACCGTCGATGCGGCGCGCGCCGCGTTGACCGGCAGCGCCTGGCGGGTGGAGGCGGGCTATCGGCGCGCTGCTCGCGCACTTCGGCCGCGAGGTTGCGGTCGAGCTCGCGACCCCGGTCGAGCGGATCCGCTGGGGCGCGCGCCCGCTCCAGGTCGAGACCGCGCGCGGTCGCCTCGGCGCGGCCGCCGTGCTGGTGACCGTCTCGACCAATGTGCTCGCCAGCGGGCGGATCGCCTTCGAGCCGCCGTTGCCGGCGGCGCGGCGCGACGCGCTCGCGGCGGTGCCGACCGGCCACGCCAACAAGGTGGCGCTCGCCTTCGCGCGCAACCCGTTCGGCTGCGAGGACGCGTTCTCGCTGCGCATCGAGCACCCGCGCCATGCCGCCTTCTTCTTCGAGGTCCGGCCGTTCGGCCGCGAGCTCGCGATCGGCCACCTCGGCGGGCACTGGGCGCTCGAGGCCGAGCTGGCGGGGGCGGACGCGATGGCCGAGCTCGCGACCGATGCCCTCGCCCACGCGTTCGGCAGTGCTGTGCGCAAGGATCGGCGCGCCTTCGCGACCACCGCCTGGTGCCGCGACCCGGACATCCTGGGCGGCTACTCCTGCGCGCTTGCGGGCGAGGCGCATCGGCGCCCGGTGCTGGCCGAGCCGCTCGACGAGCGGCTGTTCTTCGCCGGCGAGGCCTGCTCGCTCGGCGCCTTCGGCACCGTGCACGGCGCCGCCGAGACCGGCATCGCGGCCGCCGAGGCGGTGGCGCAGCGCCTGCGGCCCGGCCGGCGGGTCGCGGATGATGCGCCCCGCTCAGCCATCGCGCGGGGCGAAGACCTCGACCGGGTCGCGGAAGCCGCGCAGCTCGAAGCGGCCGAGCGAGGCGAGGCCGCGCCGGGCCGTGCGCCGCGAACGCCGCCGATAGGACCAGATCGCGGCCGAGATCGCGGGCCAGGCTCTCCAGCCTTGCGGTGAGGTTGACCGCCGGTCCGATCGCGGTGAAGTCGAGCCGGCCCGAGCTGCCGATGTTGCCGTACAGCACCTCGCCCCGGTGCAGCGCGATGCCGTAGCGCAGCTCGTCCTCGCCCTGTGCGCGACGCGCAGCGTTCAGCTCGGCCGTCGCTGCGCGCGCGGCCGCGACGGCGGCGAGCGCCCGGCTGCAGGCGTCGGCCGGCTCGGCCGCGATCGGAAAGATCGCGAGCACGCCGTCGCCCATGAACTTCAGCACCTCGCCGCCCGCGGCCTCGAGCGCCGGCACCAGGGCGTCGAAGTAGCCGTTCAGGAGCGCGATCACCCGGTCTCCGGGCAGGCGGTCGCTCAGAGCGGTGAAGCCGCGCAGGTCGGCGAGCAGGATCACCGCGTGGATGCGCTCGATGTCGCCGCGGCGGATCCGCCCCTCGAGGATGCGCCGCCCCGTGCCGTGGCCGACGTAGGTGCTCAGCAGCGTGCTCGCGACCCGGCGGAGCGCATGGATCTCGGCGACCCGGGCGAGCGGCCGCGCGATCGCCTCGAGCGCGGCGCCATCGGCGTCCGAGAAGCCGCCGGGCCGCGTCGTGGTCCAGCTGACCGCGTGGATCTCGCCGTTCGAGAACGCGAGCGGCTGGATCAGGTAGTCGGTGACGCCCTCGGCGCGCAGCTCCTCGATGATGCCGAAGTCGTTCGGACAGTCGGGATCGGCGAGCCGGCGGCGGACCGTGCCGCGGCCGCCGAAGACCAGCGCGATCGGGCTCGCGAGATAGCTCTGCTCCTCGAGCAGGCGGTAAGGCCGCTCGCTGACCTCGACCTCCCGGTCCGGCCGCCACAGGAAACGCCGGCCCATGACGTTGGGATGGAGCGTGCGCACGAAGACCGCGACCCGATGCAGCGGCAGGCCGCAGGCCAGCAGGCGCGCGCACAGCTCGGCCAGCACGTCCTCGGGCCGCTGCACGGTCGGCGCGCCATCGATCAGCCAGTCGAGCGCCGCCCGGACGCCGCCGGCCACGGGTGGGAGCGAAGCTTCGCTCACGGCTATCGTCCCGAGCCCTCTCGACGCGGCGCCCGCGCCGCGCTAGGCGTAGCCTGTACAACGATCCCGGGCGGGAGTCATCGACCGGGGCTTCGAGGATGAGCCCGGCAGCACCAGGAGAGCGTTCGCCATGATGCCATGGACGCCGGGCGCGCCTGCCCTCGGCCTCGCCGCGGTGCTGCTCGCGGGCTGCGCCAGCACGCCCGAGCCGGACGAGCTGCAGCTCAAGATCCAGGACTACTACGCCGTGCAGGCGAGCGAGGAGGACGGCGCCTGCCCGACCCCGGAGATCGCCTCGGTGACCAAGCGCAAGGTCCTGCAGAGCGGCGCCGAGCAGACCCTGCTGCGGGTCCGCTACAGCTACTTCGACCCGAGCCGGAGCGGCGCCGCGAGCTGGTCGCAGGTGCTGATCGCGTCCAAGCCCTGCACCGGCTTCGCCGAGCGCGACTTCACCCTCGAGCGCGCCAAGCTCGGCTACCGCGTGGTCGACATGAGCGGCCCGCGCCGGGTGCCCTGAGCGTCGCCTCCGGCGAGCCGCATTTGACAAAGCCATCGCCAGGCGCCACCTAGCCGACCACAGCACGCGCGAGCACCGACCAGACCCATGGCAGAAGACCTCTACGCCCTGCTCGGCGTCGGCCGCGAGGCGAGCCAGGACGAGATCAAGCGGAGCTATCGCAAGCTCGCCAAGGAGCTGCATCCCGACCTCAATCCGGACAAGGAGGTCGCGGAGCGCTTCAAGCAGATCACCTCCGCCTACGACCTGCTGTCCGACCCCGACAAGCGCGCCAGGTACGACCGGGGCGAGATCGACGCGAGCGGCCAGGAGCGGCCGCAGCACCAGTACTATCGGGACTTCGCCGACGACCCGCAGGCGACCCGCTACTACACGCGCGAGGGCTTCGGCGACGCGGAGGCGCTGCACGACCTGTTCGAGGGCCTGTTCGGCGGCGCGGCGGGAGCGGCCGAAGGGGCGCGCAGCTTCCGCATGCGCGCGCGCGGCGCCGACGTCTCCTACAGCCTGCCGGTCTCGTTCATCGACGCCGCCAAGGGCGCGAAGAAGCGCGTCACCGTCGGCGACGGGCACACCATCGACCTCACGATCCCGGCCGGCGTGCGCGATCGCCAGACGCTGCGCCTGAAGGGGCAGGGCATGCCCGGCTTCGAGGGCGGGCCAGCGGGCGATGCCTACGTCGAGGTCCACATCCAGCCGCACCCCTTCTTCGAGCGCAAGGACAACAACATCCACCTCGAGCTGCCGGTGACGCCTCGCCGAGGCGGTGCTCGGCGGCCGGATCGAGGTGCCGACGATCGACGGGCCGGTCAGCATGACCGTGCCCAAGGGCTCGAACAGCGGCAGCACGCTCCGCCTCAAGGGCCGCGGCATCGTCGATCCCAAGAGCGGGCAGCGCGGCGACCAGTACGTCAGGCTCAGGGTGGTGCTGCCCAAGACCCCCGATGCCGAGCTCGAGGACTTCGTCCGCCGCTGGTCGGCCGAGCATCCCTACGATCCCCGCGCCGAGATGGCCCGCGCATGAAGACGCTCTCCGAGGTCGTGCTCGCGGTCGGCCGCGCCGACCGGGTCGAGATCAGCCGCTGGGTCGAGCTCGGCTGGGTCGCGCCCGAGGGACGGCGCGGCGCCGAGCCCGCGTTCTCCGATCTCGACGTCGCGCGGCTCTGCCTGATCTGCGACCTGCGCCAGGACCTCGCGCTCGAGGAGGAGACGATCCCGCTGGTGCTCTCGCTGCTCGACCAGGTCTACACGCTGCGCCGTCAGCTCGCCGCGCTGACCGGCGCCGTCCAGCAGCAGCCCGACGAGGTCCGCCGGGCGATCCTGGACCAGCTGCGGACGCCCCGCGCGCCGCAGGGCGGCGGATGAGACCCGGGCCGATCATTCTTCTAAATCAGAGCACAAATGGCACGAGCTCTCGTGCGACCTCAACTCCATCGCAATGAGCCAGAGGCCCCGTCCCGCCACTGCGCTGGGGCTCTGCCTCCTGCTGGTCGCGGCCTGCAGCGAGCGCTTCGAGCGGATCCCGGCGCAGGGCAGGGTCGCCGGGCAGCCGGTCGCGACCACGGTCGACGACCCGATCGCCCGCTACTATCTCGAGCGCGACCGGCCCGGAACCGAGCGCGACCCTCTGCTGGAACGGCGGCTCGCGACGGCGTTCGCGCCTCTGTCTGAGGGCGTCCCGAGCCGCGCTGAGCTCGCCCGTCTGAGCCGCGAGCTCTCGCCCGACCTCGCCACCATCCACCTGATCGAGCGGCTGGCCGCCGTGCCCGCGAACGCAGGGCTCCAGGACCGGTTCGAAGGCCACCTGAGCCGGGTCCGCGCGCTGGCGGCGGACGGAAACCCCGAGCTCGCCGCCTGCGCCGCGGCGCTCGACCTCCCCTCGGTATGGTTCGTGCCGGGCTGGTTCTACCGGAGCAACCCCGAGACCGGCGCCGACTTCCATCGGCAGCGCGCGCTGTTCGAGCGGCTCGGGATCGAGCACCGGCTGGTGCCGCTGGTCGAGAACGGCACGATCGAGGCCAACGCCGCGCTCATCGCCGACCAGCTGCGCGCGCTCGACCCCGGGCGCGACCGGGTCATGCTGGTCAGCGCGAGCAAGGGCGGCCCCGAGGTCGCGCACGCGCTGGGCCATCTCTTGAGCCCCGCGGAGACCCGCCCGGTCGAGGCCTGGATCAACGTCGGGGGACCCTTGCGCGGCAGCCCGCTCGCCGACTGGGCGACCAGCTGGCCGATCGCCTGGCTGGCGCCGCTCTACTTCGCCTACGTCGAGGAGCGCGACCCGGGCGAGAGCGTGGCGAGCCTGACCACGGCGCGCAGCTCAGCACGCCTCGCCCGCGAGGACATCCCCGCGCCCATCATGGTCATCAACTTCCTGGGCGCGCCGCTCTCAGGCCAGATCTCCGCGTCATCGGAGTTCGGCTACGGCCGCATGCGGGCGCTCGGACCCAACGACGGGCTCACGCCGCTGATCGACGTGCTCGCGCATGGCGGCCGCACCATCGTCCAGGTCGGGCTCGACCACTACTACCGCGACCCCGAGCTCGACCTGAAGACGGTGGCGCTCGCGCTCACCGTGGCGAGCGAGCTGGGGCCAGCTGCCGCCATGTCGCGGCGCGAACGGTCCCTGAGGTTGTCCAGGCTCCAGGCGCCGCCGCCGGCCACGGCCAGGTAGAGGAACACGAAGCAGTAGAGGATCGCCGCATCGCCGCCGTTGAGCACCGGGAAGAAGCTCTGCGGCGCATGCGCCATCCAATAGGCGAACGCCATCTCGCCGGAGAGGATGAACGCGACCGGGCGGGTGAACAGTCCCAGCACCAGCAGGATGCCGCCGAAGAACTCGAGCACGCCGGCCAGGCCGGACAGCGAGAACAGCTCGGGCTGGGGACGGTCCGAGGCCGGGAAGCCGAACAGCTTCTGGGTGCCGTGCTCCATGAAGATCAGCGCGGCGACGATGCGCAGGACAGCGAGCGCGCGGGGCGCCCAGACGGTCTCGAGCTCTTCGGTGTTCATCGGTCGTCCTCTTTTTGCATGGGTCAGTCCACCGGGCCGTTGGGCAGCACGAGGATCTTGCCCGAGCGGCCTTCGCGGCGGGCGTGGGCGAGGGCCGCCTTGATCTCCTCGATCGGATAGGTCGCCTCGACCTCGACCGCAAGCGCGCCCGAGCGCACCCGCCGGGCGAGATCGCCATAGAGCTCCTCGAGCTCGGCGCGCGGCGTGCCGGTCAGCACCTTCTGCAGCCAGAAGCCGGTGAGCGTGATGCCCTTGAAGATCGTGTGGTGGGCGCCGAGCATGCAGGGCTTGCCGGACAAAAGCCCGTAGTTCACGACCGTGCCGCCCTCGGCCAGGCAGTCGGCGAGGCGCATCACGATCTCGCCGCCGATCGCATCGATCGCGAGCTTGACCGGCGCGCCGCCGGTCCGCGCGCGCACCCGCTCGGCGAGGTCCTCGCCGTCGACCACCACCACGTCGGCGCCGATCGCCTCGAGCGGCGAGATCAGGGCCTCGCGCCGGACCACGTTCACGGTCCGGATGCCATCGGCCTTGGCGAGCCTGATCAGGTTGGTGCCGACGCCGGAGTTGGCCGCGTCCTGGATCACCCAGTCGCCCGGCTGCAGCTCGACGTAGTTCCTGAGCATCATCAGCGCGGTCGCCGGATTGACCTTGAGCATCGCGAGCTGCAGGAGGTCCGCATCCGCCGGCATCTTGAGCGCCTGTCGCCGCCGGCACCTTGCGCCGTTGGCACCAGTTGTCGCGCCCGAGGTTGATCACCCGGTCGCCCGCGGCGAGGTGCTTGACCTCGGCGCCGATCGCGCTGATCCGGCCCACGCTCTCGGCGCCGAGCGTCGCCGGCAGCCTGGGCCGCACCGCGTAGCCCCCGGTAATCGTCAGGAGATCGGCGGGGTTGATCGGGAACGCCTGGATCTCGATCACGACCTCGTCCGGACCGGGCGCCCCGACGTCCTCGACCTCGACGCACGCCGCGACCTCCTCCGGCGTGCCGAACGCCTCGAACCGCACCTGCTTCATCGGCTTCCTCCCGCTCCTCGCGCCCTTCGGTCCGAGCCCGAAGCTAGCGGCCCCGGCGCGGCTGGCCAAGCCCGCGGGCGCGTCCCCTCGAGGCGCCGATTTTTCGCCTGCCGGTGGCACGCCGATGCTCGGCCAGCGTTATTACGATGGCAAGGCATTGATGGGGGCGTGCCATGAGCAGGATCCTGATCGAAGCGACGCCGTTCGAGATCATCGATCGCAACACCGATTTCCGCCACCTCTACCTGGTGTTCGAGGACGACCAGGGTGTCGAGACGGTGATCACCGCCGCTCCGGACGAGGATGGCCCGTTCGACTTCGGCAACATCGAGGTCAACGCCGGCGGTCTGCTGGAGGACTCCGACGTCGCCCGCGGCAACGACACGCCTGGCCAGCGCGGCAGCCAGGAGATCGAGGTCGGCGGGCGCGATCCCGCCGACGTCTGGGCGGTCATGCTGCAGCAGGCGCAGAACATCGACGACGCGAGCCTCGACTACCAGCCGCTCGGCGACAACAGCAACACCGTGATCAAGTCGGTGCTGGGCGCGGTCGGGATCGACATCCGGAGCAACCTGCCCAACGGCGTGGACCAGGACGAGGCCGTGGGCGTCGGCAACGACCTGGACTTCGGCACGACGCTGGTCGGCACGCCGGGCGACGACGTCATCGTCGGCGGCGACGAGGCCGACGTGCTGAGCGGCCGCGCCGGGGAGGATAGCATCGACGGCGGTCGCGGCGACGACCGGCTCGAGGGCAACCAGGCGAGCGATCAGCTCTTCGGTGGGCCGGACGACGACGTCCTGTTCGGCAATCTCGGCGCGGACCGGCTGTTCGGCCAGGGCGGCGACGACACGCTCGCCGGCGGCTTCGGCACCGACCTGATCCAGGGCGGCCCCGGCAATGACGAGCTCAACGGCGGGCCGGGAGCCGATCGGATGCGCGGCGGCGGCGGCAGCGACCTCTTCGACTACGAGAGCCTCGCCGATGCGGGCGATACGATCCTCGACTTCGAGACCGGAACGGGCGGCGACAGCCTTTTCGCTCGCGGACCTGCTTGACCCGTTCGATCCCGCCACCTCCGACCCTGCCGACTTCGTGATCGTGAGCGAGCAGGCGGGCGACACCCTGGTCGGGGTCAATGCCGACGGGCAGAACGACGATGCCGTCGATCTCGTCACCCTCGTGGGCGTCACCGGCGCCACGCTCGACACGCTGATCGCCGAGGGCAACGTCACCCTGACGCCTCCGACCAGCTGAGCGCCGGCGCCACGGAGGGCTGACGGGCGCGACTGAAGCATCTGCCGCGCACGACTTTGCGGCCCACGTCGCGGCCGCCGCGGCCGCGGGCTGACGGCGGCGCTCAGTTCATCAGCCAGATCGCGGCGTTGAGCAGGCTCGCGTAGCCGACCCACAGCAGATAGGGGACGAACAGCAGGCCGGCGCGCCGATCGATTCGCCAGAAGGCGAGCGTGGTCGCCGCGATCAGCGCGAGCAGCAGCAGGATCTCGGCGAGCGCCGCCCCGACCAGCTGCAGGCCGAAGAACAGCACCGACCAGGCGAGGTTGAGAGCGAGCTGGGCGAAGAACAGGCCAAGCGCCCGGTCGCGCCAGCCGACCCGGCGCCAGACCAGCCAGGCGGCGAGCGCCATCATGGCGTAGAGCACGCCCCACACCGGTCCGAACACGCGGTCCGGCGGCGTGAAGCCGGGCTTGGCGAGCGTCGGATACCAGCTGCCGACGCTGGTCGCGGTCACCAAGCCGCCGATTCCGGCGACCGCGAAGCAGAGCGCGAGCAGGCCGACCAGGACCAGCCAGTCCTTGCCTGCAGGCACGCCGATCTCTCGCCCGACCATCAGGGCGCTCGATACGCTGCGCTGCCGGGTGCGGATCACCGGGCTGGGCAGCGGCCCGCAGCCCGGCTCCTTCGTGGCGCCTTGGGGGTCAGGCCTCCTTCTCGATCCAGGCCTGGCACCAGCCCTGGGCGGCGACCAGCTGGCCGCCGAAGATCTGGCACGGGCCCCACTCCGCGCCCTCCTCGCTCTCGTAGAGCTGACAGTTGGCGCAGACGTGGCCCTCGACGTAGTCGGGCCACTCCGCGGGGTCGACCTCGCTCGCGTCCTCCTTGTAGCCCAGCTGCTGCGCGAGCTCGTCGTCCTCGCTGACCTTCTCCTGGCTGTGCGCGCGGCGTGGCGCCAGCAGGCCGACGAAGGGCGCGGCCGCCATACCGGCGGTGGCGAGCTTGAGAAAGCGGCGGCGCGCCTCGCGCGATGCGGCATCGTCCATCGGTGTCATCCTCCCTGGCTTGGCTTGCATCGAGGCCTGTCACGCTACGAACGTCGACAGCCGCTGGATCATCCCCACCGCGGACCGTGGTCGTCCACCTGGCGCAGCCTGTCAGCGCAGCGCGGGATAGCCGTGCCGGGCGGCGAAGCGCGCGAAGGCGGCGATCCTGGCGTAGGCCGCGGGCGGCAGCAGCTCGATGCCGTCGAGCAGGAGGTCCTCGCGCGCTCGGGCAAGCGCGGGGTCCGCGAAGGCGCACCGGAGCGCCTCGCGCAGCCGCGCCACGAGCTCAGGGGTGGCGCTCCTGCGGGTCACGAAGGGCGGCGCCGGCGCGCCGGCCGTGCGACACAGGACGCGCGTCCCGGCGAGCGCCGCCGGACGGTGGCGCGCCAGCAGGGCGTGGCTCACGCAGTCGATCGCCGCGACGTCGGCCCGGCGCTCCTGGACCAGCGCGAGGCTCTCAGCATGGCTGCCGCTCTCCACGACCTCGGCGAAGAAGCGCCCGGCGCGGCTCAAGGGCGCGATCAGCGCGCGCAGCGCGTTCGCGCCGGAGTGCGACCGCGGATGGTTGACCGCCGCCATACGGCCGCGCAGGTCCTCGACGACGGTGATCGCCGCGGCGTCGGAGACCACCAGGAGGCTCGCGTAGCGCGCGCCGGCGCAGCCGGGCGCCCGATAGCGCGGCGTCGCCACGGGCTGCAGAGTTGCGCCGGGGGCGCCGGTCAGATCGGCGCCGCAGCACTGGCTGAACAGGAGGTCGGGGGCGGACCAGAGGGCGCTACCCGGCTCGTGGTGAGTAAGCCGCGCTGGCACCTCGAGCCCGGCGCGGCTCAGCTCGCGCGCGATCCCTGCCCAGAGCGCGTCCAGCGCCGGCCGCGCTTCCGGCAGATCGTACATCGGCAGGCTCGCGACGGCCATCGCGCAAGGTTCCGGCGGCGCCTCACTGCGGCGCCGATCGCGCCATCCTAGGCGCGCGGCCGCGGAACCACAATCACACCTCCTGAACCGGAATCGGCGCTCGCTCGCGCAGCCAGTCGTGGGCACCTCACGACCGGGCGGAACCCTCGTGATCGGCCGCCGTTCTGTCGCCACGCTCTCAAGGCGGCTCGAGGCTGGTGTTCGGAACGGACTTTGTCGCGTTGCCCGGCTTCACCTGCGCGCACGCGGACGAACTGGCCTCGGCGCTCGGCGACAGCACCGCCGTGCAAGGCGGCGAGCCGCTCGCGGTGGCCACCTGGTTCGAGCGCGGCAAGCGGGTGCGCGAGCCGATCGCACGCCTTGCCGCAGCGCTCCGCGGCGCCGAAGCGCTGGGTACCGGTGAGCGGCTCGCTGCGCGTCGCACAACTCCCGCATGAAGGCACCGCCCCGGTGGGTCGGTCTTCCGGCCGCGCCGACGCAACGATTCCCTCGGGCGTGTGTCGCTGGTGATCCAGTCCGCCGCGCCGCTGACGCCGGACGTGAGGCGCAGCGCGCGCCTGTCGGGCCTGATGATCGACGAATGGGTCGAGACGGTGCCGAACCTGCGCGAGACCACCGCGATCGCGTTCCAGACCGACCCGCCCAACGCCTGCGCACCCCAGGTGGTGCTGCTGGCCGTGCCACCGGTGCCCGGCCAGCCCTGGACCGGCGTGGACGCTGGTGCGCGTGCTGTTCGAGACGCTCGAGCAGGCCAAGCTGCGCGCGATCGATGCCGAGGCGCTCGGCGAACTCGGCCACTACCTGCCGGCGCTGTATTTCGGCTTCAACGTGGCCGGCGATGCGGTCTCGACCGACTTCGGCCCGCTGTCCCAGTGACAGGCGTCCCGCAGGAGCCCCCGCCGCTGGCCCTGGGCCATCGAGCGCGCGATCGAGAGCCCGCTCGAGCAGGCGGTGCGCCGCGACGACCCGCAATCGGCCGCCGCGGCTCCACCGCCCGCTTTGCCGGCGCGCCCGGACGGCATCCCCTACTACGACCTCTCGTCCGATGTGCCCGCCCATTGGGTGCCGCTCCTGCCGGTCCAGCTGCCGGGCGCCGCGGGTCAGGTGCTGACCCGGCTCAAGCGTGGCGCGGTGCTGGTGGCCGACGGGTCGCAGGAGGTGCGGCACGCGCTGGGCGAGATCCTGAACGCGGGTGGCGATCTGCTGCTGCGGGACGAGGAGGTGCCGGGCGAAGGCGCGCGCGTGACGCGACACTACGAGCTGGCGCGCTGGATCGACGGCAGCACGTTGCTGTGGCCCAGCCGCCGCAAGCAGGTGGGCCGCGGCGAAGGGTCGAGCGGGCTGCGCTACGACCGCATCGTCGAGCCTGATGCGCCGAGCCCCTAGGAGGCCACGAGGCCGATCTCAACCCGGCAACGCTCACCGGCCGCTGGCCGATCGGCCAGCGCGTGGCCGCGATCCGGAACTGCCCTCGTGCCATGCCAGAGCCAAAGTAGGATCAGCCGTCCAGGACGGGCTGGGAGCCCGCACGTGCCATGACCCTGGCGATCACGCCCGAGCAGGGCAGCATCGTCTACGCGCAGGCCGCGCGACAGCGCGGCGACGACATCCGCCTGATGGCGTCGCTCGAGACCATGGGCTATTTCAGCGACGCGCCCGGCAGCCAGCGCTACCCGCCGCTGTTCCGCCGCTTCCATCCCGATCGGGGCAATTTCCTCGGGCTGGTGTCGGACATCCGCTCGCGTCGGGCCATGCGGCGCCTCGCGGCGGCGTTTCGCACGCCTCGGATTTCCCGCTCGAGCACACGGCGACGTTCCGCTGGATCCCGGGCGTCGCCTGGAGCGACCACCGGTCGTTCTGGCGCGCGGGCTATCGGGCGGTGATGATCACCGACACGGCGTTCTACCGCTACCGCTACTACCACACCGCCGCCGATACGCCGGACAAGCTCACCTACGACGCCTTCGCCCGGACGAGCGAGGGGCTGTACGGCGCGTTCGCGGCCGTGGCGACAGAGGCCGGACGGATCACGTGAGGCCGAGCCCAAGCCTTCGTCCGAAGCGATCCGATACCACGGCTGCAAGCTTGGACGCCGGCGTAGTCCTTCGCTCGTTCCGCCCCGGCGCGCGGGGTCGGGCGTTCATAAGTCCGCCGATGCATGCCCTTCGGGCGCGGCGGGATGAGGCCGTCATCGGGATCGCCTGGCCGTCACTGTGCACGACCAAGCGCCATGCTAGTCTCCTGCCGCATCCGGCAAGGAGCGGCTCTGATGGCCATCTGGTTCAAGGAGTTCCCGTTGGGCTACGCGCAGGAGCGCGGCCGCGGAACGTTGATCGAGCACCTCGGCATCGAGCTCCTCGAGGCCGGTGAGGACTACCTCAGCGCAAGGATGCCGGTGAACGCGCACACCCGTCAGCCAGCGGGCATGCTCCGCCGTGTGGCGTCCTTGAGCAACCGATCGAACGCCGGCCGCTTGTCGCGGCCCTTGGCGCCGCTGATGCCGTGTCGACGTACTCGCCCACGATCAGCCACCCAGCACGCTCGGCGACCTGGCGGAGGGCCGGGAGCTGCGTCTCGGGATCCTGATGCCATTGCGGGTGCTGACCCGGGCGTAGATCGCGGCACGCTTCATTAGGACCGAGCCACGCCGCGGTGGCCGCCTTCGGGCCGCTTACGAGCTTCCTGGTGATGCCCGAGCATCAGGATTCCGCCGCCGCGCCGCGTTCGCGGCCTCCGCCCTGTCCCAGATCGCCCTAAGTCTGGTGCCACTCTTCGGCGTGATCGGTGCGGTCGTGGCGGTGGCGGTCAATCTGGTGCTGACCCGCGGCCGTGTCCCGCTGGCCCGGCGCCAGCGGGGCCTCGCCCTGCCTGGCCCGGCCCACCGATGACCGCCCTCAGGGGGTTGCGAATCCCGCCCGCTCGGCGATGACGCCGACGCACACCCGCCGGGATCGATCTGCTTTGAACAGATGACTTGAATACGCTGACGGAAGGCATCAGCGGTGGCCCTCACCAGCGAGGGCATCGCGATCGAGGCTTTGTGGCTTCTCGACCGAAACTTCGTCCGTCGCGGGAACCGAAGGCGCGCGCTCAGGTTCTCCAACAAGCACCACCACCGGTGCGTAGCCCTGGCGCAGCGCCCAACCCGCGCCAAGCCGCGCCAAGGCCCCACTTGGATGCTGGAGACGACATGAACCTGCGTTCTGCGCGCGCCGCGCCGCGCCGCGCCCTCGCCCACCTGCCGCGGCCCGGCGCCATGACCATCGCACTCGGGGCCGCGGCGGCGCTCGGCGGTGCGGCTCTTTACAACCGGGCGCAGGCCCGCCGCGCGGAGCGGGACAATCCGCCGGTCGGCCGCTTTCTCGAGTTGGACGGCGCGCGGCTGCACTACCTGGACGAGGGGCCGGCGGACACCGGCACGACGGGCCGCGGCGGAGGCCCGCCGGTCGTGCTCCTCCACGGCAACACCGTCACGCTCGACGACTGGATCGTGAGCGGCGTCTTCGACCTCACTGCGCGCTCGCGCCGGGTGGTGGCGTTCGACCGGCCGGGCTTTGGCTACAGTGAACGGCCCCGCGATCGGCCCTGGACCCCGGCAGCGCAGGCGAACTCGCTGCGCCGGGCCTGTCGCCGACTTGGCGTCGAGCGCCCGGTCGTGGTCGGCCATTCCTGGGGAACGTTGGTGGCACTCGCGTGGGCGCTCCAGGCCCCGCAGGAGGTAGCTGGTGTCGTCCTGATCTCCGGCTACTACTACCCGAGCACGCGGCTTGACGCATGGCTGGTGACGCCCGCCGCCGTGCCGGTGCTGGGCGACCTGCTGAACCACACCGTCTCGCCACCGCTCACGCATCTCACGCTGCCGGGAACATTGCGCACGATGTTCGCGCCGCACCGCGTGCCGGATCGTTTCCATGACGCTTTCCCCAAGGGCCTCATCCCGCGGCCGAAGCAGATCCGCGCCATGTCGCAGGAGGGTGCGATCATGGTCCAGGCGGCAGCGGCGCTGCGGCGGCACTACGGCGGAGTTCAGCTGTCCGTCCGTTGTCATGACTGGCGATGCCGACCGCGTCGTTGATCCCGAGGACCAGTCGATCCGGCTCGCGCACGAGCTGAACGAGGCGGAATTGCGGATCGTCCCGGGAGCAGGCCACATGGTCCATCACGCCGTTCCGCTCGAGGTGGCCGAAGCGATCGACCGGGTCGCTTCCGGTCGCGGGCGGCTTCAGGAAGTGGCCTGATGAACCGGCTCGACGGTACAGCCTTACCAGAACCTGGATGGCGCCGATCGCCGGCCCCAAGCCGAAGCGTCGCCGCTGAGAGCTACGGTCCGATCAGCTTAGGCTTGCCCCGGCCGTCCGTTCGCGCGCTATGATCGTGCACGAGGCCGGCGTCGCCTTCGCGAGCGCTCCCACGGGCATCGGCGGCTGGAGAGCCGGTCCGAGCGTCGAGCCCACGCGATGGTCCATGTCGTCGGTGTCACGGGCGGCCCTACTGCCTGTGTCGCTCTCGCGATCGTGGCGTCGCCAGGTGCGGACGCCGCTGTGGTCGTGAGCCTCGCGGACGTGATCGAGGTCGCACCGGTAATCGAGGGCGTCCGACTTCGAGGACGCGGATGAGATCGCCGGGCGCGAGCGGGGGGCGGACGATGAACCTTAGGGGCCCCTTGTGAGACGAGGGTCGTGGCCGGTATCGTCGTGCTGCTGGTCGCCGGGTGAATGGGCTCGGCGGTCTCCAGGGTACGGTCCCCAGGGGCGGCCGCGGGAACAGCGGCAGCGGCAGACCGGCGGCGCTGCAGGCGCGGGGGCGGAACGGAGTAGAGCGTGATGTGGAAACCGGCTGCTGCGGTAATCGTCGTGATCATGGCGGGAGCGGCGGCTCACGCACAACAGCAACAATCGCCGATTGAAAATCTCGATAAAACGATGTCAGAGCTGGCACAAGAGGGTTATGAGATCAAAGCGGCCGAAGATCTCAGTGAGGAGATGCCGAAATTTGTGCTCCAAAAAGCAGAAAGCATCATCATCTGCCAAATGAACTTCTCAGATGGAGAAGAAAACTGTTTCCAACTCAGGTCGAGGAGCAGGTGACGGGCTTGAACTCAACCGTGCCCTCCCTCTCCCCGACGGTGACCGTCGGGGTCGACGGGCCTGCCGCCGGGGAGGCGGGCGCTCCATTCGAGCCTGCCCGGCGGCCGGATCTTTTCCCGCCGCCGGGCCTGATCGGATTGTGACCTCTTCTCGAAAGGGGCATCGTCTGAGACCCTCCGAGAACCGCATTGCAGCGCGCCTATTGCGCTACGGTCGCCCCGTCGTTGACCTGCGCAGCTTCCCCGGGCCGGGGAGCCTCGCGCTTGGCAAGCTCTTCGGCGCACAGCCCGGCGGCCTTGCGGTCATCGGCGCTCGCCGCAGCACTCGCCTTGCGGTCAGCCTCGCTGCTGGCGGGCACGATCGTCGCCCAGCCGCCGTCCTGGACGAACTTCCCCTGCGCATAGGAGCTCGTGATTTCCTTCAGCGCGGTCAGCTGGACGCCGACGTCCGGCGCGGCCATGAAGCGGTCGACGCACACCACCGCGGCCATCTCCTGGCGCGCCTGCGCGGCCGAGTTCGCTGCCAAATCCCGGGCACTGCCGCCGGTCACCCAGCCGCCCCAGGAGAAGCCGACGACGGTGGCCACGACGACGGATCCCGCACAGGCCCAGAACAGCACCGTCTTGCTCGCCTGGTAGTCCCTGAAGCGCTGCGATAGAGTCGATTTCTGTAGCATGGCAACCTCTCTGAATTCGTGTGCCTCGTACCGAGGCAACCTCGTCTGGGGTCCTCTCAGAAACCTGCGGTCGGGTTGCAGGCGCGCAGAGCGGCGGATTCCGGGGGGACGTCTGCGCTGAATGCGCCAGGCGACCGCCCGGCGTCCTTGACTGCCAGTCGTAGCCGATCCAGCGATCCGCTCTGCTAATCTGCGTTAGCCCCAGTGCCGCAATTTCTTGCCAGTGGTCGGAATCAGACCGCTGGCGGGCCGGAGCTCGGGTTCGATCAGAAGAACCGCTCGGCAATGGTGATGATGTCGCCCGGATTGACGAACGTATCGGCTCGGGTGTCGAAACGACAGTCGCCACGCCCGATCGTCGCGCTCGACTGATCGGCCCGAGCGGTGTAGCCGCCCGCGAGGGCGATGGCGTTGATCACCATCATGCCATTGCGATACTCGTAGCTGCCGGGCGTGCCGACCTCGCCCAGGACGTAGAACGATCGATAGGTCGCGAGCTGCACACCGACCTGTGGGCTGACCAGGAAGCCATCGGACTTCAGTCGAATCTCGATCTCGTCCTCCAATTGACGCGTGGTCAAGCCATTGGCGGCGATGTCGCCGACCAGCGGCAATGCCAGGTAGCCCTCGCCATCGAGCGAGAACTGGCCAGACAGATCGGGATGCCGGAAGACGACGATCTGGAGCTGATCGCCCGAGGCAAGGCTGTAGCTGCTCGACCCGGTGCCGTTTTGCGCTACGGCATCGCAGCGCGGCATCGGCGCGGTCGAGCACGCCGTCAGCAGAGCGACGCCGAGAACGGTCGCGCCGAGCGCCTTCACGCGCGGGGCTGCTCAGCGGGTTTCAGGAACTCGAGCGTGAACAGCAGCACGGCGATCAGCATGAAGACCAGCGGTGACCATCCGACCGAGGTGAGATGAAGGCCGGCCAGAGAGGCTGCCATGTCGACCGCCGCGATCAGGAAAGCGATGAGCCCGAGAAGCGCCAAGGTTCGTCACCTCGTTGATTGCCAGGCCGCCAGCGAATGCCCCGAGCGCTCGCCCGGCGTCCTCGACCGCCATTCCTTAGCCGAGCCGGCGATCCGCGCCGCTAATCTGCATCAGCGAAGGTGCGCTCGCGATCCGGCTCGACGAGCGGTCTCGCGGCCGGCGACGGCTCAGCCGGCGGCTGCGAGCGATGCCGGCGACGAAGCCCTTGCGGGATCGGCGTCGCGGAACCCCACCAGTCGCTGCCGGTCCTCGTCCCACAGAGCGAGCCGCAGGCAGCGGAAGCTCTCCTTGAGCGTCAGGCGACTGACCGCGCGCAGCTCCGGATGCTCGCGCAGCGCCTCGCCGAGCCGGTAGCAGGGGATCCGGCTGCACAGATGATGGACGTGATGGATGCCGATGTTGGCCGTGAACCAGCGCAGCACGGGCGGCAGGTCGTAGTGCGAGCTGCCGTGCAGGGCGCCGGTGTGCAGGTTCCAGTCCGCGTCCCACGCCCACCAGTGTGCTCGAACTGGTGCTGCACGTAGAACAGCCAGACGCCGGCCGACGAGGCGAGCAGGGTGATCGGCGTCTGCACCAGCAGAAAGTCGCGCGCCCCCAAAAGCGCCACCAGGAGACCGACCACCACCGCGATCGCGAGGTTGGTCGACATGACGCTGAGCCAGGGCTCCCTGCCGGCGCGCATCAGCCGCACCGGCAGGCGGTGCTTGAGCACGAACAGATAGAACGGCCCGAGGCCGAGCACGACGATCGGGTGGCGCGTCAGGCGGTAGAGCGCGCGGCGCCACGCCGGCAGGCTCCGGTACTCGCGCACGGTCAGCGTGTCGATATCGCCGGTGCCGCGCCGCCCGAGATGGCTGGAGGTGGCGTGATGGATGGCGTGCGTGCGCCGCCAATAGCCGTAGGGGGTAAGCGTCAGCACCCCCAGCACCCGGCCGAGCCAATCGTTGGCGCGCCGCCGGCGAAAGAACGAGCCGTGCCCGCAGTCGTGCTGGATCATGAACAGGCGCACGAGGAAGCCCGCCGCGGGCACGGCGAGCACCAGGCAGAGCCAGTAGGAATAGCGGAGGCCGAGCAGCATCAGGAGCCACAAGGCCACAAACGGCGCCACCGTGACGGCGAGCTCGGCCAAGCTCCGACCGAGGCTCGGCTCCCGGTAGGGTGCGAGCACCGTGACCCAATGACGCGCGTCCGGCCCGGCCGGCCGCTCCGCCCCGCCGTGTCGACCCGGCATTCTCGGATCGTCTGCTGCATGACGCCCACCTCGTCAGCGTCCGTGACGTCAACTGATGGCCCCCTTGCAGAAGTGCCGGGCCGGCCTCGTGCAAAACCGACCGGGCAGCCCGACCCATCGGCGTTTCCCTATATGCTACAGCGAAGGGAGTCAGGATTGTCGACCCGCACCTGTAACCACCCGATCACCGGGTCGCACTAACCTCGATTATTAATACCCCAATATGATACCTGACAATCAGGCTGCGTATTGGACGGGATGGGGTCGGAAGTAGCCGCGGACCCGAGCCGGTGAACGCTGAATGGCGCGCAGGACGGTGCGGGTGTTCGCGACCAGCTCGTCTTTGCCGTCAGGCTGCGGCTGTTGGCGCAACTTCTGCTTGACGTCGTTGTTCAAATATTCGTCCGGGTTATGCTCGGGCGCGTAGGCCGGCAGGTAGAACAGCTCGATCTCATGGCGATGGCTCTGGAGCCAGGCCTTGACCTTCCTGGCGTGGTGCACCTTCAGGTTGTCGACCACGAGGAACACCTTCTGCTCGGCGTCCTTGATCAGCCGGCGCAGGAAGGTGAGGAACCGAGCGATGTCGAGCGCGCCATCGTACAGCATGAAGCGCATCAGGCCGCGGTTGGAGACCGCCGAGATCATGCTCTTGGAGATCCGCTTGGCGGTCCGGCCGACGACCGGCGTCTGGCCTCTCGGGGCCCAGCTGCGGCCGATCTGGTCCTGGTTGGAGATGCCGGTCTCGTCGCCCCAGTAGACGACCCCCCGCTCGTGCTTGGCGCGCCTGGCGATCGCCGGGTAGTCGCGCTCCAGCCAGGCAGCCACGGCAGCGGGCGAGCGTTGCGTGGCGCGCGTGAGCGGCTTTTGCGGGGTCATGCCCCAGCGCTTGAGGTAGAGTTGGACGGTCGACAGGCCGAGGCGCTGGCCGAAGCGCCGCTCGATCAGCTCACGCACCGCCCGTGACGTCCACAGCGCGAACGGCAGCTTCAGCTGGTCCGGCGTCTTCTCGGCGATCCAGCGGCGGAGCTGTCGGGCCTGATCGGCGGTGAGCGCTCCCTGGCCCTTGCGCCCGGACACCCGACGCCCATCGAGGAGGCCGGCCTCGCCCTGTTGCCGGTAGCGCTTGAGCCAGATGTTGACCGTCTGCCGCTGCACGCCGACCGCTCCGGCCGCCGCCGCCTGGCTCATGCCGTTCTGCTCGACCAGCACGATGGCGCGACGCCTGAGCGCCTCCTGCGCCGCCCGGCCGATGCTGCGAAAATCATGTGCGTCCATCCAGCATGGCTAGCACCAGCCAACCGATTTGTCAGGTATTATAATGGGAGATTAGTAGCCGGGCAGCGCCGTTTCGAACGAGCGTTCCAGGAGTCCCAGCCGTGTCTGCGGCAAAGCTTATTGCTGCTCACGCAGAATGTCTGCTAACCACTCGAACTGCAGGTCGTAGCCGGCGCGTTGAGGACGTCAGAATTCCTTGATCCATCTATAGCAACAACAGGATCAAGTGGTTATTATTTTCTTTGCAACATTGTTATCCAAAATATTATCGATTGCATCTTGTAAAGTTGTTACAGAAATACCACTTGTTAATCAGCGGCAAGTCTTTCCTACCACAGTGATCGGAAGCCGCGAGCGGGTCCGATCCCGGGTCTGGCCGCATGGGCGGCGGACCCGCCGCAACACTGAGATACCGCTTCTCAAGAAGGGTATTGAGCTATGCGTACCTACGACTTCGCTCCGCTGTTCCGTTCGAGCGTCGGTTTCGACCGCTGGAGCGACCTGTTCGACGCCGCGTCGCGCGCCGATGACAGCGCCGCCGGCTATCCGCCGTACAACATCGAGAAGACGAGCGACGACAAGTACCGGATCATGATGGCGGTCGCCGGGTTCGGCGAAAACGACGTCGAGATCACCGCGCAGGAGAACCTGCTCGTCGTCAGCGGCAACCTCGGCGAGCCGCGCGAAGGCGCCACCACCTACCTCTATCGCGGCATCGCGACGCGTGCTTTCGAGCGCCGCTTCAGCCTTGCCGATCACGTCAAGGTCGTCGGTGCGTCGCTGGCCGATGGCGTCCTGCAGGTCGACCTCGAGCGTGAGTTGCCCGAGGCGATGAAGCCGCGCCGGATCGCGGTCGAGAGCAAGCCCGCTTTGGCCACCAAGGTCGTCGAGGGCAAGAAACTGATCGAGGGCAAGAAGGCCGCCTGATCGCCTAAGTCCATCTCGCTGCCCCGCGCGCGGGGCAGCGACCGGGGGCGTCCGCCGTTGCGGGCGCCTTCTTTCTTCTTTGGTTCGCACAGGCAGAGGGCTGGACACCGGAGCACAACGAGCAACTCCGGAGCTGCGTTGGTTAGGACAGCACAGCGCTGCGTCGCGCGCTCACATCAACATCCCGACGGCGATCACGCCCACGGTAACCAGTGCGATCCAAGTCAGTTCGTTGCTGTTCAGCACGAACCAGTCGGCGATCGATGAGTACGCTGCGCCATTGAGCCTGGCTTTAAGCCCGTGCATGACTGGTCTCCTACAAATGCCCAAGCGCTTGGTACCACGTCAGACGTCAGACCCGGACGGAGCAACCAAGCCGCGCGGCTAGTTTCTCAACAAGCTACCCTGAAGCCCAATCGATCGCGGGGCCGGCTCTCCGATAACCCGGATCAGCAGATCGAGACTGCCAGCGCAGTGGACCCGCGCGAACTTCAGATTCTCTGCCCGTCGTTCTGGTCGAGATAGCCGCTGTGATAGTCGGCGAGGGTGTGCAGGCCGGCATCCCTTTCCTGAGCTGCTTGCAGCTCCAGCGGATCGACGCTGGCAATCTCCTCCACGACCGGTCCGCCGCCTCGCGAGCGCAGGAAGATCAGGCTCGCGATGCGCCGGTAGGCGGGGAATGACAAACCCGGAAGCAACTCTTCGTCGGTCTCCACCGTATAGGTGCCGGCCGGTTGCACCTCGATCCCGCTCAAAGAGAACGGCTGGGTGAAGGTGACGGTCTTGCGGCTCGTGCGCACGGTCATCTCGATGTCTCCCGGTCTCCGCATGTGCCTCATCGCCAAAAGGCTTGGATCTGCGCAGATATGCATGCTCGCCGACATGGGGCGAAGGGCCCCGACCATTTTGGGTGATCGGCCCGATCACATCAGGCTACAATGACATATGGGGACGAAACTTAGAGTTTACATCGGCCTGCGAAGGTAAACTTAAGCTCGAGCATGCGAGCGATGCTGACCCGGTTGCCGCCGCCGCGCTTCGCCTCGTACAGCGCCGCGTCGGCGCGTGCATACCATCCGGCAGTGCTTTCCTCCGCGCGCCCAGCGGCCACCCCGATCGAGAGCGTGATCCCCTCGATGACTTCGCGCAACCCGCGCACGACGAGCGGGCGGGACGCGAGAACCTCGCACAGGCGGGTGGCGATCCCGGCCGTATAGTGCGGAGTGGCGCCTCGCAGCAGGAGGCCGAACTCGTCCCCGCCAACCCGGGCGACCAGGCTGTCGCGCCTGACATTGGCGAGGAGGACCTCGCCCACGATGCGCAACACCTCGTCGCCGATGTCGTGCCCATGGGCGTCGTTGACCCGCTTGAAGTGATCGATATCGGCCATCACCAGGTGCGCGGGCGACGACCTGCTCGCGCCCGCCCCGACCGCCCGCAGCTCCAGATCGAACGACCGGCGGTTGGCCAGCCCGGTGAGCGGATCGGTCAGGGCATCGTGCACCGCGCCACGCAGTTCCCCGCGCAGCTTGGCAAGCTCGGCCGAGCTCCTGCGGAGTTCCGCCTCGAGCCGGCGAACATGCGTCGTGAGGTGCCTGTTTTCGTCGATGCTCGCGCCGAGCAGCCGTTGCAGCTCCGCGGGTCGAGAGGGTATGGCGATGCGCGGCTGATCCGGCGCGACCGCGGCGGTGCCCGGAGGCGTCTGCCCGTTGCGGCCAACGAGCGCTTCCTTGACTCGTCCGATCAACCGCCAAGCCGCTCGCCGGACGGCAGATCGAGGTCAGGTTGAGGCGAGTGCCTGGGCATGCGGAGGCGTCACCACGTCCAGGCGGTGGATTCCAGGGCGGAGCGACCACGCCGCGCGGTCCGATCCCCCTGTACGCCTACCCGACCGACCGCCGGGCCGCACTAACCTGGATCAGCAGATCGAACCGCCGCTCAGCAGAGCGGCACGATTCAATTTTCCGACCCGTCGGCTAGCTGTCGTTGCTATGAAGGTTGTTCATCCGCGGCGTGGGGTTGAAGCTGTGGTTGCAAGACCTGAACAGCTGCCCCGGGAGCCTCGGATGAACGTTCATCAGAATGCGCGCATGACGGTGCATGGTCAACTCCTTCTGGTCGAGCGGGTCCGCGAGGACGGCTGGCGCATCGGCGACGCGGCGCTGGCTGCCGGGGTGTCGGAACGGACTGCCTACAAGTGGCTGGCGCGCTACCGGGCCGGCGGCGCGGCGGCTCTCCATGACCGCAAGCCGACGCCGGCCCGCTGCCCGCACCGCCTGCCCGATGCGGCGGTCGCCGAGATCGAGCGTCTGCGCCGGCAGCGCTGGAGCGGCCCGCGCATCGCGCGCGCCCTCGACCGACCGGTCTCGACCGTAGGCACGGTGCTGCGCCGGCTCGGGCTCGGCCGGGTGGCGGCCTTGAAGGCGAAGCCACCGGCGGTCCGCTATGAGCGCAGTGCCGCTGGTGAGCTGCTCCACATCGACAGCAAGAAGCTCGGCAAGTTCGACGGCCTCGGCCACCGCATCACCGGCGATCGTCATCGCCACCGGGCGCGCGGCGTCGGCTGGGAATATCTGCACGTCGCGATCGATGATGCCTCGCGCCTGGCCTACACCGAGCTCCTGCCCGACGAGCGCGGCCAGACCTGCGCCGGCTTCCTGGCCCGCGCCGCCGCCTGGTTCGCGACCCTCGGCGTCAGGATCGAGCGCGTCATGACCGACAACGCCTTCGCCTACACCAAGTGCCGGCTCTTCAAGGCTGCCCTTGCCAAGCTCGGCGCGCGCCACCTCACCACGCGGCCGTATCGGCCCCGCACCAACGGCAAGGCTGAGCGCTTCATTCAGACCGCGTTGCGCGAATGGCTCTACGGCAAGCCCTACGCCAGCTCCGCTCACCGCGCCACCGACATGCCGGCGTGGCTGCATTGGTACAACCACCATCGACCCCACGCCGGCATCAACGCTTCAACGCCTGCAAGCAGACTGAACAATCTGCGTGGTAACGACAGCTCGCCGCGGTGGTGGGGGATGCCGCTCTCCGCTCGGGCGTGGAAGGATGACGATGCAGCGGGTGCCGCCGGTCCGCGCGGCGGGGGGAATGGGCTTCTCCGCGAGTTTCTTGTGGATCAGCGCGGCAAGCGAGTGGCCCGCGGCTCGGCGGCGCAGACCTCAGTTTCCGAGCCCGTTGCTCTGGTCGAGATAGCCGCTGTGATATTCGGCGAGCTCGCGCAGGCCCTTGAGATCGTGAAACTCGACGCGACCTTCCCGGAAGGTCACCAGGCGCCGCTCGCGCAGCTGGCGCAGGACGCGGTTCACGTGAATCGCGGTGAGCCCCAGCGCATCGGCCAGGAGATACTGGTTGAGCGGGCAGACGAAGCCGCTGTCCGAGCCGAGCCCCACGAGCTGCAGGCGCAGCCCCAGCTCGACCAGGAGATGGGCGGTGCGCACCAGGGCGCTGCGCCGGCCGATGTTGACCAGATGCTCGACCACCATCGCCTCGTCGCGCGAGGCCGCCCACAGGATCGCCGCCCCCAATCGCGGCATTCGCTGGAAGGTGTCGATCATCTGCCGCGCCGACACCTCGGCGACGACGAGGTCGGTCACGGCCGCGAAGGCGTGGTCGGAGGTGCGCAGGAGGACGCTGCGCAGGCCCATGAAGTCGCCCGGGACCGAGAAATCGATCACCTGCCGACCGCCGTCGGGCAGCAGCTTGTAGGCGCACGCCCAGCCTTCCTGCAGGATGAAGGCGTGATGACCCTCCTGGCGCTCGTGAACGATCTCGGTCTGCGCAAGGATCGAGCGCCGCCGCGCCTCGAGGCCGGCAAGGCTCGCCAGCTCGGCGGACTCCAGTGGCAGGAACCGATTCAGCTTCTGGACCAGAGCGCTCGCGCCCGCCGCCATGAGTTCCTCATCCGTCATCATGAACGCGGCCACGGCCGTTGTCCGGCCGATCATTGCTGCGCGAGCGGACACCAGGCAGCGTCGACCGACTACTCTAGATTAGTCTGGCGCCGCTCTCAAACGGATAGTCTCCCTGCCACCACGACCGGAAGCCAACTCGCGATGCCGTCCGGTCCCACGATCCGCTCACAGGAGGAAGCCATGAGCAGCGTTTCAGGTGCGGCAGGGCACGCGGCGCTTGCCATCTGCGAATTGATGCTTCTGTCGCTCACCGAGAACAAGATCATCGATCATACCGAAGCGAGGGCGATCCTCGAGGACGCCGCGGCCGCCCATCGCAACTCCATACCGCTGATGACCGACGGCGGCACGGTGGCCCACGAGGAAGCCGCCTCGCTGATCGAGACGATGCTCAAGGGCGGCAACTCGGTGCGGCATGCCTGAGTGGCGTCGGTTCTCCTGCCGAGCCCCGAAGGGCTCGCAGTCGTAGGAACAGCGGCCTTTGTCGGAATCAGATGCTGATTTCCAGGCGGACTCGGCCGGGCCGGCCGGCGTGGTCGAGCGCGCCCAACGAGTGGCGGTGCTGTCACCGGTCGCCTGGCGGACCCCTCCCCGGCACTACGGCGCCTGGGAAACGGTGGCCAGCAACCTTACCGAAGGCCTGGTCGCGCGCGGCTGGGACGTGACCCTGTTCGCCACCGGGGACTCGATCACCCGCGCCCGGCTCCACGCCGTGATCGACAAGGGCTATGAGGAGGACCCCGCCGCCGACCCCAAGGTCGCCGAATACCTGCACATCGCGGAAGCGTTCGAGCACGCCGCCGAGTTCGACCTCATTCACAGCCACTACGACTTCATGGCGTTGAGCTACAGCCGCCTGATCCGGACACCGGTGCTGACCACCATCCATGGCTTCTCCTCGCCCAAGATCATGCCGGTCTATGAAAAATATCGCGACGGCTACTACGTCTCGATCAGCGACGCCGACCGCGCCCCCGCGCTGAGCTATCTGGCGACCGTCTACAACGGGATCGATCTCGCGCTCTACCCGTTCCAGGAGCGCGCGGGCGATGACCTGATCTTTCTCGGCCGCATCCATCCGGACAAGGGCGTTCATCTCGCGATCGAGGTCGCGCGCCTGAGCGGGCGGCGCCTGATCATCGCCGGCATCGTGCAGGACCAGACGTATTTCCGCGAGCAGATCGAGCCCCATCTCGATGGCAGCACGGTCGACTATGTCGGGCCCGTGGATGTGCCGGGCAAGAACGCGCTGTTCGCGGCGGCGAGCGCGTTGCTGCACCTGAATACGATCCCGGAACGGTTCGGCCTGGTCCTCGCCGAGGCCAATGCCGCGGGCGTGCCCGTGATCGCGATGGATCTCGGCTCCTGCCGCGAGGTCATCGAGGATGGGAAGACCGGTTTTCTGGTCAGCACCCCCGAGCAGGCGGTCCAGGCGCTGGCCCGACTCGCCGAGATCGACCGCCGCGCCTGCCGGCAGCGCGTCGAGACGCGCTTTTCGATCGCCAGCATGGTCTCAGCCTATGAGCGTGTCTACGCAACGATTTTCGAGCTGGAGGAGAGTAAGCGACGATGCCGCACATCCCGTGCGGATCTGGAGCGTCCCGTTGGCCGTTCCATGCGATAGCGCGGCGTTGAGCATCCCCAAATGACCCGGCTGCAACGAGGTCCAATCAGCCATGAAACAAGCAGACCAGCCCTCGAAGATCGCGTTCGTCTCTGACTATCTGCCACGCAGGTGCGGGATCGCCACCTTCACGCACGACCTGCGCGGCGCCGTGGCCGCGCAGTATCCGGACGCGGAGTGTGGCGTGCTGGCCATCAATGACGTGCCGGAAGGTTATGACTATGGGCCGGAAGTGCAGTTCGAGATCCAGGAGCAGCGCCTGCGCGACTATCAGGAGGCGGTGAACTTCCTTCGATTCAACGGCTTCGACGCGATCTGCCTGCAGCATGAGTTCGGGATCTATGGCGGCCGGTCGGGGAGCCACATTCTGGCCATCCTGCGCGAGGTCGACCTCCCCGTGGTGACGACCTTGCACACCATCCTGGAGGAGCCCGCTCCTGACCAACGCCGGGTGATGGACGAGATCGTCAGGCAGTCGGAACGGCTGGTCGTGATGACCGAGCGCGGGCGCAGGATTCTGCGCGAGATCCACGCTGCCCCCGCCGCCAAGATCGATCTGATCGCGCACGGCATTCCGGATATGCCCTTCGTCGATCCGAACTCCCTCAAGGACCAGTTCGGGGTCGAGGGCAAGGAGGTGCTGCTGACCTTCGGACTGCTCTCCCCGGGCAAGGGAATCGAGTACGTGATCCGGGCGCTGCCTGAGATCACCCGACAGTACCCGGACCTGATTTACATCGTGCTCGGCGCGACCCATCCGCATCTCGTGCGCGCGGAAGGCGAAAGCTACCGGCTCAGCCTGGAGCGTCTGGCGGAGAAACTTGGGATGAGGCAGCACGTCGGCTTCTACAACCGGTTCGTGGAGCTTGAGGAGCTGGAGCAGTTCATCGGCGCGGCGGACATCTATATCACCCCCTATCTCACCCAAGCGCAGGCCACCTCCGGCACGCTCTGCTATGCGTTCGGCTGTGGCAAAGCGGTCATCTCGACCCCCTACTGGCACGCCGAGGAGTTGCTGGCCGAGGACCGTGGCGTGCTGGTGCCGTTCCATGACAGCGCGGCCATCGCGACGGCGGTGTGCGGTCTGTTGGAAGACGAGGCGCGCCTCGAGGCGATGCGCAAACGTGCTTACCATCTAGGCCGCGGGATGATCTGGAGCGAGGCGGCCCATTCCTATCTCGCATCGTTCCGCAAGGCGCGCAGCGAGCACAGGCATCATCATGGCCCTCGGTTCACGGTCAAGACCCTGGCTCAGCAACCCATCGAGCTCCCCGAGCTCACGCTGGATCATGTGGAGCGGCTCACCAATTCGATCGGCATCTTTCAGCATGCGGCCTATGCCATGCCCAGCTATGCCGACGGCTACTGCACGGACGACAACGCACGCGCCCTCCTGCTCATGGTTTTGCTCGAGTTCGAGCCACGACTCGCCGGCGCGCCGGCAGCTTGCGACGAAGTACTCTGCCTTCGTGCAGCACGCTTTCGACCGCGACAGCCGCCGGTTTCGAAACTTCATGGATTTCGATCGCCGCTGGCGGGATGAGACCGGTTCAGACGACTGCTTCGGGCGCTGCCTGTGGGCGTTGGGCATGTGTCTGGCACGATCGAAGCACCGCAGCTTCCAGAAGTGGGCGGCTGAGCTCTTTCTCCAGGCGCTGCCAGAGCTGGAGACCATGAGCTCGCCACGCGCCTGGGCCTTCGGGCTGATCGGGGTGCAGCAGTACCTCGAGCATCTGAGCGGCGACCGCAACGTCAGCGCGATCAGCGACGCGCTGACAGAAAAGCTGATCCGCCTGTACGAGGCGCAAAGCGAGGAGGATTGGCCGTGGTTCGAGCCGGTCCTGAGCTACGTCAACGCGAAGCTGCCGCACGCGCTCATCTGCAGCGGCCGCCACGGCGGGGCGCATCGGCAGCGGGCGCTGGAGCTTGGGCTGCAGACGCTGCGCTGGCTGGTGAGCGAGCAGACCCGCGATGGCCACTTCGTGCCGATCGGCTCGGACGGCTTCTATCGTCGCGGCGGCCCGCGAGCCCGTTTCGACCAGCAACCCATCGAGGCGCAGGCCACCGTATCGGCCTGTGTCGAAGCCTTTGAGGCGACCCAGGATCTCTTCTGGCGCGATGAGGCCCGGCGCGCCTTCGCCTGGTTCCTTGGTCGCAACGACCTCGACCAACCACTGTACAATCCCTCATCCGGGGGTTGCTATGACGGCTTGCATTTCGACCGGATTAATCTAAACCAGGGCGCGGAGTCCACGCTGGCTTTTCTGCTGGCGCTAGAGGAGATGACAACCCTGCAGCTATCCACGGAAGCGAGCGCAGAGGTCACCAACACTGCAGAAACCGCCCGACCAGACGGGTTGGCAGGCTCGAGCCTGAGCTTCGCGCAGACACACGTGCAAGCCAGAATGGGAGAGCATGGATCAAGCCGCCAGTGACTTCGCGCAGGCGTCCGACGACCGATTCCCGGTCCGGCGCTCAGGTAAGTATCTGCGCCCCGACAACTCGCGCATGCTGCTGCGCCCGTTTCTGCCCGGGGGCGACCGACGGCTGCGCGAGATCATCCAGCGGATTCTCATGATGTCCGCGCCCGAGGTGGAGGGCGGGCTGCAGAATGTCATGCGGTGCCTGAGCCATAAGCATGCGGGCATCGAGGCCGTATTCCTCAACCGCTATCGGCAATTGGCTCACCTCATGCCGCCGGCTACGGAACCTTCGCCACTGCAGTCTCTGCTGATCGGCGCCTACTTCATGAGCGAATACAGCCTGCAGTCGGCGGCGCTGTTCAACCCCTCGATCGTCCCGCACCCATCTCAGGAAAGTGTCCCTGCCGGTGCCCTGCGCTTCGTCATGAGCTTGCGCGCAACCGGCGAGGGCCACCTCTCGTCGATCGAATTTCGGGAAGGCCTCATCGGCGTCGACGGCGACCTCGCCTTTGGCCCGGTCTCCCCTTCGGTCATCTCGCCCGAAGTTCGCTACCCGCGCTGTCGCAAAGCCGACTTTGTCGCAACCCTGCTGAAGATGGGAGTCGACGAGGCTTTCATCGCTGCCGCGTTCGGCGATCTTGCGCCAACCTTCGATCCCGCAGAGTTGGAGGCCTTTCTCCGTCACCCGGAGCGCTGGCCCGGTTCGACGACCGGTGAGCACGAACAGCAGTCGGTGCGGGACGCGATCCGCTGGGCCGCGCACTGCGACTACGTGGTCGATTTTCCGAGCTCGTTGGGACTGTCCGAGCGCGTGATCTTCCCCGCGTCCCCCAGCGAGCAGGGCGGCATCGAGGACGCGCGGTTCGTGCGCTTTCGCGAGGACGACGGCAGCCACCGCTACTATGCCACCTACACGGCTTTCGACCGCAATCACATCTTGCCGCAGCTGATCGAGACCGAGGATTTTCTGAAGTTCAGGCTTCGGCCGTTGCACGGCGCGGCGGCGCAGAACAAAGGCATGGCGCTGTTCCCGCGCCGCATTGGCGGCCGCTACGCCATGTTGGGTCGCCAGGGCGGCGTGAGCCTCACCCTCATGTTCTCGGACGATGTCCATCACTGGGAACAGCATGAGGTCCTGATGGAGCCCGAGGCACCCTGGGAGTATGTTCAGATTGGCAATTGCGGCTCGCCCTTGGAAACCGAGGCTGGCTGGCTCGTCGTGACCCACGGGGTCGGCGCCATGCGCAATTACTGCATCGGCGCCGCGCTGCTCGATCTCGAAGACCCGCGGCGGGTCATCGGACGCCTCCGTCAGCCGCTACTCGAACCGCTCGATCACGAGCGCGACGGCTACGTCCCGAACGTGGTCTACAGCTGTGGTTCCCTGATCCACAACGGCTGGCTGGTCGTACCCTATGCGATCAGCGACTACGCGACGACCCACGCCCTGGCTCAGCTGGAGCCGCTGCTGGAACAGCTTGTTGGGTAGTGTGATCTGAAGGCCCGCTGCAGGGCGACCATGTCCGGGCGCAGCAACGCGGCCCGGGGAGATGCTTCGTTGGTGGTCAGGTTGGCGCCGGCCATGGCGTCATGCGCCGAGGACCATGACGATCGCTCGGGAGGAGGTGGGCACTGACCGGGTCGCCAGGACCTCGGCGGTGACCGAGGCAATGCGGCTCGCGGCCATCTCAGGTCACCACATTAGCGCGGATCGTCTGGATAGCTCGGACGCTACAAGACGGCATCAGCACTAATTGCTCAAATCCCATGGAAATAGTAGACAAGGAATTCCTGGCGGATGGGGTGTCCGCCGTCATGATATCCACCGGCATCCAGCACTGGCCAGCAATGCCATGCAGAACGGTCGGTTAGGTGCGAGCCATCGTCCGATCTCGTCTCTTGCGATCCGACCAAATCCCATATAGTTTGTTGGCTGGAATGTGGGATGAGACGTGAAGCCCAAAGGCCGGCACCCGGAGAAGGCTCTGTCAGCGGTCCGCGTCCGGTCGATCACCGAGCCGGGCCGCTACGCTGACGGCAACGGTCTCTATCTCGTCGTCGATCCGTCGGGTGCGAAGCGCTGGGTGCTTGCGCACGGTCGTCCGCGGCAAGCGCCGCGACATCGGCCTCGGCGGATTGCGGGTGGTTTCGCTGGCCGAGGCCCGGGAACAGGCGCTGGGGTACCGCAAGCTGGCGCGGAACGGCGGCGACCCGCTGGCGGAGCGTCGCAAGGAGCGGCGCCGGGTCCCAACCTTGGAGGAGGCGTCGCGGGCGGTGCACGCCGAACACTCAAAGTCATGGAGGAATGCGAAGCACTCCGCGCAATGGATCAATACGCTGGACCAATACGTGCACCCGACGATGGGCGACCGGCGGGTCGATCAGATCGAAACCCCGGACGTCCTCAAGGTGCTCGCGCCCATCTGGCTCACTAGGCCGGAGACCGCGCGGCGGGTGCGCCAGCGGATCGGCGCGGTACTGGACTGGGCGAAGGCCGCGGGCTTCCGCGAAGGCGAGAACCCAGTTTCTGGTGTCACCAAAGGACTGCCCAGGCAGCCCGATCGCACGGCTCATCACGCGGCCCTTCCCTACTCGGAGGTGCCCGGTTTCCTCGCGGCGCTCCACGAGGTCGACATCGGCTTGTCCCCGCGGCTGGCCTTCGAGTTCGTGGTGCTCACTGCGGCCCGCACCAGCGAAGCGCTGGCGGCGAGGTGGGAGGAGATCGACCTTGTTGGCGAGACCTGGACGGTCCCGCCCGAGCGCACGAAGACCGCGCGGCAGCACAGGGTCCCGCTGTCGGGGCGCTGCCTGGAGATCCTCGCCGATGCGAGGGAGCTGTCGGGCGACAGCCCTTACGTCTTTCCGGGCCGGTCAATCGGCAAGCCGCTGTCGAATATGGCCCTCCTGATGACGCTGCGGCGCATGGGCCTGAAAGTGACAGCGCACGGGTTCCGATCGTCGTTCCGCGACTGGGCGTCCGAGCGGACGAGCTTCCCGCGCGAGGTGTGTGAGTTGGCGCTTGGCCACAGCGTCAAGGACAAGACCGAAGCCGCCTACCGGCGAGGAGACCTGCTGGACAAGCGCCGTGACCTCATGGAGGCGTGGGCCTCGTTTGCCGCGGGCACGCCAGCGGCCATTGTTGCGTTGAAGGTCAGGGCATGAGCAAGAATCCCCGGGCACCAACAAGCGAGTCGGGTGCCGTCCTTCCTGATGTAGAATGGATCCCGGGCGAGCTCGCCGTGGAGTTTGTCCAACGCCGACTGCCAGGCGACTACTCTCGAGAGGCCGTCACTGAACTACTATCCGCCGCAATGAGTGCTGGGAATTTCCGGCTCGATCGCAAGCACGGGGATCTTGATGATTTCGTTCTTGCTGAATTGATGGGACTGCCTCATTGGTACAAAGTGAAAGAATGGCTCTTTCAGAGACAAACTCTTCTTGACTGGCTGAAACACCAACTTCGCGATGGGGAGGCCGACAAATTTCGAGACTAGCTCTCCACGAGGCTCAGGAAGCTTGACTCCAGCGGCGGGGCGGGCGAGAGTGAACAAAGATAGAACACGGGGTTGGAGGGCGCCATGGCCGCCGAGCTGCTGAAGGATCTGCCGGGCGATCTGCCGAGCTTTTTGAAGCGCTTCGGCACGGACGCGAAATGCCGGGCGTATCTGGTGCGGGCGCGTTGGCCCGTGGGCTTCCGCTGCACCGGCTGCGGGCATGACCTGGCCTACAGCCATAAGAAGCGCCTGATCGAGGAGTGCACGGCCTGCGGCAAGCAGCACTCGATTCTCGCCGGCACCATCTTCGAGCAGACCAAGACCGGGCTCGCGACGTGGTTCCTGGCGATCTACCTGGTGACCTCGAGCAAGGGCGGCATCTCGGCGATGGAGCTCAAGCGTCAGATGGGCTTCGGCAGCTACCAGACCGCCTGGAGCTGGCTGCACAAGATCCGCAAGGCCATGGTGCGGCCGGAGCGGCCGCCGCTGAGCCAGCGGGTCGAGGCCGACGAGACCTATGTCGGCGGCCCGCGACCTGGGACGCCGGGCCGTGGTGCCGCCGGCAAGATCCGGGTCGCCGGTGCGGTCGAGACCGGCCGCGGCCAAGCCCGCGGCCGTCGCCTGGGTCGCCTCCGGCTCGCCGTGGTGCCCGATGTCTCGGCCAAGAGCCTCGAAGGCTTTCTCGCCGGCGCCGTCGCCCGGCCCGCGTCCGTGGCGACCGACGGCTGGTCGGGCTATGCCGGCCTCGCCCCCGCCGGCTGGCGTCACGAGCCGCTCAACCTCAGCGCCAGCTGGGGCGACGCGGCGCTGCGCCTGCCGGCGATCCACCTGGTGTTCGGCCTGGCCAAGCGCTGGCTGCTCGGCACCCATCACGGCGCGGTCTCCAGCAAGCACCTGCCGGCCTACCTCGACGAGTTCACCTTCCGCTTCAACCGCCGCACCGCCAAAAGCATCAGCCATCGCTTCGCCCGCCTGATCGAGCACGCCGTGCAGATCCAGCCCACCCCCTACCGCGCCCTCATCGCCACGGCTGCAACCTGAGGGTCATGGAGAGCTAGTATTTCGAGTAGACCAGCGGCCGACTTCTGACGAAGGAAAGGAATTGAAAACACGAGAACGCGGGACAGTGTTGAAATTGCTCATCGGCATGGCGGTGTCGAAATACAAGTACGATCCTCGCGCAAACCGCAACCAAGCAACGAGTGCCATTGCCGACGATCTGGCAAAGCTCGGTATTCCTCTCGATTTGGACACCGTGCGTAAGTGGCTGGGAGAGGCGGCTGATTACCTGCCGCCTGAAGGCTAGGTCGGTCCTACCGTAACCGAATTCGGTTAGCGACAAACCGAATTCGCCCTCCGCAGTTTGCGGACGACGCAGGATGGCCCCGTCTTGAGCGAGACGGAGCTGACCTGTGTCGAACAACGCCTCTCTCCCGCAGACCGGGTTCGTCCGGCTGCCCTCCATCATCGGGCCAGGCGGTCCAATCCCGGTCAGCAAGTCAACCTGGTGGGCGGGGGTCCGGTCTGGCCGGTATCCCAAGCCCGTCAAGCTGGGGCCCCGGATCACCGCCTGGCGGGTTGAGGACATCCGCGCGCTGATCAAGTCGGGCGGTGATGATCGCCAGTGGGCGGATGCCAGGAGGGGCGAACGATGAACTGGCTCCCGGATGAGAAACGGCCGCCTGGCGGGACATGCGAGGCGGCCGTTGGCGAAGCAAAAGTAAGTGAACACCAAATCTTGAATATCATAATACCGCCTCTGGCACAAGACGCTTACAGTTCCTTCAGTTCTCTCCTGCCTGCCAGAGCTTGGCCAGGTCCTGGTTGGTCACTCGGATCTCGGGTGACGATCGGTGACTCACCAGCAATTGGAGTCGCGGCTGCGCCGGCGGATGCGCGAGCTGGCGATCGAGCTGCTCGGCAGGCCGACGAGCGAGACGCCGGACGAGCTCCGCTTCGGCAGCAAAGGTGGCCTCTGGGTCGGCCTGCTGCGGGGCGTCTGGATCGATTTCAGCGCCGACCGGCGGCCGCGCGGACCGTTGGAGCTGATCCAGCGCGCGCACGACTGCGGTCGCCGGGAGGCTGAGCAATGGGCGCGCCGGTGGCTCGAGGGCCGCAGCGATCCCGACCCGGAGCCGCCGGACGAGGACATCGAGGCTGAGCAAGCGGCCAGGTCGGAGCGCATCCGCGAGATCGCCAGGGGCTGGCTCGGGCAGCTGGTCGAGGTGATCGGCACCCCTGGCGAGACCTACCTGCGGTCACGAGGGTTGGAGCCGCCCTACCCGGATTGCGTCCGGTTTCTGGAGCGCACCGACCGCACTGGCGAGGGCGCGGTGGTCGCCGTGCTGACCGACGACGAAGGGCGAGCCTGTTGCCTTGCAGCTGGGCTATGTCGACGCGCGCGGTGCCAAGTCCACGATCACGCCGCCACGCAAGCTCTGGCCGCTCGTCGAGGACTGGTCCGAGCGCGGCCTGCTGCGCATCCAGCCCACCGCGCGCCGACGAGCAGAGCTCTTCTGAAGACGGCGAAGCCGATCCGATCGAGGCGCTGCGCAAGGCGGCGACAGAGGCAGCGGACAAGCCCTTCCTCGAGGAGGACGTGGCGCTCGTTGACCGAGGGGCTTGAGGATGCCCTGTCGCTGCGTTGCCTCGGCCATCCGATCTACGCCTTCACCTCAGTCGGCAACCTCGGCAAGGTCGTGCCGCCCGAGCCCGACGTGGTGATCGTCAGGGACGGCGATCCGCCGGGTTCCGAAGCCGACCGCGCAGTCGCCCGCGGCGCCGATCGATTGCTGCTGGCCGGCCGCCAGGTGGCGATCACCCAGACCCCGGCGGGCGAGGACGCCAACTCGATCTGGCAATCTGCGGACGACGGCAGGAAGGCGCTGGCCGACCTGATCGCCGGCGCCGTGCCAGCGGAACTGAGCCGCGACGGGCACATCGAGCGGCTGGCCCGGATCGATGACGACATCACCCGCGAGGCCGAGCTCCACCACGCCTGGAGGACGCTCGGCGTCTTCAAGGGCGTGCCCAAGCAGTTGATCCGGGACGAGGTCAATGCGCGCCGCGCCAAGCGCGCTGGCGCCGAAGCAGCGCCGCCCGATCTCGGCGACCCCGAGCCTTGGGAGGAGCCGGTCGAGCTCGGCGAGACGCTCGACGAGCTGGTCGAGGAGCTCGCTCGGTACATCGTCGCCGACCGGCACAAGCTCCACGCCGCGGCGCTCTTCTGCGCCATGACGCACGTGCACGACCGCCTGCACTGCATGCCCAAGCTGGCGCTGCAGAGCCCGACCAAAGCGGTGCGGCAAGACTACCCTGCTGGACTGCCTTAGCAACGTAGTGCGCCGCCCGGAAATGGTCGCCGGCACCTCGGAGGCAGCATTCATCCGAACCAGCGATGGCTATCAGCCCACCTGGCTGATGGACGAGGCCGACCGCTACCTCAACCCCAGGAATGCTGGCGAGGGCCTGACCGCGGCGCTGAACGCTTCCAGCTACCGGCGCACGGCGCGCAAGCGGGTGTGCGTGCCTGACCCTGGCGGGAAAGGCTGGCAGGTCGTGACGTTCGAGTTCTGGTGCCCGATGATCCTCGCCGGCATCCGCGAGCTGACCGACACCGTGCAGGACCGGTCGATCGTGATCACGCTCCAGCGGGCGATGCCGGGGGAGGTCAAAGCGCGCCTGATCAACGGCACGTCGCCGACGTTCCATGACGTGCAGCGGAAGCTGTACCGATGGGCCCAGGACCTGGCCGAGCTCGACCTCGACCCGGTGGTGCCGAAGTTCCTGCACAACCGCGCCGCCGACCTCTGGCGTCCTCTGTACGCGATCGCGCACCTCGCCGGCGGCGCTTGGCCGGAGCGCGTTCGGGCAGCCTCGGAGAAGATCCACTTCGAGACCGGCGCCGAGGAGAACCGCCTCGTCCAGCTGCTGGCCGCGATCAAGGAGGTGTTCGGCGGTCGCGACCGCATGACCACGGCCGACCTCGTCGGCAAGCTGCTCGAGCGGGATGACGAGCCTTGGCCCACGGTGCGGCGGGGCCAGCCGCTCGATGCCTACTATCTGCGCTCGACCCTGAAGGGCGTCGTCGACCGCAAGACGCCGGTGATCAGGGTCGGCGACAAGACCAAGCGCGGCTACTACCGCGCCGACTTCGAGCCGGCGTGGCAGCGATACCTTGCCGCCGAGAGCT
>CAVWCE010000045.1:0-14965 GCA_963753275.1 uncultured Alphaproteobacteria bacterium | reverse complement strand
TCGTCCGAGGTGATCGACGCGGTCACGCCGATCGCCGACGAGGACTGCACCGTCCTGCTGGCCAGGATCGCCCGGACCATGCCTGATCTCGCCGAGGCGGCGCTCGACGCGCTCGAGATCGTCGATCACCCGCGCGCCGCGCAACTCCTCGCGGGACTCGCCGAGCATCGGCAGATGTGATGCCGCCGGCATCCCCTGCCGAGCGCCCCGCTGCGCTCGAGGGCACGCAACTCCTGCCCGTCAGTCGAGCTCGAAGGCGTCCTTGTAGTCGCGCTTCAAGGCCGGGTCCTGGTGCTCCTTCTGGAGCACGCAGTTGCCGGCGACCAGGAGCTCGATCTCGGTGCCCATGAAGCAGTGGAAGGCGTCCTCGGGCGTGCACACGATCGGCTCGCCGCGCACGTTGAAGCTGGTGTTGACCAGGACCGGGCAGCCGGTGCGCTGGTGGAACGCGCTCAGCAGGTCGTGGTAGCGGGGGTTGGTGTCGGCGTGCACGGTCTGGATCCGCGCCGAATAGTCGACGTGGGTCACCGCCGGGATCTCGGAGCGCACGACGTTCAGCTTGTCGATGCCGAACAGCGCCTGCTCGTCCTCGTTCATCAGCCGGCGCCGGCTTCGCACGACGTCGGCGACCAGCAGCATGTAGGGGCTGTCGTCGTCGAGCTCGAACCAGTCGGCGACGTGCTCGCGCAGCACCGAGGGCGCGAAGGGGCGGAAGGATTCCCGGTACTTGACCTTGAGGTTGAGCATCTTCTGCATGGTCGGCGAGCGCGCGTCGCCCAGGATCGAGCGCGCGCCGAGCGCGCGCGGGCCGAACTCCATGCGCCCCTGGAACCAGCCGACCGCCTTGCCGCCGGCGAGCGCGTCGGCGGTGCCGGCGATCATCGGCTCGCTCGGGCACCACCTCGAACACCGCGCCCGCTCGCGCGCAGGCGGCGCTCGATCTCGGCCTGCGCGAACGCCGGCCCGAGATAGGCGCCGCTCATGCCGTCGCTGCGCGCCGTTCAGCCGCCGCGGCTGGCCCTTGAACAGGTGGTGGGCGGCGAGCGCCGCGCCGAGCGCGCCGCCGGCATCGCCCGCCGCCGGCTGGATCCAGATGCGCTCGAACGCGCCGTCGCGCAGGATCTTGCCGTTGGCGACGCAGTTGAGCGCGACGCCGCCGGCCAGGCACAGGTTCCTCTGCCCGGTCTCGCGCGCCAGCGCGCGGGTCAGCCGGAGCATCACCTCCTCGGTCACCGCCTGGATCGAGGCGGCGAGGTCCATCTCGCGCTGCTGCACCCGGTCCTCGGCTCCGGCGCGGCGCTCCGCCGAACAGCTCGTCGAACCGGCGGTTCGTCATCGTCAGGCCGGTGCAGTAGTTGAAATAGTCCTGGTTGAGCCGGAACGAGCCGTCCTCCTTCAGATCGATCAGGTGCTCGAGGATCAGCTGGGCGTACTTGGGGCTCGCCATAGGGCGCCAGGCCCATGACCTTGTACTCGCCGGAATTGACCTTGAAGCCGGTGTAGTAGGTGAAGGCCGAGTAGAGCAGGCCCAGCGAGTGCGGGAAGTGCATCTCCTTGATCATCTCCAGCTCGCGGCCGCGGCCGACGCCGACGCTCGTGGTGGCCCATTCGCCGACGCCGTCGATCGTCAGCACCGCCGCTTCCTCGAACGGCGACGGGTAGAACGCGCTCGCCGCGTGGCTCTGGTGGTGCTCGGTGAACAGCAGCCGGCCCTCGAGATCGCGCTCGCCGCCCTGCTCCTTCAGCTTCTCGACCAGCAGCCGCTTCTGGAACAGCTTCTCCTTGAGCCAGACCGGGATCGCCATGCGGAACGAGGCGAAGCCCTCGGGGGGCGAAGGCGAGGTAGGTCTCGAGCAGCCGCTCGAACTTGAGGAACGGCTTGTCGTAGAAGGCGATGTGGTCGACCTGGTCGAGCCCGATCCCGGCCTCGCCCAGGCAGTACGCGACGGCGTGCCTGGGGAAGCCCGGAGTCGTGCTTCTTGCGGGTGAAGCGCTCCTCCTGGGCGGCGGCGACGATCCGGCCGTCGTCGAGCAGCGCGGCCGCGCTGTCGTGGTAGAACGCGGACAGGCCGAGGATGCGCATCGGCTCACTCGCTCAAAAGACGGTGTAGATGAACGGCGCCACGGCGGTGCCCTGCGTCAGCACGATCAGGCCGCCGAACAGGGCCATCATCAGGACGATCGGCAGCAGCCAGTACTTCTTGCGCGCGCGCATGAACCGCCAGAGCTCGGCGATGAACGACATGAGGGCACCTCAGAACTGGTTGATCATGCTGTCCGGCGCCGGGCCTGGCGGGTCGCGCCGGATCCAGTAGCTCTCGGCCTCGGGATCGAGCTTGCGACGGAGTGGGTCGCGCCCGGTCAGGCGCATCATCAGCCCGATCGGGACCATCGTGGTCGCGTAGATCAGGCCCAGCACGAGCGGGTTGACCACCCTGAACAGGATCAGGCCGAGCCTCATCCAGGCGCGGTTCAACCCGCTCAGGCTGCCCGGAGCGACCAGTCCGAGGACGATCAGCACGAGGCCGATCCCGCCCAGCCCATACTGGACCCAGCCGAGGCCGTGGAGATAGGTCCGCACCAAGGCGATCAGCAGCAGGATCCCGCCCACGGTGAGGCCGAAGCCACGGTCGCTGCTGCCCTTGACGTCGTCGGCCCGACCGAAATCCTCGTGGAACGATGTCTTCATGGAAGCCTTTCCCTGCCAGCCGGTGCGAATGAACGCGACTTGACTTGTCGCCTGCTTGAACCTGCCACCACGGTGGTTGTATTCGACGCCGCTCCGCAATCGCGCTGCTAACGATCCCTTGTATCGCCGCCGGGGCGGCGCGGCGCAAGCGCTTCTCGCGGGACGATCGAGCCTCAGCGGTCCGCGCAGGCCGTCGCCCGGGTCGGCTACCTTTGCGGTCCGGGTGACGGGATCCTTCGGCCCGGCCGGCAGCTCGGCCATGATCTGGTGGACCGCATCCGCGGCCCAGGCATGCCCGCGCGCGTCGTAGTGCCCGTTGCGCGGGAAGCGGATCGAAGCCGCTTCCTCGGCCGGCGGGCAGAACGGCAGGAGCGAGCGATGCGGCGTGGCGAGCGGCCGCAGATCGATGTCCAGGGCGCCCCGCGCGCACTCCTCGGGCGTGGCCAGGAAGACCACCAGCAGGTCGGCGCCCCGCGCCGCGACGAGACGCTTCGTCAGCTCGAAGATGGCGTCGGCGTTGGCGATCATCTTCGGGTAGGTCGCGCGCTGATGGTGCTGGCGGTAGAGCTGGCCGAAGCCGATCGGCAGCGGCGAGTTGGCGAGCACCGAATCGAGGACGAAGTTGCACGCCTCGCTCAGCGGCTCATAGACCCAGCGGTCGCCGTCCAGCCGGGGGAAGACCTCGTTCGCCTCGGCCCGGATCATGCCGCCGCAGACGTAGAGCCTGCCGACCAGGCTGCGCTCGAGATCGGCGGAGATCGGCGCGAAGACCACGAGGTCGCCTTGCCGGATCTCGTCGGCGTAGCGCTCGAGGGCGAGGTACATCTGCTCGAGGCTGTAGCCGATCACGCCGTAGTTCAGGACGTTGACCTCGTCCCCGAGCTTGCGCGCTCAGCAGGTTGGGCCAGGTGTCGGCATTGGCGACGCCATAGCCGAAGGTGAACGAAGTCCCCGAAGACGTGCACGCTGCGCCGGGCGTCCTGGTTCTGGGGCACGGCCTTGCGGCCCTGCTCGTCGATCTCGTACTCGACGTCGAAGTTGCCGATCGAGGCATGCCGCCCGCGAGCGCCCGGAACCGGCGCGTAGACCAGCTTGGGATCCGGGCGAAAGATCTTCGGGACCTCGCCGAGCAGGTGATCGGCGTACTGATGGCGGGCGAACGCGAGCGCCACCTCGCCGATGAACATCGCCGGCACCAGCGTGACGATGGCGCCGATCATCAGCCAGAACGCCGGACGGCTGGCGCGCCGCAGGTGATGGACCGCCGAGCAGCCCGGTCATCGCCAGCCAGGCGTCGAGCACCAGGGCGAAGGCGGCGAGGCTCAGCGAGCCCGCGAGCAGGTACACGACCACCGGATTGACGACCAGGAGAACCGAGGCGGCGACGATGATGGTGTAGGTGGCAATGCTGCGCATGTGCTCCGTCCCGACAGGCCGGTTGCCTTCGCTGGCGTCCCTCGTTCCGAGCGCCGTGCGGCGCGAGCGGCGATGCGCCCTCTACGCCTCACTCGCGTGTTCGCGGCCCCGGTGGCGACCGCTTGCACACAGCCGAGGATAGCCCAGCCCTTCGGATGCGTTTAACCCTTGGTTCTCAACCACACCTATTGTATGCAGGGTCAACCAAAACTGGAGCTTATCCCAGACTGACAGACCATGCCAGATCCGATTCGAGAAACCCCGATCTGCGCAACACCGATGAGCGCTGGAGAGGCGGGCCGGCCGGGCCGCCACTGTGAAGCGGGTTCGACTGACTGATCCATTCCTTACCACACGGTGGTTGACGTGATTTGAGATTTTCGTTCCTTTGACGGTGGGGACGAGGTCGCCTGCGATCTCTGCATCGGCGGCGCCGGCGCGGCCGGGATTGCTCTGGCGCTGGCGTTCGGCGGCCGCGCCGCGCGGGTCGTCGTCCTGGAGAGCGGCGGCTTCGAGTTCGAGCAGGAGAGCCAGGACCTCTACCGCGGGCGCAGCGTCGGCCAGCCCTACTGGGACCTCGACGCCACCCGGGTGCGCCAGTTCGGCGGCTCGACCAACCATTGGGGCGGCATGTCCGCTCCGCTCGACGCGCGCGATTTCCTGCCCCGGCCCTGGGTCCCCCATAGCGGCTGGCCGATCCGGCGCACCGACCTCGAACCGTTCTATCCCGCCGCCCACGAGATCCTCGACCTCGGGCCGGGCGGCTACGATCCCGCGGTGCTCGAGCCCGCCGGAGGCCTGCTGCCGCTGGCGCCCGACCAGCTCGCGCCGCGGGTCTTCCGCTTCAGCTCGCCGCCGACCTGGCTCGGCCAGAAGTACCGCTCCGAGCTCGAGGCGGCGAGCGGGCTCGAGGTCTGGCTGCACGCCAATCTGGTCGACGTCGAGCTCGGGGCCGACGGCCGCGCCGAGGCCTTCGTCGTCAGGGACCTGGCCGGCACGCGCGCAAGGGTGCGGGCCCGGCTGTTCGTCCTTGCTCTCGGCGGGATCGAGAACGCGCGCCTCCTGCTGAACTGCGACCGCCAGATCGCCGGCGGCATCGGCAACCAGCACGATCTGGTGGGCCGCTTCTTCATGGATCACCTCGGCGTCTCCGCCGGCCGCGTCCTGCTCACCGAGGAGGACTGGGAGGCGGCCTACCAGCTTGGCCACCACCCGCAGGCCGGCGGCCACGCGGTCCAGCACGCGCTCGCGCCGGGCGATGCGCTCCAGCGCATCGGCGGCGATCCTCAACAGCGCCGCCGCGTTCGGCGGGGTGACCTACGAGCGCCCGCGCTCCGAGGGCTACGGTGCGCTGCACGACATCAAGGAAGGCGTGCGCGAGCGCCGCCTGCCCGACGATTTCGGCGTCAACCTGTGGCGGGTCGTGACCGACCTCGACGGGGTCGCCCGCGGTCTCTGGGAACGCTTCGATCCGACCACCTACCTCGTCATGGAGAGCGAGCAGGCGCCCAATCCCGACAGCCGCGTCCGGCTCGACCGCGACGAGGATGCGCTGGGCCTGCGGCGCGTGGTCCTCGACTGGCGGCTCTCCGAGATCGACCATCGCACGCTGCGCGTCATGGCGACCACGATCGCGGCCGAGCTCGGCCGCCTCGGGGTCGCCCGGGTGCAGCTCGGCGACTGGCTGTTGCGCGACGAGGTGACCTGGCCCGACGAGCTCACCGCCAGCAATCACCACCTCGGGACGACGCGCATGGCGGACGACCCGCGTCGGGGCGTGGTCGACCGCGACGGCCGCGTGTTCGGCTGCGACAACCTCTACGTCGCCGGAAGCAGCGTCTTCCCGACTGGCGGCTTCGCCAATCCGACGGTCAATCTGGTCGCTCTGACGCTTCGGCTCGCCGAGCACCTGCGGACGCGCCTCAGCGAGCCTCTGCCCGAATCGAGCGGCTCCGTGGCGGACGTCCGCTAGGACGGCCGGAACGGAGCGTGGAGCGGCTCCGGCCGCCGGTCGTCGCGGACGTCGCCGGCGCCGCTTGGGAGGAGGCTCCCCCAGCACCGTCCCGGCGAGGCTCGTGAGATCGACCGAGCCCCGGCCACGGACCGGCTCGCGCGCGGCCAGCGGGCTGTCCTGGGTCTGCAGGAGAAAGAACTCCCAGCGCGGCGTGGTATCGGTGATCACGATGCTGACCGTCATGGTTCCGCCCGGCGCGACCACGCCGTCGGAGAACTGGACGCCGTCGAACGGCTCGTTGGTCTCGAGGAGCTCGCGGAACGGCTCGGAGCGGAACGGCCGACCGGCGTCGCTCGCCTGGCCGAACGACAGGCCGTCGCCGAACGGGCTGGCGTAGTCGAGGAACTCGCGCAGCTCCAGATTGAACAGCGACCAGGGCTGCTCGGTGCGATTGCGCACCACCTTGGTCAGCGCGAAGCCGATCTCGTGGTGCGAGCGAACGCGGTTGCCGAAGCGGTGAGTCATGCCCCGGATGGTCAGGATCGCCGGGCCGTCCGCGGTGATGTCCTCGACCAGGACGAACGGGTCGTCGAGGCTGCCGTGACCCCGGGCCTCGACGATCCTGAGCCCGCCGAGCTCGTCGCTGAAGGTGAGACCCTGCAGGCTGACCGGCTCGGCCAGGACCGGCAGCCCGCAGCCCGTCGCGACGGCAAGCGCCAGCGCGCGCGACCACGGTCTCATGGCCGGTCCGTCCCGTGCCTCATGGCTCGGTGATGACGGTCGCAGCCGGCCAGGTCAAGGCTGGTGCCCCGCAGGATGATCCGACCTTTCGGCCCGGCCAGCACACCCCCGCCCCCAAACCATCCCCCATCGAGGGGGAGGGGATAACCGTTGGCCGACCGCCGTCGCCTCCCTCCCCCCTTGCGGGGGAGGGTTGGGGTGGGGGCAAGGGTGAGGACTCGTGAGACGAGTATGACCTGCCGGATGCCCGCTCAGCCCGAGGGGCGGAGCGCCTCGATCTCCTCGTCGCTCGGCATGACGGCGCGCTGCCGTCGATCGTAGCGCCAGTCGACCATCGTGCCGCTGGCCGTCCTTGACCGCGATGCGGCCGACGTAGGCGCCCATCGTCGCCTGGTGGTCGATCTCGCGCCAGGTGATCGGGCCGAACGGCGTGTCGACCTCGAGCCCCGCCATCGCCTCGATCATCGCGTCGGTCTCGGTCGAGCCCGCCTTGTCCAGCATCGCCGCGATCGAATGGATCATCGCGTAGCCGACCACCGCGCCGAGCTTGGGCGGCTCGTTCCACTTGGTCCTGGAAGGCGTCGAGGAAGGCCTCGTGCTCGGGCGTGTCGATCTCGGCCCAGGGATAGCCCGTGACCAGCCAGCCCTCGGGCGCCTCGGCGCCGAGCGGATCGAGGTACTCGGGCTCGCCGGTGAGCAGGCTCACCACCTCGCGGCCCTCGAACAGCCCGCGCGTCGTGCCCTCGCGCACGAACTTGACCAGATCGCCCGCGAAGGTCGCGTTGTAGATCGCGTCGGGCTCGGCCGCCGCCAGCGCCTGCACGGTCGGTCCCGCCTCGAGCTTGCCGAGCGCCGGCCACTGCTCCTCGACGAACTCGACCTCCGGCTTCTTCTCCTTGAGCAGCTTCTTGAACTCGGCGACCGCCGACTGGCCGTACTCGTAGTTGGGCGCGATGGTCGCCCAGCGGGTCGCGTCGAGCTCGGCCGCGGCCGTCGGCCAGCATCGCGTTCTGCATGTAGGTCGAGGGCCGCAGCCGCCAGGTGTAGCGGTGGCCCTGCTCCCAGGTGACCTGGGTCGAGAGCGGCTCGGCGGCGACGAACAGCACCTCCTTCTGCTTGGCGAAGTCGGACGACCGCGAGGCCGACGTTGGAGAGGAAGGTGCCGGCGAGCAGCGCCACGCCCTCGCCCGCGACCAGCTCGTTGGCGAGCGTCACGGCGTTCGAGGTCTCGCCGCCGTCGTCGCGCGAGAGCACCTCGAGCGGCCGCCCGCCCATCACGCCGCCCGCGGCGTTGACCTCCTCGACCGCGAGCTGCCAGCCCTTCTGATAGGAGAGCGTGAAGGCCGGAAAGCGCGAGTAGCTGTTGATCTCGCCGATCTTGACCGGCTCGGCCGCCTGCGAGCGGCAGCGCGACCAGGCAGAGCGCGCTGGCCGCGCCGATGCAGCAGGGTCCGTCTGCAGATCATCGAGATGCCCTCCTCCGGTCGAATGGCTCGGTCGGCTGCCCGCCGCTCAGCGCAGGCCGTCCTCGCCCTTGATCTCGGACGCCTTGAGCCCGCCCGCGCGGGCGTGGATCCGGCCGCCGGTGGTCATCGCCAGGATCAGCACGATCTCGTCCGGGCGCGGCGCGTCGGCGACGCCGACCTCGATCGCATCGAAGTGGCTGCGCACGTAGGACGCGTTGATGTGGGTGATCGGCACATCGAGCCGGGCGCCGGCGACGCCGACCTTCTTGGTCGAGGGCACGATCGCCTTGGCGTCGCCCAGCGCCTCGCGCATCGCGTAGCCGCCCGGCGCGTGCCAGAGCGCGCCGTGCTCGAGCTCGCCCGCGGTGCCGACGATGGCGCCCTTGCCGTAGCCCTGGATCGCCTGCGGATGGCCGCCCAGCGCATCGATCAGGCGGCGCGCGAGGTCGAGGCCGAGCGGGCGCAGCGCCTCCATGAACGGCATCAGGTCCTCGACGTAGCGGCCGGCGTAGGGGTTGTGCGCCACGGCGAGGATCGCGGCGCGGACCAGCGGCTGGCCCGGCGGCGGGCCGCCCTCGTGATAGATCTCCTCGAAATGCATGGTGATCTTGCGCAGTTGGATCAGATCGCTCATCCCGCCACCTTCAGCCTCCGGCCGCCGCCTCGAGCTCTGGCTCGCGCAGCGCGCCGACGATCCTGCACGCGGCCCTGGAGCACGAGGCTCGCGGCGAAGATCAGCCCGGCCCGACGGAATGCCTCGGCGCGCGCGGCGCCCTGCGCCAGCGCCTGCTCGACCGCCGGCTCCGGCAGCGGGCCGACGTCGACCGTGACCAGAAGATCGCCGAGATCCGTGTCCTCGCGCAAGAGGTTCGCGGGCGCGCGGCGCGATCGCCGGATGGTCGCAGTCGACCGCGTTGGCGACCAGGGTCGCGGCGGCGTCCGCCGCGGCGGCGCTCGCGGCCAGCACGGTCACCGCATCGGCGATCCCGAGCGAGAACGAGCGGCCGCGCCAGCCCGAGGTCGCGAGGCCCGCGCACCGGCATGGCGTGGTCGATCTCGACCGTTGCCGTCGAGCTGCGGCGCGTCGGGATTGGCGACCAGCCCGGCCTGCAGGCGCTCGCCCGGCGCCGAGGTGGAGCGCGATGTCGCCGCCGTCGTTGACGTAGGCCTTGGCCAGCGTCCGGCCGGCCAGCATCGCCGCCAGCACCTCGTCGGCGACCGCGCCGGCGACCGCCGCCATCGGCGTGATGAACTGCGCCCGATAGGGCCAGACCGCGGCGACCATGCGCCGCGCGACCGGCCCCTCGACCGGCAGGCCCGGCGGCGCGTGATCGGCTGGCGCAGCAGGTGGAGCTCGGCCACCAGCTCGGCGAGGATCGTCGCGAAGCGCGCCGCCGCCTGGCGGTACGCCTGCTGCCGCTCGGCCGGCGCTGCCGAACGCCTCGGCGACGATGTCGATCGGCCCGTGCTGCAGGTGCAGTCGCCGGCCGTCGGCCAGCAGCGCCGCCTGCGCCGCGCCGGTCATGTCTCCTCGACGACGGCGCGGCCGGGGCCGCACCGGCCAGGGGTTGTGCTCGTCCCACGGGCGCGTCGTCAGGCGCCGCTCGGCGAGCACGTCCTCGAGCGCGCACGATGCTGCTCGAGATGGCCGCCGAGCGCCGCATAGTCCTGCGCGCGCGAGGGTGAACTCGATCGGCGCGACCAGCGCCGGCGTCGGCACGTAGCCGAACGAGCCCTCGGGCATCCGGCGTGACGTCGACCATCAGCGTGATGCCGCCGCCCGGCCAGACGTAGACCGGGGCGCCGCCGCAGGTGACGCGGGTCAGCGCCTGCTTGACCGAGCGGGTCAGGCGCACCGGGTTCTCGGTCACGCCGGCGCGCAAGGAGCCCGCCGGCGCCGGCCATGAACAGGACCGTGGTCAGCGCCGGCTCGCAGTTCTCGGCGATCCGCTCGACCACCTTCGCGATCGGCGCGGGCATCGCCGCCGGCACCGGCCGCAGCTGCTCGTCGAGCACGTACCAGGCGGCGTCCTCGCCGGTGGTCGACACCATCAGCAGCCGCAGGCCGGGCCAGGCCACCTTGGCGTCGATCCGCTCGATGATCTCGAGCGGGTCGCTGATGTCGGTGCCGCCCCAGCCGAGGCCCGGCTCGGCGACCTGGAAGTAGCGCCCGGGCGTCGACTTCCGGCCGCGCACCCGGATGCCGGCCGGCGGCATGTCGAGGAAGCGCCCGGCCTGGTGCTCGGTCAGCACGCCGGTGATGTGGTCGTCGACCACGATCACCTCGTCGGCGTGGCCGTGCCACTGCTTGGCGAAGATGCCGATCGTCGCCGAGCCGCAGCCGACCCGCATGCGCTCCTCGCGCGCGCCGTTGACGACCGGCGCCGCGCCCGCCTGCAGGACGACCTTGGCGCCGTCCTCGATCTCGACCTCGACCGGCTTGCGCGAGCAGAGGTCGAGCATCGCCTGGCAGGTGACGTTGCCCTCGCGCTTGCTGCCGCCGGTCAGATGGCGGACGCCGCCGAGCGCCAGCATCTGCGAGCCGTACTCGGCGGTGGTGACGTGGCCGATCGGCTCGCCTTCGGCAGCGCACCGCGGCCCGCTCGGGGCCGAGGAAGCGGTCGGTGTCGATCTTCACCTTGAGCCCGCAGTAGCTGAAGATGCCCTCCGAGACCACGGTCACCATGTCGACGCCCTCGACCTCGGCGCCGACGATGAACGGGCGCGGGCTTGTAGTCGGGGTAGGTGGTGCCGGCGCCGATCCCGGTGACGAAGCTCTCGCCGCTCCGGACCAGCTCGCCGTCCCACTCGCCCGCCCTTCGAGGAACGGCACCGTCTGGTCTCGGCGCGCCGGGTCACCACCAGCGGGTCGACCCGGACCAGCTTGCCGTCCAGGTTGGCGTAGCGGTCGCAGGCGCCGGCCTTGCCCTCGCGGATCCGGCAGAGCACCGGGCAGGCGTCGCAGCGGACGACCGAGCCGGCCTCAGCCATCGCGCGCCGCTCTTGCCAGGATCGCCGCCCGCAGGCGATGGGGCAGGGCCGGCACCTCGGTGATGCGCACGCCGGTCGCGTGGCGGATCGCGCCCAGGATCGCGGGCGCGGTCGGGATCAGGCCGGGCTCGCCGACGCCCTTGGCGCCGAACGGCCCGAGCGGCTCCGGGTCCTCGATCAGGATGACCTCGATCCGCGGCATGTCGCCGAAGGTCGGGATCAGGTAGTCGTGCAGGTTCTCGGTCCGGCCCGGCAGGTACTCCTCCATCAGCGCGATGCCGAGCCCCTGGGCGATGCCGCCCTGGATCTGGCCCTCGACCTGGGTCGGGTTGATCGCGCGGCCGACGTCGTGGGCGGCGACGATCTCCAGGACCCTGGTCGTGCCGAGCTCGAGGTCGACCTGGACCCGCGCGATCTGGGCGGCGAAGGCGTAGGTCGGGTAGGGGTTGCCCTGGCCGTCGCGGTCGAGCGGCGCGCTCGGCGGATCGAACTGGCCCTCGGCGAGCAGCACGACGCCGTCGGCGTCGGCCTCGAGCCGGCCGAGCTCGAGGCGTCGCTGCGCGCGCCCGGCCTCGCGGACCAGGACCGCGCCGTCGGCGAGCGTCGAGCGTCGCGTCCGCGCCGGCATTGGCCCGCCGCAGGATCAGCGGCGCGCAGTTCGCGCGCGGCGAGCTCGGCTGGCCTTGCCCGAGACGAAGGTCTGGCGCGAGGCCGAGGTCTTGCCGGCATCGGCGGTGCGGTCGGTATCGCCGGTCACCAGATCGAAGCGCTCGACCGGCGACGCCGAGCGCGTCGGCCGCGATCTGGACCGAGGATCGTGTTGGCGCCCTGGCCGATGTCGACCGCGCCGCTGTAGAGGATCAGCCGGCCGGCCTGGGTCAGCCCCAGCCGGATGGTCGAGGGATGGGGCAGGGCGGTATTGCCGATGCCGTACCACATGCAGCCGATGCCAACGCCTTGCCGCTCTTTATTCCCACGTCAAGATTGAAGTCTCCGACGCGCTCGAGCAGGCTCTGCCAGCGCGGCTCGAGCGCCTCGAGGCAGGCGGCGAGGCCGACGCTCGCCTCGAGCCGCTGGCCGGTCGCGGTCAGATCGCCCGCGCGCAGCGCGTTGCGGAGCCGGAAGCGGAGCCGGTCGATGCCGAGCCGGAGCGCCAGATCGTCCATCAGCGCCTCGTGGGCGATCGCCGCCTGCGGCACGCCGAAGCCGCGAAAGGCGCCGGACGGCGGGGCGTTGGTGAAGATCGCGCGGCCGCGCGCCTCGACGTGCGGCACCCGGTAGGGGCCGGTCGCATGGACCGGCACGCGCCCGGCGACGGTCGGCCCCCAGGAGGCGTAGGCGCCGGTGTCGAAGTCGGCGCTCGCGGCGAAGGCCTGAGCAGCCGGCCCTCGGCGTCGCAGCCGAGCCGCGCGCGTGATCCGCGCCGGGTGGCGCTTGGTCGTGGACGCCATGCTCTCGGGCCGCTCGTAGACCAGCGCGACCGGCCGCTCGACCAGGCGCGGCGGCGAGCGCGAGCAGCGGCTGCACCGACAGGTCGAGCTTGCCGCCGAAGCCGCCGCCGCAGGCGGTCGGCAGGATCCGCACCTGCTCCGGGCGCGATGCCCAGCACGCGCGCGGTCTCGTCGCGGTCCATGATAGGGCGACTGGGTCGTGACGTGGACCTCGATCCGCTCGCCGACCGCGCTCGCGCCCAGCCGGCCTCGGGCTCGATGTAGGCGTGCTCGACGAAGGCGGTCGTGAAGCACGCCCTCGGCGACCGCCGCGCAGCTCGCGAGCGCCTCTGCGCCGTCGCCCGAGCGGACCACGCCCTCGATCAGCAGATTGCCGGGCTTGTCCGCCTGGACCAGCGGCGCGCCCGCGGCGGTCGCCGCCGCGAGGCCGGTCACCGGCGCGAGCGGCTCGGTAGCGGATCGGCACCTCGTCGCTCGCGGATCGCCTCGATCGCCGCGCGCTCGCCGAGCAGCGCCACCACCGCCTCGCCCCGATAGCGCACGACGCCGTCGGCGAGCACCGGCTGGTCCTTGAGGTGCGGATAGATGCCGAAGCCGTTGACCGGCACGTCGGCCGCGGTCAGCACGCGCAGCAGGCCCGGATGGCGGGCGAGCAGCGGCTCGAGGTCGCCGAGCGTGAAGCGCGGCCGAGGCATGCGGCGAGCGGATCACCTTGAGCCAGAGCGCGTCGGCCGGGATCGCATCGGCGCCATAGCGCTCGGCGCCGGTGAGCTTCGGCCGGCCCGTCGACCTTGCCGAGCCGGGCGCCGACCGCGGCGCCGACCGGCGGCGCCGCCTCGACCTGCGCCGCCGGCGAGATCCAGCACCGCCTCGACGATCTTCTGATAGCCGGTGCAGCGGCAGAGCACGCCGCCCAGCGCGTCCATGACCGCGGCCGCGCCCGGCTGCCGGATCGCGCGCCAGCAGATCGCTCGCCGCCATCAGCATGCCGGGCGTGCAGATGCCGCACTGCGCCGCGCCGTGGCGCTGAAAGGCGCGCTGCAGCGGGCGCAGGCGGCCGTCCTCGGCGAGGCCCTCGACGGTCATGACCCGGCGGCCCTCGACCTGGCCCAGCGCCACCAGGCAGGCGCAGACCTGGGCGCCGTCGAGCAGCACCGTGCAGGCGCCGCAGTCGCCGGCGTTGCAGCCGACCTTGGTGCCGGTCAGGCCGAGATCGTCGCGCAGCACCGCGCGCCAGGCGCTTGATCGGCGGCGCCGCGACCCGCACCGGCCGGCCGTTGACCGTGAAGCCGACGGCCGGGCAAGCGGCGACGCCTGGCGCTCTGGGCCAGCGCGCGGCCTCGTTCATAGCCGGCTGCGAGCTCGCTCACGGTCGCGCCGCACCAGCGTCAGCGCGACGTCGCGGCGATAGGCGGCGCTCGCCCGCACGTCGTCGATCGGCGCGAGCCCGCCCAGATGCTCGGGCTGCACGCAGCGCGCCGAGCCGCGCGGTCGCAGGGCGCGCCGACGAGCGCCGCTCTCGGCCGCCGGCAGGCGCCGCGCGACCGGCGAGCAGGCGCCGACCGCGAGCCGCGCCGCCGCGACCCGCCCGTCGGCCCCGACCTCGAGGCGCCGCGCCGACCATCACGATCGAGATCACCAGATAGCGCCGCGCGCCGAGCTTGAGGAAATGGCCGCCGGCGCGCGCCGCCTTCGGCTTCGGCACCAGCACCGCGGTCAGCAGCTGGTCCGGCCGGCGCGCGGTCCGCCGGTTGCCGAGGATGAACTCGGCCGAGCGGCAGGGCTCGACGCCGTCGACGCGAGGCGAGCTCGACCGTCGGCGTCCAGCGCCAGCAGCGGCGGCACGCCGTCGGCCGCCGGCGAGGCGTTGCAGAGATTGCCGCCGAGCGTGCCGGCGTTCTGGATCTGCTCGCCGCCGACCTCGCGCGCGGCGAGCTTCAGCCCGTCGAACCAGGGCGGCAGTCGGCGCGCGCCAGCTCGCTCCAGGTGGTCAGCGCGCCGATCCGCCAGTGGTCGTCGCGCTCCTCGATGCCGCGCAGCGCGTCGAGCGCGGTGATGTCGAGGATGTCCTCGTCGCAGGGCTCGGCCGACGCGCGCCGGATAGTAGTCGGTGCCGCCGGCGAGCACGGTCAGCGGCGCCGCGGCGAGCGCCTCCAGCGCGTCGTCGAGCGCGCGCGGACGCTGATAGCTGGACAAGGTCGGGCCATCCGAGCACGAGGATTTGCCCGACTATCAAGCGCCCGCCCCGGGGTCGCGT
>CAVWCE010000044.1:0-43795 GCA_963753275.1 uncultured Alphaproteobacteria bacterium | reverse complement strand
CGTGGAGCCGGGCGCGGGTGATCGAAGTCCCTGGTGGCGAACAGGGTCACGTCCCAGCCGCGCGCGACCAGGCCTTCGGTAAGGTTGCTGGCCACGGTTTCCCAGGCGCCGTACTGCCGGGGAGGTGTCCGCCAGGCGACCGGTGACAGCACCGCCACCCGTTTGGCGCGCCTGTCCACGCCGGCCGGCCCGGTCGCATCCGCCGGGAGATCAGCATCGGGTTCAGGCAAGGCGCCGACTTTCCTGCGGTTGCGAGCCCTTCTCGGCCCGGCTGCCGCAAGCCGACGCCACTCAACCATGCCGCACCGAGTTGCCCCCCTTGAGCATCGTCTCGATCAGCGCGGCGGCTTGCTCGTGGGCCGCCGTGCCGCCGTCGGTCACCAGCGGTACGGAGTTGCGATGGGCGGCCGCCGCGTCCTCGAGGATCGCCCTGCGCTTCGGTTTGGTCGATGACCTTGTTCTCGGTGAGCGACAGAAGCATCGACTCGCATATGGCAAGCGCCGCGTGCCCTGCCGCACCTGAAATGCTGCTCATGGCTTCCTCCTGTGAGCCGGTGGTGGGACCGGACGGCATGGGGAGTAGTCACCCGGTCGTAGTGGCAGGGGAGACTATCCGTTTGAGAAGGGCGCCAGACTAATCTAGAGTGGTCGGCGGCACCGGCCTCGTGTCCGCTGGCACTGCGATGATCGACCCGGCCGGACGCGACCGCATTCATGGTTGAGGACGAGGAACTCATGGCGGCGGGCGCCAGCGCACTGGTCCAGAAGCTAAACCGGTTCCTGCCGCTGGGAGGATCCCGCCGAGCTGGTCAGTCTTGCCGGCCTCGAGGCGCGGCGGCGCCCGATCCCTGCGCACACCGAGGTCGTCCACGAGCGCCAGGCGGGTCACCACGCTTTCATCCTGCAGGAAGGCTGGGCGTGCGCGTACAAGCTGTTGCCCACGGCGGTCGACAGGTGATCGATTTCTCGGTCCCGGGCGACTTCATGGGCCTGCGCAGCGTGCTGCTGCGCACCTCGGACCACACTTTCGCGGCGGTCAGCGACATCATCGTCGCCGAAGTCTCGGCGCGGCAGATGATCGACGCATTTCAGCGGCTGCCGCGACTGGGGGCGGCGATCCTGTGGGCGGCCTCGCGCGACGAGGCGATGGTGGTCGAGCATCTGGGCAGCTGGCCGGCGCAGCGCGCTCGTGCGCACCGCCCATCTCCTGGTCGAGTCCGGCTGCGCCTGCAGCTCGTCGGGCTCGGCTCGGACAGCGGCTTCGGCTGCCCGCTCAACCAGTATCTGCTGGCCGATGCGCTCGGGCTCACCGCGATCGATGTGAATCGCGTGCTGCGGCAGCTGCGCGAGCGCGGCCTCGTGACCTTTCGGGAAGGACCGTGGTGTTTCACGACCTCGCCGGCCTGCGCAGCCTCGCCGAATATCACAGCGGCTATCTCGACCAGAGCAACGGGCTCGAGCTCTGAAACTCGACGCCGTCCGGCGCGCAGGCGCTGGCTGCTCGACGCTGATCCAGGTTAGTGCGGCCCGCCGGTCGATCCGCTAGCCAGGTGAGCACGGAGCGGCTCACAGCTGGTCGATTCTCCGGCTCCAAACCGCCGATGTGATAGTCCCTCCGTATGCCCAGGCACTCGCCTCAACCTGACCTCGATCTGCTGTCCGGCGAGCGTCTTGGCGAGCTGGTCGCGCCGGTCCGGACGCCCCCGTTGGCCGCAACGGGCAGACGCTTCAGAGCGCCGCCGAGGTCACGCCGCATCAGCCGCGCATCGCCATACCTCTGTCCGAGGAGCTGCAACGGCTGCTCGGCGCGGCCATCGCGGAGAACAGGGACCTGTCGGCCCAGGTTCGCGAGCTCGAGGCGGAGACTGCGCAGGACCTCGGCGGAGCTCGCCAGGCTGCGTGGGGAACTGTGGGGCGCGGTCCAGGACGCTCTGACCGACCCGCTCACCGGCTTGGCTAACCGACGGTCGTTCGATCTTGAGCTGGGGGCGATCAGCAAGTGCGGAGCGGGTCGTCGCCCGCGCAGCTCGTGATGGTCGACATCGATCACTTCAAGCGTTTCAATGATGCCCATGGCCACGACACCGGCGACGAGGTCCTGCGCATCGTGGGCGAGGTCCTCCGTGGCAATGTCAGGCGCGACAGCTTGGTCGCCCGGGTCGGCGGCGACGAATTGGGCTGCTGCTGCGCGGCGCCACTCCTGCACTACACGGCCGGGATCGCCAGCCGGCTGTGCGAGCTCCTCTCGCTCCGCCCGCTCGTCGTGCGCGGCGTGCCCGAGGTCGTCGAGCGGGTCACCCTCTCGATCCGGGCGGCCGCCGCGCGGGCGGACGAAAGCAGCGCCGAATGGTATGCCCGCGCCGACGCGGCCCTCTACGAGGCGAAGCGCCGCGGCCGCAACCGGTCCAGCATCGCTCCCCTGCTCGAAGCGTATGTTTTAATTTCCTAGGCTGCTGTAAGTTCGCAGTTTTGTCCCCATATGACACTTTACCCGACGTGACTGGGCCGATATCATGAAATCGTCCCCGCACTTTGCTGATGTCGGCGGCCATGCACATCTGCACAGGTTCAAGAAATTATAGTGACAACCACATGCGAAGAGCGGGAGACGTCTGATGACCGTACGCACGAGCCGCAAGACCGTCACCTTCACACAGCCTTTTTCTTTGAGCGGGCTCGACGAGGTGCAACCGGCCGGTACCTATACGGTGGAGACCGACGCAGGAGCTGCTCCCGGGGTTGTCCTTCCCCGCCTACCGGCGCATCGCCAGCCTGATCTTCCTGCGCTCGCGCGGCGGCGGACCGATCGTGGAGGTTGCCAGCGTCGATCCGCTCGAGCTGCAGGCAGCTCAGGAAAGGGATGGCGGCCTGCACACCCTCGCCGGCTATCACAAGGGCTATCTCGACCAGAACGACGGGCGGAGCCTCTCGAAGGCCGCGCGGTTTTCCCCCGCTGGCAGTCTCACTCTGCTGATCGAATGATACCGAGCGCTTGGACAGTGGCAGGAGGCCAGTCATGTACCGGCTCAAGACGAACTCAATCGCACAGTGGCCTCATCGATTGCCGACTGGTACATGCTGAACAGCAACGACTGGGTTGGATCGCATTGGTTAGCGTGGGCGTGATCGCCATCGGGGTGTCGATGTGAGCGGGCGAGCCAACGACTTGCGGCCCGGTCGGCGGCCGCCAGATCTTGTGCTGTCAAGGACGGTCAAGATGGGGCAGCGTGCCGGCCTGACCGCCATCCCGGCCAGGCGCGGGCTTCTGGAGGATCGCCGCGCGAACGGCATCGGCGGGCGAGGCAATCGGCGGCGCGTGGAGCACGGCAAACAGCCGGCGGCGGCCGCCCCTCGACGCGCGACGACCAAGCATAGCATCGGTCGGCCGACCGGTGCCCGCCAAGGTCGAAGACATGGACGACGCCGTGCCAGGCCGGCCGCCCCTCGAGCGCCTCGGCTACCGGCACCGCCTGCACCAGCCGGGCAGGGCAGCCATGCAGCCGCTCGACCGCATCCCTGAGCTCGTCCGCGTCAACTTCCTCCGTCATCGGACCCCATCCTACCGTTAGCGGCCTCCTGCCGCCAGCCGAGACTGCCTCGGCAGCTCGAGTGGTCAGGACCTGCGGCGTCGGCAGCAACGGGCGGTGTCGCAGCGGCGCGTCCATCTGCCCAGGCCCGACGGCGGGCTCGCGCAAGGCGGCGCGTCCCGGCTAATCGAGGTTAGTGCGACCGGCTGATCGGGCGGCTACAGCTGCCGGGTCGAGGTTCTCGCCTCGCGAGGCAAACGCGCCTTGGTGGGGTTGCCGGACCGGTTTTGCATGAGGCCGGTCCGGCACACCCGCAAGGGCGCACCAGCTGTCGCTGCGGATGGTGACGCGGGGTGAGCATGATGCAGCAGACGATCGAGCTTGCCGATCGGCACGCCGGGGCGCGCCGGCCCGCGGAACCGGATGCCCGCCACTGGATCACGGCGCTGGCGCCCTACCGCACGCCGAGCCTCGCGCGCAGCCTGGCCGAGCTCGTCGTCACGGTGGTGCCGTTCGTGGCCCTGTGGCTGCTGATGCTGCTGAGCCTCCGTTATTCCTACTGGCTGTGCCTGCTCCTCGCGGTGCCGGCGGCGGGCTTCCTCGTCCGCCTGTTCATGATCCAGCACGACTGCGGGCACGGCGCGTTCTTCCGCCGGCGGCGCGCCAACGACTGGCTCGGCCGGGTGCTGGGGGTGCTGACGCTGACCCCCTACGCCTACTGGCGGCGCACGCACGCCACGCACCATGCCACCTCCGGCCATCTCGGCCGGCGTGGCACGGGCGACGTCGACACGCTGACCGTGCGCGAGTACCAGAGCCTGCCGGCCTGGCGCCGCGCGCTCTACCGGGTGATGCGCCACCCGGTCGTCGTGCTCGGCCTCGCGCCGTTCTATCTGTTCGTGCTCAAGCACCGCCTGCCGGTGCGGCTGATGCGCGCCGGCTGGGAGCCCTGGCTGAGCGTGATGTCGACCAATCTCGCGATCGCGGCGGTGCTCGGTCTGCTGGTCGCTCTGCTCGGCCTGCGCGACGTTCTGCTGGTCCAGGCGCCGATCACCCTGCTCGCCTCGTCGGCCGGCGTCTGGCTGTTCTACGTGCAGCACCAGTTCGAGCACACCTACTGGGAGTGGGACGCCGAGTGGAACCTCCACGCCGGCGCCCTGCACGGCAGCTCGCACTACGACCTGCCGCCCGTGCTGCGCTGGTTCACGGCCAACATCGGCATCCATCACGTCCATCACCTGTGCAGCCGGATCCCCTGCTACCGGCTCAGCGAGGCGCTGCGCGAGCACCCGGAGCTGCGCGCGGTCAGCCGCCTGACGCTCAAGCAGAGCTTCCGCTGCCTGCGCCTCGCGCTGTGGGACGAGGACCGGCGGCGGCTGGTGGCGTTCCGCGATGCCCGCTCCTCGCCAGGCGGCTACGCCGTCTGTCGGCCATCGGCGGGTTCTCCCGCGGCTCGCTGACGAGGCGCTGATGCGCCTTGGCCGGATCGAGCGGCCGCCGGGGAACGGAACGCCCGGGCCGGGCGCTCGGAAGTCAGCCTTCAGCGCGGCCGCCGACCACAGCGGGCTCGCCCGGCCGCGAAAGACCGCAGTCGACGAGGCGCATGGCCGCGCGGCGCGGTCGAGGCGGTCAGCGCGCGTGCTGCCGCGGCGCGCGGCGACCGGTCATTGGGCGAGATCTCGGCGCCCCATTGACCGGCCGGCCGTTGCAGCTGTAGGTGCCGCTGGCAAAGCCGACCCGGACGGCGCCGACGGAGGTGCAGCCGCCGGCGGTCGAGCCGCCCTGGCGCTCGATCCGGACGCCGTTGGCGCCGATGATGTTGACCACGATGTCGCATCGGTCGCGAGCCGCTCGCCGCTCGGGTGCGACCACGAGCCTCTGAAGAACGGGCCGCTCTTCTGGAACCAGGCGAAGGTCCAGTCGCAGCATTCGCGGCCGACCCAGCGCCCGCCCTGCAGGGCCTTGATCTGCGCCGGCAGGTTCTGGCCGGTGGGCGCGCCCGGCAGCGCGAGCCGGCGAGCGCCAGCGCGGGACGATGGTGGTGATCCTCAGCGCGGCGATCGGGCGCGCTGCTGGCCGTGAGACTGTCATGGCTCCGACACCGCCTGCTCGTGAAAGCTTTGGCGACGGAGCATAGGCGACGTTATTCTAACAACTGGTCACTGTAAAACCCTGTAGGCCGGCGCGGTCAGAACGGGATCTCGTCGTCGAGGTCGTCGAAGTTCTCGGCCTTCGGCTGCCGGCGCGGCGGGCGCCGCCAGCGCCACCCCCGCCGCGCTGCGCGGGCGGCTGGCTCGGCGTGCGGCCCCAGTCGCCCATGTCGTCGCCCGCCGGCGCACCGCCGACAGCGACCTCGTCGCGGCCGCCGAGCAGCACGAGCTCGCCGCGGAAGCGCTGCAGCACGACCTCGGTGGTGTAGCGCTCCTGGCCGGACTGGTCGGTCCACTTGCGGGTCTGAAGCGCGCCCTCGAGGTAGACCGAGCGGCCCTTCGAGAGATAGCGCTCGGCGACCTCGCCGAGGCGCTCGTTGAAGATCACCACGCGGTGCCACTCGGTGCGCTCGCGGTTCTCGCCGCTGTTGCGATCGCGCCAGCGGTCCGAGGTCGCGACCGCGAGATGCACGATCTTCATGCCGTCCTGGGTGGTGCGGACCTCGGGGTCGCGGCCGAGGTTGCCGACCAGGGTCACCTTGTTGACGCTGCCCGCCATGATGTTGCTCCCTCACTCGGTTGGCTTGCCAGTCTAGCACGCGCCGTGCCGGAAGCGAGAGGCGTCTGCGCGAGCCTGGGGGCGCTGCCTCGCGGTTACCGCTTGAGCTTGCGCGCCCACTGGGCGAGAAAGGGCGCGACCGCCTCGCGGAGCTTCACGCCGGCCTCGGTCAGGTCCTCGTTGCCATAGTCGGCCTCGACGCTGCAGCTCGTACGCCTCGCTCCAGCCCGCGGCGCAGTCCGCTAACGGAGGCGCCGAGCTTGCGGCGCTTCGCGATCCTGACGAACGTCTTGACCACTTCGCCATGGTTGGTGCTGGCCCCGCCTTCGAGCGCCAGCAGCGCCGCCCGCGCGGCGTGGAACATCGCATAGTAAGAGCCGTGGACGACGCCCTCGAACCGCTCATCCAGTGTTTCGTGGCGAGTTCGGCGAACCGCTCGGCCTTACCTCAGGGCATCGCGGGCGTGCTCAAGCACCGGGCGCTCAATCTTCGGCACGTCTTGCGGACCATGAAGAATCAACCCATGGTCGCGAATGTTGCACGCCAGCTCATCCTTGGCGAGCCAGCGCTCCCCGCGAACACCAGCGTCTGCACTTCCGCATCGAAGTCGCTCCAGAGCCCGCTGGCCGATCTCGCTGACGACGCCCTTTTTCCGGCTCGGTCGGCTCATGTCGAGAAAGATCGCGAAGTCCCAGTCGCTCTCGTCATGGGCCTCGCCGCGCGCCCGCGAGCCGAACAGCACGATGCGCTCGACCTGCCCGGGAATGCCGCCAGCACCCGCTCGCGCTAACGCTCGGCAGATCCGCCGGCGGACGCCTGCGCGGCGCGCGGAGGTCGCAGAGCTGGGCGTCGGCCATCGTCGGTCTCCTCTTCCCTCGTCGTGCATCACCATAGCACGATTTTCTTGCATCGCAGCGTCGGCTCGTGCGAGAGGCAGCGTACGTGAGATGAGGAGAACGACGACCTCTGGCGGGTCGACCTCGACCGTACAAGCTGCCGCGGCGTCTGGTGCCCGGTGATGACGCCGGTGAGCGAGGACCTGGCGCCCGACGCGAGGCGCTTCGTCGCCCATGCGCGCTGGCTGCTCGACGAGGGCTGCCATGGCCTGGTGATCTTCGGCACCACGGGCGAGGCCAACTCGTTCTCGGTCGAGGAGCGCACCCCCTGCTGCTCGACGAGGCGCTCGCCGCGGGCCTGCCGCCCGAGCCTGATCCTGGTCGGCACCGGCTGCTGCGCGCTCTCCGACAGCCTGCGGCTCAGCCGCCACGCGCTCGACCAGGGCGTGGCCAGGGCGTGCTGATGCTGCCGCCCTTCTACTACAAGAACAATCCCGACGAGGCGCTGTTCGCGAGCTTCGATGCCGTCATCCAGCGCCTCGGCAGCACCGACTTCGAGCTTTATCTCTATCATTTCCCGAAGCTCTCTGGCGTGCCGGTCACGCCAGGCCTGATCGAGCGCCTGCTCGAGCGCTACCCGGACACCGTCAAGGGCGTCAAGGACAGCTCGGGCGAGTGGAGCAACACCAAGATGCTGATCGAGCGCTTCCCGCAGCTCGCGATCTTCCCGGGCGCGGAGACGCTGCTGCTCGCGGGCCTCGAGCACGGTGGCACGGGCTGCATCAGCGCATCCTGCAACGTCAACACCCGTGCGATCCGCAAGCTCTACGACGACTTCCAGCGCGGCGCCCCGGCGGCCTCGCCGAGCAGCAGGACGCGCTCACCACGGTGCGCAAGGTGCTGCAGCTGCGCCCGCTGATCTCGGTGATGAAGCATCTCGTCGCCGACCGCCTGCCGCGACCACGCCTGGCGCCGCGTGCGCCCGCCGTTCCTGCCGCTGCCGGGACGTCGAGGCCGCAGCGCTCGAGAGCGAGCTCGCAGCCCTCGACTGGCGGCTCGCTGCGTGAGCCAGGAAGCGCCCGTCGCGCGATGTACATCCCCCGCCATTTCGCCTTTCCCGACGGTGCCGAGAGCCGCGCTCCACGAGCTGATCGAGGCGCACAACTTCGGCCTGCTGGTCGCCGGCGGCGACGACGGCGCGCCCGAGGCCGCGCATCTGCCGTTCGTGCTCGAGCGCGCGCGCGGGCCGCTCGGCACGCTGATCGCGCACGTCGCGCGCGCCAACCCGATCTGGCGGCGCCTCGCGGGGGGGGCGGGGGGGGGGGGGAGGAGGAGGGGGGGGGGGGGGGGGGGGGGGGGGGGGGGGGGGGGAGGGGGGGGGCCGCCCTCGCATCGCGCGGTCAGAGCGCGCTGGGCCCAGGTCGCCGTCGATGCGCCGGGCGGCTGGCAACAGCGGATATTTTTCGGCGGCAGCGCCCAGCGCGCTGTGTCGCATTTCAGCTAACGCCCGTCGGCGGCGGACAAGTGCGGGCTTGATGCGCAACCCTACTTGGGCTAAGTTAGTGTGGTGCAGCGGATGCGTGGATCAGGGGTCTGCCATGGCCGAGAACGACGATCTCGACCTCCGTTCGCTCGACGACGAAGAGCTCGTCAAGCAGATGCAGGACGATCTCTACGACGGCCTCAGGGAGGAGGTCGTAGAAGGCGTCAACATCCTGCTCGAGCGCGGCTGGCAGCCCTACGACGTGCTGACCGAGGCGCTGGTCGGCGGCATGACCATCGTCGGCATCGACTTCCGCGACGGCATCCTGTTCGTGCCCGAGGTGCTGCTCGCCGCCAACGCGATGAAGGGCGGCATGGCGATCCTGCGCCCGCTGCTCGCCGAGACCGGCGCGCCCTCGGTCGGCAAGATGGTGATCGGCACGGTCAAGGGCGACATCCACGACATCGGCAAGAACCTGGTCTCGATGATGCTGGAGGGCGCCGGCTTCGAGGTGATCGACCTCGGCATCAACTGCGCGGTCGAGAAGTATCTGGACGCGCTCGAGGAGCACAAGCCCGACATCCTCGGCATGTCGGCGCTGCTGACCACGACGATGCCGTACATGAAGGTCGTGATCGACACCCTCAAGGCGAAGGGCATCCGCGACGACTACATCGTGCTGGTCGGCGGCGCGCCCCTCAACGAGGCCTTCGCCGAGGCGGTCGGCGCCGATGCCTACTGCCGCGACGCCGCGGTCGCGGTCGAGACCGCCAAGGCCTACGTCGCCCGCCGGCACAACCGCCCGCCGGCGATGGCCAACGCCTGACCGGTGCGCCGCCGCCATGGCGCCGCGCACCCTTCTGATCGCCTGCGGCGCGCTCGCGCGCGAGGTGCGCGCGCTGATCGAGCTCAACGGCTGGCGCCACATGCGCCTGACCTGCCTGCCGGCCAAGCTGCACAACCGGCCGCAGCTGATCCCGGCGGCGGTGCGCGCCAAGATCCGCGCCAACCGGGCGCGCTACGAGCGCATCCTGGTGGTCTACGGCGACTGCGGCACCGGCGGCGAGCTCGACCGGGTGCTGGCCGAGGAAGGCGTCGAGCGGATCGACGGGCCGCATTGCTACGCCTTCTACCGCGGCGTCGCGACCTTCCTCGAGGAGGCGGACGCCGAGCCCGGCTGCTTCTACCTGACCGACTTCCTGGTGCGCCATTTCGAGCGCCTGATCATCGAGGGCCTCGGCATCGACCGCCATCCCGAGCTGCTGCCGCTCTATTTCGGCAACTACGACAAGCTGGTCTATCTCGCCCAGACGACCGACCCCGCGCTCGAGCAGGGCGCCAAGGCGGCAGCTCTGCGCCTCGGCCTCTCCTACGAGCAGCGCGCGACCGGCTATGGCGAGCTCGCCGACTTTCCTGCGCCGCGCCGGCTGACCGCCGCATGGCCGAGCTGGTGATCGTCTTCTGGCGCGACATCCCCGCCCAGATCATCGTCAAGGCCGGCCGCAGGAGCGCCAAGCGGCCGCTCGACGACCGCTTCCAGGAGGCGATCGACCGGGCCGCGATGCGCGCCGGCCTGCGCGATACCGACGCCTATCTCGGCGAGTGGCGCCGCGTCGTGGCCGGCGATGCGGCGACGATCTCGAGGCCGAGGCCGATGGCGCTGCGGCACGCGTCGATGCCGATTATCCGCAAGAGCGTCTGCGGGCGCTGGTGGCAAATGGCGGCCGTCAACCGCAGCCGAGGGAGCGCCCGAATGACCGACACCGTCGTGAGTTCCGCCAGCAAGACCGTGGTGATCGGCTTCGAGCGGCCGTTCTGCATCATCGGCGAGCGCATCAACCCGACCGGGCGCAAGAGGCTCGCGGCCGAGATGGCGGCCGGCAACTTCGCGACCGTCGAGGCCGATACGCTGGCCCAGGTCGCGGCCGGCGCCCACATGCTCGACGTCAACGCCGGCATCCCGCTCGCCAACGAGCCGCAGATCCTGGCCGACACGATCAAGCTCGTGCAGTCGCTGACCGACCTGCCGCTGTCGATCGACTGCTCGATCGTCGAGGCGCTCGAGGCCGGGCTCGCGGTCTACCAGGGCAAGCCGCTCGTCAACTCGGTGACCGGCGAGGACGAGCGCCTCGAGGCGGTGCTGCCGCTGATCAGGAAATACGGCGCCGCGGTGGTCGCGATCTCGAACGACGAGACCGGCATCTCGGAAGACCCCGATGTGCGCTTCGCGGTCGCGAAGAAGATCGTCGAGCGCGCCGCCGACTACGGCATCCCGCGCGCCGACATCGTGGTCGATCCGCTGGTGATGCCGGTCGGCGCGCTCGGCCAGGCCGGCCGCGCGGCCTTCCGCCTGATCCGGCGGCTGCGCGAGGAGCTCCAGGTCAACACCACCTGCGGCGCCTCCAACATCAGCTTCGGCCTGCCCAACCGGCACGCGCTGAACGCCAACTTCCTCGCGATGGCGATCGGCGCCGGCATGACCTCGGCGATCATGAACCCGCTGCACGCCGAGGAGATCGAGCGCGATCATGGGCGCCGACGTGCTGATGGGCCACGACCGCGACTGCCGGCGCTGGCTCAAGGCCTTCCGCGAGCCCCAGCCCGAGGGCGAGGGCGCCGACCGCCGCGAGCGCCGGCGCCGCCGGGCCTGATCGCCGCGCCTGAGGCGCGATTGCGATGGGCCATTTGTGACGAGCGTGCTGCCAGACTAGCTCGACGAAGACCGAGCGAGACCGCGACCATGGCTTTGATCTTGGATTCGCTGTACGACGCCCTCAAGGCGGCCGGCGCCTCCGAAGAACAGGCGAGAGCGGCGGCCCGAGGACGTGGCCGGCTACGACAATCGGCTCCATCGAATCGAGCGAGACATGAGCCTTCTCAAATGGATGGTCAGTGCCGTGATAGCGGTGCAGCTCGGGACGTTCTGGATGCAGTGGCAGGTCGTCAACCGCCTCGGTGGCATCGAGGCGCGGATTACGGCCGTCGAGCGCCGTCGAGCTGCGGCCACTTCCAGGTCGTCGCGCGCCGCTGACTAGCCTCCGTTGGCACCGCAGGTGAGCGAGACCGCGCTCGTCGTCTTCACGCCGTCCGGCAAGCGCGGTCGTTTCCCCTACGGCACGCCGCTGCTGCAGGCGGCGCGCGCGCTTGGCGTCGACATCGATTCGGTGTGCGGCGGCCGGGCGCTGTGCGGCCGCTGCCAGGTGACGCTGCCGACCGGCGAGTTCGCCAAGCACGGCATCAGCTCGCGCGCGGAGCACGTCTCGCCGCTCGGCCGACCGAGGAGCGCTACCGGGCGCGCAACCAGCGCATGCGCCGAGGGCCGCCGGCTGTCCTGCCAGGCCCAGCTGCTGGGCGACGTGGTGATCGACGTCCCGCCCGACAGCCAGGTCCACAAGCAGGTCGTCAGGAAACGCGCCGAGGTCCGCGAGATCCGGCTCGACCCGGTCGTGCGGCTGCACTACGTCGAGGTCGCGGAGCCCGACATGGAGCGGCCGAGCGGCGACCTCCAGCGGCTGCAGGAGGCGCTGCGGCGCAGTGGCAGCTGGGCGAGGTGACCTGCGACCTGCGCAGCCTGCAGGGCCTGCAGAAGGCGCTGCGCCAGGGCGACTGGACGGCCACCGTCGCGGTCCATTCCGGCAACCGCATCATCGGCGTCTGGCCGGGCTTTCGCGATCGCGCCTACGGCCTCGCGGTCGACGTCGGCTCGACCACGATCGCGGGCCATCTGTGCGATCTCGCGAGCGGCGAGGTGATCGCCTCCGCCGGCCTGATGAACCCGCAGATCCGCTTCGGCGAGGATCTGATGAGCCGGGTCTCCTACGTGATGATGAACCCGGGCGGCGAGGTCGAGATGACCCGCGCGGTGCGCGAGGCGGTCGCGACGCTCGCCGCCCAGGTCGCGCGCGAGGGAGAAATCGATCCGCGCGACATCCTGGAATTGACCTTCGTCGGCAACCCGATCATGCACCATCTGCTGCTCGGCATCGACCCGACCGAGCTCGGCGGCGCGCCGTTCGCGCTCGCCACCAACGAGGCGATCACGCTCTGGGCGAGCGAGCTCGACCTGCTCGGCGTGCACGCCAACGCGCGGGTCTACGTGCTGCCCTGCATCGCCGGCCATGTCGGCGCCGACACCGCGGGCGTGGTGCTGTCCGAGACGCCGCATCTGGTCCGACGAGGTCACGCTGATCGTCGACGTCGGCACCAATGCCGAGATCGTGCTCGGCAACCGCCATCGCCTGCTCGCGGCCTCCTCGCCGACCGGCCCGGCGTTCGAGGGCGCGCAGATCTCCTGCGGCCAGCGCGCAGCGCCGGGGCGATCGAGCGCGTGCGCATCGATCGCGCGAGACGCTCGAGCCGCGCTACAAGGTGATCGGCTGCGATCTCTGGTCGGACGAGCCGGGCTTCGCCGAGGCGACCCGCAGGAGCGGCGTCACCGGGATCTGCGGCTCGGGCATCATCGAGGTGCTGGCCGAGATGTACCTCGCCGGCATCCTCAAGCCCGACGGCACGATCGACGGCGCCAAGGCGGCGCTCTCGCCCGCGCATCGAGCCCGATGGCCGGACCTTTTCCTACCTCCTGCGCGCGGGCGAGCCGGAATTGCGCATCCACCAGAACGACGTGCGCGCGATCCAGCTCGCCAAGGCCGCGCTCTACGCCGGCGCGCGCCTGCTGATGGACCACCTGGGCGTCGAGCGGGTCGACCGGATCACGCTCGCCGGCGCGTTCGGCAGCCACATCGACATCGACCTACGCGATGGTGCTCGGGCCTGATCCCGGACTGCGACCTCGCCAAGGTCTCGGCCGCCGGCAACGCCGCCGGCACCGGCGCCCGGATCGCGCTGCTCAACCGCACCGCGCGCAGCGAGATCGAGCAGCTGGTCAAGCGCATCGAGAAGATCGAGACCGCGCTCGAGCCGCGCTTCCAGGAGCACTTCGTCGGCGCGATGGCGATCCCCCACAAGACCGCGCCCTATCCGAACCTCGCCGCGGTGGTCGAGCTGCCGGCGCCGGCGCCGGCGGGCGCCGAGCCTGCCGGCGATGGCGGGCGGCGCCGCCGGCGCCGCGGTTGAGGCCGGCGGCCTTTGTTTTTGCTCCGGCTTTCCCGGTAATCCCTTCCGGTCGGCCCGGATTTCCGGCAGTTGGCGCCGCAACCGAGGGCGCGGGCAAGGGAGGCCATGGCAGCGAAGTCGAGGCGGCACCGGACGGGGGCGCGATGATGGCCGACGGCACGGGCGAGCGCCCGAGCTTCCCGCCGCTCTACCGGCCGTTCGCGGTGACCCCCGAGGTCGATCCCTTCGACCGCTGCGTGATCGTCGCGGCCGAGGGCGCCGAGCCCGGCACGCTGCTCTGGAGCATCGGCCAGGAGGCCTGCGAGTGCGCGATCGTGCTGGCGCCCGAGCAGTCGCGCGAGGCCTCGCTGCCGGTCGTGCTGGTCGCGATGCTCGGGCTCGGCGACGCGCTCGGCAGCCTCGTGCCGCCGGTGGTCGCGGTGACCTTCGGCTGGCCCGACCGGATCGAGGTCAACGGCGGGGTGATCGGCGGCGTGCGCATGGCCTGCGGGCCGACCGACCTCGCGGGCGACGTGCCCGACTGGATGGTGGTCGGCTTCGGCGTCGCGATGCGCGGGCCCTGGGCCGAGGACGCCGAGCCCGGCGACGACCTCTTCCGCACCACGCTCGCCGACGAGGGCTGCGGCGAGGTCCAGACGATCGACCTGCTCGAGGCCTTCGCGCGCCATTTGCTCGCCTGGCTCAACCGCTGGCAGGAGGACGGCGTCGGGCCGGTGCAACAGGCCTGGCTGGCGCGCGCCACCGGGCTCGGCAAGCCGCTCGCGCTCGAGATCGGCGGCGAGAGGAAGGCAGGGCACCTTCGCCGGCCTCAGCGAGAGCGGGGCGATGCGTCTGGAGAAGGACGGCGTGACCCAGACGATCGCGCTCGACGAGGCGATCCAGGTGCCGACCTGGGCGGTCTGGAGGCGGGCCGCGGCGGTGCGCTTCCCGCGGACGATCCGCCTCGACGTCTCGGACACGCAGGTCTTCGCGCGTGCCGCGGAGCCGGAGGAATGGGCGGTCTCGGGCGCCTTCGCCTTCGCCGACCGCCGCCCGCGGCGCTCACCGGCAAGCGCGCAGGCCTTCGGCGCGGCTTTCTCGGCACGCGGAGCTTCGGCTGGTCGACGCTCGTGGCGGTCGCCGAGATCAGCACCGACGAGATCGAGGCGGTCATCGCTCCCGCTCGCCCGCCATCTCCTCGCGCGCTATGGCGCGCCCTCGCTTGAGCGGCGCGTGCCGCGGCGCGCGCCGAGACCGAGTTCGCCAGCAGCCTCTGCACGCACAAGATCAACACGCTGCTCGCGGTCGAGCGCGAGTTCGGGCCCGACGGCATCGTCGAGCGCTTCCGCGCGATCGAGCCGGCCGCGGCGGCCGCCATGCCAGGATCTGGTCGTTCGTCGCGAGGCGGACGACGACGCCTTACGCTGCCGGTGCCTGATTTCTGGCGCTCCTCGGGCTATCGCCTGGCCCTGATCGACGCCGCGGGCCGGCTGGCCGCGAGCGACGATTTCCTGCGCGCCTCGTCGCTGCGCCCCGAGCTGGTGCCGCTGCAGGAATCCTGCGCGGCAGAGGCGGCGCTGCACGAGGCGCTGCTCGAGAGCCCGCGGCTCGCGGTGCCCGAGGCGCGGCTCGCGGCGCTCGCCGATGCCGACGCCCGCGACAACTACCGGGCACTGCTGGCGTTCCGCGACCGGCTGGTCGCGGCACCGACGCTCGAGGCCGCCTGGCTCAACCTGCTGCGCCGCGGCACCGCCGGGATTCCGCCGCTGTTCCTCGACCAGCTGGTGCATGTGATCCTGCGCCACCTGCTGCGCGACTGCGCCGACCCCTTGCGCCTGCGCGCGGCCGAGCTCCTGTTCCGCGAGCAGAAGGTCACGCTCCAGGACGGCAGGGTGATGCTGGCCGACGACGAGACCGTCGAGATGCAGGCCGCGCGAGCGCGACCTCACCTCGCTTGCCGGCCTGCTCGCCGGGCAGGAGCAGCGCCGCGCAGCATCGACCTCGACGTGCTCGACGAGGCCAGCGCCGCGGGCTACTGGTCGCGCTCCGACCGCTTCGACACCGTGCTCGACCTCGGCTTCGCGCGGCCCGGCCCGGATGCGCTGTGCCGCGTGCTCGAGGCCTGGGTCGCGCACTTCACGCTGCGCAACTGTCGATCCAGCCGGTGCAGCAGATCACCGACGAGCGCTGGGTCTGGCACGTCGGCCTCGACCTCGAGGCGAGCGCGCTGCTCAACGACCTCTACGAGGGCCGGCCGGTCGAGACGAGCGCCGCGCCCGGCTGCTGGCGCTGTTCCGCCTGGAGTTTCGCGATCCCGGACGACATGTTGCCAAGGGTGCGCGGGCGGCCGGTCTATCTCGGGCTTGCCATGACCGCGACCGCCCGGCTAAGCTCAAGCCGCAGAACCTGCTTGCAACCTGCCACTTGCACGCAGCATCCTGATATGGAGGATGCGAGATGAACGAGGACGTGTTCAACATGAGCCTGAGGAAGTTCCTCAAGAAGGTCGGCGTGACCTCGCAGCGCGAGATCGAGAAGGCCGTGCGCGAGGCGATCGACGCCGGCCGGCTCAAGGGCGACGAGACGCTCAAGGTCGAGGTCATGATCAGCCTCAGCGGCGTGGCGTTGGACGAGACGATCGACGGCCGCATCGAGCTGGTCTGACCTGGCAGAAAAAAAGCCCCGGCCGGAGCCGGGGCGAGGTGGTCGCTGGGAGTGGGGTCAGGGAGGCGATGGTGGCGCCGGGCTCGCGGGGCGAGGCGGGCGCCACCATCTGCCTTAGGGGTACGGGATAGAGCTCGGCGGCCTCGCGGAGGGAGAGCATGGCGGAATACGTGCTGGTGGTCGGCAACAAGACCTACTCGTCCTGGTCGCTGCGCGGCTGGCTCGCGGCGCGGCTCGCCGGCATCGACTTCGAGGAGCGCCTGGTACGGCTCTCGGAGCCAGGATCGCGCGCGACCCTGCTCGGGCATTCGCCGGCCGGCAAGGTGCCGATCCTGCGCCACCGCGAGCGCGTGATCTGGGATTTGCTCGCGATCGTCGAGTACCTCGCCGAGCAGCGCCCCGAAGCCCTGCTGTGGCCGGCCGATCCCGCCCTGCGCGCCCACGCCCGCTCGATCTCTGCCGAGATGCACGCGGGCTTCGCCGCGCTGCGCCGCCACATGCCGATGAACCTGCGCAAGAGCCTGCCGGGCAAGGGCCGGGGGCCGGGCGTGGCGGCCGACATCGAGCGCGTCGTCGCGATCTGGCAGGACTGCCGCAACCGCTGCGGCGGCGCGGCGGGACCGTTCCTGCTCGGCGCGCCGGGCGCCGTCGATGCGATCTACGCGCCGGTGGCGACGCGGCTGCGCACCTACGGCGTCGCGCTCGACCCGACGGCGGCCGCCTACGTCGAGACGATCCACGCCTGGCCGCTGTTCGCCGAATGGCGCGCGGCCGCGCTGGACGAGCCCTGGGTCATCGCCGAGGACGAGGTCGAGTGATCTTCGGCTCCGCGCCGGGGAAGTCCCCTCGGCGAGGAACGCCTGGGTCGCGCGGATCACCGCAGGTGCGGTCGGCAGCGCCCAGTGGCTGGTGTCGACCACGAGGCGCGCGGTGCGCGGTGCGCCGAGCGCCGAGCGCAGCTCGACGGTGCCGTCGGTGGTGCGCATCAAGGCGCGGCGGTAGTCGAGCAGCACGGCCGGCGCGAGCGGGTGCGGCCGGCCGGCGCCGGCGATCAGGCCGAGCTCGAGCGATGGCGGGGCGGCGGCGCTGGCGCGGCGGTGGGCGGCGCTCGCGGGCGTGAGGTCGGCGAGCACGGGGCCGAACCAGCGGTGCGCGGCGCGCCAGGCGGCGAGCTGCGCGGCGACCGCGGCGCCGCGATGCGGGCTGCCGAGCGTCACCAGGCGCTGTGGCTGCCAGGGCGGCGGCGGGTCGAGCAGCACCGCGAGCAGCACCACGCCGCCCAGCGAATGGCCGACGCCGTGCAGCGTCGTGGTGCGGCCGGGCGCCGGCTGCATAGCGGCGAGGCGGGCGCGGACGAAGTCGACGAGGCCGGCGAGGTCGAGCCGGCGCGTCGGGTAGCGAAGGTTGACCGCAGCGTAGCCCGCGCGGCGCAGCGCGCGGGCAAGCGGCCACATGCTGAGCGGCCCGCGGGCGAGGCCGTGGAGCAGGAGGACGGTCGCGCGCCCGGGCTCGCCTGCCATGGTCTGGCGTCAGGTCCCGACCGTTCCCCCCACCCCGACCCTCCCCCGCAAGGGGGGAGGGAGAAGGCGGCGGCCGGCCACCCTGGAGGGCGGCGCCACCGGCCCGCAAGGCCAAGCGCGGACCGCGGTACTCGATACCGGCTCCACGCCCTCGGCGGCCATGGGCCTGCCCGGGCAAGCGCGGGCCGCGGCGCACGACGCGCCTTCCAGCCCATCGCCGCCGGCCATGGGCCTGCATGGCGAAGCGCGGGCTGTGGCGGTCGGCGCGGGCTCCGGCCCATCGCCGCCCAGAGGTCTGCATGGCGGAGCGGGGGCTGTGGCGGGCGGGGCGGGTTCTGCTCCCTCCCCGTCGACGGGGGAGGGTCGGGGTGGGGGTGGGGCGGGGCGACGAGGCCTGCGGAACATGGCGCGGCGGGGATGCTCAGAGCCGGGCGAGCAGCGCCTCGGGCAGGCGGCGCTTGAGCGCCCGCTTGAGGCGCTCGAGCAGCGGCGGCTGCTTGATCAGCCGCTCCGGGCCCTTGGCGGCGTAGACCGTCTCGATGGTCGCGAGCAGCGCCTGCTCCTCGGCATCGCGCGGGCGCTCGCGCAGGAACAGGTAGTCGGCCTGCGAGGCAAAGGAGGCCTGGTAGCCGCTCCAGCCGGCGACGCGGAAGCCGCGCGCCGCGAGCCAGGCCTTGACCTCGTCCTCGAGCACCATGCCCTGGTAGAGCGGATAGCGGAACAGCTCGAGCTCGAGGCCGACGCAGTCCTCGGCGAGGAACTTCTGCGCGCCCTGCAGCACGAACCATTCGCCGCTCTGCGTGTCGCTCTTGAGGAAGCGGTAGCGCGGGCGCTCGCCCGTGCTGGCGAGCTCCGCGAGCACGCTGTCGAGCGTGCGGACCTCGATCTCGATCACCCTGGTGATCTGCGAGCGCTGCTGCCAGGTCCGGTTGAGGATCGGATCGCCCTCCTTCGCGATGCGCGCGTAGTTGGCGGCGACCCACTCCGGGTTCTGGCGCAGCAGCGAGGAGCCCGAGCCGCCCTCGCCGCTGATGTGGAAGGGTGCCCGGCCGTTCTCGTGCCAGATCGCGCAGTCGTAGGTCCAGTGCCGGCCGTCGCGTCGGGCGGGCTCGTTGGGCTCGAAGCTCAGCACCCGGCCCACGGCGTCGGGATGCTCGCGCCAGGGCGCGCCGAGGCCGCCGACCGCGCCGACGTCGATCAGGTCGATCGGCCGCAGTGCCAAGGGCTCAGGCCGGCCGCCGCGCCTGCATGAAGCCGCGCGCCGGGTCGTAGCCGAGGATCGCGATGCCGAGGAACAGCAGCGTGCAGCCGAGCGTGACCACGAACGACAGCAGGCCGAACTGGCCGTGCAGCGCGAAGCGGATCAGCTCGACCGCATGGGTGAACGGGTTGACCGCGCAGATCTGCCAGAGCAGCACGCTGGATTCGCGCACCCGCCACAGCGGGTAGAGCGCCGAGGAGGCGAAGAACATCGGGAAGATCACGAAGTTCATCACGCCGGCGAAGTTCTCGAGCTGCTTGATCAGCGAGGACAGCAGCAGGCCGAGCGCGCCCAGCATGAAGCCCGCGAGCAAGAGCGCCGGCAGCACCGTGAGGTAGCCGACCGGCGGCGGCTCGACCTCCCAGAACCAGGCGACGCGAGGAAGGCATAGACCTGGAGCACCGCCACCAGCGTGCCGGCGAGCAGCTTCGCGACCAGGAGGTACCAGCGCGGCAAGGGGCTCACCAGCAGCACGCGCATCGAGCCCATCTCGCGGTCGTAGACCATCGCGAGCGAGCTCTGCATGCCGGCGAACAGCAGGATCATCGCGCACAGGCCGGGCGTGATGTAGACCTCGTACAGCACGTAGGTCTCGTAGGGCGGCTGGATCGAGACGCCGAGCACCGAGCGGAAGCCGGCGGCGAAGATGAACAGCCAGACCAGCGGGCCGCACCAGCGCCGAGACGAAGCGGCCGCGCTGGTGGACGAAGCGCAGCCCCTCGCGGACGATGATCACCGCGGCCGCCCGGCCGTAGTGGGCGAGCGTCAGCCCGCGCCGCCGGCGCGCCGAGCTCGTCGAGGCTCGGCACGCTCATGGCTGCAGCCCGGGCTCATGCCGCCTGCGCCGTGAGCTTGGTGAACGCGCCGCGCAGGTCGCGGGCCTTGGCCTTGGCGCAGATCGCGGCACCGTCGCCGCGCGAGGATGCGGCCCTGGTGCAGCACGATCACCTGGTCCTCCGCCGCCACCTCGTCGATCAGATGCGTCGCCCATCGCACGCCGATCGCTGCTCGGCGCACAGCCCGCGGACGTGCTCGAGGATCGCCTGGCGCGAGCCGATATCGAGGCCGACGGTCGGCTCGTCGAGCAGCAGCAGCTTCGGCCGATGCAGCAGCGCGCGCGCGATCTCGACCCGGCGCAGCTGCCCGCCGGACAGCTCGCGGACCTTGTCGCCGGCGCGCTCGCTCGAGCTCGAACGCGGGCGAGCTCCGCCTCGGCGCGCCGCTTGCGCCATCGCCGCGCGATGCCTTGCAGGCCGGCGGCGTAGCGCAGGTTCTGCATCACCGTCAGGTCGAGGTCGATCGTGCGCTGCTGGAACACCACGCCGAGCTGCGCGAGCGCCTGCGAGGGCTCCCTCGCGCACGTCGGTGCCGAAGATCCGGATGCTGCCGCTCCGGTTGCTGTAGAGCCGGGTGATCAGGTTGAACAGCGTGGTCTTGCCGGCGCCGTTCTGGCCGAGCAGCACGGTGAAGCTGCCGGGCGCGATCGCGAACTGACCTCGTCCAGCGCCTTGCGCGGGCCGAAGCTGTGGCTCAGGCCAGCGACCTCGAGCGCGGCCTGCGCCGCCTGCGCCTCTGCCTGTGGTCTCCGCCATCGGCGACCTTCTGCCTCCTGGTTCTGCGCTTGGCGGGAATGTAGGCCGGAACCGCCGTCTCGTCGATCATGCGCGCTACCGGCGCTGGCGGAAGAACTGCTGCAGCAGGTCCGCCGCCTGGCGCTCGCCGATGCCGCCGTAGACCTCCGGCGCGTGGTGGCAGGACGAGCTCGCGAAGATCCGCGGGCCGTGCGCGACGCCGCCGCCCTTGGGGTCGGCCGCGCCGTAGTAGAGGCGGCGGATGCGGGCGAAGCTGATCGCCTGCGCGCACATCGGGCAGGGCTCGAGCGTGACGTACAGGTCGCAGTCCCGAGCCGGGGCGTGCCGAGCTTCCGCGCCGCCGCGCGGATCGCCAGCAGCTCGGCATGCGCGGTCGGGTCGGCGGAGCTCCACGACGCGGTTGCCGGCGGTCGCCAGCAGCGCGCCGTCCGGCCCGACCAGCACCGCGCCGACCGGCACCTCGCCCCGCGCGGCCGCCTGCTCGGCCTCGGCGAGCGCCCGCTGCATCGGCGTCGGCCGCGTGCGGCTCATCGCGTCGTCACGATCCTTTCGGCGCCCCGGCGGTCGCCTATATCTCGCAGCGATGAGCGCCCTTCGATCCCTCCTAGACGGCCGCGATGACCGCGTTGCCCGCGCCGCAGAGCCTGCCGCGGCGCGCCGCGCGCGGGCCGGCGTGGCGGCTGCGCCCGGCGCTGGCCGAGGATCTCGACCGGCTGGTCGAGCTCGAGCACCGCTGCTTCGTCTACGACCGGCTGTCGCGCCGCAGCTTCCGCCATTTCCTCGCCACCGACACCGCGAGCTGCCTGGTCGCCGAGCAGGCCGGCCGGCTCGTGGGCTACGTGCTGGTGCTGTTCCATGGCCGCACCGCGCTCGCGCGGCTGTACTCGATGGCGGTGGCGCCGAGCAGCGGGCCAGGGCCTCGGCCGCGACGCTGCTGCGGGCCGCCGAGGCGGCGGCGCTCGACGGCGGCGCCGCGGTCATGCGCCTCGAGGTCAACCCGGGCAACGCCGCCGCGGTCAGCCTCTATCGCAGCGTCGGCTACACCGACTTCGGCATCTACCACGCCTACTACGAGGACGACAGCGACGCGCTGCGCATGGAGCACGCTCTGGTGCCGCGGATGCAGCCGATCGCCTGGCGGGTGCCGCACTACCGCCAGACCCTCGATTTCACCTGCGGCGCCGCCTGCCTGATGATGGCGATGAAGGCGCTCGACAAGCGGCTGCGGCTCGATCGCCGGCTCGAGCTCCGGCTGTGGCGCGAATCGACCACGATCTTCATGACCTCCGGCCACGGCGGCTGCGGCCGCACGGCCTGGCGCTCGCCGCCTGGCGGCGCGGCTTCGCGGTCGACCTGTTCGTCAACGACCAGCGGCCGCCGTTCCTCGACACCGTGCGCGACCGGAGAAGAAGGAGGTGATCCGCCTGGTCCACGAGGACTTCCTCGACGAGATCCGGCAGACCAGGATCAAGGTCCATCTGCGTCAGCTCTCGGTCGACGAGCTCAGCGAGCGTCTCGCCGCCGGCGCGATCGCCCTGGTCCTGATCAGCCAGTACCGCATCTACGGCGACAAGGAGCCGCACTGGATCATCGTCTCGGGCTGTGATCAACGTTTCATCTACGCCCACGACCCTTATATCTCCTCGGTCCACGTCACCAGCATGGATCGGGTCAGCATCCCGATCCTGCGGCGGGAATTCGAGCTCATGGCCAGGTACGGCCGCTCCAAGCTCCGCGCTGCGGTCATCCTGAGCAGGCCGCGCGACCGCTCGCTGATGCAGGCCGTCCTCAGCGAGCTGCCGCCCTCGGCGTTCCCGGAAGCGCTCGGCCAGCTGGTCTGGCTGCCGCGGATCTACATCACCCGGCCGGAGAACTTTCGCGCCCGCTCGGTGCGGGTGGTCAACCTGAGCCGCGACTGCGTCTATCTCGGCACCGGCTACTACGCCTCGCTGCTTGCCGAGGCGCGCGGCCACAAGGTGATCCCGTCGGTGCAGACGGTGCTCGATCTGCAGCGCAAGTCGCTCTACCGGTTCGCGCTGCCCGAGCTCGACGCGGTGCTGGCCAAGGACCTCGCCCGGCTGACCGAGCCGCTGGACGAGCCGGTGCGCCTGCTGATCGCGTTCGGCACCACGCTCGATGCGCGCTTCCGCACGCTCGCGCGGGCGGCCTTCGACCGCTTCCGCCATCCGCTGCTGGCGGTCTGGATCCGGCCGCGCGGGTCGGCGGCTTTCGCATCCGCCAGGTCAAGCCGCTCTCGCCGGCCGATCTCGACGCCGAGCAGACGGATTGGTTCAACGGCGCGCTCGCGCGCTACCTCAAGGTGCCCTGGCGGGCGCTCCGCACCCAGCCCTCTGCCGCGCTACAGCGTCGCGGTGCTGCACAACCCGCAGGACAAGCTGTCGCCGTCCAAGCCCGCGACGATCGAGCGCCTGATCGCGGATCGGCGCCCAGATGGGGCTCGAGGTCGAGCCGATCCGCCGCCAGGACTTCCTCCGGCTCGGCGAGTTCGACGCGCTGTTCATCCGCGAGACCACGGCGCTCACCAACCACACCTATCGCTTCGCCCGCAAGGCCGAGCGCGAGGGCCTGCGGTGATCGACGACCCGGCCTCGATCGCGCGCTGCACCAACAAGGTCTATCTCGCCGAGCTGCTGGCGGCGCACGGCCTGCCGACGCCCAAGACCGTGGTGCTCGACCGCCGCCATCTCAAGGCGATCGGCAGCCAGCTCGGCTTTCCGTTGGTGCTCAAGGTGCCGGACGGCTCGTTCTCGCTCGGCGTCTTCAAGGTCCAGGACGAGGCCGAGCTGCAGGCGCGCGCGGGCGAGCTGCTCGAGGATTCCGACCTGATCCTGGCGCAGGAATACGTGCCGACGAGTTCGACTGGCGGGTCGGCGTGCTCAACCGCGAGCCGCTGTTCGTCTGCCAGTACTTCATGCCCAAGAACCACTGGCAGATCGTCCGCCACGAGCGCCGACGGCCGGATCGAGGAGGGCACCTTCAAGACCTAGGCGGTCGATCAGGCGCCGCCCGAGGTGACCGAGCTCGGCCAGCGCGCGGCGGCGCTGATCGGCGACGGCCTGTACGGCGTCGACATCAAGCAGACCAACGGCGCGCTGATGGTGATCGAGGTCAACGACAACCCCAACCTCGACATCGGCGTCGAGGATGCGGTGCTGAAGGACGAGCTCTACCGCCGCGTGCTGGCCGACCTGGTGCGGCGGATCGAGGCGCGGCGCCGGTAGCGGCGGGCGAGCGAGCGGACGCTCCGATGATCGGTGTGCTGGGCGGCATGGGGCCGGCGGCGACGCTCGACTTCATGGCCAAGCTGCTCCGCGGCTGACCCCGGCCGAGCGCGACCAGGACCATCTGCCGCTGGTGGTGGTCTCGGACCCGCGGGTGCCGGACCGGGTCGGGCCGATCCTGCACGGCCGCGGGCGAATCGCCGCTGCCGCGCTGCAGGCAGGCGTGCGCCGGCTCGAGCGCGCGGGCGCCGGCTGCATCGCGATCCCCTGCCACACCGCGCATGCCTGGTACGATCCAGCTCGCCGCCGCGACGCCGCTGCCGATCCTGCACATCGTCGACGCGGCGCTCGCCGAGCTCGAGCGCCTCGCGCTGCCGCCGGGGCCGCTCGGCCTGCTCGCGACCGCGGCGACGCTCGAGGCCGGGCTCTACCAGGAGCGCCTCGCCGCCGCCGGCCATCCGGCGCTGCTGCCCCGGACGAGGTGATGGCGGACGGCGGTGCTGCCGGCGATCGCGCTGGTCAAGCGCGACCGGGCGGCCGAGGCGGCGCCGCTGCTGCAGCGCGCGGTCGAGCATCTGCGCGCGGCGGGCGCCGACGCGTCCTGCTCGCCTGCACCGAGCTGCCGGTGGCGCTCGCCGCGGCGCCGCATCCGCCTGCATCGATGCGACCGAGGCGCTCGCCCGCAGCTGCCTCGCCTGGTGGCAGCGCCAGCCGCGCCGGTCGTGCGGCGGTGCAGCGTGATGGCGCCGGCGCGCATATTACGACTCGACCGTCCCCCGGCGAGCGGCCATCCTGGCGCGGGCTGGAGGAACGACGCGGTGACGAAGCAGGCGCCTGGCGTGCCGGCATGGACTGCCCGGTCTGTGGCGCCGCGGCCACCACGGAGACCGGGCGCTTCTGCACGCGCTGCGGCGCCGCGCTGGCGCAACGCTGCCCGGCCTGCGGCCGCGACAGCCCGCCGGGCGGCCGCGTTCTGCGCCGCATTGCGGCGCGGGCCTCGGGGGCGAGGACGAGCCGGGCCAGCCGCCGCGCGAGCCGGAGGTCGCGCGCAGCGAGGTCGAGCGCCGGCAGCTGACGGTGCTGTTCTGCGACCTGGTCGGCTCGACCGCGCTCTCCGCGCTGCTCGATCCCGAGGATCTGCGGGCGGTATCGCCGCCTATCAGAGCTGCTGCGCGCAGGTGATCGCGGAGCTCGAGGGCCACCTCGCCAAGTATATGGGCGATGGCGTGCTGGCGTTCTTCGGCTACCCGCAGGCCCAGGAGGGCGATGCCGAGCGCGCGGTCCGCGCGGGGCTGCAGATGATCGAGGCGGTCGCCGCGCTCCCGCCGCCGGGCGGGCCGTCCGGCTCGAGGCCCGGATCGGCATCGCGACCGGCCTCGTCGTGGTCGGCGATCTGATCGGCGCCGGCGCCGCAGGGAGGAGCGTGGTCGGCGAGACGCCCAACCTCGCCGCCCGGCTGCAGGCGCTGGCCGAGCCCGGCAGCCTCGTCGTCAGCGCGCGCACCCGCCGGCTGATCGGCGACCTGTTCGACTGCGTCGACCTCGGCGAGCAGCGCCTCAAGGGCTTCGCCCAGCCGGTGCGGTCACGCGCGTGCTGCGGTGCGCCGGGTCGACCGCTTCGAGGCGTTGCGCGCCGGCGCGCTGACCCCGCTGGTCGGCCGCGAGCAGGAGATCGCTGCTGCTGGCGAGCGCTGGCGCGAGGCCGCCGAGGGCGAGGGCCAGGTCATGGTGCTAGCGGCGAGCCCGGCATCGGCAAGTCGCGGATCGTATGTCGCTGCAGGAGCAGATCGCCGGCGCAGCCCCATACCTTGCTGCGCTTCCAGTGCCTGCCGTACTACCGCAACAGCCCGTTGCAGCTGGTGATCGACGAGCTCGAGCGCTCGGCCGAGATCCACCGCGACGACGACGCCCGGCCAAGCTCGACAAGCTCGCCCGCCACCTCGCGCCGCTCGACGGCTGCCGACGCCGGCCGCGCTGCTGCCGCTGCTCGCCGGGCTGCTGTCGATCCCGACCGGCGAGCGCGCGCCGGCGGTGGCCCTCTCGCCGCAACGCCGCAAGGCCAAGACGCTGGCGGCGCGCTCGACGCGGCTCCGCGGCCTTGCGGCGCCGGCGCCGGCGCTGATCGTGTTCGAGGACGTGCACTGGATCGACCCGACCTCGCGCGAGCTGCTCGAGCACTGGTCGACCGCGCCCATCTGCTGCCGGCGCTGGTGGTGATCACCCAGCGGCCCGGCCGAGCTGCCGCTGCGCTTCGGCCAGGCCAACCTCACCGGCTCAGTCTGAGCCGCCTGGGCCGGCGCCAGAGCACCCTGATGATCGAGCGCATGACCGCCCGCCGGCCGCTGCCGGACGAGCTCGTCGAGCGCATCGTCGAGCGCGCCGACGGCGTGCCCCTGTTCATCGAGGAGCTGACCAAGTCGGTGCTCGAGCAGGTCGCCGAGCGCCGCGGGCGCGGCCGCCCCGCGCTGCGCGGGCGGCTTACCGTCCGATCCCGCGAATCGCTGCAGGATTCGCTGACCGCGCGGCTCGACCGCCTCGGCCGGGTCAAGGAAGTCGCGCAGATCGCGGCGGTGATCGGCCGCGAGTTCTCCTACGAGCTGCTCGCCGCGGTGGCGCCGCTGCCGAGGCGGAGCTGCGCGCGGCGCTCGCCCGGCTGGTCGAGACCGAGCTCGTGTTCTGCCGCGGCGAGCCGCCCGATGCGCTCTACACCTTCAAGCACGCGCTGGTGCAGGAGACCGCCTACACGCGGTGCTGCGCGAGCGGCGCGAGGAGCTCCACGCGCGCATCGCGCGCACGCTCGCCGCCGACTTCCCGGAGGTGCTGGAGAGCCGGCCGGAGCTGATCGCCTACCACTGCACCGAGGCCGGGCTCGACGAGGAGGCGGTCGAGTTCTGGCGCGAGGCGGGCGAGCGCGCGATGTCGCGCTCGGCAGCGCCGGAGGCGGTCGCGCATCTGACCAGCGCGCTGCAGGTGCTCGCCAAGTTCCCCGAGAGCCGCCACCGCCACCGCACCGAGCTCGGGCTGCAGACCAGCCTCGGCGCGGCGCTGATCGCGGCGCGCAGCTTCGCCGCGCCCGAGACCGGCCGCGCCTACGAGCGGGCCTGGCAGCTGTGCCGCGAGCAAGAACGAGCGGCGCCGCGCAGATGCCGGTGCTGTTCGGCCGCTGGATCCACCACACCGCGCGCGCCGAGCTCGACGGAGGGCGTCGCGGTCGCCGACGAGATGCTGCGGCTGGCCGAGGCCGCGGGCGACGACGCGCTGCTGCTGATCGCTTACCGCGCGCTCGCCAACACCCGGTTCTTCATCGGCGATCTCGCCGGCACCCGCAGCAGCGCCGAGCGGGCGCTGGCGATCTACGACCCGGCGCGCCACGGCGGGCTGGTCGCGCTGTACAGCGCCGACCCCTACGTGCTGTGCGGCTACTTCCTCGCCCACAGCCTGCTGCGCCTGGGCCATCCCGCGCCGGCGCACCACGCGGCGACGCGCGCGCTGGCGCGGGCGCGCGAGCTTGGCCACGCGGTCACGCTCGCCAACGCGCTGCACCACGACTGCCTGTTCCACCAGCTCGCCCGCGAGCCCGCGGCGGTGCGCGATCAGGCGGAGGCGCTGATCACCTTCGCGACCGAGCACGCGCTGCCGTTCTGGCAGGCGCTCGGGCGGATCTTCCACGGCTGGGCGCTCGCCGGCTCCGGCCAGCCGGGCCGCGGCCTCGCGCTGCTGCGCGAGGGGCTCGCCGCATACCGGGCGACCAGCGGGCGGCTCTATCTGCCCTACACGCTGGCGCTGCTCGCCGACGTCTGCCAGCAGGCCGGCGAGCGCGCCGCGGGGCTCGCCGCGCTGGCCGAGGCGCGCGCGGTGATCGAGACGACCGGCGTGCGCGGCTTCGCGGCGCTGGTCCGCCGCCTCGAGGGCCGCCTGCTGCTGTCCGGCGCGGCGCCCGATCCCGCCGCCGCCGAGCGCTGCTTTCGCGAGGCGATGAGCGCCGCCCGCAGCCAGGGCGCGCGGCTGCCGGAGCTGCGCGCGGCGCTCGATCTCGCCGAGCTGTGGCGCGGGCGGGGGCGCGCGACGCGAGGCTTACGACCTCGTGGCGCCGCTCTACACCGGCCTCACGGAGGCGCGCGACGCCGCTGACGTCCGCGACGCCGCGGCCCTGCTCGACCGGCTCGGCTGAGCCGGTACCGGCCGAGCTTCAGGGCGCGCGCAGCGCGCGGAGCGCGTGATGGAGCGGCCGGAGCGCGCCATAGGCCGGGCCGGTAGACCTCGCGGTGGTGGAGCTCGTAGCGCTCGACCCAGGCGGGCTCGGGCTCGACCGCGCGGTCGCCGGTCGCGAGCCCGGCGAGCGCGCTCGCAAGATCCGGAAACACCTCCGCCGCGAGGCCGCCGAGCAGCGCCGCGCCGAGCGCTGTCGCCTCGGGCATCTCGGCGGCGACGATCGGCCGGCCGTAGACCGAGGCGCTTGATCCGCAGCAGGAGCGGGTTGCGGGTGTTGCCGCCGATCGCCCGGATCTCCGCGATCCGGCGCAGGCCGGGGAGCGCCAGCAGATCGTCGACCGTGAGCCGGGCCTCGAAGGCCAGGCCCTCGAGGAGGGCGCGATAGAGCGTCGCGCGCGAGCTGTCGGCGGCGAGGCCGAACCAGGCGCCGCGCGCGTCCGGGTCGGGCACCGGCGAGATCCGGCCGCGCAGATCGGGGACGAAGGTCACGCCGTGGCAGCCGGCCGGCACCGCGTCGGCCTCGGCGATCAGCCGCGTCGTGCGCCAGCTCGGCGCCGAACAGCGCCCGAAACCATTCGATGCAGGCGCCGGAGGTCTGGAAGCCGCCGAACACGTAGTGGACCGGGGCGTCGAGCTCGACCACGCCCTGGTTGTAGCCGCGCGCCAGGAACTCGGGCGCCGCGACCGGCCGCTCGAGCGCCAGCGTCAGCGCCTCGGCGGTGCCCATCGAGTTGAACAGCACGCCGGGCGCGAGCGCACGCGCGGCGAGCGCGCCGACGATGTGGTCGTGGCCGGCGACCCCGACCGCGCAGGAGGTCGGCAGGCCGGTCGCGGCGGCGGCCGCCGCCGTGACCTCGCCGAGCCGGGCGCCCCAGGGCCGCAGCGGCGCGAAGATCGCGGGCTCGAGGCCGACCTCGCGGATCAGCTCCTCCGCCCAGACGCGGCGCTCGAGATCGAGGGCGAGCGAGCGCGAGGCGAGCGTGAGGTCGGCGCCCGGCACGCCGGTGAGCCGCCAGGCGAGGTAGTGCGCGACGTTGAGCCAGAGCCGGGTGCGGGCGATCGCGTCCGGCTGGTTGGCCTTGAGCCAGAGCAGCTTGCACAAGGAGAAGGTCGGATCGGGCGCGAGGCCGGTCAGCGCGTGCAGGCGCGCCCTGCCGATCGCCGCCTCGAGCCGGGCGAGCTCCGGCTTCGGCCGCTCGTCGTACCAGGCGATCGTCCTGCAGGTCGGCCGGCCGTCCCGGTCGAGCGCGACGAAGGCCTCGCCGACGCTCGCGACCGCGAGGCCCAGGATCCGCGCCGGCTCGGCGATCGGCGCGATCGCGTCGCGCAGCGCCCCGCAGGTCGCCTGCCAGAGCGCTTCGGGGTCGTGCTCGGCCCAGCCGGGGCGCGGCCGCTCGACCGGGGTCGGCCGGCTGCCCTCGGCGACCAGCTGCCCGCTCGGGGTGAACAGCAGCGCCCGGATCCGGGTGGTGCCGGCGTCGACCCCGCAGAGCAGCGGCCCCGCCGCCATCGAGCGCTCAGCCGAGCAGCTCGGCCGCCTCGCGCCACGCTGCCGTCGTCGTGGATCAGGTGGCGGAGCGCCCTGATCATGCCGGCCGGGTGCGGGCTCTGCCAGATGTTGCGCCCGAACACGACGCCGCGGGCGCCGGCATCGAGCGTGTCGCGCACCACCTGGAGCACGGCGCGCTCGCTGTCCATCTTCGGGCCGCCCGCGATCAGCACCGGCGCGGGGCAGCCGGCGGTCACCTTATGGAAGCTCTCGGCGCTGCCGGTGGCGTAGGTCTTGAGCACGTCGGCGCCGTGCTCGAAGCCGATCCGGCAGGCGTCCGCCATGGCCAGGGCGTCGTTCGGGTCGAGGATCCGCTCGCACGGACAGGGCAAGGCCTCGACCATCAGGGTCAGGCCGTCCTTCAGGCATTCGCCCGCGACCTCGGCGGTGATCTCGAGCGTCGCCGTCTCGACCGGGGCGCCCATGAACACCATCGTGCAGACGCCATCGACGCCGAGCGCGCGGGCGTCGTCGACGGTGTGCAGCAGCGTCCACTCGGTGTTCCTCAGCCAGTCCTCGCGGTAGAGGCTCGGGCCGCCGTCGACCCGCAGCAGGGTCGGGATCCGCCCGATCAGGCGCTCGCGATAGCGCTTGACCACGCCGAAGCTGGTCATGATGGCATCGGCGCCGGCCTCGACCGCGAGGTCGATCACCCGGCCCGGGTCCTCGAGCCCGGCGACCGCGCCCAGCGCCCGGCCGTGGTCCATGGCGACGACGAGCTGCTTCCCGTGAATGTCGAACTTCGGCACCGGCTCCTCCCGCCTGCCCCGGCACGGGGCGCCCGCGTCTTGTGGCCTCGAACGCAGGTGTGATCAAGCGCGGCGAAGCGCCGCTGGCGCGGACGGGCGGGCGGCGTCCAGGGTCGCAGCGCCGTAGTAGTGCCAGAGGAAGATCGCGCCGCAGCCGCGCCACGGCCGCCACGTCTCGGCGAGCTGGTCCAGCGCCTTCCGATTGGGCCGCGCCGCCAGCCCCTTCAGGCGCTGCATCCCGATCTGCAGGCCGAGGTCGTCGGCCGGGAACACGTCGGCGCGGCCGAGCGCGAACAACAGATAGATCTCGGCGCTCCAGCGCCCGAAGCCGCGCAGCGCCGAGATCGCCGCGATCGCCTCCTCCTCGGGCACCGCGGCGAGCGCATCGAGGTCCAGCGCCCCGCTCGCGACCGCCGCCGCGAGGCTGCGGCCATAGGCCATCTTCTGCCGGCTGAAGCCGATCGCCCTGAACGCCTCGTCGCCGAGGCCCAGAAAGCGCTCGGCCGTGACCAGCGGCAGGCAGGCCTCTTCGACCCGCGCCCAGATCGCCGCCGCCGACCGGGTCGAGAGCTGCTGCGCGACCATGATCCGCAGCAGGGTCGCGAACCCCGGCTCCCGCTGCCGCGGCGCCGGATAGCCCACCCGCTCCAGCGCCCGCGCGACATCCGGGTCCACCTGCGCGAGGCGGTCGATGCCCTTCACGAGCACGGCCTTGGAAAGTGGGTGCAGGTCGGTCACAGGCGTTTGTTCAGCAAGGTCGGATCGAGCACACCGCCGTCAGTTGCCGAGCGGCAGGTGACGGACACGAAAGCGGCTTTCTTCCACCAGCACCACCGCACCCCGGCTCAAGTCGGCGGCGGCCTCCACCAAGACCTTGGTTAGCAATGCCATGACCCGGTCGGCCTGAAGATTGGTCAGCCGAAAGACGACGACGCTGACCGTCCTGCTGCCGGCTCGTGCGAGAATTGCGCCGAAGTCGAGGTCCGCCGTCACGATGATCCGCTCTTCCTGAACGGCTTTCGCGAAGATCGCCTCGTCGGCCAGCCGGCCCAGCCCCTGCTCGCGCAGGTGAATGGCATCATGGCCGTCGGCACGCAACCGCGCCGCCACCCGGACCGCAAGCGGCATGTCGATCAGGAGCTTCAAGGAGCTCTGGTCAGACCGGAATGACCTCTTCCCGGGTCGAGCCAAGCGGCGTAGGCCAACGCCTGCTGGATGTCCTCGGCCTCGAGGTCGGGGTAGTCGGCGAGAATCTGCTCACCCGATGCGCCACCGGCAATCTGCCCGACGATCACCGAGACCGGGATCCGTAGGCCACGGATGCAGGCGCGCCCAGCCATGACTTTGGGATCGAAAGTGATTCGATCGAACGCGGCGCGGTCCGTCATCGCGGTCATCTCCACCAGGACTCGGATCGAGGAAGGTAGCATTGCCCTGCTGAAACACCAGTCACCGCACTACCCCTTCTCGCGCATCAGGCGCTGCTTGTCGCGCTGCCAGTCGCGCTCCTTGATGCTGTGGCGCTTGTCGTAGCTCTTCTTGCCGCGGGCGAGGCCGAGCTCGATCTTGGCGAGCCCGCGCGGGTTGAAGTAGAGCTGGAGCGGGATCAGGGTCTGGCCCTGCTTGCGCACCGCGCCCACGAGCTTGTTCAGCTCGCGCCGGTGCAGCAGCAGCTTGCGCGAGCGCCGGGTGTCGTGGCTGAAGTGGCTCGCGGCGTGGTACTCGGGGATGTAGGCGTTGATCAGGAACAGCTCGCCGCCCTTCTCGCCGGCGTAGGCCTCGTTGATGTTGCCGCGGCCGTCGCGCAGCGCCTTGACCTCGGTGCCCTGGAGCACGATCCCGGCCTCGACGCGCTCGTCGATGAAGTAGTCGTGCGTCGCCCGGCGATTGCGCGCGACCACCTTGCGTCCGCTGTCCTGCGCCTTGGCCAAGCGTGCCTCAGTTCATCAGCCCGGCCGCGACCATCGCGGCATCGACCGCCTCGCGCGTCGGCGCCTTGGGCGGCACGAGCGGCAGGCGGACCTCCGGGCGCGCAGCGGCCGAGCCGCGCGACCGCGTACTTGACCGGCGCCGGGCTGGTCTCGAGGAACAGCGCCCTGTGCAGCGGCGTCAGGCGCTTGTGGATCGCGAGCGCCTCCTTGGCGTCGCCGCGCTGCCAGGCCTCCTGCATCTGGGCGCACGGGCGCGGCGCGACGTTGGCGGTGACCGAGATGCAGCCGTCGCCGCCATGGGCGAGGAACGCGAGCGCGGTGATGTCCTCGCCCGACAGCTGGCAGAAGTCCTCGCCGCAGGCCAGCGCGGTGAGCAGCGGGCGGGCGAGATCGTTGGTCGCGTCCTTGACCCCCACGACGTTCGGCAGGCGGGCGAGCGCCGCCATGGTGTCGACGCTCATGTCGACCACCGAGCGTCCGGGGATGTTGTAGATGATCAGCGGCAGGTCGGTCGCATCGTGGACCGCCTTGAAGTGGGCGAGCAGCCCCTCCTGGGTCGGCTTGTTGTAGTAGGGCGTGACCACCAGGATGCGCATCCGCGCCGGCCTGCTCGGCGTGGCGGGCGAGGCGCAGCGCCTCGGCGGTGGCGTTGGAGCCGGCGCCCGCGATCACCGGCAGGCGCCCTGCGGCGGCCTCGACCACCAGCTCGACCACCCGCTCGTGCTCCTCGTGGCTCAGCGTCGGCGACTCGCCGGTGGTGCCGACGGGGACCAGACCATGGGTGCCCTGCTCGACATGCCATTCTACCAACGATTGCAGCGCGTCCTGGTCGATCGAGCCGTTGCGGAACGGGGTGATGAGCGCCACAATGGAACCGTGAAACATGACCGGTTCGCTCCTCGGACGTTAAGCGTCTGTTAACCGCTCGCGCACCATAAGATCGGGTGCGGGGGGCGGCAAGTCGAGTGCTGCGGTTGAATGGAGGACACCGCCGGGAGCGGGCCGGAGGCCGGCCGCGGCGGCTGCGGAGGAAGGTCGATCCTCGAGGTTGATCGTCGGTGGCGCGCGCCGTTCGGGCCGACCGGAGCCTGGCGGCGTCTGCGGGGTGCCTGGCTCGGTCTGGCGTGTGAGCCTGGTTTGGCTCGCGGGCAGCCCGGGCGCCCTGGCGCTGGACGCGGCGGAGCGCTCCGCGGCCGGCGAGGCGTTCCGGGCCGCCGAGCGCGGCGACTGGCAGCGCGCCTTCGCCGTGATGGCCGAGGTCGCGGATCCGCTGCCGGCAAAGACGCTGCGCTGGCTCTACATGATGGAGGAGCGCAAGCCCGCCGACTTCGCGACGCTGGCCGGTTTCCTGCTCGCCAATCCCGACTGGCCGTGGCCGGAGCAGCTGCAGATCATCGCCGAGGGCACGATCACCGACCCGGCCGACCACGAGCTGATCCGGCGCCTGTTCCAGGACCGGGCGCCGCTGACCACGCGCGGCTCGATCCGCTACGCCGAGGCGCTGTTCCGGATCGACCAGGACGAGCGCGCCCAGGCGCTGATCCGCCGGGCCTGGGTCGAAGGCGACTTCTCCGCCGGCGAGGAGCTCAAGTTCTACCGCAAGTACCGCCGCCTGCTGACCGCCCAGGACCACATCGACCGCCTCGACAACCTGCTCTGGGACTATCGGCGCAGCTCGGCCAGCGCGCATGCTGGAGCGCGTGCCCGACGGCTATCGCAGGCTCGCGACCGCGCGGATGCGCCTGCAGCGGCGGCAGCACGGGGTCGACGCGGCGGTCAAGGCGGTGCCGGCGAGCCTCAGCAACGACCCCGGGCTGCTGTTCGACCGCATGCGCTGGCGCCGCCAGAAGCGCATGCACGACGGCGTGGTGGCCCTGCTGCTGGACCCGCCGGACCGGCTGGTCCATCCGACCCGCTGGTGGTTCGAGCGCGAGTTCCAGATCCGGCGCGCGTTGCGCGACCGCGACTTCGATCTCGCCTACCGGCTGGCGAGCCGCCATGGCCAGACCGAGGGCGAGGAGTTCGCCGCGGCCGAGTGGCTGGCCGGCTGGCTGGCGCTGCGCTTCGTCCGGCAGCCGCACACCGCGCAGCGCCACTTCGCCCGCGTCCATGACGGCGGCGCGCGGCGCCGGTGATCCGTGGCGCGCGCCGCCTACTGGCTCGGCCGCAGCGCGGCGGCGCTCGGCGATCCGGCGCCGGCGACCGAGTGGTACCAGCGCGCCGCCGAGCACCACATCGCCTACTACGGCCAGCTCGCCGCCGAGGAGCTCGGCAGCGCCTATCGGCCGGCGCCGCCCCCGCCAGCCGCCGATGCCGGCCTGCGCGCCCGGTTCGAGAGCAAGGAGCTGGTGCGGGTCGCGCGCATGCTGATCGAGGTCGACGCCGACGGCGGAGCTCAGCCCGTTCCTGATCCGGCTCGCCGACCTCGCCGAGAGCCCGGCCGAGGTCGGCCTGGTCGCCGAGCTCGCCGCCGCGAGCGGGCGGCCGTCACCTGGTCACCCAGTTCGGCCGCTTCGCCGCCTACTACGGCCAGGTCAACGAGGCCGCGGCGTTCCCGGTCCCGGATCTCGCCGGCCTCGTCCGGCCCGCCGCCCGGCGAGCCCGACGCGGCGCTGCTGCTCGGCGTCGCCCGGCAGGAGAGCGTGTTCAATCCCTGGGTGTCGAGCCACGCCGGCGCCCAGGGCCTGCTGCAGCTGATTCCGCGCACCGCCCGCCTGATGGCGCGCTCGCTCGACCTGCCCTACAACGAGGGCCTGCTGACCGGCGACCCCGACTACAACATCCGCCTCGGCAGCCACTACCTGAAGACCCTGCTCGCGCGCTACCGCGGCGAGACCGCGCTCGCGGTCGCCGCGTACAATGCCGGGCCCTCGCGGGTCGACGAATGGCTGCAGCTGCACGGCGATCCGCGCCGGCGGCGACCGCTACGCCCTGATCGACTGGGTCGAGCTGATTCCGTTCGACGAGACCCGCAACTACGTCGAGCGGGTGCTCGAGGGGCGCGGCATGTACCGCCGCCGGCTGGCCGAGAGCCGAGGTCGCGATGATCCCGTTCCGCCCGGTCAACGGCCCGCTCGATCCGCTGCCGGCGCCGGCGCTCAAGCCGCGCGAGCAGGCGCGCGAGGTCGGCTCGCGGCGGGGTTGCTCGCCGGCGCGCCGCGGCCGCTGCTCAAGCCGCTCGACGACGCGGCCGATCCTGGTGCCCGCCGGCTTCGGCGCCGCCGCTGCCGCAGCTCAAGCCGGACGCGGCCGTGCGAGCTCGCCGCCCGCGGCAGCGGCAGCCGCCCGGCGCGGCTGCCGACCGGCCGGTCCCGCGGCTCAAGCCGCCACCGCAGCCCTGGCCGCGGCCCGCATGACGGGCATCCGGGCCTGCGTGTTCGACGCCTATGGCACGCTGTTCGACGTCCACTCGGCGGTCGGCCGGCTGCGCCCCAGGCTCGGCGCGCAGGCCGATGCGCTCTCGCAGCTGTGGCGCACCAAGCAGCTCGAGTACACCTGGCTGCGCTCGCTGATGGGCCGCCATGCCGACTTCTGGCAGATCACCGGCGAGGCGCTCGACTACGCGCTGGCGCGCACCGGCGTCGACCCCGCGCGCTGCGCGAGCCGCTGCTGCAGGCCTACCTCGCGCTCGACGCCTATCCCGAGGTGCCGGAGGTGCTGCGCCGGCTGCGCGCGGGCGGGCCTCAAGACCGCGATCCTCTCCAACGGCGCGCCCGGGATGCTGCAGGCCGGCGCGCGAGAGCGCCGGGATCGCCGGCCTGCTCGATGCGATCCTCTCGGTCGAGGAGGTCGGCATCTTCAAGCCCGACCCGCAGGTCTACCGGCTCGCGGTCGACCGGCTGGGCGTGCCGGCGGGCGCGATCGCCTTCCAGTCGTCCAACGCCTGGGACGTCCACGGCGCCGCCTGCTTCGGCCTGCGCCCGGTGTGGATCAACCGCTCGGGCGCCCCGCCCGAGCGCCTGCCCGGCGCGCGCCGAGCACGAGCTTCGCGACCTCTCCGGCGCTGCCGGCGCTGCTCGGCGTCTGAGCGGACGGCGCCGCAGGCCTTTCGCACCCGGCCGCGCCCTGCTAAGACCGGCGGCATGAGACGAGCAGCTGCCGAGCTTCGCCGACGTCGCAGGCCGCCGCCCTGCGGCTGCAGGGCGTCGCCCGCCGCACGCCGCTCCTCGAGTCCGAGGCGCTGAACGCGCTGGCCGGCGGCCGCGTCCTGCTCAAGGCCGAGGCCCTGCAGCGCACCGGCTCGTTCAAGTTCCGCGGCGCCTACAACGCGATCAGCCAGATCGCGGCGCCGGCGGTGGTCGCCTACTCGTCCGGCAACCACGCCCAGGGCGTCGCGGCCGCGGCCCGCCTGCTGGGCAAGCCCGCGACCATCGTGATGCCGGCCGACGCGCCGGCGATCAAGGTCGAGAACACCCGCGCCGCAGGGCGCCGAGATCCGCCTCTACGACCGGCTGCGGGAGTCGCGCGAGGCGATCGGCGCCGAGATCGCCGCGCGCAGCGGGCGCGGCGCTGGTCAGGCCCTACGACGATCCGCGGATCATCGCCGGCCAGGGCACCGCCGGGCTCGAGCTCGCCCAGCAGGCGCAGCGAGCTCGGCGCCGTCCTCGATGCCGCGCTGATCCCCTGCGGCGGCGGCGGCCTGATCGCCGGCTGCGGCCTCGCGCTCGCCGAGCTCTGCCCCGGGCATCGAGGTCTTCGCGGTCGAGCCCGCCGGCTTCGACGACACCGCGCGCTCGCTCGCCGCGGGCGAGCGCCTCGCGCAACCCGTCCGGACGGCGCTCGATCTGCGACGCGCTGCTGGCGCCGACGCCGGGCGAGCTGACCTTCGAGCTCAACCGGCGCCTGCTCGCGGGCGGCCTCGCGGCCGCCGACGAGGACGTCCGGCGCGCGATGGCCTTCGCCTTTCGCCACTCTCAAGCTCGTCGTCGAGCCGGGCGGCGCGGTCGCGCTCGCCGCCCTGCTCGCGGGCGCGCTTCGACGCCCGCGGCCGCACCGTCGCGGTGGTGCTGTCCGGCGGCAACGTCGACCCGGCGCTGTTCGCCGCGGCGCTGCGCCGTCGGACGCGGCTGAGCGCTCGCCGCGCGCCGGGGCCAGCATGCCGATCGCCGACGCCGCGCCAGGGGCTCGCGCCACCTGTTCGTGCGCGATCTCGTGCTCGCGCCCGGATCGGCGTCCACCCGCAGGAGCGCGCGCGGCCCAGCGGTGCGCCTCAACCTCGACCTCGGCGTGGCCGAGGGCGACCGGGCCGCCGAGGACCTCGCCGACGTGGTCGACTACGCGGCGCTGGTCGAGCGGGTCCGCGCGCTGGTCGGGGCCGCCACGTCAAGCTGGTCGAGAGCTGGCCGAGCGGGTCGCGCGGCTCTGCCTCGAGGATCCCGCGCGTGCGCACGGCGCGGGTGCGCGTCGAGAAGCTCGCGGCGATCGCCGATGCCGCGGCGGTCGGCGTCGAGATCGAGCGGACGGCAACCCGCGGCCACTCGATGGACTTCCGCGCGCCGCGCCACCTCGTCAGCCACGCCGCAGCCTGCGCTCAGGTTGGCCGAGCTTCGATGGTCCCTTGACAAGCCGGGGCCCCGGGCGTAACCGAAGAGCCAATCCAGGGAGGAGCGGCAACCGGTGACCATGCAGCAAAACGTCGTGACGTGCTGCAGGCCGCGCTCGGCCTGGCGGCGGCGCTGCCAGCGTACGCATCGCGCGCGGCGGCGGACGAGCCCGCCAAAGCCCGGCCGCAGGCCGGTGATCGCTTCGTCTACTTCTCCGGCGACAAGAAGGGCGAGGTCGTCAAGCCCGAGGACCTGCCGGTCGGCGGACCCCAGGTCGCTGGTCTGGCCGATGGATGCCGGCGACCAGCACCGTGCGCAGCGGCTCTCGCCTCAATCAGGTCCTCCTGATCCGCCTGCCGCCGAGGAGCTGAGCGAGGAGACCAAGGCCAACGCCGCCGAGGGCGTGGTCGCCTATTCGGCGGCCTGCAGCATGAGGCCTGCCCGGTCTCGATGTGGAAGGAGGACGAGCAGGCCTCTCTACTGTGCCTGCCACGGCAGCGAGTTCGACCCGCAAGGACGCCGCCCGGTCGTCGGTGGTCCCGCCACGCGGCGCCTCGCGATGCTGCCGTTGCAGATCGAAGGCGGCGAGCTCCTGGCGGCCGGACCGTTCACCGGCCCGGTCGGCGCCCAAAAGCGCTGAGCTGCCGTTCCGCGGCCACGCCGAACCACAAGACCAAACCAGGGGGGAGACAGACGATGAGAGGTTTGAGTATCGCGTCAGCAGCCGTCGCGGTCGGCGCTGCTGCCGCATGGTAGCCGACCGCCTACAGCCCGGTCACCGACGAACGGCTGAACAGCCCGGAGCCCGAGAACTGGCTGCTGCTGCGCGGCAACTACCAGGGCTGGATGTACAGCCCGCTCGAGCCAGATCAACACCAACAACGTCAAGAACCTGACGCCGGTCTGGAGCTACTCGACCGGCGTCGATTCCGGCCACGAGGCGCCGCCGATCGTCAACGACGGCATCATGTACGTCGCCACGCCCTACGACCAGATCCTGGCGCTCGACGCCAAGACCGGCGACCTGATCTGGAGCTACCAGCGCGAGCTGCCCGAAGGCTTCGGCGCGCTGCACAACACCAAGCGCGGCATCGCGCTGTACGGCGACAAGGTCTACTTCGCCGCCCAGGACGCGATCGTGATGGCGTTCGACGCCGCGACCGGCGAGATCGCCTGGGAGAGCCCGCCGGTCGCCGACTGGCAGGAAGGCTACTACATGACGCTCGCGCCGCTGATCGTGAACGGCAAGGTCATGGTCGGCGTCTCGGGCGGCGAGTTCGGCATCCGCGGCTTCATCGAGGCGTTCGACGCCGAGAGCGGCCAGTCGGTGTGGAAGACCTACACCATCCCCGGCCCCGGCGAGCCCGGCCACGACACCTGGGAAGGCGAGACCTGGCAGCGCGGCGGCGCCTCGGTCTGGATGACCGGGACCTACGACCCCGAGAGCAACATCGCGTTCTGGGGCACCGGCAACGGCTCGCCGTGGTTCGGCGACCAGCGCCCGGGCGACAACCTCTACACCTCCTCGACCGTCGCGATCGATCCCGACACCGGCGCGATCAAGGGCCATTTCCAGTACCATTGGAACGATTCCTGGGACTGGGACGAGATGAACGCGCCGATGGTCGTCGACTACGAGAAGGACGGCCAGGAGGTCAAAGGCCTGATCAAGCCGTCGCGCAACGGCTATCTCTACTGGCTCGAGCGCAAGAGCGACGGCGATCGGCTTCGTCGACGCGACCAACTACGTCAAGCAGGACGTGTTCGCGAGCATCGACCCGCAGTCCGGCCGGCCGACCTACAACGACGACCACAAGCCCGGCACCGGCAAGTACGCCGAGTTCTGCCCCTCGCTGTGGGGCGGCAAGGACTGGCCGTACGAGGCCTACAACCCGAACACCCGGATGGTCTACATCCCGGCCAACGACAACCACTGCGGCTTCCTCGAGGGCAAGGTGCAGGAGTACGTCGCCGGCCAGTGGTGGACCGGCGTCGACATCCCCGACATCGGCTTCACGGTCGACAAGGACGCCAAGTCCTATGGCGAGATCCAGGCCTGGAACGTCGACACCGGCGAGAGGGCGTGGACCCACACCTATCCGGTGATGAACTGGGGCTCGATCCTGACCACCGGCGGCGGCCTGGTGTTCAACGGCGGCACCAACGACCGCATGTTCCGCGCGTTCGACGCCCGCACCGGCGAGCAGCTGTGGTCGTTCAAGACCAACTCCGGCATCATGGCGCCGCCCTCCTCGTTCGAGGTCGACGGCACCCAGTACATCGCCGTGCAGTCGGGCTGGGGCGTCGACCCGGCGTTCCAGCAGGGCCTGATCAACGACCTCCTCGGCACCGACCTCGTCGTGCCGCAGGGCGGCGTGATCTGGGTCTTCGCGCTAGATCACTAACCGGCTGGGCGGAGGCCTGACCAACTCGGGTTGCGTGCTGGCGGATAAATTAAAGGGGGGCACACCAATGGACACCACTGGCAAATCAGCGGAGGCAGCGGCTTGCGCCGCTGCCGACACCCAGAAACCGATGCGCTCGCACGATCCGGCAAGAAGCCGCTGCCGACGTGGACGTGCGGCTTGGCGGCTGGCGCTCTCGCACTTGGGCTGTCTCTGTCGTTCCTGTCGGCTCCGGCCACGGCAGAGACAGCTGAGGAGCTCGCGCAGCAATACGACCGGCAAGCGATGGAGCAGGCTCTCGAGACCAAGCGTCGCTATGACCTCTACGGCATTCACTTCGACTTCGACAAGGCGACAATCCAGCCCCAGACGCAGGGGCTGCTCGACGACATCGCGGAGGCGCTTGAGAGCTTCCCGAACTGGCGGTTACAGATCGTCGGCCATACCGACGCGACCGGCGATCCGGCGCACAACGAGCAGCTGTCGAGCGAGCGCGCCGCCGCGATCAAGGCGTCACTGATCGAGCGGGGGATTGACGCTGCTCGACTGGAATCCGGGGGCGCTGGCGAGAGCGAGCCCGTTGCTGGCAATGACACGCCGGAAGGCCGGGCACTCAACCGCCGTGTCGAGCTCGTCAGGCTCGTGTCGGTGGCGACGGCGTACAGCCCGGTCACCCAGGAACGGCTGAACAACCCGGAACCTGAGAACTGGCTGCTGCTGCGCGGCAACTACCAGGGTTGGATGTACAGCCCGCTCGACCAGATCAATCCCTCCAACGTCAAGAATTTGACGCCCGTGTGGAGCTACTCGACCGGCGTCGATTCCGGCCACGAGGCGCCGCCGCTGGTCAACGACGGCATCATGTACGTCGCCACGCCTTATGACCAGATCCTGGCGCTCGACGCCAAGACCGGCGACCTGATCTGGAGCTACCAGCGCGAGCTGCCGGACGGCTTCGGCGCGCTGCACAACACCAAGCGCGGCATCGCGCTGTACGGCGACAAGGTCTACTTCGCCGCGCAGGACGCGATCGTGATGGCGTTCGACGCCGCCACCGGCGAGATCGCCTGGGAGAGCCCGCCGGTCGCCTCCTGGGAGGAAGGCTACTACATGACGCTCGCGCCGTTGATCGTCAACGGCAAGGTCATGGTCGGCGTCTCGGGCGGCGAGTTCGGCATCCGCGGCTTCATCGAGGCCTTCGACGCCGAAAGCGGCCAGTCGGTGTGGAAGACCTACACCATCCCCGGCCCGGGCGAGCCCGGCCACGACACCTGGGAAGGCGAGACCTGGCAGCGCGGCGGCGCCTCGGTCTGGATGACCGGGACCTACGACCCGGACGCAACACCGCGTTCTGGGGCACCGGCAACGGCTCGCCGTGGTTCGGCGACCAGCGCCCCGGCGACAATCTCTACACCTCCTCGACCGTGGCGATCGATCCCGACAGCGGCGCGATCAAGGGCCATTTCCAGTACCACTGGAACAATTCCTGGGACTGGGACGAGATGAACCCGCCGATGGTCGTCGACTACGAGAAGGATGGCCAGGAGGTCAGCGGTCTGTTCAAGGTCTCGCGCAACGGCTACCTCTACTGGCTCGAGCGCAAGGCCGACGGCATCGGCTTCGTCGACGCGACCAACTACGTCAAGCAGGACGTGTTCGCGAGCATCGACCCGCAGAGCGGGCGGCCGACCTACAACGACGACCACAAGCCCGGCACCGGCAAGTACGCCGAGTTCTGCCCGTCGCTGTGGGGCGGCAAGGACTGGCCGTACGAGGCCTACAACCCCAACACCGGCATGATCTACATCCCGGCCAACGACAACCACTGCGGCTTCCTCGAGGGCAAGGTGCAGGAGTACGTCGCGGGCCAGTGGTGGACCGGCGTCGACATCCCCGACATCGGCTTCACCGTTGACGAGAATGCCAAGTCCTACGGCGAGATCCAGGCCTGGAACGTCAACACCGGCGAGAAGGCGTGGACCCACACCTATCCGGTGATGAATTGGGGCTCGCTCCTGACCACCGGCGGTGGCCTGGTGTTCAACGGCGGCACCAACGACCGCATGTTCCGCGCGTTCGACGCCCGGACCGGCGAGCAGCTGTGGTCGTTCAAGACCAACTCGGGCATCATGGCGCCGCCCTCCTCGTTCGAGGTCGACGGCACCCAGTACATCGCCGTGCAGTCGGGCTGGGGCGTCGATCCGGCGTTCCAGCAGGGCCTGATCAACGACCTCATCGGCACCGACCTGGTGGTGCCGCAGGGCGGCGTGGTCTGGGTCTTCGCGCTGCAATAGTCCCGACCTCGCGCGGATGCGACCGGCGATATCGCCGGTCGCATCCCGCAGGCCTTTCGACTGGGTCAGTCGCCGCAGGGTGGCTGGCCCAGTGCCATGAAGAGCAGCAAGGACTGGAGAAGCACATGTTCGATCGCGCTCGCAACCCGCTCGCCGCCGCCCTGATCGTCGCGGCCGCGCTCGCCGCCGGCAGCAGCCTCGCCGCCGACAAGGACCATGGCTGGGCGCTCAGCGTCGAGAATGCGGTCGCCAAGGTCGGCGAGCCGACGGCGATCCATGCCACGCTCGAGACGGTCGACGGCAACAAGGTCTCGCGCGGCTACCGCAACCGCCTGATCGAGCTCTCGGCGTTCGACGACGCGGTCGAGTTCGCCAAGCCCGTCGTGGTCGGCACGATCGAGGACGACACCAGCGTCGAGTTCGACATCGGCGTGACCCCGACCAAGCCCGGCAAGCACGTGATCAACGGCGTGTTCCGCTTCGGCTTCCACAACGCGGGCCGGCTCAACATGATCTCGATCCCGCTGATCGCGACCGTCGAGGGCACCGAGTAGCAGCGCCGGGGGCAAGGGCGATGGTCGGGCGGCTCGCGCTCGCGCTGACCGCCGTGCTGCTGCTCGCCACGGCGGGCGGTGCGCCGGCGCAGGAGCCCTACCGGGTGCGCGGCACGCTCGAGCAGGTCGGCGGCGACCAGCTGCTGCTGTCGACCCGCGAAGGCGTGGTGATGGGCTTCGAGCTCAGCCCCGAGGTCGGCATCTTCGTGGTCACGCCGGCGAGCATCGAGGAGATCAAGCCCGGCGACTTCATCGGGCTCACCTCGGTCAGCGCCGGCGGCCGCCAGGTCGCGCTCGAGGCCCACCTGTTCAGCGAGGACCTGCGCGGCCTCGGCGAGGGGCACTACGCCTGGGACCTGGTCGACGAGCCCAACATGATGACCAACGCGACGATCGCCGAGGTCAAGGATACCGGCGGCGACCGCCAGCTCGAGGTGACGTACCGCACCGGCGAGGGCAAGCCCGCGGGCAGTCAGTCGATCTATCTGCCGACCGGGGTGCCGATCGTGAAGATGACGCGCAGCGACGACCGCACGCTGCTCCAGCCCGGCCGCGGGGTGATGCTGATCGTGCAGCCGGAGCGCGACACGACCCCGCAGGTGGTCGCCGCGGTGGTCGGCGACGGCACGATCGATCCGCCGATGTGAGGCCCGCCACCGAGGTCAGCGTACCG
>CAVWCE010000043.1:0-49169 GCA_963753275.1 uncultured Alphaproteobacteria bacterium | reverse complement strand
CGGTCGCGACCTGCACCGAGCGCGCGCTCGAGGCGTTGCGCGCCGCCGGCGCGAGGATCGAGCCGATCGATCTGCCGGAGGCCGCCGCGCGCGAGCGCTACTTCCCGGCGGCACTGCCGGCGGAGCTGATCGCGACGCTCGGGCGCGAGCGCTTCGCGCGCGGGCGCGCCGCGATGGACAGGGTGGTGGGCGCGCGCGGCGAGCGCGGCCTCGAGCTGTGGGCGTCCGACTACATCCTGCTCGAGCGCGAGCGGCGCGAGCTTTGCCGCAGCGCCGCGCAGCGGCTGCAGGGCTTCGATGGCATCGTCGCGCCGAGCGCCGCGCTCCTGCCGCCGCCGGTCGCCGACTTCGCCGATCCCGCCGCCGGGCTGCAGCTCGCGCTCGCGATCACCCGCAACAGCCAGCCCGGCAACCTGCTCGACCTGTGCGGCACCTCGACCCCGATCCAGGGCCCGGGCGCACCGTTGCCGGTCGGCCTCCAGGTCCTCTGCCCGGCTGGCGGCGACGCGCGCGCGCTCGCGATCGCGCTCGCGCTGGAAGAGCTGCTCGGCCCCCCGCCGCAGCCGGACCTCACCGCCTTCCTCGCCTGACCGCCCCCTCGCCCGGCGCCGCCGCTCGGCCGAACCGATCTTTTCCGGGCCGCCGGGCGATTGGCAGGAACCGCGAAGTCCGGCGTCGTTGTGCAGCGAACGGCGGCACGCAGGGTTGCCGGGCCCGTTCGACGCGCCATCCCCCATCGCGCGGGTCGCCGCGATGACGCGCAATTCAGGGCGGCGCTGATTTGCCACGGCTTTCGCGCGGTAACACCAACCCTTTCGTAACGTTGCAGCTTTGGGGGTTCGCCCCGATGATGCTGCCGGAAGCCTAGGGCGGCCGTGGTCGCCTCGGCTGCCGGCGATTGGGTGTGATTCCGAAGGGCTGCGAGGATGCACGAAAGGAGCCATGACGCGATGAGCGCCGATCGGCCGGCCGGCGGCGCCATCGATCGAGACGCCGTCGGATGAGCGGCGATCAGGACAGCGCCTGGTGGCTGCGCTGCACGGCCTGCGGCGACACCTTGGCCTGGCAGCCGCTGGTGCGCGGCTGTCCCGCCTGCCGGGCGGAGCCGGTCGCGGCGGTCCTGGAGGCGGTCTATGCGCCGGCCGCGGAGCCGGCGGCGCTCGAGGATCGCGTCGGACGCGGCCTCGCCCGCTACCGCGACCTCCTGCCCGGGCTCGCGGACCCGAACTGGACCACGCTGGGCGAGGGCGGGACGCCGCTGCTCTTGTCGCGCCGGATCGGGCCGAGGCTCGGTCTCGTCCGGCTGTACTTCAAGCTCGAGGGCGCCAATCCCACGGGCTCCTGCAAGGACCGCTACGTCGCCGCCTCGGTCAACCAGGCGCGGCGCTTCGGCTACCGCCGCCTTGCGGTGGCGTCCACCGGCAACCTCGGCCTGTCGGTCGCCGCCTATGGCGCCGCCGCCGGCCTCGCGACCCTGCTCATCGCGGTCGAGGACACGCCCGCCGCGGTGCTCGCCCGGGTCCAGCTCCACGGGGCGACGGTGCTCGCCGCGACTCCCGAGGACCGCCACGCGCTGCTCGAGATCGCGGCCGCGCGTCCGGGCTGCTTCCCGATCGGCCTGTTCCTGCGCCGGCCGGTGCAGAACCCGTTCGGCGTCGAGGGCTACAAGAGCCTCGCCTACGAGCTGATCGAGGATCTCGGCGACGCGCCCGCGGCGGTGCTGTTCCCCTGTGCCCGCGGCAATGTTCTCTTCGGCACCTGGAAGGGCTTCGTCGAGGCGCTGCGCTGGGGCTGGGCCGAGCGCGTGCCGCAGATGGTCGGCTGCCAGCCGGTCGGCGCCAACTCGCTCGAGCTGTCGCTCGCGGCCGAGGCCGTCGAGGCGCTCGAGCTGCCGCGGATCGAGAGCCTCGCCGCCTCGGCGGCGGCGCCGGTCGCCTCGGACCAGGCGCTGCTGGCGATCCGCCAGTCGGCCGGCGCGGCGTTCGCGGCCAGCGAGGAGGAGATCCGGGATGCGGTGCTGGCGCTCGGCCGCGAAGGGCTCGCGGTCGAGCCGTCCGCGGCGCTGCCGGTCGCCTGCCTGCCGAAGCTGATCGAGGCCGAGCTCGTCGACCGCTCCGCGCCGATCGTCTGCGTGCTGACCGCGCGGCGCGCCGACGCGCCGGATGCGTTCCCGGTCGCCGCCACCGCGCCCGAGGTGCTGCCGGCCGATCCCGCCCGGGTGCGCGCCTTCCTCGACCGCCACGGGTTCTGACGATCGCGCCACCGCCGCATTGGCCGTTGGCTCACAGCGCGCTAGGATCTGAGCCATGCTCCCCTTGTCCGTGCTCGACCTCTCCTTCGTCACCACCGCCACCCCCGGTGCCGCGGCGATCCGCAACACGATCGACCTCGCGCGGCTGGTCGACGCGTCTCGGCTATCGCCGCTACTGGGTCGCCGAGCACCACAACCTGCCCTCGGTCGCGAGCGGCGCGCCGGAGGTGATGATCGGCGGCATCGCGGCCGCGACCGAGCGCATCCGGGTCGGCTCCGGCGGCGTCATGCTGCCCAACCACCCGCCGCTGATGGTGGCCGAGCGCTTCAAGGTGCTGGAGGCGCTCCACCCCGGCCGGATCGACCTCGGCATCGGCCGCGCGCCCGGCACCGACCGTCTGACCGCGCTGGCGCTCCGGCACCGCCAGGAGGTGCGCGCCGACGACGACTTCCTCGAGCGCTTCCAGGAGCTCCTGTGGTGGAAGACCCGGAGCTTCCCCGAGGGCCATCCGTTCCAGGCGATCCGGGTGATGCCCGAGGACGTCGAGGTGCCGCCGATCTGGCTCTTGGGGTCGAGCGACTACAGCGCCGAGCTCGCCGCTCGAGCTCGGCCTCGGCTTCGCCTTCGCCCATCACTTCGCGCACCACGACGCGGCGGATGCGATCGGCCGCTACCGCGCCGGCTTCCGGCCCTCGGTCTGGCTGGAGCGGCCGCAGGCGATCCTGGCCACCGCCGTGGTCGCGGCCGCGAGCGATGCCGAGGCCGAGCGGCTCGCCGCGACCCTCGACTTCAACTACGTCCGCCGCGCGCGCGGCGAGTACCGGCCGCTGGTCAGCCCCGAGGAGGCGCTCGCCTACCCCTGCTCGCCGGCCGAGGAGGAGGCGCGCCGCGCCAACCGCGCGCGCCTGTTCGTCGGCAGCCCGGAGCGGGTCGAGCGAGCGCCTCGCCGCCTTCGCCGAAGCCTGCCAGGCCGACGAGATCATGATCACCACCGCGATCTTCGACCACGCCGCCCGCAGGCGCTCCTACGAGCTCGTCGCCGACGGCCTTCGGGCTCGGCGCCGCCGCCGCCTGAGCCGCCGCACAAGCATCGGAGGGGAAATGGCCGAGCGCACGATCCTGTACGAGCGCCTGACCTGGCCGCAGCTGCGGGAGGCGGCGCGCGCCGATCAGGTGGTGATCATCCCGTTCGCCTCGATCGAGCAGCATGGGGTCCACCTGCCGGTCGACGTCGACCTGCGGCTCGCACGCGAGGTCTGCGTGCGCGCCGCGCGACGCAATTCCAACTGCCTGGTGATGACGCCCCTGGCGTTCGGCTTCGAGCCGCATCACATGGCGTGGCCCGGCACGATCGACGTCGACTGGGACGTGCTGATCCGCTACGGCGTGTGCGTCGTCTCCTCGCTCGCGCGCCACGGCTTCAGGCGCATCCTGATCATCAACGGCCACGGCTCGAACCGGCCGATCATGGAGATGATCGTCCGCCTCGCCCAGGTAAAGCATCCCGAGATCCTGTGCGCCGGCCAGTCCTGGTTCGCGCTTGGCGCGGTCGCCGAGGCGTTCCAGCCGCTGCAGGAGAGCAACCACACGAGCCACGCCTGCGAGCTCGAGACCGCGGCCTATCTCGCGATCGACCCGGACGCGGTCGACATGAGCCAGGCGGTCACCGACTACTCGTTCCGCCGCAGCCCGCATTTCTGGGCCGACCTCACCGGCCGCAAGCCCGATCCGGATTCGACCGTGCCGCTGGTCGCGATGGAGTACTTTGCGACCGGGTCGTTCACCGGGGTGCGCGGCGACCCCTCCAAGGCGACCGCGGAGAAGGGCGAGCGGGCGCTCGAGGCGGCAGCCGACGAGGTGGCGCAGATCGTCGACGAGCTGCGCGCCCGCGCGATCCTCCCGCCGCCCGACCACCACGACGCCGACGTCGAGGCGCTCAAGCGCCAGGCAGCCGCCGCCCGCGCCCGCTGACCGCGGCGCCTGCCCGGCCGATCCGGGCGGATCCGGCCACTGGCCAGGGCTACCGCAGCGCGCGGCCGAGCACGCCGGCGCGCCGCATCAGCCAGGCGACGAGGGCGATCGTGACCACGCTGAGCGCGATCAGAAGGGTCGCGATCGCGGTGATCGTCGGGTTCACCTGGAGGATCAGCTCGTTGAACATGCGCTTGGGGATGGTGTCGTAGGCGCCGGCCAGGAAGATGGTCACGATCACCTCGTCGAAGCTGATGATGAAGGCGAAGATCCAGGCCGCGAACAGCGTCGGCCAGAGGTTCGGCAGCAGCACGCTGCGGAACATCCGGAACCACGACGCGCCGAGGCTGTAGGCGACCTGCTCGATGCGGACGTCGAACTGCGCGGATCGCGACCGTCATCAGCAGCACGACGTAGGGCACGGTCAGCACGGTGTGGGCGACGATCAGGCCCGGCAGCGTGCCGAGCAGGCCGATCCGGGCGAAGAAGATGTAGAGCGCGACCGCGGTGATCACCGGCGGCAGGATCAGCGGCGCGACGAAGTTGCCCTCGAGCAGCGCGCGGCCGCGGAAGCTGCCGCGCACCAGGCCGTAGGCGGCGATGCTGCCGAGCACGAGCGCGGCCGCGCTCGAGGCGAGCGCGACCAGCGCGGAATTGCCGGCGGCGCGCAGCCAGCGCGGGTCGCCGAAGAACGAGTGGTACCAGCGCAGCGAGAAGCCGGGCGGCGGGAACTCGAGCGAGGACGCGCTCGAGAACGACATCGGCACCACCACCGCGATCGGCAGGCAGAGGAACAGCAGCACGGCGCCACCGCACAGCGCGAGCGCATAGCGGGCGAGGACGCCCTCGTCCGCGCGGCGCGCGGCCGCCGCATGGCCCGCCGCCAGCCGCGCGCCGGCGCCGCCTCGGTCGGTTCGATCCGGCCGGCCATCTCAGGCCTGGGCGCGCGCGCCGACCCGGCGATAGGCGGCGTAGCAGGCGAGCGTCAGGACCAGCAGCACGGTCGAGATCGCGGCCGCGAGCTCCCAGCGCGGCAGGCGGTTGATCAGAAGATCGAGCATGTTGGCGATCATCGGCACGCGGCCGCCGCCGAGGATCGCGGGCGTGATGAAGAAGCCCGAGCGTCAGGATGAAGACCAGGATCGCGCCGGCGGCGAGCGAGGGCAAGGTGAGCGGGAAGAACACCCGCCAGAAGATCGTCCGCCGCGAGGCGCCGAGCGAGGCCGCCGCCTGCAGCAGGCGGTCGTCGAGCTTCAGCATCGCGGCGAACAGCGGCAGGACCAGGAACGGCAGCAGCACGTTGGCGGTGCCGAGCACCACGCCGAACTCGTTGTAGAGGAAGCTCACCGGCGTGGCGACGAGGCCCAGCCGCCTGCAGGCTGCGGTTGACCACGCCGTCGTTGCCGAGGATCACGATCCAGGCGTAGGTGCGCACGAGGATGCTGACCCAGAACGGCAGCACCACGAGCGCCAGCGCGACCAGCTGGCGGCCGGGCGCGAGGCAGCGCATCCAGTAGGCCAGCGGGTAGCCCAGCAGCACGCAGACCAGGGTCGCGATCAGCCGCGATCCGGAAGGTGTTGCCGAGCACCTTGAGATAGACCGGGCGCTCGAGGATCTGGGCGTAGTGCGCGAGGACGTCGGGCGGCGCGCCGATGCTCCAGCCGAGCATCAGGACGATCGGCAGGTTGAAGGCGAGCAGCATGAACAGCACCAGCGGCGCGACGTAGGCCGCGCCCGCCGGCAGCAGCGCTGCCTGCGCGGCTGGCGCCGCGGCCGTCATCGTCGGCGGTCAGGCGCCGGCCGGCGCGCCGCCGGCGGCCGCGCCCGGCCGAGGCGCCGCTCACGGCCGCTCGATGCCGAACTGCGTCGGGCGACTTCGGCGCCTTGCCGGCGTCGTGGAGCAGCCAGGCGTTCTGCCGCACCATGCCCATCGCGCGCTCCTGCGCCTCCTCGCCGTAGTACGGCGTGAACAGCGCGCCGCGGTCGGCGGCGTAGCTCCTTGAGCGCCTCGGAGCTCGCGATCTTGTCCGCCCAGAGCTGATCCATGGTCGCGAACACCTCGGCCGGCACGTCCTTGGGCGCCCAGATGCCGAAGTAGTTGGTCGCGAGCGAGATTCCGGCACCCGGTCGGTGACCGACGGGATCGTGCCGTGGCCGGCGAGCTCGAGCGGCTCGGCGCCGAGCACCGCGAGCGGGCGCAGCCGGCCGCCCCGGATCATCTCGGCCTGCTCGGAGGCGAGCTGCGTCGTGACCTCGGTCTCGCCGGCGACGGTCGCGATCACCGCCGGATTGCCGCCGTCGTAGGTGACGTGCTTGTACTCGATCCCGGTCTGCTGGGCGAGCGCCTCCATCGCGTTGTGCCCGGCCGAGGACAGGCCGGCGGTCGCGACCGAGATCTCGCTGCCGCGCTGCCTGAAGTCGCTCGAGCAGCTGGCCGAAGTCCTGCCACGGCGCGTCGGGATTGACCCCGATCACGCGACAGTTGGCGACATCCAGGTAGAGCGCGCCAGTCGTCCAGCGTCTGATCGAGCATGCCGAGCACCGGATAGGTGCCGAGATCCTGGGCGGCGCCGGCCGCCCAGGTTATGCCGTCGTGGGGCGCGTCCCAGGCGTTCTTGGTGCCGACCGAGCCCGAGGCGCCGGGCTGGTTGACGATCACGAAGCTCTGGCCGAGCGCCTCCTCGAGCTCGCCCGCGACCAGGCGGGTCACCTGGTCGGTCGAGCCGCCGGCCGCCCAGGGCACGATGATCGTGACCGGCTGCTCCGGCTGTCCAGGCGTAGTCGGCGGCCTGCGCCGCGCCGGCGAGCCCGAGCGCGGCGCGGCGCCGACAGGATGCGATCAGCAGACGATGCATCGTCCAGTCTCCCTGATGCTTGGTCTCCTCGAAGGATGCGGCCTCGGCGCGCAGCGGGTCAACCAGCCCTGCCCGCCGGGCCGCGCAGGATCAGCCGGGATCGGCGCCGCGCGCCGGTCCCGTTCCGTCCTGGGTCAGCTGCGGGTCGATCGCCCGGTGCCAGCCTCTGGTCGAGGAAGCGATAGACCTGACGCTGCAGATCGTGCCCGCCGAGGAAGGTCATCGCGAGGAAGGCCATCCGGTGATCGTAGCGATAGGCGATCCGTTCCGGCCGCCCGAAGGCCTGCCACAACCGCTCCCGCGCGGCTCTGCGGCACGCAGGTGTCGGCGCCGGCCTCGATGATCAGCACGCGGCGCGGATCGACCATGCCGGCGAAGCGGGCCGGGTTGATCCCGGCCAACGCCGGCTCCAGCTCGCGCTTGAAGCGGTCGAGCGACCAGCCGAGCCGCGCGAGGATGCGCTCGCGCGCGTCCTCGATCTCGCGGTTGCAGGCGGCCAGGATCTCGTGCAGATCGGCGCCGCCCATGACCAGGACGCCGGCGGCGAGCCGCGGCTCGTTGCGCGATCGTCGACGCTCGCCACCAGAGCGCTCATGCTGAAGCCGACCAGCGCGATGCGGTCCGGATCGACCTCGGGCTGGCTCTGCGCCCAGTCGACCAGGCGCCGGACGTCGATCACGGTGGCGACGAAGCGGTCGACCATCCGATCCAGCCTGCCGAAGAACGCCGCCTCGTTGCCGGCGCCGCGATCGCCTGCCAGTCGAACAGCGGCCGCTCGCCCAGGATCTGCAGGACGTTGATCGCGCCGGCGCTGCGCTCCCGCAAGCCGGCAGAGATGGTCGTTCGACGGGTAGTCGTGGATGCCCCAGATCGGCAGCACGATGACCAGGGGCTTCTCGCCGCTGCGCTTGCCCTCGTAGTAGCGGGCGGTGACCAGATTGCCCGGCTGACCGTTCTCGCCGACCGAAGGAAGCTCGACGGCCTTGATCCAGTAGTCGGTCTCCTCGCCCGTGATCGGGTAGCTCGGATGGGGCCGGCGGGCGACGTAGTCGAACTCGCTGAGCGCCGATCCGCACCAGCGGCGGCCGCGCGGGCTCGTCGCCCGGCAGGAACGGCGTATGCAGGCGCGCGCGCGCAGCCGGCGAGCGAGATCGCGCGCCATGCAGCGGGCGCCAGCAGCAGACCGGCCCGCCTCACGGGCGGCAGCGCCCTCAGGCGAACGGCTCGGGCGGGCGGCGATCGGCCCAGGGCCGCGCCCGCTCGAGCTGCGCCGCGAGCCGGAACAGGCCCGCCTCGTCGCCGTAGCGGCCGACGAAGTGGACGCCGATCGGCAGCCCCGCGCCGTTCCAGGCGAGCGGCACCGACATCGCCGGCTGGCCGGTGACGTTGAACGGATAGGTGAACGGCGTGAACCGCCAGAGGCGCTCGGTGTAGGCCTCGAGATCCTCGCTCATCATGTCGAGGACGCCGAGCTTGACCGGCGGCTCGGCGAGCGTCGGCGTGAGCAGGACGTCGTAGGTCTCGAAGAACGCCGCGATCTCGCGGGTGATGCCGTGCAGCCGGTTGAGCATCTGGACGTACTCCGGCCCGCCGATCCGCCCGCCAGCTCGACCATCGCCCAGGTCACCCGCTCGAAGCCTGCCGGATCCGGCTCGCGGCCGAGCGCGCGGGCGCGCAGGCGCAGGTTGGCGGCGGCGTTGACCGCGAAGATCCGGTTGTAGTTGCTGATCCAGCCCGACGACGTCGAACGCGGGCGAGGCCTCCTCGACCACGTGCCCGAGCTCCTCGCACAGTCTCGCGGCCTCGAGCGTGGCCGCGACGCAGTCCGGATGCACCGGCTGGCCGCTGAAGGCCGCGGTGGTGAGCGCGATCCGCAGCCGCCCGGGCTCCGTCCCGACCTCCTCGAGGTACGGACGGGCGGGCGGCGGCGGATAGTAGGGGTCGCCCGACGGCCGGACCGGCGCTCGCATCGAGCGCCGCCGCGCTGTCGCGCACGCTGCGCGAGACCACGTGCTCGACCGAGCAGCCGGCCAGGCCCTCGCCGGCGTAGGGCGCGAAGCTGTTGCGGTTGCGCGTGGTCTTCAGCCCGAACAGGCCGCAGCACGACGCCGGGATGCGGATCGAGCCGCCGCCGTCGCTGGCATGGGCGACCGGCACCAGGCCGGCGGCGACCGCCGCCGCCGAGCCGCCGCTCGAGCCGCCGGGCGTGCGCGCGAGGTCCCAGGGGTTGCGGGTCGGCCCGAACGCGACCGGCTCGGTCGTGGCGCTGAGGCCGAACTCCGGCGTGTTGGTGCGGCCGAGGATCATCAGGCCGGCGCGCTTGTAGCGGACCACGATCTCGGCGTCGGCCGGCGCCGCGGCATGGGCGAAGAAGCGCGAGCCCGCGGACAGCGGCACCCCGGCCTGGGCGCCGCCCAGGTCCTTGAGCAGGAACGGCACGCCGGCGAGCGGCGCGTCGCGATCGTGGGCCGCGGCGGCGGCCCGCGCCTGATCGTAGACCTTGGTGATGACCGCGTTGAGCGCCGGGTTCAGCGCCTCGACCCGCACGATCGCCGCCTCGAGCACCTCCTCGGCCGTGACCTCGCGCCGCCGCACCAGCTCGGCGAGGCCGAGCCCGTCATACTTGTGATAGTCCTGGAAGCCCGCCATGCCGCCGGTTCCTCCCCGCTCCGTGGCGCAAGGTAACATGCGGCGCCCCCGGCGCTAAGCGCGATCGGGCTCGTCCGCAGCTTTTTGCGACTGGGCCCAACCAGGCCCCGCAATAGCCGAAGGCGCTACTCGATCAGTTGGCGTGAGCTGCTGATTCGCGTTGTGCGAGTGTCCGCTCCCCGGTAGACTCTACGATCTGCTGGCCAGAGCACGAAAGTCAGTTCAGAGTCGACACCGGCCACATGCCATTTGCTTTTGCAGACACGTACCATACGCGTTGTCAGATTCTTACCGCTAATCTCTATCACTATCTCTCTATCTCTCTTCTACCTGCGGACCGGTGCCAAGTTCGAGATCCCTCGTCCGCAATGTTGCGGATGCCTTTCGTATTACCCGCTGCTTCCATTGGTCCTTGACCGCGCTTGACGAAGTGTACGAGGCGCTGAGCCCGCGGCTTCGACAAGGGAGAGTAAACCATGAAGATCGTCGTCATAGGCGGCACCGGCCTGATCGGCTCGAAGACCGTCGCCATTCTGCGCTAAGGCGGCCACGAGGTCGTCGCCGCCTCGCCCAATAGCGGCGTCAACACCATCACCGGCGAGCGTCTCTTAGAGGTCGTGTCCGGCGCTCATTGCTGATCTACCTCTCCTATTCTCCCTCTTTTGTATACTAATCTTTTCTTTTATTCTTCTATACCTCCTTCCTCTACCTTCTCTCTTCTTATTCCTCATCTTTCTTCCTTCTCCTTTTCTCTCTTTCCATCTTCTTTACCTACCTTTTTCCCTTCTATTTCTATTTCCTCTCCTATTCCTCCCTATATTTACTTATCTATACCTCCTTCTTCACCTACTCTTTCATCCTCTCTTCTCATTTCCTTTTATTCCTCTTCCTCATCTCCTCTTCTATTTCTTATTTTTACTTTTTCTAGCTTTCGCCCTTCCTGTTCCAGCCCATCTCGTCGCACGACGTTGCTGCCATCGTTGCCGTTGTGTCTCTCTCTTCGCCTCTTATCTTTATCTTCTATATCTCCTTCCCTTTACTATCTCCTTTCTTCTATATCTTCTCCCTCTATCTTTATTCTTTCTTCTACCCTCTTTATTTCTTTTTTTTCTCTATTCTCTATACTCCTTCTGCCTCGTCTATTAGCGCTCGCTCGTGCCGTTGTGCTAAGCGCGCCTCGGCTCTCATCGGTTTCTACTAATGGCTCCGCCGCTCTTCAGTCAATAGCCTGATCGCATCCGCCAACCTTAGAGGGCTACATGAAACGCACCCTCTGTTCGCTGTTTGTCGCCACCCTGCCTTTCGGCAGCGTCCTCTCTTATGCGCCGAAGTAGAAAACGCCAAAGTTACCCTCGTCTTCGAGCACTAGCTGCCTAACGTGCCCAGCAAAAGTCTGCTTGCATTGCTCGTCTAGTACAGTCCTTGCAGCTTATCGCTCTCCCATCTGCATCCTTCGTCTGCATTCATCTATGCTCTCTTGCTGTAGTTAGCTATCCTCAGCAAAGTGAACTACGCGCCTTAGCGTACTTATCAAGCCGTCGAGAGCTGTACCTAGCAGCCTGGTGATCATCACCAGGTTAGCCATTATTCCATTACCACAGCTCGGCGAGGCTAAGCGGCTCTCCGCCGGCGTCCGATCCTCCGCTGTGCGACTGCCGGCAAGCGCGGCCTCGGCCGCCTCATCGTCCCTCATCTTGCTCTTGAAGCTCTTGATGCCCTTGGCGAAATCGCCCATCAGGCGGGGCAGCTTGCCCGCGCCGAACAGGAGCACGACGACCAGCGCCACCACCAGCCAGTGGGTCAGACTGAAGCCACCCAACGCTTCACCCTCCTCCGGAACGGTTGCCCCAGCTATAGTCGACCGAGCGCCGGCGCACCAGCCCGGTTTTCGGGCACGGCAACCTCGGTCGGTCCGCCCGCGTCGGCGGCCGAGCGCCGAATCGAGCTTGGCGATCGGTCCGGATCCGTGCCAAGGAAGCCGCCATGGACCTGCTGACCGCGGACGCCCTGCCGGCGCGGATCGAGGGCGTCGACCAGCTCGAGGAGCTGATGACCCGTCCGACGCCGGGCGCTGCGTCGACGATCTCGCCGCGCTCGAGGGCGACATCCTGGTGCTGGGCGTCGGCGGCAAGATGGGGCCGACGCTCGCCCGGCTCGCCAAGCGCGCGGCGCCCGGCAAGCGGATCGTTGGCGTCGCCCGGTTCAGCGAGCCGGGGCTGCAGGCGCGGCTCGAGCAGTTCGGCATCGAGACCATCGCCTGCGATCTGCTGGAGCGCGCCGCGGTCGCAGCGCTGCCGCGGCTGCCGAACGTGATCTTCATGGCCGGGCGCAAGTTCGGCACCGCCGGCCAGCAGGAGCTGACCTGGGCGATGAACGTGCTGGTGCCCGCGATCGTCGCCGAGACCTTCCGCGCCTCGCAGGATCGTCGCCTTCTCGACCGGCTGCGTCTATCCCTACGTCGCGATCGGCTCGCAGGGGGCGACCGAGGCGACGCCGCCGCAGGCGCCGCCCGGCGAGTACGCCAACTCCTGCGTCGGCCGCGAGCGCGTGTTCGAGTACTTCTCGCGCCGCCATGGCACGCCCGGCCGGCTGATCCGCCTCAACTACGCGATCGACCTGCGCTACGGCGTGCTGTTCGACGTCGCGAGCAAGGTCTAGCGCGGCGCAGCCGATCGATCTCGCGATGGGCCACGTCAACGTCATCTGGCAGGGCGATGCCAACGCCATCGCGCTGCGCGCGCTCTGCCACTGCACGACGCCGACCAGCCCGCTGAACGTCAGCGGTCCCGAGACCGTCAGCATCCGCTGGCTGGCCGAGGCCTTCGGCGAGCGCCTCGGCAAGGCGCCGGTGCTCCAGGGCAGCGAAGGCGCCACCGCCTGGCTCAACAACCCGGCCCAGGCGCTGGCGCTGTTCGGCTATCCCACGGTGGCGCTCGGCCGCATGGTCGACTGGGTCGCCGGCTGGGTCGCCGCGGGCGCGCCGAGCCTTGGCAAAGACACCCACTATGACGTCCGTGACGGCGCCTACTGAGGAGCTGCGCAGCGCGCCGCTCGCCGAGGCGCAACGCCGCGGCGGCGTTCCTTCTGTCGGCCGAAGCCGGCTGGAACCAGACCGTCGAGGACTGGCGGCTGATGCTCGAGGAGGGCGAGGCGATCGGCCAGTTCAGCGCCGCGGGCCAGCTGGTCGCGAGTGCCTTGATCCTGCCCTATGGCGAGCGGCTCGCCTGGATCGCGATGGTCCTGACCAGCGCGGAGCTTCCGCCGCCGCGGCCTCGCGACCGGCAACCTGCAGCTGGGCGCTCGAGCGCTGCCGCGAGCGGCGGCCTGATCGCCGGCCTCGACGCCACCCCCGACGGCGTCGAGGTCTACCGTCCGCTCGGCTTCCAGGACGTCTGCGGGCTGCAGCGGCTGCGCGCCGAGCAGCCGGGCGCGCTGACCCTGCCGCGCGCGCGACGTGGCGATCCGCCCGCTGCAGGCCGCGCGCGACCTCGACGCGATCGCGCGCCTCGATGCGCTGCGTGTTCGGCGCCGAGCGCCGCCGGCTGCTGGGCTATCTCGGCCGCAGCCAGCCGCGCCGCGCGCTGCTCGCCGAGGCCGACGGGCGAGCTCGCGGGCTTCGTCCTGGCGCGCGCCGGGCGCATCGGCCCTGCACATCGGCCCTCTGGTCGCGCAGAACCCGACCGTCGCCACGCTCCTGCTCGCCCAGGCGCTGGTCGGCGCGGCGGGACCGGTCTCGATCGACGTCCCGGACCGCCAGAGCGAGCTTCCTCGGGCTGCTGCAGGGCGCCGGCTTCGAGCCGGTGCGCCCGTTCACGCGCATGGTCCGGGGCGCGCCCGAGACGCTCGGCGACATGGCGAGCTGCTTCGCGATCGCCGGCCCCGAGTTCGGCTAGACCGCGCATCCCGCTCTCGCTGCGCTGCGCACTCCGAGGCAGAAATGCTCAATAAATACGCCAGGCACCTGGATTTATCCGCAATGCTGCATTGCAGCAATGGGGGTGGAAGTCCGACCCCCTCGCTGCCCTATCTCCATGGCATCGATCTGGGAGGCGCAACGTGCTCCGTCGAACCTTCGAAAGGATCGAGACATGGCTACCAAGCACCAGCGCCCACAGCCGCACCGATCCGACACTGGCTGGGCTTCCGTCGAGACCTAGTGGCGGCAGCGCGCAGACCGAGCGCCAGCTGATGGCTTGCAGCGATCGCGTGCTGGCCGACATCGGCATCGCGCGCGAGGACATCCCGCTGGTCGCCCGCGGCAGGACCCGCTCCAGCACGAGGCCGGCATCGGCCGTCCGGCTGGCTCGCGGGCCTGCTCGCCTGGCTGGAGGCGGCGCGCGCCGACGGCGCGAGCTGCGCCGCATCCGGCGCGAGCTCGCGGCCTACAACGACCGCGACCTCGACGACCTCGGCATCCGGCGCAGCGACATCCCGGCGCTCGCCAGGAGCGCGCCGGCCCGCGCCGGCCTGAGCGCCGGACCCGCTCCGCCCGCGACGAGCTGCCTGCCGCGCGGCCGGCAGCCTCTCTGCGCGCGGCCAGTCCCCGGCGACGCGGCGCTTGACAGCAAGGCGCCTTGCAGGAACGCTCGGCCGCACGAGCCACGGCAGCGGGGCGGAGCACGATGGGCCTGCACTTCAGCGAGCTACCGGAGGGCGTGCTCGGCGGCGCTGCGCCAGGGCGGCGTGTTCCCGGCCCATCCTCTGGCGCTGAACCGGCGGCGCGAGCTCGACCCGGTGCGCCAGCGGGCGCTCAGCCGCTACTACGTCGACGCCGGCGCCGGCGGGCCTCGCGGTCGGCGTCCACACCACCCAGTTCGCGATCCGCGAGGCCGGGCTCTACGCGCCGGTGCTGGAGCTCGCCGCCGAGACCGCGGCCGGACTGGGCCGACCGCCCGCTGGTGATGATCGCGGGCCTGGTCGGGCGCACCGAGCAGGCGCTGCGCGAGGCCGAGGTCGCGCGCGGCCTCGGCTACCACGCCGGTCTCCTCAGTCTCGGCGCGCTGAAGGGCGCCGCCGAGGACGAGCTGATCGAGCACTGCGCGCGGGTCGCGCGCGAGCATCCCGCTCGTCGGCTTCTACCTCCAGCCGGCGGTCGGCGGGATCGTGCTGCAGCGCCTCCTTCTGGCGCCGCTTCGCCGCGCTCGACAACGTGGTCGCGATCAAGATCGCGCCGTTCAACCGCTACCGCACGCTCGACGTCGTGCGCGGCGTGGTCGAGGCCGGCGCCGAGGAGCGGGTCACGCTGCTCACCGGCAACGACGACCACATCGTGCTCGACCTCCTGACCCCGTTCCGCTTCCGCCGCGGCGAGGAGCTGGTCACCGTGCGCATCGCGGGCGGCCTGCTCGGCCATTGGTGCGTCTGGACCAGGCGCGCGGTCGAGCTGGTCGGCGCGCATCCAGGCGGCGCGGCGCGCGAGGGCGCGCATCGACCCGGCGCTGCTCGCGCTGGACGCCGCGGTCACCGACTGCAACGGCGCCTTCTTCGACGCCGCCAACGACTTCCAGGGCTGCATCGCCGGCGTGCCACGAGGTGCTGCGCCGCCAGGGCCTGCTCGAGGGCACCTGGTGCCTCGACCCCGACGAGGGCCTGAGCCCCGGCCAGGCGGCCGAGATCGACCGCGTCCAGGCCGCCTACCCGGAGCTCAACGACGACGCCTTCGTCGCCGCCAACCTCGAGCGCTGGCTGGCGTGACGAGCCGACCGACCGTCAGGTGGCGGCGGCCGCGATGAGGGTGTGGTAGGTGACGGGGCGGGTGCGGACCGCTTGCTGGATGACGCGGGCGAAGCGGTGGCTGAGGTTGCTGGCGGTGCGGCGGTTGAAGCGGAAGACGAATTCGTCCAGATAGGCCGGCAGATGCTTCTTGGAGACGGCGCCGTGGTGGGTGCCGAGCAGCCAGCGCTTGGCCAGGCCGAACACCAGGTGGATCGCCGGCAGGCGAAGCGCGGCGTCGCCCCAGCTGGCGCTCAGGTTGAGCGGCTCATGGGTGTAGCCGGCGGCGGCGAGGCCGGCATAGCCGGACCAGCCATCGGTCGCGATCGTCGCCGGCCTGGCCACGGCCGCGGCAAGGAAGCCCTTAAGGCTGCTGGCCGAGACGTCCGGGACCACGGCCAGCCTGAGCCGCCCCAGGCGACGCCCGCGCGCTTGGCCGCGGCCGCTCTCGACCGCGCCGGCGACCTTGGTCTTGGCGCCGGCGCCGCGCCCCGGTGGGCCCGGCCTGGGGCCGCCGAGATAGGTTTCGTCGGCCTCGACCCGCGCGCTCAGCGGCGCCCGCTCCGGTCGCACCATCGCGCGCCGGATCTTGTGCAGCCAGCTCCAGGCGGTCTGGTAGCTGCCGAAGCCCATCTGGCGCTTGAGCTCCATGGCCGAGATCCCGCCCTTGCTCGAGGTCACCAGGTAGATCGCCAGGAACCAGCGCGACAGCCCCGTTTTGGTCTGCTCGAAGATCGTGCCCGCGAGCAGCGAATGCTGCTTGCCGCAGGCCGCGCATTCCTCGATCAGCCGCCTCTTGTGGCGATAAGCGCGAGGGTGGCCGCAGCCGGTGCAGCGGAAGCCTTCCGGCCAGCGCGCCCGGAACAGGTAGGCCCGGCACTTGGCGTCGGTGCCAAACCGGGCGATGAACGTCGGCAGGTCGCCCGGCAGCCCGGCCATCAGCTCGTCGTCCATCCCAGGCCTCCCGCTGTGTTCTTGCTCCGTTCCATCTATCGGCCCGGCCATTCGTCAGGTCCAGGCCGGCCGTCGCCTCGACTCGCCGTGAGGTCGCTGTAGATCTCGTTCACGGCGCCCCGTCGAGGGCGAACGCCATTCGAGCGTCATCGGGCTTCGCAAAGGCCACCAGGAGACCCGCACGGCGGCTCCCTCGATTGTCCATGGCTCGTCGTCCCGAGCCTCAAAGATCACGCTGACCATCGCGGACTTCGGTCGAGCACCCGTGCCGGTTAGCACCACCTCTTATCGAGTTCGTGGCGACGAGACCGGCGCGGATCGTGCTGCCGGCCGCAACTCGCCTCGCGCGTCCTTGGCGTACCAGTAGCAGACGAGATCGGCCTCCGGCGGGCACGCTCCCGGCATAGCAATTGAACAGACGCGTCGACCGACGGCTTCGCCCAGGCCGCCGCTCAGCAGTCTTGCCGCCGAGAAACGGCGGGTTGCCGACGATCGCGTCGACTTGCGGCCACTCGGCCTCGTCCCGTCCTCGTTGAGGAGTCGCGTCGCGGCATCGATGGTGTCGTAGCGGGCGCAGGATCGGATTCCGGGCGATGCCGAAGCCGTTGCGCTGCATCCACTGGATCTCGCCGATCCAGACCGAGACGCGGCGAGCTCGGCGGCGTACGGGTTGATCTCGATGCCGAGAAGCTGCTCGGGGCCGACGCTGGCGCGGCTCGCTCGAGATTCCAAGGCTTCAAGCTCGATCCCGACCCGATGCTCCAGGTTCTTCAGCGTCTGCAGGGCAAGATAGAGGAAATTGCCAGAGCCGCACGCTGGGTCGAGTACGCGGAAGCTGCGCAGGCGCTCGAGGAAGCCCTTGTACAGCTTCTCGCCGTCCTCCCGCGCCGTGGTGCGGACGCCGCACGCCGCGCTCTGCGCGCTCCTGGCCAGCAGGGCCTCGATCTTTCCCTTCGTCTCCGCCCATTCTGCCTCTAACTGCCGTTTGATCACCGGCTCGATGATCTTCATGATCTTGTCGCCGTCGGTGTATGGGCACCGAGCTGGCTGCGCTTGTCCGGGTCGAGGCCGCGCTCGAACAGCGTGCCCATGATCGAGGGGTCGATCTCCGACCAGTCCATGTTGGCGGCGTCTAGCGACTGCTCGATCTCGGGGCCGGCTCAGCGGCAGCGCGCTTGTCGTCGTCGAACAGACCGCCGTTGAACCAGTCGACACCCTCGAACCCCACCCTGCCGCCGTGCTGCATGGCGCCGAAGAGCGGCTCGCCATCGGGGATCGAACTCGGTTGGCGGCGGGCGCGCCTCCTCCACCATGCGGCTGAACATCCCGTTGGGCAGAAGCCCGATATCCTCCGCAAACATGCAGAAGACCAGCCGGTTGACGAAATGCGCGACCGCTTGCGCTTCGTGGCCTTTGGCGCGCAGGTCCCTCGCCAGCTCCGCGAACTTGCTGGCGGCGATCTCGGTGATCTGCTGGCGCGTCTGCTCCGGCCTCAGCCGCTCTGGCTCGCTGAACGCCCATTTGAGCTTCTGGCGGTTCGTCGGCTCGCGCAGACCGTCGAGCTCGAACTCGTGCCGCCGGAGACGGCGTTGGTCCAGTTGGTGACGATCCGGTAGCGGCGAGGCGCCATGGTCAAAGCCGACTTCGTGACCGGCCTCGCCTTCGTCGGCGCTCGGCATCGCGACCGTGGTCGAGAGCCTGCGCATGCCGGCGTTCGCGGAGCTCCACGCCGAGCCCTACACCGCGCCCGGCATCGTGCCGGGCCTGCTCGGCGCCGCGCTCGCCCTGCTCGGCGCCCTGCTCTCCCTGCGCGCGGCTCGCCGCGCCGCGGCCGCGCGCAGGTGGCGAAGGACGCGCCGACCACGCCTGGCCGCGGGTCGCCGCCGCCTTCGCGCTCTGCATGGTCTACGCGGGCGTCCTGGTGAGCCGGATCCCGTTCCAGCTCGCCACCTTTCTCTTCATCCTCGCCTTCATCCTCACCTTCGAGCTCTGGGACGGGAGCCTGCGTGCCCGCTGGCTCCGCCAGACGATCATCGCGGTGGTGATCGCGGGACTGATCTCCTTCGGCATCAGCTACGTCTTCCAGGCGATCTTTCTGATCAGGCTGCCCTGAAGGAGCGTTCATGGAGGGCCTGCGCTACTTCCTCTCGGCGATCGCCGAGTTCGCGCTCGATCCCGTCACGCTGTTCCACGTCTGCTGGGCGACGCTGCTCGGCATCTGCGTCGGCGCGCTGCCGGGCCTGACCGCGACGCTCGGCATCGCGCTGCTCACGACGCTGACCTTCCGCATGGAAGCGGACATCGCGATCCTGATCCTGATCTGCATGTATGTCGGCGCGATCTACGGCGGCTCGCGCTCGGCGATTCTCCTCAACATTCCAGGCACGCCCGCCAGCGCCGCGACCACGCTCGACGGCTACCCGCTCGCACGCATGGGCCAGGCCGGCCGGGCGATGGGCGTCGCCACCTCGGGCTCCTTCCTCGGCAGCATGATCGGCATGCTGGCGCTGGCCTTCGTCGCGCCGGTCCTGGCGAATGCCGCCCTGTCCTTCGGCTCGTTCGAGTTCTTCTGGCTCGCGCTGTTCGGCGTCCTCATCTCCGGCCAGCTCACGACCGACGGCGACGCCTTGAAAGGCTGGATCGCCGGCATCCTCGGCCTGCTCACCGCCATGGTCGGCCAGGAAGGGATCTACTCCTACCAGCGCTTCAGCTATGGCTCGACCGACCTGTCCGGCGGCATCGGCCTGCTGCCTGCGCTGGTGGGCGCGTTCGGCTTCGCCGAGGTCCTGGGCGTGATGAAGGCGAAGGCCTACGAAGCGGTGCGTGACGCCTCGGATCGCATCCTGCCGAGCCTGCGCGACATCTGGAACTACAAGTGGACGATCGGCCGCTCGGGCCTGATCGGCACCGTTCATCGGCCTTCTGCCGGGCACCGGCGAGGACATGGGCGCCTGGATGTCGTACGCTGCCGCCAAGCGCGCGAGCAAGGAGAAGGAGAAGTTCGGCAAGGGCTCGATCGAGGGCCTGATGGCCGCGGAGACCGGCGACAACGCCGCCGTGCCGGGCGCGATCATTCCCGTCCTGACCCTCGCCGTGCCTGGCTCGGCGCCGGCCGCCGTGCTGCTCGCCGCGATGTTCATCCACGGCATCCGGCCGGGGCCGCTGATCATGATCGAGTTCCCCGGCTTCGTCTTCGAGGTCGTGGCGATGGTGTTCATGGCCTCCGTCGGCATCCTGATCTTCGGCATCCTGCTGACGCGACCGCTCCTGTACGTGCTGACGGTGCCGCGCGAGCGGCTGATGCCCGTCGTCTTCGTTCTGTGCACGATCGGGAGCTACGCCATCACCAGCCGGGTGTTCGACATCTACGTCATGCTCGTCTTCGGCGTGCTCGGCTTCGTGCTCCGCGAGATGAGCTACCCGATGGCCCCGCTCGTGCTCGGCCTCGTGCTCGGCCCTCTGCTGGACGTGCTCCTTCCGCCGCGGCATGGTGCTCTCGGACGGCAGCCTGGTGCCCTTCTTCACGGGCCGATCGCGGGGCTGATCGCGTTCGGCTGCATGCTCATGATCCTCATGACGATTCCTCCCGTCCATCGGGCCTTCAGCAGCGATCAAGGGCCGCATCCTCAAGCGCCCGATCGGGAAAGACCCGAAAGAGCAGACGTGATGCGCATCTCGCTGTGCAACGAGGTGCTGCGCGGGCTGGATTTCCCCGCCCAGTGCGCGCTCGCCAGGGGCCTCGGCTACGACGGCCTCGAGCTCGCGCCGTTCACCCTGGCCGATCAGCCGCACCGGCTCGCGGCGGTGCGGCGCGCCGCAGCTGCGCCGCATCGCCGAGGACCACGGCCTCGCGATCACCGGCCTGCACTATCTGCTGCTGGCGCCCGACGGGCTCTCGATCACCAGCCGCGACGAAGGCGTGCGCGCGCGCACCCTCGACGTCATGCGCCGCCTGATCGAGCTGTGCGCCGATCTCGGCGGCAGCGTCCTGGTCCACGGCTCGCCCAAGCAGCGCCCGATCGAGCCCGGCCACACCCGCGAGGCGGCGCTCGCCCGCGCCGGGAGTGCTTCGCCGGTCGCGGCCGACGCCGAGCAGGCCGGCGTCACCTACTGCATCGAGCCGCTCGCGCCGGCCGAGACCCAGCTGATCAACACGGTCGAGGAGGCGGCGCTGATCGTCGAGCAGATCGGCTCGCCCGCGGTGCGCACCATGATCGACACCTGCGCCGCCGGCCAGGGCGAGAGCGCCGCCGATCGAGGCGCTGATCGAGCGCTGGCTGCCGACCGGCCTGATCGCGCACATCCACCTGAACGACCCCAACCGCCGCGCCCCCGGCCAGGGCGAGCTGCGCTTCGGCCCGATCCTGGCTGCGCTCCAGCGCCACGGCTACGCCGGCATGCTGCGCGGTCGAGCCCTTCGTCTACGAGCCCGACGGCCCGACCTGCGCCGCCCGCGCGATCGGCTACCTGCGCGGCCTCGAGGAGGCGCTCGCCTGGCAGGATGCGGACGCTGCCGGGCCTGTCGGCGGATCGGTGAGCGGATCCCATGCGACGGCAGGGATGCCGATGCGGCGTGGCGTGCACGCGCGACCGGTCCTGCGCCGGGCCTGACCGCCGCGCCGCGAGCCTTCGCCATGGCCAGACCGATCTCCGCTCCGCCGACCTTCTACGCCGCGCTCGAGCCGTTCGCTCGACTTCGCCGAGGTCGCCGATCCGGCGCGCTACGTCGCGGCGCCGGACGACTGGATCGTGGTCCTGGCCGACATCAAAGGCTCGACCGAGGCGGCCAAGGCCGGCCGCTACAAGGACGTCAACCTGATCGGCGCCGCCTGCATCACCGCGATCCTCAACGTCACCAAGGGGCTCGATCTGCCCTACGTCTTCGGCGGCGACGGCGCGACCGTGCTGATCCCGCCGGACGTCCAAGGCGTGGTCGCGGACGCGCTGCTGCGCACCCGGCGGCTCGCGGCGAGCGGCTTCGGCCTCGAGCTTCGGGTCGGCATGGTGCCGGTGCAGGAGCTGAAGCGCCGCGGCCGGCGGGTGCTGGTCGCGAGATACCAGCTCAGCCCCGGCAACCATCTCGCCATGTTCGCAGGCGGCGGCATCGCGCTCGCCGACCGCCTGATCAAGGACGGCGCGGGCTTCGAGCTCGACGATGACGGCGATCCGGCCCCGCCCGATCTCGCCGGCCTGTCCTGCCGCTGGCAGCCGTACCAGTCGCTGCACGGCCACATGCTGAGCCTGCTGGTCCGCACGCTCGACGCCGACGATCTGGCCCTGCAGCGCCAGATCGTCGCGCGCCTGGGCGAGATCCTGGGCGCTGGCGCAGAGGCCGCGCGCCCGGTCCAGCCCGCCAACATGCGCTTCGTCTGGCCGCCGCAAGGCCTTGCCGCCGAGGCGACTCCTGAGCCACGGCCGCCGGCCGCGCTGGCTGCGTCGGCTCTACCTGATGCTCGAGAGCCTTGCTGCAGCTGATCGCCGAGCGCTTCGACCTCAAGATCGGCGCCTACGATGCGCCGGCCTACCGCGAGGAGCTGCGGCGCAATTCCGACCACCGCAAGCTCGCCGACAGCCTGCACATGGTGCTCGACTGCACCGCCGGCCGAGGTCGCGGCGATCGAGGCCTATCTCGCCGGGCTGCACGCCGCGGGCCGGTCGTCTACGGCACCCACCGGGCGGCGGGCGCGATGATGACCTGCCTCGTGTTCTCGCTCGAGCAGAGCCGGCACGTGCACTTCATCGACGGCGCCGACGGCGGCTACGCGCTCGCCGCGCTCCAGCTCAAGGCGCAGCTCCAGGCGCTGGTGGGGTCGCGTCGATCGGGGAGGTGACGATGCGCAGCCGAACTGGGGTTCTCGCCGCAATTCTTGCGACGGCGCCGCTCGGCGCCCGGGCCGCCGACCTCGTCCTGTGGTGGGACGAGGGCTTCTACGCCGAGGAGGCAGAAGCGATCAGGAGATCATTGCCGCCTTCGGCGGAACTTGGCAAGCAGGTCGAGCTCGGCACGCTAATGCCAGAGATCGAACTGCCGACAGGATCGCGGCTGCGCTCCAAGTCCGGTCGGCCACCCACATTGCCGACGGCCTGTGGATCGCACAGCGCCACCGCTCGCCAAGGCTGACATCAGCGCATTAGGTCGATCTCCGCATCGGTGGGATCGATCTCCCTGCCTTCGTTCCAGCCGGCACGCACCTCCTCGACGAAGCGCTTGAGCTTTCTGTAACCGGGCGTCGTGTCCTCACAAAGTCGATGCTCGCCGCCGGTCATAGGGCGACCCGAAAGGACGCCCGACATCAGGCCGATCAATGCGCAGAAGTCCGCCTCTGAGCGATGGTCGAGAAAACGCCGGATCAGTTTCGTTGCGTCCTGCACCACGGACTCCGGCAGGCTTTCGGACGTCGATCTCTTCCATTGACTGAGAGCACCGATGTCTGGCCGGATACAGGCAACCTGATTGCCTCGCCCTCCAGACCGAACCTCATCGACGAACTCTTGGAGCGTATGGAACCCCGGCGTGCGATCGTAAGCACGGTAGTCTCTCTCTCGGCCTTCCGTCAGGCGCTCGACCAAAGCCCCAGAAAGCAGGCCCATGAGGGCGTAGAAGTCGATGTCAGCGCCCTTGCGCAGGTATCGCTCGATCAGCGGCCCCGCTTGTTCGACGAGCCAGTCGTGCGATCGGTTGCCCTTGCGGCGTGTGCGCTCGAGCACGTTGAAGCGGATGTAGGCACGAAGCGGCGTCCAGTATGTGCCGTGCAAGCCAAGGATATACGGGCGAGTCGCGCCCAACACCGACGATGGGCACTCGCACATCGACCCGTCGTCCGCCCGAAAGCAGCAGATTTGGTCCGTTCGCAGCCCTCGACGTCGCCGTAGGGTAACGCCGTACGACCTCGTCGGCGAAAGATCTTCAGGCCGTAGATCGGACGCTCGAGGTGCACGTCCCACAGCCCCGCCACGTGCTGCACTACCCGCTCGCCTGCGCCGACGAGATTCGGTCGCAGAGGGTCCGGACCGCGTGCGGGAGGAGGAGCATGTCTTCGTCGACCTGGACGAAGAACGGGGTCTGGCGAGAGATCGAGCATCCGTTGCTCGGCGGCGCTGATCGGTGCCACGTTGCGGATCACCTCGAGCCGAAATCGGCAGTCCTGAGCGTAGACGTGCTCAAGGCAACGCTCGAAGGTCGGATAGCCGACCGTCCGCACGAACACTGTGACCTGGTCTGAGAGGTCGAACCCCGGGTTCAGGAAGACCGGCCGTCACGTCAGATGTCCGATATACGCCGATCCCAGATGTCGGGTCCTGAACAAGATTGATGCATCGGTTCGCCGCCTGACACAAGCCTCTGAGGGCGCGGGATGGTCTACAACATGCGCCGCCCCCTCTGGCGGGGAACGCCAGTCGGCACCTGCCTGACGATCCAGCGGTCCAACCGAAGCACCGGCCATTGCCCAGAATAAAGCCGAGATCGGCGCCGCACCCTTCCGCGCGTCACCTCGCGACCATGCCCGCCGATGAAGCACACCAACCCCCGCACGTCCACCCATCGTCCGCGATTTCCGGAGAGGCTCCTAGTAGTCAAAATCTGACGGATGGTACCCGGCCCGCATCCGCCGCTGCCGGACACAACTGAGCGCGCCGGTCGTAACCCGAAGCCGACCTTGATCCGAGGCCGCACGCGCTCGGACCCACTGGCCAACTCACGTCCAGATCGGGTTGGCGTAAACGTCACCGGGAGCAAGAACATACGGACGCTGCGCCGCGCCGTAGGACAGAGTGTGGGTCTTGACCGACTGAACCCTAGGGCCGACCTCGAGAGGCGCAGTTGACCGGCCTCGCATGGCGATCGCGGCCAGCGACGCTCGCCGCGTCCCGACGATCGCCCGAGACATCGGCGTGAGGCCATCCAATAGGTCGGGAACCCCTAGAAGCGAAAGTTCCGGCTAAGTTTCATTTGACGCATTGAAGTTGATGTCTCAACTCGTATTCTATCTTATAAGGCGATTTCCAGTAAACTGTGGACAAAAATTCGCTTTTTGCGGCATTTGCGGAATATTTCAGGTGACGATTTGTTTGTTCGTTCGCGCGAGGGTTGCTTTCCGAAAAGCCCGTCGATCAAACCAACGACACACCAGCAGGGAGAACCGAAGTGAATCGCCCGACCAGAATGTTGTTCGCTACCGTGATGCTCGGCGTCGGCCTTGGCGCGATGGGAGTGGCGTACGCGGCGGAGGACGCGAAAATGAACAAATGCTGGGGGCAAATCACCAAGCAATTCGCGGCGACGATGGCCACGGCATCGGCGAGCACTCTTCGAGACCCGCCCGGCTTCGAGCCTGGCGAAGGCGGGCGTGAAGGCGTGGGCAATGTGTCGAAGAAGAGCACGCCCCGCTGAGCGAGGGCGGACAGGGCGAGCACGCCATCGGGTTGGTGCGCAGATGGGCTTCGACGGTGCGACGACCCGACGCGGTGCCCTGAGTTTCGCTCTGGCGTGCGCGCCGCTGCGCGCGGGCCATCTCAGGTTGCCGATAGCCTGACCCGCGTGGGCCTCGGCGCCGACTCAGTCGGTGTTCGCCCAGAGGTGATCGCGCGCTCGGAGAACAGACAGCGAACCCGAATCGCGAGCCGAGGAAGCTCGCCCGGTGGCAGGGATCTCCCCCAGCCCGCCCGGCGCGAGCTTCCTCTCGGCGCTGCCGGTGCCGCCGTGTTTCAGCAATGCGCCGCTCGCTCTGTCGGGGAAGCCGCGAGGACGGCGCTTGGTCTTTGACGTCCCGGCGATGGGAGGACGAACAGGTACTTGGGACGAGGTGGGCCTACCGTGAGCCCTCGCCATATCGTTGCTGGCCTTATCGGGCTGGCAGCCTCGGTCTTGCTGTCGCCTTCTCGGGGAGAAGACCTCTGAAGCCACCTATCTGACGGCCGCGGTCGAGCGCGGCGACCTCAGCACGACGGTGACCGCGATCGGCACACTCAACGCGGTCGAGACGGTCGAGGTGGGCTCGCAGCTGTCGGGACAGGTCGCTGAGCTCCTGGTCGACTTCAATGACGAGGTCAGGGAGGGGCAGCCGCTTGCCCGGCTCGATCCCGCGCACCTTCGAGTCCGGAGTGCGCGAGGCCGAGGCCGCCCTCGAGGTGGCCCGAGCTCAGGTGTTGACGCGAACGCGCGACGCTGCAGACGGCGGCCGCCGAAGCTCGCCGCCAAGCGCAGCAGTCTCAAGGTCGCCGAAGCCGGGGTCGAGAGCGCGCGGGCGCAACTGGCGGAAACCGAGCGCGACCTGAGGCGCAAGCGGGTTCTGGCGGGCACCGAGACCCTCGCGCCAGGCCCATGTCGATCAGGCAACGACAGCTGAACAAGTCCGCTGCCGCGGACCTGCGCGCAGCCGAGGCCGAGGTGGAAGTCGCCAAGGAGGCCGTTGTCGCTGCCGAGGCCCGGCAGCTGATGGCCGATGCCAACCTGCTGTACGCGGAAGCGGCCGAGAGGCAGCAGGCCGCGGAGCTGGACCAGGCGCGGATCGATCTCGCGCGCACCGTGATCGCCGCGCCGATCGACGGCGTGGTGATCGGCCGTGATGTCGATCGGGGCCAGACCGTCGCGGCCAGTCTCGAAGCCCCGACCCTGTTCACGATCGCGCAGGATCTCCGTCAGATGGAGGTGCACGCCAAGGTCGACGAGGCGGATATCGGCCAGATCCGGCGTGGGGCAGCGGGCGAGCTTCACCGTCGACGCCTATCCCGGCCGGACCTTCAGCGGCACCGTCGAGCAGATCCGCAAGGCGCCCGAAGTGGTCGAGAACGTGGTCACCTACACGGTCGTGCTGTCGACGCGGAATGCGGATCTCGCCCTGCTGCCCGGCATGACCGCGATCGTCCAGATCGTGGTCGAGGAGGTCGAGGACGTGCTGAAAGTTGCCGAACGCGGCGCTGCGCTTCCAGCCCGCCTCGGAGCGCCGCGGCACGGCCCGCCCTGAACGCCGCGCGCAGCCGCCGTGTCGGCGAGCGGCAGCCCCGCCGTGGTCTGGGTCCTGGGCGACGACGACCAGCCGGTTCCGGTCCGGGTCACCCTCGGCCGGAGCGATGAGAGCGCGACGGAGCTGGTCGACGGCCCCTTGCGCGCCGGTCAGCAGGTGATCGTCGGCACGGCCTCGACCCCGCAGGACCATTCGTGGTTCGGGTTCAGCTGGAGGCCATGAGGTGGCGCTGCCGCTCATCCGAGCGCTCGGCCTGCGCAAAGAGCACCGGATGGCGCTCGACCACCGTGCACGCGCTGCGCGGCATCAGCCTGGAGCTGCACCGCGGCGATTTCGTCGCGATCGTGGGGCCGTCCGGATCGGGCAAGTCCACCCTGATGAACCTGCTCGGCCTGCTCGATCGGCCGACCGGGGGCAGCTATTTCCTGGCCGGCCAGGACGTCCTCGAGCTCGACCCGGATCAGCGCGCGCAGGTCCGTAACCAGCGGATCGGCTTCGTCTTCCAGACCTTCAATCTGCTCGCCCGCAGCACCGCGCTGGAGAACGTCGAGCTGCCGCTGGTCTATGCCGGCGTCGCCAGGCGGGAGCGCCGGCGGCGGGCCGAAGCCGCCCTGGCGTCGGTCGGCCTCGGCGATCGTCGTGACCACTGGCCGAGCCAGCTCTCCGGCGGCGAGCAGCAGCGCGTCGCGATCGCCCGCGCGCTGGTCAACGATCCCCTCCTGATCCTCGCGGACGAGCCCACCGGCGCGCTCGACAGTCGCACCAGCCTGGAGATCCTGGCTCACCTGCAGGCCCTCAACGAGGCCGGCCGCACGATCGTGCTCGTGACCCACGATCCGACGGTCGCCCGCCATACCAGGCGGGTCGTCGTGATGCGCGACGGCCGCGCCGTGCGCGAGGAGCGTGTGCCGGAGCGGCTGGACGCCCGCGCGCTGCTGGCCGAGCGCGGACGCACGGCAGCGGCAGCGGTGCGGCGACTGGCGCCGGTACCGGCGGCATGAACGCGCTGGGAGTGCATGCGCAGCGCCGTCCGCGCGCTGCGCGCGAACCTGCTGCGCAGCGCGCTCACCATGCTCGGCATCGTCATCGGCGTTGCCGCGGTGATCGCCATGGTCGCCATCGGCAGCGGCGCGCAGACCCAGGTCGCCGAGCAGATCCGTTCGCTGGGCGCCAACCTTCTGCTGGTCCAGCCCGGCTCCGAAAGCGAGGGCGCGGTCCGTCTCGGCGCCGGCTCGCGGCACAGCCTGACCGAAGAGGACGCCGCTGCCATCGCGGCCGAGGTGCCGGGCGTCCTCGCCGCCGCCCCGACCGTCGCCGGCAACGCCCATCTCGTGCACGGCAACCTCAACTGGTCCTCGCTGGTCGGCGGCGTCACGCCCGATTACCTGGTTGCCCGCGACTGGAGGGTCGAAAAGGGCCGCGCGTTCACGTCCGAGGAGGTCGAAACGGCGGCCAAGGTGGTCCTGCTCGGCACGACCGTCGCCGAGGAGCTGTTTCCGGATGAAGCGCCGCTCGGCCAGCTGGTTCGCATCGCGAACGTGCCGTTCACGGTGATCGGCGTGCTCGGCGAGAAGGGTCAGGCCGCGGAGTCGGGTCGCGATCAGGACGACGTCGCGCTGCTGCCGCTCACGGCCGCCAAGCTGCGCGTGCTCGGCGCCCGCAGCCAGGTGAGCCGCCGGGCGGTCGACTTCATCATGGTCAAGGCGACGTCGACCGAGGCGATGGCGCCGGTCCAGGAGCAGATCGAGCAGCTCCTGCGCCAGCGCCACCGGCTCGCACCGGACGACGACGACGACTTCCAGGTGCGCGAGCCCGCCGCCGCCATGGAGGCGCAGGCGGCTGCGGCCCGCTCGCTGACCCTGTTTCTCGCCGCGGTCGCCTCGGTTTCGCTCGTGGTCGGCGGGATCAGCATCATGAACATCATGCTGGTCTCGGTCACCGAACGGACCCGGGAGATCGGCTTGCGCCAGGCCGTCGGCGCGCGCCGACGGGACATCCGCAACCAGTTCCTGATCGAGGCGGTCATGCTCTGCCTGCTCGGCGGGCTTACCGGCATTGCGCTCGGCATTGGCGTGGCGATCGCGATCGCCGAGCTGGTCGGCTGGCCGATCTTCGTCAGTCCGCTGGCGGTCCTGGTTGCCTTTGCTTTCGCGGGAGCCGTCGGGGTGTTCTTCGGCTTCTACCCGGCGCACAAGGCATCGCGGCTCGACCCGATCGAGGCGCTGCGGTTCGAATAGCCGAGATTGTTCTGCGCGACCGAAATGCGGCTGCTTGAGCAACCCGTCTGGCTCGACCCAGGCGAAGGCGTCGCCGATCCAATTCCTGACGCGGCTGAGCGACCACGACTATGCAGCCGTTTCCGGCGCCACCGGCAGGCCAAATGCCGAGAACCTTTTGGCGCTTATGCCATCCACCCCCCACCAAGCAGATCCTGAGCGAGTAGCTTGGGCACGCCAACCCTGCGAGTACGCCAGCAGCAGCATCGAGGTCAGCTCCTGGCTGAGAGCCGAACTCCAGCCAGCATCTCCGAAGCCCGCGTGCTGCAGGTATCTTCCGTTGGATCTCGACCCCTCGATCGGGATGCTCAGTCGGCGGGCTCGGCGACGGCGAGCTGGTCCTTGAGCGCGGCGAGCTTCTCCTTGGTCACCAAGAGCGTGGCGTGGCCCTTGGGGATCTCGCCGCCGTAGCGCTGCTCGAGCGCGGCCATCTGGTCTTCCGCCTGCTCGAGATAGTTGGTGGCATCGGCGGTCTCGCCGATCAGGAACGCCGATTTCGGCCTGCTTCTGCAGCGCGCCGACCTCCTCCAGCCCCTCGGTGAAGCCATCCGGCGCGGTCGGGATCTGGGCCGCGCCAGCGCCGCTCGCCGCGTCGCCGGCGGCCGTGGCGAGGCTCGAGGCGAGGCCCGCCTGGAGCGCTGCGAACTTTTCCTTGAGCGCGGGCAGGTCGGCATGCTCCGGCGCCTGTTGCTCGAGCAGCTCGATCCGGCGCTGCTGCTCCTGCAGGTCCTGCGCGGCCTGTGCGGGTCGCAGGTCGAGACGGTACTCGATGCCGCTCAGGCTCTGCTCGATCATCGAGGCCAGCTCGTCCGCCCCCTGCGCGATCGCGACCGCGGGCAGGAACGCGGCCGTGATCAGCGAGATGCGCCAGCGCGCGCGCCATCCCGCGCAACGGTCCTGCAGCATTCGAACTCCTCCACCATGGTGCCTCACCTGCGTAACGGCCGGACCGCCGACAAATTCCCCGCGGCGCCGGCAATCATATAGGATGGCGCCAGCGGGCGCCGTGGCAACCGGGGGGAGGCATGCTCGACGACCTGAAGGGCAGGGTGGTGCTGGTCACCGGGGCGAGCACCGGGATCGGGGCCGCGGTCGCCAAGGGCTTCGGCCGCTGCGGCGCGCGCGTCGGGGTCCACTACCACCGGAGCCGCGACGAGGCCGAGGACGTCGCGGGCGCGGTGCGCGCGGCCGGCGCCGAGGCGCTCGTGCTGCAGGGCGACGTCACCGTCCAGGCCGAGCTCGAGCGCGTGGTCGCGGGAACGATCGAGGGCTTCGGCCGCCTCGACGTGCTGATCAACAATGCCGGGGACGTGGTCGGGCGGGTGCCGTTCGACGAGGCCGCCGACGACTTCATCGACTTCGTGATGGCCTTGAACGCGCGCTCCGTGGTGACCGCCTGCCAGCTCGCGGTGCGGCAGTTCAAGCGTCAGGGCCGCGGCAACATCATCAACACGACCTCGCTCGCCGCGCGCCAGGCCGGCGGCCCCGGCACGGCGCTCTACGGGCCATCCAAAGCCTTCGTGCAGACGCTCACCCGCTACCTCGCGCGCGACCATGCGCAGGACGGCATCCGGGTCAACGCGGTGGCGCCGGGCTTCGTGCTGACGCCCTTGCAGGAGCGCAACACCACCGCCGAGCAGCAGGAGCGTATGGCGAGCGGGATCCCGCTGGGGCGCGCCGGCGTGCCGGAGGACCTCGTCGGCGCCTATCTGTTCCTCGCCAGCGATGCGATGAGCGGCTGGATCACCGGCGCCACGATCGACGTCAACGGCGGTGCCTTCTTCGGCTGAGCGCCGGGCCCTCGCCGGCGCTGGCCCGAGGTTGCGCATGCAATTTCAGCGCGAGCGATATACGATACCGCCTAACTGAAGAGCGTTGGGCGGCAAGACCGGCGTGACCCGGCGCCGCCTCGGGGCCGGCGAGGAACGACAGGAATGCCCTACGACGTGCGCCAGCTGCTGACGATGTCCCAGCCCCAGCTCGACGAGCTGTTCAGCACCCACGCGGCGGGTGCGATCCCGGACGGGGAGGCGACCGGCACCGCGATCGTAGCGCCTGGGACCCGGTTCAGTCCGGAGATCGCCAGGTTCATCAGCCTGTTCGCCTGGCAGGGCAAGATCTTCGACGCCAGGAAGGGCGTGCTCCGCAACAAGATCCTGCCGTTCGGCCTCAGCGCCATCATCGCCAAGGTCTACAAGGCGAACAGCTGGCTCGACGGCAAGGAATGCATCGTGCTCGACTATTCCGACACGTCGCTGGTCGCGCACTGGATCCGGGACGAGATCCGCGAGATCGGTCCGAGCGTCTATCTGGGCAAGGTCTACTGGGGCCGGCAGCGGCTGATCGACTTCGCGCTGGAATTCTAGCTCCCGCGCCGCCTGGACCGCTGCGCGTGACGCCGCAGTCGAGCTTCACGGTGCTGGCACCGCTGGTGGACGGCGCCGCGGAGGACCTGCGCGCGCTCCTCGCCTCGATGAACCTCCGGCCGGGCGTGGTCGACCCGCACAACGCGCTGGTGCCGTTCGGCGCGTTCGAGCGCCTGCACTTCGCGCGCTTCGTCGTGCTCGATGCGCCGACCGGAGGCGACATCGCGGTCTACGGCATGGTCCCGTCGCCCTGGCCGCCGGCGCTCGTGTTCCTCGGCGACTGCGACGGCCCGGCCGAGGACGTCCTCGCCGACCTCGTCGCCCGCGCCGGCGCCGGCCTGCGCCGGATCTTCGCGTTCTGCCGCGGCTTCGCGGCCGAGGACGACCTGCTGGCGTGGATGAGGCGCCACGAGCACGCCCCCTCGGCCAACTACGTCAACTGGATCGGGCGCACCGTGGTCCAGGTCCGCGAGGAGCAGGCGCTCCACCGGGCGCTGGTCGCTCACCTGCAGGACGATGCGGCGCACGACCTCCCGTCGGCAGGCGCCGCTCGTGCTGCGCGACCGGCTGGTCGAGTTCGTCGGGGCGGAGCGCGCGGCCGGCCGGCTGACGCTCACCCCTCCCGAGCCGACGCCGCTCGACTGGCGCCTGCGCAACACCGCCCACAAGCTCGGCGTGCCGGTCGCCCTGCTGCTGCTCGCGCCGTTCCTCCTGCTCGCCTCGCCGCTCTTGGCCTACCGGCTGCGCGTCCACGAGACCCGCGATCCCGACCTCGACCTGCGCCCCGACCCCGCCCACGTCGCCCGCGCTCTCGGCGCTGGAGGACCACGACGTCGCCAATCAGTTCACCGTGTTCGGCGATCGCAAGCCCGGCCGGTTCCGCCTCGGGACCATGGTCTTCCTCCTCTGGCTCCTCGACTACGCCGCCCGCCACATCTACAACCGCGGCTACCTCACGCGGGTCCAGACGATCCACTTCGCGCGCTGGGTGTTCGTCGACGACCGCAAGCGGCTGCTGTTCGCCAGCAACTACGACGGCAGCGTCGAAAGCTACATGGACGACTTCATCAACAAGGTCGCCTGGGGCATCAACCTGGTCTTCAGCAACGGCATCGGCTACCCGCGGACGGCGTGGCTGGTCACGCGCGGCGCGAGCGACGAGCAGCGCTACAAGCGCACCCTGCGGCGCCACCAGCTGCCGACCGACGTCTGGTACAACGCCTATCCCGGTCTGACCGCGATCGACCTGGCGCGCAACGCCAGGATCCGCGAGGGCCTCGAGCGCAAGCTGGTGACCGACCGGGAGGCGCGGGCTTGGTTGAGCCTGCTGTGAGCGCGCCCGCCGCGGTCGACTTCGCCGACATGCAGGGCCTGCTGCGCTTCGGCCACGGGCGGCTCTCCGAGGCGTGCTTCCTTTTGCTCGAGGTCGCCGATCGCGGGGCCGCGCGCGACTGGCTGCTGAGCGCAAGGGTGACCAGCGCTGAGACGACCGACCCGCCGCCCTCGACCGCGCTCCAGGTGGCCTTCACCTGCGAGGGCCTGAGGGCGCTCGGCGTCGACGAGCGCATCGTCCAGGGCTTTGCGGACGAGTTCACGAGCGGCATGGCGGGCGACCCCGGGCGCTCGCGCCGCCTCGGCGACGTCGACGGCAACGCGCCCTCGGCGTGGGCCTGGGGCGGCTGGCCGGGCGCCATGCCCCACCTCGTCCTGATGCTCTACGCGCGGCCCGGCGGGCTCGAGGCCTGGGAGGCGGCCGTCAAGGGGGCCGAATGGGACCGGGCCTTTCGCCTGCAGAAGCGCCTGCCGACCTTCGACATGGGCGAGATCGAGCCGTTCGGCTTCGCCGACGGGCTGAGCCAGCCGCGCGTCGACTGGTGGCGCCTGCTCCCGCCCGACGACAAGGAGCCGGCCGAATACGCCAACCTGGTGGCGCCGGGCGAGATCGTGCTCGGCTACCGCAACGAGTACGGCCGCCATACCGACCGGCCGCTGCTCGACCCGGCCCATGATCCGCGCGCGCTCGACCTGCCGCCGGCCGAGGACGTGCCGCAGCGGCGCGACCTCGGCCGCAACGGCAGCTATCTCGTGTTCCGCCAGCTCCATCAGGACGTCCGCGGCTTCTGGCAGTTCCTCGACCGGCAGGCGAACGGCCGGTCCGAGGAGCGCTGGCGGCTCGCCGAGGCCATGGTCGGCCGCACCCGCGCGGGCCTGCCGCTCGTGCCGCTCACCGAGGAGGAGCTCCCCGGGGTCGGGCCGGCGCAGGACGACCTCGCCGCGAACCGCTTCACCTACGCCGGCGACCCCGAGGGCCGGCGCTGCCCGCTTGGCGCCCACATCCGCCGCGCCAACCCGCGCACCGGCGACCTGCCGGCCGGCACGCGCGGCCCGATCGCGCGCCTGCTTGCGCATGCTGGGCTTCAAGCGCAGCTCGTTCCGCGACGACCTCGTCGCCTCGACCCGCTTCCACCGCCTGCTGCGGCGCGGCCGCGAGTACGGGACCCGCCTCACGCCGCAGGACGCCCTGGACCCGGGCCCGGCGCGCGAGGAGCGCGGGCTGCACTTCATCTGCCTGGTCGCGAACATCGCGCGCCAGTTCGAGTTCGTGCAGAACGCCTGGCTCGCGAGCGCCAAGTTCGCCGGCCTGAGCGAGGAGGGCGACGCGCTGCTCGGCAGCCGGGCGCCGCTCGCGGGGGACGTCGCCGACGGACGTCTTCGCGCTGCCGCAGGCGGACGGGCCGGCGCGGCGCATCACCGGCCTGCCGCGGTTCGTCACCGTTGAGGGCGGCGCCTACTTCTTCCTGCCCGGCCTGCGCGCGCTGCGCTACCTCGCGGGCGCGTCGCCCTCGGCGCCGATCCTGCCGCCCGAGCCCCCGGTCCCGGCGATCCGCGGCCAGCAGCTCCTGCGCGCGCTGCACCGCGCGCTCCAGATCGGGCTGCATGCCGAACGCCGGCTCGAGCCGTTCTTCCGCCGAGGCTTCAATCGCGCGCTCCGCGAGCCGCTCGCCCGCTTCATCCAATACCTGATCAACCGCCGGCGCCCGCCCGAGGGCCTTGCGCTCGCCGAGGAGCGGATCGCGCCCGACGAGGAGGCGAGCCTGCAGTCGATCATCGACAGCTTCGGCGGCTACATGCGGCGCACCTACCGCCCGGGCGGCTTCGAGCGCGGCGGCAACACCAAGACCCATGGCCTCGTCAGGGCCGAGGTCATCATTCGGGACGACCTGCCGGCGCACCTGCGCCGCGGCATCTTCAGGGAGCCGCGCAGCTTCCCAGCCTACGTGCGCTTCTCCGGGCCCGGCCCCGACCTGCCGCCCGACATCGAGGACGTGGGCTTCGTCAGCATGGCGATGAAGCTGATGGACGTGCCCGGCCCGAAGCTCCTCGACGACGAGCGCCACACCCAGGACCTGCTCGGCGGTGTGCACGCCGACGTTCGTCACCCCGAACACGCGCGAGAACGCCAAGCTCCAGATCTGGAGCTTCCGCGAGATGGCGGTGTTCTACTTCCTCAACCCGCTCGACCCCCACCTGCTCGACTTCTTCATGCAGTCCTTGTGGAACGAGACCCAGTACAACCCGCTCGGCGCCCGCTACTGGAGCTGCGTGCCCTACCTGCTCGGCGAGGGCCAGGCGATGATGTACTCGTTCCTGCCGAGGTCGAAGGTCGTGACCGACATCCCGGGCGTGCCGTTCGGGCGGGTGCCGCCCAACTATCTGCGCGACAACATGGTGGCGACGCTCGCGCGCCAGGACGTCGAGTTCGACCTCCTGGTGCAGATCCAGACCGACCCGCACCGGATGCCGATCGAGAACGCCGCGGTGCGCTGGCCGGAGGAGCTCTCGCCGTTCGTGCCGGCGGCGACGGTCCACATCCCGCGCCAGAGGTTCGACACGCCCGCCCATGCCGAGCTCGCCAGGCGGCTGTCGATCAACCCCTGGCACTGCCTGCCCGAGCACCGCCCGCTCGGCAACCAGAGCCGCGCGCGCCGGCGCATGTACCGGGAGCTCTCGCGGCTGCGCCAGGAGCGCAACCAGACCCCGCACCTCGAGCCGACCGGCGATGAGCTGCTCGAGTGAGCGGCGCCCTCAGCGGGCGCGGCGGCGCAGAACCAAGAGCGCGGCCGCGCCGAGCGCCAGGACGCCGCCTGCGGCGACCGCCGCCAGCGTGAACGGTCCAGAGGCGGGGCGGGGCAGCACGGTGACGCTCGCCCGCATGAAGTCGTGCGGCGTGCAGAAGTAGGGGAACACGCCGGGCTGCTCGAAGCGCCGCTCGAACGAGGCGCCGGCCGCGAGCGCCGCCGAATTGAAGCTCCGGTCCTTGGCGGTCGCCGAATGCGTGCCCGAGACCACCGTCCAGCGCACGCGGTCGCCGGCCTCGATGGTCAGCTCCGGCGGCTCGAAGGCGAAGTTGCGGATCAGGACCTCGTGGGTCGCGGCGTGCGCCGGGTCCGCGCCCAGCAGCCAGGCGAGCGCGACCCAGGCGAGGCTACTCGAGCCGCGCGGGCGGCATCTTGGCGTCATCGAGACAGCACCAGGCGATGGGTTCCGCGCCGAGCTGCTCGAGCAGCGCCGCCATCAGCGCCGCGCGCCGCAGCGGACGGTCCGAAAGCGCCTCGCTGCCCTGCTCCTGCAACGCGGCGAGCGCGGCCTCGACCGGGGCGAAGTCGCGGGCCAGGGTAGCGGTCGCGCGGCCATCGAACCGGCCCAGGGCCTCATCGGCAGCGCGCCAGGCGAACTCGAGCCGGCGGATCGCGTTGCCGTCGGTCAGGCGGGCGTGGAGCCCGGCGCTGCGCTCGGCGAGCTCGACCGCGAGCGCGACCTCGCCGCCCGCACGGACGAGCTCGCCGCCCGCGATCGCGAGGTTGGCGAGATCGGGATAGCCGCTGAGCTGCAGCGGGCTGATGCTGCCGCCCCGTACCGCGCCGTCCTGGATCCGGACGTGGCCGCGCAGCGCAAGGCCGTTGGCCTCGCCGATCGGGGGATCGCAGCTGAAGCGATACTCCGTGACCGGCAGCTCGGCGCGCCGGATCCGGCAGCCGCCGCGGTAGCTCACGGTCGGCGCCCGGCGCCGCCAGAGCAGCGCATCGAGGCGCTGGACGTCGCCCGGCGCGAGAAAGCGCGCCCAGCCCGCCACCAGCCGCGGCGCGTGCTCGGGCCAGCGCCAGACCTCGCGCGGCGGGCGTGGCTCGAATGGCTCGAGACGGCGCTCGACGGTCGAGAGCCGGAGCGCGTCGGCCTCGCTCAGCGGCAGCCTGGCGTCGAGCGGCGCCGTCAGCACCACCCGGTTGGGCAGGTCGCCGTCCGGCAGCGCGAGACCGCCCGGCCAGAGGCTGCGCCAGCGTTCGGCGAGGGTCGAGACCAAACCCTCCCCGGACGACGGCAGGCGATTGCCGGCGAGGCGGTAGCGGAGGACGGCGCGGGCGGCGTCCGCCCGGCAGCCGCTCGCGGCTTTTGGATCCTCCGGCGCCGCGCAGCCCTCCTGCCAGACGCGCTGCAGCAGCGCGAGCTCGTTGGCGCGGTCGGTCGCGGCGTCGAACGCGTCCGGCAGGTCGATCCCGCGCTCGACCTTGATGCCGTAGAACGTGTCCCCGAGCGAGGCGAGGGTCGCGGCGATCGCGGGGTTGGCGTTGGTCTCGTCCCACAGGGGCTTGCCGAAGATCGGCGCCTGGTTCTGGTGGCAGGCGACGCAGGTCGGGCGGTCGGCGTAGGAGACCGCGGGCTGCCCGCCGTCCCGATAGTCGCCCACGAGCTGGAACTCGAAGCGCCCGGCGGCCTCGTTGTAGCTGATCACCTCGAGCGCCGCGGCGCGCTCCTGGTAGCCGATGTAGAGGCGGTCCTGGAGCAGCATGCCGGACCCGCCGGAGGGTTGCGGCGCGCCGTCGACCGCGACCACCGCGCGCGGGTAGGCGAAGAAGTCGGGGTTGGCGGCGTTGCGCTGCAAGGAGCGGCCGAGCGGGATCAGCACCCGCTGCAGCGGCGGATCACCGCTCCGGTCGAGCTCGCGCTCGAGCCGCGCGATCAGCGCGGTGAACGGGAACGGCACCTCCTGCACCGCCGCTCCGGGTCCGTTCCGATCGATGGTCAGGAAGTCGAACAGCGAGCGGCCGACCGGCGGCAGGCTCGGGCCGGGATCCGCCGCGTCCACAGCAGGCGTCGGCGGGACGCCCTCGGCGCCAGCGCCGGGGCCGGCCAGCCCGAGCAGCAGCAGGCCCGAGACCAGGCCGAGCACGCGACGGTCACCACCGCTCACGCCACGCCTTCCGGCATGCGGCCCGCGGACGGCAAGCCCTGTCTTGCCTCCCCGGAACCCCCCACCCCGATACGGCGCAGCCCGCGCTGGCAACCATCGCTCCGGCGACTTGGCAGGTCATGCCCATGACCGACCCACGACTCTCCTCTTAAGCCTTCGTCAACCAGCGGCTCGTACCATGCTCGTCGGTCCATGCGACCGTGGGATTGTCCGCCGCCGGCGATCGCCTGGACGGCGCAGATTCCCACGATCGCATGGACCGACGGGAGGAGCAGCTTCCCCTTCAGGAGTTAAGTTTCGGTTACGGTCAGGCTGCGGGGCAGCGACGGCCGAGACTGCCCAAGCGCCCGCGCTTGCGAATCGTCGGTCCACCTCGAAGCACCGGACGCTGGCCGGAGGATGGCGCCGTCGCCGATCGTCGGCCGAGCCTTGCCGGCTCCCGCAGCCAGGTTCCGCCGAGGGTCGGGGGCGGCGAATGAGGAACCGCCATCGGCCGGCGGCGTACGGGTCAGCCGCGCGCGGCGGACAGCTGCTCGGCCTCGGGCCAGCAGTCCGCGCCGATGCTCTCGCCGGCGAGGAAGGCGTCCTCCTGGGCCTCGGCGATCTCGGGATTGTAGAGCGTGAAGTTGAGCGCGAAGACCCGGTTGAGATAGGCGCGGCCGAGATAGAAGCCGGGCCGGACCATGCGGATCTCGTCGCGGATGCGCATCCCTTTGCGGCCGACCAGGTGGTCCGGGTTGGCCTGATAGCTCGCCAGCTCGTCGTTGTAGGCGTAGTCGATGATGATCGATTCGCGCCGGCCATCGAGCAGGCTCTGGCCGCAATAGAGCCTGGCCGGGAACAGGAGCCAGGTGGTCCGGGTCGGCAGGACCCAGGACAGCAAGCCCAAGCGCTCGACCGCATGCCTCGAGCGTGCGGCGTCGATGATCAGCTGCTCGAGGAACTCGCGGTCGTCGACCAGGTTGCGCAGCACCAGCTGCTCGCGGTCGAACAGCTTGCCCTTCCACAGCCGGGCGGCGAGGAACTCGAGCTTCGAGGTGGCGACGTCGACCTTGCGGCCGGCGATGCCGCCGACCAGCTCGCCGAGCCGCGAGTACTCGTCCTCGCCCTTGGGGAAGAACAGGCCGCCGTGGAACATCCCGTCCGGGATCGGCCCGGCCGGCAGACGGCCATAGATCTGGTCGACCTGCTCCTGGCTCAGCGCGCGCAGGCTCTCAGGCGTGATCTTGGAGCGATCCTCGCGGCTCAGCGGGTAGGCGTGCTCGAGCTCGGCGAAGTCGATGACGTGGCGGCGCCAGGGCTCGTCGGGGTCCGCCAGAGCCTCGTCCACGATGACGAAGGCGACCTCGGGCGCGGTCGGGCTGTAGTAGCGCCAGGCGAGGTAGCCGGCCGCGCCGACGACGACCACCAGGACCGCCGCGACGCCGCCGAGCAGCCATTTCCACATCGACCGGCCTCCTCCCGCTCAGAGCGTCGCCAGGAAGGCGGTCAAGGCCTTCTTGTCGGCCTCGGACAGATCCTCGCCGAAGCGGTGCCCGGCGTTCTCGATGCGTGCCCTGCTGTTGCCGTAGTAGGTCTCGACGAACGGCCAGTGCGCCTGGAGAACTCTTGACCAGGCCGCCGATCGTCCCCGAGCACATCGGCTGCGGATCGCGCGCAGACCGGCGATCAGCTCGTCGAGCTGCGAATCGCTCAAGACCCTGGCGTACTTCGCCCGCAGCCGGTCCTCGCCGATCGCCAGCAGCAGGCTGTCGCCGATCAGGTCCTTGTGCCGCAGGCCGCCGATCGCCGACTGGGCACGCCCGGCGGCACCCGCAGGCTGAAGCCGAGCTCGACGTCGTCGAGCTCCATCCTGGGCGCGATGTCGACGATCAGCTCCTCGCTCACCGTGGTGATCTTGGGCAGCCGGCGGTCCGGGTTGAGCAGGGCATCCATCGACGCCTCGAACAGCGCGAGGCGGCCCTGGACGCTCGGGTCGTAGCTCACGCAGGGCGGCGTCCGCTCGGACGGCAGCGGCTTGCCCTCGGCATCGACGTAAGGCGAGGCGTAGAGCGGGTCGTCGGGACCGCCGCAGAGCTCCGGCCCGAGCGCGTTGTTGTGCAGGAACGGCGCGTGCGCCCAGACGCTGAGCAGGGAGATGTTGCGGTAGTAGCCGCGCCCGCCGCCCTTCCTCAGCTCGTCCAGGCTCTCGATCGCCGGTCGCGCGCGCAGGGTCTCGGAGCCGAAGTCCTGCCAGATGCGGCTCGCCATGTGGTTGGAATGGAGCGCGCGGGCGCCGTAGGTCCCGACCTCGGTCGCCGGGGTCGGCTGGTCGTTCCCAAGCCAGTCGACGCGCAGGCTCGGGTCGGACTTGTCGAGCCCGTGGAAGTCGCTGTTGGCGTCGAACGGCCCGGCCTGGGAGGAGTGGCAGCGCGCGCAGTTGGCGGCGTAGACCTCGCGGCCGCGCGCGATCGCGCCGTCGCCGAACTCGGCCTCGAGCTCGACCTCGAGGTCGCGCGGATCGTCGTAGCCGCGCGCCCGGTAGAGGTCGCTCGGCCGCGCGGTGACCAGGAAGTCGACCACGTCCGCGAGCCGGTCCTCGAGCGCCCGGAAGCTCGGGCAGTCGCGCCGGCACTGGCCGATGTCGAACGGCGACTGGCCGAAGTTGCGCTGGCGCGGATCGGCCTGGCGCAGGTCGGGGATGTGGTTGACGAAGCACTGCTCGGAGCACGAGCCGATGTTGAAGTAGACCCGCTGCACGGCGCCCTCGAAGCCGATGCTGTCCTCGCCGCCCTTGAGGATGTGGGGCACCATCTCGGTCTGGGTCAGGCGCTCCCAGCACTTGCCGGTCTTGTCGGGCTCGCACCAGCAGGTCTCCGCGGCGGCGCCGGCGGGGCAGCTGCTGGCCCGGTGCCAGCGGGTCACGACGTGCTCGTGCAGCGGCCGCCGGCCGAAGTTCACGATCGCGTTCATCGTGCCGGGGTTGGTCACGCCGTCGTTGGGCAGCGCCGAGGTGTCGACCACGCCCGGCCGGGCGCGCGCGATCATCTGCCATTCGATGCTGCTGGGCGGCATGCCCGAGCCCAGCATCTCGGAGATCCGCAGGTACTGGTTGCCGACCGTGCCGCTGATGTTGTCCCACGCCGGATGCTCGGGATCGGCCGGGGGCCTCAGCGGGTCGAAGGCGATGTGGCAGCCGCCGCAGGCCATGCCGACCAGGAACGGCGGCTCGATCGAGCCGTCCATCAGGCGGTTGTTGCGGGTGTCGGGATCGCCCGAGCTCTTCTCGTAGGGCAGGATGCTCTGGCGGTAGCCCTCCCAGGTCGCGAGCGAGGCGTTGAGCTCTTGCCAGCGCGCGCGATCGAAGCGCGGGTTGGGGAACTTGCGGAAGCCGAGCGCCCCGGTCGAGGTGCCGAAGGCGAGATCGCAGGCGCTCTGGCGCTGGTCCACGGCGCCATGCGGGTCGTCCGGGCGCAGCGGCGCGTCCTCGAAGTCGCAGGCCGGGTCGCGGTAGCCGGTCCTGCCGACGTGGGCGAGCAGGTCGGCATCGCCCGGGCACCAGTCGAAGCCGTAGGTCTCCTCGAGGCTTTGCGCGGGACAGTCCGGGCTGCCGGGCACGCAGCAGTCGGGGTCGTTGATCAGGCCCCAGGTCCGGAAGCGCCGCTCGCGGCCTTCGGCCGCCAGGATGCGGTACCAGTCGATCGCGGCGCCGAGCTTCTGCGGGAACACGTAGGCGTGGAAGCGGGCGTTGCCGGCGGTCGCGAAGAACCAGATCTCGCGCCCGGCGCGCTCGCAGCGGTGAGCCCGGCCTCGCCGGCCGCGAACCCTTCGCTCAGCGAGCTCTGCGCAGGCACCGGCGCAGGTCCCGCCAGCAACGCGAGAAGGAGAGTGCAGAGAAGGCCCGCCTTCGACGGCAATCTCATCAGGCCCTCCCCCAATCCGAGCGGGACGCGGCAAATAAAATTGTAAGCAGATGTCGACTCGGCCGTCAATTACGATCCCGAGTTGCAAGACGACGACGTGCCGGCCGCGTGCGCCTTTACGCGGCGGGGCGGGCGCGCGTAAGCCTTGGCGAGCATGGACCGCGGGAGCGAGGGAGCGATGGCCGAGTTCACCCTGATCATCGGCAACCGGAACTACTCGTCCTGGTCGCTGCGCGGCTGGCTCGCCGCGCGCCTCGCCGGCATCGACTTCGACGAGCAGCTGGTGCGGCTGTCCGAGCCCGGCTCGCGCGACGCGCTGCTCGCGCATTCGCCCGCCGGCAAGGTGCCGGTCCTCGAGCACGGCCGGCGGGTGGTCTGGGATTCGCTCGCGATCGTCGAGTACCTGGCCGAGCAGCGCCCGGCCGCGGGCCTGTGGCCGGACCCGGCCGATGCCCGCGCGCTCGCCCGCTCGATCGCGGCCGAGATGCACAGCGGCTTCGGCGCGCTGCGCCGCCACATGCCGATGAACCTGCGCAAGAGCCTGCCCGGGAGGGGCAGGGGGCACGGCGTCGAGGCCGACATCCTGCGCATCGGCGCGATCTGGCGGGACTGCCGGCAGCGCTTCGGAAAGCGCGGGCCGTTCCTGTTCGGCAGCGCGAGCGCGGCGGACGCGATGTACGCGCCGGTCGCGACCCGCTTTCGCACCTATGGCGTCGAGCTCGATCCGGTCGCCGCGGACTACGTCGCGACGGTCTTTGCGTGGCCGGCCTTTCGCGAGTGGCAGACGGCCGCGCTCGAGGAGCCCTGGATCATCCCGGAGGACGAGGTCGACTGACGGCGCACGCCCCAGCTCCGCCGGGCCGGCGCGGCGTTAACCTTGCCTTAACCACGGGCCGCTAGGACGGACCCGAGCCACGACACTTCGTGACTCGAGGCGTTCCTCCCTACTTGGACTTTAGGCGCTCTGCTCTCGCCGCGAGACGGAGCGCCATTTTTTTGCCTCGCTCGCGGCTCAAAGCCGGTATCTGATTCCGACAGCCTTGGTCGGCCGGCTTGGCGCGGCCACATCAACGGACGACCGCCACGATCGGCGGCCACGACTCCGGCGAAGCAGGCGATGCCGACAGCAAGCCCGACGACCGCGCTCGACCGGCGCCTCTCGGTCGCGCCGATGATGGACTGGACCGACCGCCACTGCCGCTACTTCCTGCGGCTGATCGCGCGCCGCGTCCTGCTCTACACTGAGATGGTCCCGACCGGCGCGATCCTGCGGGGCCCGCGCGCGCGCCTGCTGCGCTTCGACCCCGCCGAGCGCCCGCTCGCGCTGCAGCTGGGCGGCGCCGATCCCGACGACCTGGCGCGCGCGGCCGAGCACGGCGCGGAATGCGGCTACGACGAGATCAACCTCAACGTCGGCTGCCCGTCGGACCGCGTCCAGAGCGCGCGCTTCGGCGCCTGCCTGATGGCCGAGCCGCGGCTGGTCGCGAGCTGCCTGCGCGCGATGCAGGCCGCGGCCGGCGTCCCGGTCACCGTCAAGACCCGGATCGGCATCGACGAGTCCGACTCCTACGCGTTCCTGCGCCGCTTCGTCGCCACGGTCGCGGACGCCGGCTGCGCCACCGTCATCATCCACGCGCGCAAGGCCTGGCTCACCGGCCTCAGCCCCAAGGAGAACCGCGAGATCCCGCCGCTGCGCTACGAGCTCGTGCACCGCATCAAGGCCGACTTCCCGAGCCTCGAGGTGATCGTCAACGGCGGCATCCGCACGCTCGAGCAGGCCCGCGCGCAGCTCGCGCAGGTCGACGGCGTGATGCTCGGCCGCCAGGCCTACCAGGACCCCTACGCGCTCGCCGCGTGGCAGCGGGAGCTGCTCGCCGCCGACGAGCCGTTCCCGAGCCGGGCCGAGGTCGTGGAGCGCCTGATCCCCTATGTCGAGCGCGAGCTCGCCGAGGGCACCCCGCTCAAGGCGATCACCCGCCACATCTTCGGGCTGTTCAACGGCCTGCCCGGCGCCCGCGCCTGGCGCCGCCACCTCTCCGAGGCCGCGCACCGCGCCGACGCCGGCAGCGAGGTGATCCTGGCGGCGCTCGCCAAGATCGACCGCAGTCGGCCACGCGCCGCGGCCTGATGCGCGTCACCCGAACGTCTGCTACAAAGGCCCGGATGCAAACCGGCCCGCCTGAGCGGGCAGAGAGCGTGCCGTGGCGCTCATGCTGAGCAAGCTCTACGATGCCCTGAGAGCCGCCGGCACGCCCGACGACCTGGCGAAGGAGGCTGCCGAAAGGGCGCGCAGGCCCGAGACCTGAAATCCGGCGTGCGCCTCCTGAAATGGATGGTGGGCTTCACCCTCGCGTTTCAGGTCGCCCCCCTGTTCTTCATCTGGCAGATCCTGCTGCGCCTCCCGGGCTGATCTCGCGCCCGGCGGCAGCCTGCCCGACGTCCACTGACCAAGCCGAAGCGACCCCGGGTCGAGCGGGACCAACGCGAGTTTCGACGTCGGCGAGATGCCTCGCAGGCGCAGGCTGCGGCGGCGCAGCAGCTCGATCACCGTCAGCAGCAGGATCGACAGCAGGATCAGCAGCGTCGCGACGGCGGTGATCGTCGGGCTGATGTTCTCGCGGATGCCGTCGAACATCTGCCGCGGCAGGGTGCGCTGCTGCGGGCCGGTCATGAACAGCGCCACCACCACCTCGTCGAACGAGGTGACGAAGGCGAACAGCGCGCCCGAGACCACGCCCGGGCCGATCAGCGGCAGGATGATGTCGAAGAACACCGTCGCGGGCGGCGCCCGAGGCTGGCGCCGGCGCGCGCCAGCGTTGCGGTCGAAGCCGGCCAGCGTCGCGGTCACCGAGATGACGACGAACGGCGCCGCCAGCGCGGTGTGGGCGAGGATCAGGCCGAGCAGGCTGCCGGTCAGGCCCAGCGGGGCATAGAAGAAATAGAGCGCCGGCCGCGACGATCACCACCGGCACCACCATCGGCGAGATCAGCAGCGCCATGCAGCAGGCTCTTGCCGGGGAAACTGCGCGCGGACGCAGGCCGAGCGCGGCCAGCGTGCCGAGCGCCGTCGCCAGCACCGTCGTGGCGATGGCGACGACCAGGCTGTTGCGGAGCGGCGGCTGCCAGGGCTCGGAGGCGAAGAATCCTGGTACCAGCGCAGCGAGAGGCCGGGCAGCGGGAAGGTCAGGAAGCTGCCGGAGCTGAACGACAGCGGCACGATCGACCAGGATCGGCAGGACCAGGAAGGCCAGCACCAGCGCAGCGACCGCCCACAGGGCATAGTGCCGAGCAGCTCGCCCGCTGCGTATGGAAGCGGCCGCGCCGGCATCGGCTCAGCCGAGCTTCATGCGGTCGATGCCGACGAGCGCGGGCATAGAGCGACATAGAGGACCAGCGTCGCCACGAGCAGCAGCGAGCGCCGAGCGCCGCCGCCATGCCCCAGTTGACGCGTCTGGATGGTGTAGAAGGCGACGAAGTAGCTGAGCATCTGGTCGGCGGCGCCGCCGACCAGCGCCGGCGTGATGTAGTAGCCGAGCGCCAGGATGAAGACGAGCAGGCAGCCGGCGCCGATGCCCGGCAGGGTCTGCGGCAGGTAGACCTGGCAGAAGGCGGCGCACGGCGGGGCGCCGAGCGAGGCAGCGGCGCGCATGTAGACCGGCGGGATGCCGCGCATCACGCTGTAGAGCGGCAGCACCATGAACGGCAGCAGCACGTGGGTCATCGCGACGTAGACGCCGAAGCGGTTGTAGATCAGCGCAGCGGCTCGCTCGATCGAGGCCGAGCCAGCAGCAGGGCGCTGTTGATCAGCCCCTCGCGTCTGCAGCAGCACCACCCAGGCGCGCGGTGCGGACCAGCAGCGAGGTCCAGAACGGCAGCAGCACCAGGATCATCAGCAGGTTGCTGTGCCGCGGCGGCAGCGTCGCCAGCCGGTAGGCCAGCGGATAGCCGAGCAGCGAGGCAGACCAGCGTCACCACCAGGCTGATCCAGAAGGTGCGCCCGCAGGACGTTGACGATAGATCGCCTGGTCGCGCCGGCACGCGGACGATGGCGCCGTCCGGCGCCGCGCTGCAGGTCGAGCGGCGGCCAGCAGATAGAAGTCGGTGAAGCGGCGCGGCGGCGCGGCGGATCGCCGCCCAGGTGGCGGGCTCGCCCCAGGCCGGATCGATGCCGACCAGCGCCTCGCGCCAGCTGGCCGGCGGCTGCTCCGGCAGCTTGCGCGCGGTGGCGATCAGCAGGCTGCGAAAGCCGGCGTCCTCGTAGTTCAGCCGCTTGGCCGCACCGGCGCAGCGTCTCTGGCCTCCTGCGCCGACGCCAGCTCGGCGGCGAACGCGGCGAGGCCGCCTCGTCGGGCAGGCCCTGGCCGTCCCAGCTGCGCAGCGCCGCCGCCGTCCGCGGCATGCGCCTCGCGACCTCGCCGCTCTGCGACGCTGCGCAGCAGCATCTTGCCGATCGGCAGGACGAAGAAGACGCAGCAGGAAGAGCGAGCAGCGGCGCGACCAGCGCCGAGCGCCGCCAGCTGCCGCGCCGCGCTCGGCCCGGCGCAGCTGGCCGCTGCAGCGACCGCCCGTGTCGCCGACGGCGCCGACGGCCGGCGCTGCGCTCGGCCACTCGCGCCCGGACCAGCTACTGCGCCACCCAGGCGTTGAAGCGCTCGGTCAGCTTCTCGATGTTGTCGACCCAGAACTCGGTGTCGATGCTAGACCGCACGCCTCGAGGTTGTCGGGCGCCGTCGGCACGTCGGGCAGCACGTCGGCGTCGATCAGCGCCGACGCATCCTTGTTGGTGACGCCGTAGGCGACCATGGGCGGCAGCTGCGCCTGGCGCTCGGGCTCGGCTCGGCGAACTCGATGAACTTCAGGCCGGCCTCCTTGTTGCGGCGAGTCCTTGAGGATCACCCAGCTGTCGATGGCGTAGACATGGCCGTCGGCCAGACGATCTTGAAGTTCCGCTTGTCGCTCTTGTTGGCGGCGGTGATGCGGCCGTTATAGGCGCTGGTCATCGCCACCTCGCCCGAGGCCAGCAGCTGCGGCGGCTGGGCGCCGGCCTCCCACCAGACGATGTCCGGCTTGATGGTGTCGAGCTTCGTGAAGGCGCGATCGATGCCTTCCGGCGTGCGCAGCACCTTGTAGACCTCGCCCGGCGGCACGCCGTCGGCCATCAGCGCGAACTCGAGCGCGTACTTCGGCCCCTTGCGCAGGCCGCGCTTGCCGGGGAACTTCTGCGGTGTCGAAGAAATCGGCCCAGGTCTGTCGGCGCCTTGTCGCCGATCTTGTCGCCGTCGTAGGCGAGCACGGTCGACCAGACGATGGCGCCGACGCCGCAGTCGTGCACCGCGGCCGGCAGGTAGACTGCTCCTTGCCGCCGAGCGCCGCCCAGTCGAGCGGCTCGAACAGGCCCTCCTCGCAGCCGAGCACCAGCTCCTCGGCCTCGACCTGGACGACGTCCCAGTCGGCATTGCCGCCCTCGACCTTGGCGCGCAGCGCGCCGACGCCGCCGTTCCAGCTGTCCTCGACCAGCTTGGTGCCCGTCGGCTGCGGTGAACGGCTCGAAGTAGATCTCGCGCTGCGCGTCCTGGTAGGCGCCGCCCCACGACACCACGGTGAGATCGCGCGCCGGCGCCGGTCCGGCCAGGCCAGCGCGACGAGCGCGGCGCCGACGCCGACTGCAGTCTGCTCGCATCGCATCTCCCCAGCGTTGCGCAGGTCGCAGGCCCAGACGGTTGCGGAGCATCGCTAGGTTCCTCTGCTGTCGAGACCGGGTCCGAGCGCCCGGCAGCTCTGCTCGGGCGCGCCAGGCCGGCAGTCCTCGACCGTGCAGCCGATCGCGGCCGAGGCGCGAAGTCGAAGGCGCGCCGGCCGGCTACCGGCAGCTTGACGATGAAATCGTCGTGCCGCCGACGCAGCACGGCGCAGCGCGCACGTGATCGCCATGGTAGATCGGCTCGACGACCCGCGCCGGCAGACGGTTGACGGCATCGCCGCTCGGCGGGCCGATCACGCACGCGCTCGGGCCGGAGCGAAGCGTCGTCCGGCTGCCGGCGCCGTCGACCTTGACCGGCAGCGCCCGGATCGCTGCGCCGCCGTCGAGCCGCGACCGTGCAGAGTCGTCCTCGACCGCGCGCACCGTGCCTGCGCAGCCGGTTGTTCTCGCCGATGAAGTTGGGCGACGAAGGCGTTCTTCGGGCGCTCGTAGAGCTCGCCCGGCGGGTCGCCACTGCTGCACGACGCCGTCGTTGAAGACGGCGATGCGGTCCGACATGGTCAGCGCCTCGGACTGGTCGTGCGTCACGTAGACGACGGTCGACGCCGAGCTCGCTCGTGGATGTGCTTGATCTCGAGCTGCATCTGCTCGCGCAGCTGCTTGTCGAGGGCACCCAGCGGCTCGTCCATCAGCACCAGCTTGGGCTCGAACACCAGCGCGCGGGCCAGCGCGACGCGCTGCTGCTGCCCGCCCGAGAGCTGCGCCGGCCGGCGGTCGCCGAGCCGGCCGAGCCGGACCATGTCGAGCGCCTTGCCGACCCGCTGCGTCGATCTCGGCCTTGGCGAGCCTGCGCACCTCGCAGCGGAAAGCCGACGTTCTCGGCCACCGTCATGTGCGGGAACAGGGCATAGTTCTGGAACACCATGCCGATGTCGCGCCTGTGCGGCGGCACGTCGTTGATCGGCCGCCCGTCCAGCATGATCTCGCCGCGCGTCGCGCTCTCGAAGCCGGCCAGCATCATCAGGGCCGTCGTCTTGCCCGAGCCCGAGGGCCCGAGCAGCGTCAGGAACTCGCCGCGGCGCGAGGTCGAGGTTCAGGCTTTTGACGACCAGCGTCTCGCCGTCATAGCTCTTCTGCACGTCGTGGAACTGGACGTACGCCTCGTTCGACACGCGGTCCGCCTCCCAGCGCGCGTCGCCGCCCGGCCGCCTCCCGCCGGGGCCACGCTCATTCACCGCAGAGGATAGCGGAATCCGTTCCGGCGCAAACCGGGCCCGGCCGGCGCTGCTCCTCGGGGCAAAGGCGGCGGCGTGCCGGCCGCCATCAGTAGAGCTGCTCCTCGATGTTGCGCTCGATCAGCGATCGTACTCGGCGACGGTCGCGGCGCTGGTCTTCGGGGTCGACCACGTCGGCGATCATCCGGCCGAGGCTGGGCAGCGCCTTGCGGTCGACCTGGGCATCGGCCTGCCAGAGGCGCGAGCGGATCAGCGCCTTGGAGCAGTGCAGGAAGGCCTCGGCGACCGCGACCACGATCGCGACCTTGGGCGCCCGGCCGCGGACCTCGAAGCGGGCCAGAAGCTCGGCGTCGGCCGTGATCGTGGCGCGGCCGTTGACGCGCAGCGTCTCGGTCACGCCCGGGATGAAGAACAGCAGCCCGACGTTGGGGTTACGGATGATGTTGCTCTGGCTATCCAGGCGGTTGTTGCCCGGCCGGTCGGGGATCGCGAGCGTGCGGTCGCCGAGCACCTGGACGAAGCCCGGGGCTCGCCGCGCGGCGAGTTGTCGGCGAGGCCGTCCGGGCGCGAGGTCGCGAGGCACAAGAAGGGCGACAGCGCGATGAAGCGCCGGCAGTTGGGTCGAGCCGGTCGAGCTGCTTGTGCACCGCGAGCCGTCCGGCGCGGCGAAGCGTCGGCGCAGCTCGGCCTCGGTCGTGATCGCATCGGCGGGTGGGTGCTCCGGAGGCGCATCCAGCATCGTCAGGCTCCCGTGGTCGGCCGGCGGCGAACAAAGCACTGGCCGGCCTGCGCCGTCAAAGGTGATCGCGCCGCCACCGACCGGCAAGGAGTTCTGGCACTACAAGCAGAAGATGGGGCCGGTGACGACCTTCTGTTGCGGTCCGAACAACCGCGGGGTAGCGATCTCCGGCGGGCGGCTCTTCATGGGCACGCTCGACGCGAGCTTGTCGCGCTCGACGCGAAGACCGGCAAGCTCCTGTGGGAGACGCAGATCGCGGACCCCGAAAGGGCTACAGCGAGACGATGGCGCCCACGGTGGTCGACAACAAGGTCCTGATCGGCACGAACGGCGGCGAGTAC
>CAVWCE010000042.1:0-84533 GCA_963753275.1 uncultured Alphaproteobacteria bacterium | reverse complement strand
GCGAAGATGACGCTGGCCTCACCAAGATCCAAACAGGCTTCGAGGGCGAACGCGCCGCGGATCAGCTTCTTCAGCACACGGCCGACGGTCTCGTCGGCATTGCCATATTGCAGACCGGCTTCGTGAAAGGCGGAGTCGACAGCGATGACGTTCGGACTGCTCACTTCCTGGTTCCATCGGACCCCCAGGACGTCGATTTCCGCCTGCCGGATGAACTGGCTGAAGCTGCCGTTCTTGAAGATCTGCAGCCCGATGTCCTGGCGGGCGAAGGTCCGAACGGCTTCGAACGTCTCCGTCAGCTTCCGCTCTTTCGCGATGCTCCAGGTCGGAGAGGGTTTCCAGCTCGTCTGCGTCAAGAGGCATCCTTGCACGTGCCGCAACCATGAGGAGATGAGCGATTCGCAGATCTCGATCTTCATGCCACCTTCCGCTCCCAACGATGCAGGGCGGAACGGTATACCGGCCGTTGGTAAGGATCGCCTTAACCCTATCGCGCCGCACTGGAGGTGCTTGCGGCGACCTGGCGCAAGCCTCTGCCTCGGCATCGCCGAAGCCAGCCTCGCCCGCGACTGAAGCGTAGCTGGCGGGCGGCCGGCTGCGAGCGGGCGGAGTGAGCGGCGGGGCCACTTGAAGTAGATCGCGACGCCGAGCAGCACGAACAGGGCGACCTGGGCGGCGAGGATCCTGTTTCGATCTTGGCCAGCCGGGTCTCGAGCCTCGACCTCCAGCTGCGCCAGACGCGCGTCGAACCTCGCCTCCAGCTGGGCCAGGCGGGTCTCGAGATATTCCTTGGTCACCAAGTCGCTCCGGACCTCGGCCCAGTAGGTCGCAAAGGCGTTGCCGAGGCGCTCCGCCTGCTCGTGGGAGAAGACGTTGCCTTCGCTGAGGTCGCGGGCGATCCGGAGGGTGTCCAAGCCGTTTCTCCGCCGTGCACCTCCTTATAGCGCATGCCGGTCGGCGATGCATCAGCTGGCGGCGGAAGCTCGACCGGTCGGCGCCAGCGCGCTCGGCACGACCAGGCGGTGGACCTCGAGCCGGCCCGGCGCGGGCGGCCTCAGCCCGTCGATCCGGCGCACCGTGTCGACGCCCGCCGCGTAGCCTGCCTGCCAGCGCTCGTCGAGCGAGCGCCGGCCGAAGTCCCAGATCTTCTGCGAGATGCGCTCGCCTTCGCCGTTGCAGGCGAGCAGCAGGAGGAGAACCGAGCCGCCCTCGCTGCGCCCCGCATGCCGGGCCTCCAGGGTCGCCAACTTTGCGCGGGTCTGGTTCGCCGAGCGCGCCGCCGCCGCCCAGCACGAGCGCGAGCTCGCGGTGGCGCCGCGCCTGAGCAGCGATCCGACGGGACCCGTCCACGTCGTCTCCTTCGTTCAGTCCCGATCAGGCGTCATCGGACAAGCTTGGGGCGATCGGGCTCGACCGCAGCCGCCGTTCCAGGCTGCTGTTGATCGCGCTCGCGGCGATCGCCGCATGGCCCATGGCAACGCCGATCTGGGTCAGGCCGACCACCACGTCGCCCACCGCGTACAGCCCGGGCACGCTGGTCCGCTGGTGGTCGTCGACGACGAGCATGCCGTCCTCGTCCTGGGCGGCGCCGAGCCCGGCGGCGAGACCCGCGCGCCCGCGCAGGCCGAGCGCGCTGTAGACCGAGTCGAAGCGGAGCACCTCGTCCGAGCGCGCCAGCCGGGCGCATACGAGGTCGCCCTCGGCGACGAGCGTCGCGACCGGCTCGTCGATCAGCCGGATGCCGGCCGCCTGCAGCTCCGCCCGCTCCGCCGCCGCCATCTCCAGCGCCCGCCCGAGGCTGAGCACCGTGAGATCGGCGGTGTAGGTGCGGAGCAGCGTCGCCTCCTGGATCCGGCATGCGCCCTCCCCGACGATGGCGATCCTGCGGTCGCGCACCTCGTAGGCATCGCAGGTCGGGCAGTGGCGCACGAGGCCGCGGCGGATCGCATCGTCGAGATCGTCGATCGGCGGCGCGATGTCCTCGGCCCCGGTGGCGAGGAGCACGGTGCGCGCCGCGATCGTCGACTCCGGCAGGTCCAGGCGGAAGCCGCCGTCCGCCCGCTCGAGCCGGTCGACCCGCGCCGCCATGAGCGGCGCGTCGTAGCGCGCCGCCTGCCGCCGCAGGCGCTCGAGCAGCTCCGGGCCGGGAATGCCCTCGGGATAGCCCGGGCAGTTGTGGGAGCGCGGGATCCACAGCGCTCGGCTGCGGCCGTCGTCGATCACGACGATGTCGCGCAGGTAGCGGGCGAGGTAGATCGCCGCCGTGAGACCGCCCGGGCCGGCGCCGACGATCACGCAGTCGAAGAGTTTCATGCCGTGGTCGTGCGCGATGGGCCGCTGCAAGCGGCGTAGCGGGAGCTGGGCTTGGGCGCTCTCTGTCCCGCCGGGGGGTTCCGCACCGGAGTCGTCACTCGGGTCCTGCCGCGGCTCAGCTTCGGGTAGCTTCGCGATAGGCGCTGCCGTCCTCGGCGCGCGCCGGCGCGCTCAGGTAGCGGCCGCTCCGCGGCACAGCGATGCTGCTGAACTCGTCGGCGAGGCGCTGGAGCGCCGCGCGCATCGCGGGGCCCCGCATCGGCACGCCATGTCCCGTCAGGACGACCTCGGGCTCGAGCGCGGCGAGCCGCGCGACCGATCTGCCGGCCTCCTCCCAATCCACCGTGTAGTACATCGGAGGTCCGTGCATCTCCGCGCGCTGGACGGCTACGGCATAGGCGGACTCCTGCGCCGTGGTCACGAAGGCGTCGCCGACGATCAGGGTCCGGTCTGCCTCCCGCCACAGCGAGACGTGGCCGACGCTGTGCCCGGGCGTGTGGATCCAGCGCCAGCCCGGCATGCCGGGCACCGTGCCGTCCTCCGGCAATCGCGCCAGCCGTGCCCCGACGTCGACCGGACCGCGAGGATAGAAGCGCGCCAGCGCCGCCATGGCGCCACCGCCGACCGACGGGTCGCCCGGCGGATAGGAGGCGCGCCCATCGAGGTAGGGCAATTCGAGCGGGTGGGCGTAGACCGGCGCATCCCACTCCCGCGCAAGGTCCTCGAGCGCGCCCACGTGGTCGAAGTGGCCGTGCGTCAGGATGATCGCTGCAGGCCGCGCGTTCGAGCCAAAGCGTTCCGCGGCCGCGCCCCTGATCAGGCCCTTCGTGCCGGGCAGGCCAGCGTCGACCAGGACCCAGTGCCGGTCGCCCGACTGCGCCGCCCCATAGAACACGACGTTGACGATCCCGAGCCGCCGGTAGGCGACGTCGGGCAGGACCTCGTGGGTCTTGTCGTTCCTTGCCGCATCGAGCGCCGGTTGGAGAGCGCTGGCGTCGGACGATAGCGGAATCTGCTGGGCCATGATCTGCAACCCGACGGAGAGGAGCCTGGCGGACCAAACGATGCGCCGGTCGATCGGTTCCTCGACGGCTGGAGCAGAACCGGCCCCGGCGCTGCGTCGGTCGGATCGCGCGTCGCCGACGCGTTTCGGGAGAGAGGGGAGCGGCAAGTCGGACAGCTATTCGCGCAACTTTGAAACACGCTTGAGATAGATCGACCATCGGTTTAGTTAGCTCATTTCAGCGCTGCATGGTGTCCAACTCTCTGTAGCCCCCAATCTCATCACCTGATCCAGTCTGTAAAATGGCGGTCTGATCGGGCCGAGTCGGTCAACGAGATTTCGTGTCGATTGTGCACCTGCAGCATGCAGTAAGTACACGATTGGCGGTATCCGCACTGTTATTCTGTACAAGGCAATGTGATCTTGACAGCAGGTCACAACTGTACGTATGACTGGATCATGCTGTTAGGCGCTTTCGGGTCTGGCAAGGCCGCCCCGGGACAATGCGCACTACGCTCCGGAGGGCCTCCGATCGACGAGCAGCTCGAGCAGCCAATCGAGCGCCGGTTCCGATCAACGTCGACAAAAAGGGGGATTGAAGATGGAGGCGAGCAGATCTGCCATCGTGGCCGCAGCTTTGACGCTCAGCGCAGGGCTGGCCGGGCCGGCGGCGGCAACGGACTTGCGGGATATGTCGGATCCCTGGCTCGAGCCGACGTATCAATGGTATGGCGCCGATGCGGAGTGGCCTGATTTCGCGGTCGCGCCGCGCTGGCCGCAGCCGCTGCCCAACAACTGGATCATCGGACAGGTCGGCGGCATCGCCGTCGATCGGCACGACAACATCTGGATCCTGCAGCGCGCGCGCTCGCTGGACGACAGCGAGGCCGGAGCCACCGACCAATACGTCGACCCCGCTACCGGCGAGGTCGCGACGGCGGAGGACGAGGAGGGCGAGGAGGTGCCGATCGACGCGCTCGGCAACCCGCGCCCGTTCGGGCCGATCGCGGAGTGCTGTCTGCCGGCGCCCGCGGTCCTCAAGTTCGATCCGGAGGGCAACCTGCTCGACGCCTGGGGCGGTCCGGCGGACGAGGATTATCTCGGCGGCGATAAGTGCCGGGAGGAGGATGGTTGCGTCTGGCCGGCGGGCGAGCACGGCATCTACGTCGACCATAACGACTTCGTCTACATCGCCGGCAATGGCAACGGCACCGGCGGCTTCCCCTGGGCCGCCGATCACGGCGCCGATGGTCACGTGCTGAAGTTCACGAGCGACGGCACGCACGTCCTGACCGTGGGCGAGCCGGGGCCGACGGAGGACGAGGTCCCGAACAGCAACGATACGAGCGGCGGCCTGAACGGAACGCCCCAGCTCTACCTGCCCGCCGATTCCGAGGTCGACCCCAGGACCAACGAGCTGTACATCGCCGACGGCTATGGCAACCACCGGGTCGTGGTGGTCGATGCCGAGACCGGCCAGTACAAGCGCCACTGGGGCGCCTATGGTCAGGTCCCGGTCGACGACGTGGCGGCCGATGCGGCCGGTCCCTACGGCGAGGATCGGGATGCCGGCATCCTACCGCCGCACTTCCGCAATCCGGTCCACTGCGTGCGGCTGACGCACGACGGTCACGTCTATGTCTGTGACCGGGTGAACAATCGGATCCAGGTCTTCAAGACCGCCGGCGAGTTCGTCGAGGAGAAGTTCATCCGTCCGGACACCCTGCTCAACGGGTCGGTCTGGGATCTGGACACGTCCACCGACCGGCGGCAGAGCTGCCTGTACAATGCGGACGGCAGCAACCAGTATGTCGACACGCTGGACCGCGAGAGCCTGGAGCTGCTGGCCACCTTCGGCCGCCATGGTCGGAACGCGGGGCAGTTCCACTGGGTGCACAACCTCGCGACCGATTCCGAGGGCAACATCTACACCGCGGAAGTCGATACCGGTAAGCGGGCGCAGAAGTTCGTCCGCAAGGGCACCGAGGGCTGCTCTCTCAAGCATTGACAGACTCGCTCGGAGCGTCGCGCTGGCCGGATCTCGCGCCAGCGCGGCGCCTCCCGTGCGGTTCCGATCCTCGCGTGCATGCGCAGGTATGGCGGCCCGACGAGCATCCCCGTTGCCGCTCCTGGGGAAGACGATGACCAGATCTGAGAGCCCCTGGCCTACCTGGCTTGCGCTTACGCGGGGCATAACCTGGGTCGCATGCCTGCTGGCCGCGTTGCTCATGGACCCGTTCACCGGCTCGCCGGTGAAGGCGCATGACCTGCCGAGCGAGATCCTCGTGCGCTCGTTCGTCCAGCCCGAGGGCGATCGGCTCCACGTCGTGAGCCGCGTGCCGCTGGCCCTGCTCGAGGGCATGGCGCTGGCCAAACGCGGCGCCGGCTACCTCGATCTGCCACGCCTCGGCGACGGCCTCGAGCGCTCCGCGGTCGCCGTAGCGCGAGCCTTCGTCATGTTCGAGAACGGCGTCCGGCTGACGCCGGACAAGGCCGCCTGGCGCATCTCGCAACCTTCGGAGGACGCGTTCGGCTCGTTCGACGAGGCGCGTGCCCACGTCCTCGGGCCGGCGCTGCCCGACGGGGCCAACGTCTTCTGGAACCAGGGCTACTACGACCTCTACCTGCAATATCCGGTGTCGTCGTCGGACTCCGACTTCGCCCTCGAGACGCAGACCAAGGGGCTGGGCGGCATTCTCAAGCTGATCGTGGACTACCGGCCACCGGACGGGCCCGCCCGCACCTACCAGATCCACGGCGGCCACGGCTGGCTCGACCTCGATCCCAGCTGGCACGCGGCCGCGCTCACCTTCGTCAAGCTCGGCTTCGACCACATCATCGACGGCATCGACCACCTGCTGTTCCTGCTCTGCCTGGTGCTCCCCTTCCGCCTGCGGCACATGTGGAGCCTGCTGGCGGTCGTGACCTCCTTCACCATCGCGCATTCGATCACGCTCGTCGCGGCCGCGAGCGGGATCGTCCCCGCCGGCGACTGGTTCCCGCCCGCGGTCGAGCTGCTGATCGCGCTCTCGATCGTCTACATGGCGGTCGAGAACGTCGTCTATGCCTGGCTCAACTACGGCACCGGCCGGCAGCTGTCCCGGCGCTGGCTGATCACCGGCGCGTTCGGCCTGATCCACGGCTTCGGCTTCTCGTTCGCGCTTGGCGAGGAGCTCCAGTTCGCGGGCGCGCATCTCGCGGCCTCGCTGCTGGCGTTCAACGTCGGCGTCGAGCTCGGCCAGATCGCGTTCCTCCTGATCGCGGTGCCCCTGCTCACGCTGGCGCTACGCAGCGCGCATGCGCAGCGCGCCGGCATCGTGATCGGCTCCGCCTTTCTCGCGCACACCGGCTGGCACTGGACGCTGGAGCGGGGCGAGGCGCTGCGCTATGTCGCCTGGCCGGAGTTCGCGCTCGGATCGCCGAGCACGCTCGTGGTGCTGCTGCTGTTCGTGGCCGTGGCCGGAGCGTTGCTTTGGCAGGGGCGCTTCCTGCTCCAGCGCGGCCGGCGCCTGGGCGGCGCTCCGTGAGCGCCCGGCTTCACGCGCGGGGCTTCGCTGCCTCTACGCGGCATCGTCCCGGGCGCCGATCTTCACCACGGTCATGGGTTGCCCGATGCCGCGGAACTCGGCGGTATGCTGCTCGTCCGGATAGGGTTCGAGCAGCGCACGAACGCCCGGATAGCGCCAGACATCCTCGGTGATCCAGATCTCCGCGGCATCGGCCATCTCCTGGACCCGCGAGGCGATGTTCACCGTCTGGCCGAAGTAGTCGAGCTCGTCGTTCAGCGTGACCGCGATCGCCGCCCCATGGTGGATGCCGATCTTGAGCGCCACCGGCCGCTCGGGCTGGGCCTCGTTGAAGCGATCGATGGCGCCCCGCATGTCGAGCGCCGCGCCGACCGCAAGCGCCGCGTCCGGATAGGCGGCCATCACCGCATCGCCGATGGTTTTGACGATCGCCCCGCGATGGCGCACGGTCGTCTCGCGCAGCAGGTCGAAGTGCTGCTGGACCAGCTGGAAGGCATTCAGATCGCCGATTCGTTGATAGAGCGCGGTCGATCCCCTGATGTCGGTGAACAGGAGCGCGATGTCGCGGATCGCGAGGCCCTGGGCGCCACCCACCACCTCGGAGCGGAACAGGCTTTTGAACGTCTGGCTGGTCAGCAGATGCTTGCCGGTGAGGTAGCGATCGAACTGCAGCAGGGTGTCTTCGTCCCCCGGCGACTCCTGCAGGACGGCGAGGACCCCACGGCTCGAGGTGGGGTTCGCGACCTCGAGCGCGACCGGGCCTGAGGCCAGCGCGGCCTCGTCCGGTCGGAAGCCGGTGCCGAGGTAGGTCAGGCGCACCGCTTGCGGATCGGCGCTCGGCTCGGTCCCGACCTGCAGCACGAAGCCCGCCTCGGTATCCGAGCTGATCCCCGACAGCCTGCCTGGTGCGGCCTCGAAGGTGAGGCGGGCGGTGCCGCCGGGCTCCAGGAACGTCACCCCGCGCAGCGCCGATCGAACCGAATCCACGTAGGGCTCGCCGTCCGGCCGGCGGCCCTCGCGCACGCCCTTGAACGCGAACATGTAGTCGAACGGGTCGAGCGTCTCCGGCCGATGGTAGCGGATCGCGCAGATCTGGGGCGAGACGCTGAAGTAGATCGCGATGAAGTCATCCATCGCGGCCTCGTACTCGTTGTGGCACTCCGGGCAGCGGAAGCGGCGCAGGACGGCGCGCAGGCGCGCGAAGCTCTCGACCGCGCAGGCGCACCTCGGGCAGATCAGGAGCCAGTCCATCTCGAACAGCCCGTGCGCGCTGGCGTGCAGGAGAAGGTCGATCGCCTCGTCCTCGTCGAGGCCGCGCTGGCCCGCGAAGGTGAACGGGTTGACGCGAAAGAGCGCAGCATCGTCGTCCGTCCGGATCAGCGCCTCCAACCGCGAGACGGCACGTGGGCTCCAGGGCCGCGCCGCCTCCACCCGGGCGAGGCGCTCATCGAGCGTCCGCTCGTCGACCAGTGTCGCCATGGGCCTGCCCCCTTTGCTCGACGTCTGGCTGGGGCGGCGATGCTACGATGGAAAGGCACGCCGGTCCAAGCGCCCCGGCGCTTGGCCCGCCGCGGAACTAGACTTTGGCGATCACCTTGATCTCGATGAGCTGCTCCGGGAACGCGAGGCGGGGCGTGACGAGGATCGTGCTGGAGACGGCGGGCCTGCCGCCGTACGCCTCGGCCCGGACACTCCCGGCCACGGCGAACGCCGCATCCATGTCGGTGACGTAGAGCACCTCCTCGACGATGCTGTCCATGTCGGCGCCATATCTTGCCAGGAGCGTTTTGATGTTGGCGTAGCTTCGCGCCATCTGCGCTCCCATGTTGCCGTGATCGGTGATCTTGCCCCGATCGTCGAGCGGCGCCGGGGCCACCATGTTGCCCTGATCGTCGTGGCTGAGCTGACCGGACATATAGATCGTGTCGCCCGCCTTCACGGCCTGGGCATAGCCATACTGGTCCTCCCAGGGCATGCCGAGGTTCTCGACCTCCTTGCTCAGCTTGCCGTCCGCCGCCTCGGCTGAGGGCACCGAATCGGCAGCGACGGCGGCGGCCGCACCGAGCCCGCCCACGGCAAGCGCCTTGCGGCGCGATAGCGTCGATGCGCCGGCCGCTGTCGATTTCTGCGCGGTATGTCTGCTCATCGCCACCTCCTGATCCGAGCCACTTTCTAAGGCGGCCATTTTGCCTCGTTGGAATGGTCTGTGGTCGCGTGCGCAACACCGACGCATGCCAAAGGGCCCCCGCACGAGACTAGCAGATCGATCGATCGCCCGCACCCGGACCGTCTCGACGGCTGGGCTCAGACGTCGATCCAGGCGGGCTCGCTCTCGGCGTCCGGTGGCGGCTCGCTCCAGCCGCCGCCGAGCGCCTTGAAGAGCGCGACCGCGGCGTTCAGGCGCGCGAGACGCGTCTGCAGCAGCGTGTCCTCGGCCTGGAACAGGGTGCGCTGGGCGTCGAGCACGGTCATGAAGTCGACCGCCCCGGCGCGGTACTGGACCTCGGCGAGGTCGTACGCCCGGCGCGCCTGGGTCAGCGCCTCGCGCTCCGCCGCCTCGGTCTCGCTCAGGTACCTGGCAGCCACGAGCGCGTCCTCGACCTCGCGGAAGCCCGCGATGACCGCGGCGCGGTAGCCGTGCACCAGCTCGTCCTGGCGCGCCTTCGCGAGCGCGTGCCCCGCCCGGAGCCGGCCGGCGTCGAAGATCGGCGCGGTGAGCCCGCTCACCAGGTTGTACAACGAGCCGCCGACGTTGAAGAGCGAGCTCAAGGCCGCGCTCGCGAAGCCCGCCCCGCCGGTCAGGCGGATGCTCGGGAAGAGCGCGGCGCGGGCGGCATGGACGTCGGCGTTGGCGGCGACCAGGTCGGCCTCGGCGCGCCGGATGTCGGGCCGGCGGTTCAACAGCTCGGCCGGCAGCCCCGGCTCGACCGGCGGCACCGCGACCGCGCCCAAGGAGCCGCCCGGCGTCAGCTCCAGCTCCGACGGCGCCAGGCCGAGCAGCACCGCGAGCGCGTTCCTGGTCTCCGCCCGCTGCCGCTCGAGCGTCGGCAGGACGGCTTCGAGCGTCGCGACCGTATTCCGCTGCTGGGCCACTCGCAGCTCCGAGACGGCGCCCCAATCCGCCTGCGCACGGACCAGATCGAGCACCCGGCGCGCGAGCGCCAGCTGCTGGCGTGCGCTGGCGAGTCGGTCGCCGAGCGCGAGCTGCTGGAAGTAGGTGGTCGCGACCTCCCCGGTCAGGCTCAGCGCCACCGTCTCGCGATCGAAACGGGTCGCCTCGATGGCGGCTCCGGCGGAGTCCGCCGTAGCCCGGTTCCGGCCCCAGAAGTCGGCCTCGTACTCGGCCTGGAGCCCGGCCTGGTAGGAGGGCTCGAGACCCGAGCCGCCGCGGCCGTCGCGATCGCCCGAGCTCGAGCCGGCAAGGCTCGGGTAGAGCTCGGCGGCGGCGGCGCGGGCCTGGGCCTCGGCCTGGACAACGCGGCTCGCGGCGGCCTTGAGCTGATGGTTGTTGCGCTGCGCGGCTGCGATCAGCCGTTCGAGCTCGGGGTCGCCGAACACGAGCCACCACGCCGCGGGCGGATAGGCGACCCGTTCGTCGGTCCCGGTCGCCGCAGCCAGGGCGGCGCCGTCGCCCGGCGAAGGGGCCTCGCGCCATGCGGTCGGCAACGGGGTCGCGGGGCGCTCATAGGGCGGCGCCGACATGCAGCCGGAGATCAGTCCCGCCCCGGCAGACGCCAGGAGCAGCGCGGCGATCGAGAACGCTCGGCGGACTTTCATCTCCCCTTCCCGGTCAGCAGCATCAGTCGGCCGCGAGCGCCGCCACCGGATCGAGGCGGGCGGCCTTGTGCGCCGGCATGAAGCCGAACACCACGCCGGTCGCGAACGCGCAGCCGAACGCGAGCAGGACCGGCGGCAGGGAGAGCATGGCGGGCGTGCCGAGCTGGTCGGCGACCAGCGCCGCGCCGAGACCGCCGGCGACGCCGATCAGGCCGCCCACGATGCACACCACGACCGCCTCGGTCAGGAACTGCAGCCGCACGTTCGCGGCGCGCGCGCCGGTCGCCATGCGGATGCCGATCTCGCGCGTCCGCTCGGTGATGCTCACCAGCATGATGTTCATGACCCCGATGCCGCCGACCAGGAGCGAGATCGCGGCGATCGAGCCGAGCAGCAGGGTGAAGGTGCGCTGCGTCTCGGCCTCGGTCGCGAGGTAGGAGTCCATGTTGCGGATGGAGAAGTCGCGCTCGCCCCGGTGCCGCGCCAGCAGCAGGCTGTCGAGCGAAGCCTCGACCGCGCCGATGTGGTCGCTCGCGTCGACCTCGACCGTGATCGAGCGCAGGCTGCGGGCGCCGAACAGCCTGAGGCCGCCCGTGGTGAGCGGCACGAAGGCGGCATCGTCCAGATCGTCGCCCCAGGGCGAGGCGCCCTTCGTGCCCATCACGCCGATCACCTGGAACGGCACGTTGTTGACCAGCACGTAGCGGCCGATCGGGTCATCGCCCGCCGCAAACAGCGTATCCGCCGCGCTGCGCCCGAGCACGATCACCGTGGCGTAGCGCTCGACGTCCTCCGCGCCGAGAAAAACGCCGGCCGCGACCGGCCAGTCGCGCGCCTTGGGGTAGTCGCCGGTGGTCGCCACGATCGTGGTCTCGTGATTGACGGCGCCCAGGCGCAGCGTCCCGTCCCGATTGATCTGCGGCACCGCGCTCGTGACGTGCGGCAGGCGCGCGATCTCGTCCGCGTCGGCCGGCTGCAGCCCGCTGCCGCCGCGGCCCGACCAGTCGGGCCGGACCACCAGGAGATTGGTGCCGAGCGCCTCGATCCGGCTCAGCACGTCGCGCTCGGCGCCATCGCCCAGCGCCAGCATGGTGACCACGGAGCCGACGCCGATGACGATGCCGAGCAGGGTCAGCACGGTCCGGAACAGGTTGACGCGCAGCGAGCGGATCGCCATGCGCACGGCTTCGACGAGCTCGAAGGCGGCCCCCGGCCCGGCGCCCGCCTGCGCCGGCTGCGATGCCGGCCGCCGGGCGGCGCTCGCGCGCTGCGGCTGCTCGTCCGCCACGATCACGCCGTCGGCGATCTGAATGCGGCGGCCGGCGTGCTTGGCGACCGCGGGGTCGTGACTGATCACGATCACCGTGTGGCCTTGCTGGTTGAGCTCGCGCAGCAGCGCCATCACCTCGGCGCCGCTGCGGCTGTCGAGGGCCCCGGTCGGCTCGTCGGCGAGGATCACCTGGCCGCCGTTCATCAGCGCCCGGGCGATCGAGACGCGCTGCTGCTGGCCGCCCGAGAGCTCGCTCGGCCGGTGCTCCAGCCGGTCGCCGAGCCCGAGCTGGGCGAGCAGGCCGCGCGCCCGAGCGAGCCGCGCGCCGTGCGGCGCGCCGGCGTAGATCGCGGGCACCTCGACGTTCTCGGCCGCGCTCGCGGTCGGCAGCAGGTGATACTGCTGGAAGACGAAGCCGAAGGCGTCCCGGCGCAGGAGCGCGCGCCGGTCCGGATCCAGGCTGGTGACGTCCTCGCCCGCGAACCGGTAGCACCCGCTGGTCGGCCGGTCGAGGCAGCCGAGGATGTTCATGAGCGTCGACTTGCCCGAACCCGAGGCGCCCATGATCGCGACGAACTCGCCCGCGTGAATCTGCAGCGAGACCCCGCGCAGGACCTCGACCGCGACCTCGCCCGAGCCGTAGGTCTTGCTGACCCCCCGCAGCTCGATCAGCGCGCTCGTGCCGGGCGGCGCCGTTGCCGTCGGGCTCACACGCGGCCTCCGCGCCGCTCGTCGGCCACCACGGGCGGCCACGGCCCGACCACGATCCGCTCGCCCTCCTCGAGCCCGCTCAGCACCTCGGCCGAGATGCGGTTGCGCACGCCGATCGTGACCGCGCGCTGCTCGACCTCGCCGCCTCGTCCGACCACGTGCACGGTGCTCGCGCCGTCGCCGGTGACCGGGGCGAGCGCCGCCATCGGCGCCAGCAGCACGTCCGCCGTGCGCTCGAGCACGAAGAACACCTGGGCCGTCATCTGGCTCATCAGCACCCGGTCGGGGTTCGGCACGTCGAACAGCGCGTTGTAGAGGACCACGTTGTTGACCACCTCGGGCGTCGGCAGGACCTGCCGGAGCGTGCCCGACCATCTTCGCTCCGGCTGGCCGAGCGTATTGAAGTAGACCGGCATCCCCGGCGCCAGCCGGTTGACGTCCGCTTCCGAGACCTGCGTGCGCACCGTCATGGTGTCGAGATCGGCGAGGCGCAGGATGATCGGCGTCTGCTGGCTCGAGTTGAGGGTCTGGCCCTGGCGCGCCTCGAGCGAGACCACGGTCCCCGACATGGGCGCGTAGATCTTGGTATAGCCGAGGTTGGTCTCGTTGCCCTCGAGCGAGGATTCGGCGTGCGTGATCTGCGCGTTGAGCGCGGCGATCTGGGCCTTGGCCACCTCGAGAGCCGCCTCGGCGCCTTCGAACTCCTCGCGGCTCGTGGCGTTCGCCTGCAACAGTCCCTTCTGTCGTTCGTACTGGCGCTCCGCGAGCGTTCGCTGGGCCTGCCGCTCGGCGCGTTGCGCCTGCAGGCTCGCCAGCGTCGCCCGGTCGGCCTCGACCCGCGCCCGGTAGATGCGGGGGTCGATCTCGGCCAGGAGGTCGCCGTCCTGCACCTGGTCGCCGATCTCGACGTGGATCTTCCTGAGCTGGCCCGAGACCTGGGCGCCGACGTCGACGTACTGCAACGGCTGCAGCGTGCCGAGCGCGGTGACCGTATCCTCGATCGCGCCGCGGGTGACCGCAGCCGTGGCGAGGCCGGGGTCGGCGCTGGCCTCCTCGCGCAGATAGCCCCAGCCCGCAAGCAGCCCGATCAGCAGCACCGCCGGGATGCCGACCAGCAGACGTCTCACCGCTATCCCCTCCCCTCCGTTGAGCTTCGCGCGGCGACCGGCGCCGTTGCCTCGCCCGGGCGCCAGCACGCCATCCAGGAGCAGCCCCGAGATGGCGCCGATCAGCCGCGGCATCGGCAGCTCCGGCAGCTGCATCAGGCCGGCGCGGACCATGCCGTTCAACAGCACGGGCATCGCCTCCGGATCGACCTCCGCCCGATAGTCGCCGCTCGCGATGCCGCGCTCGAGGTTGGCGCGCAGCAGCGCCAGCACCCGGAGCCGCAGCTCGCGCAGGGCGTCGCGCCAGCGGCGCGACAGCTCGGTTCGACTACGCGCGAGCAGGCGCAGGGGCGCGAAGTGCTCGGCCTGGACCTCGACCAGCACCTCGACCATGCGCCGCAGCTCGTCCGGCGGATCCGTGGCCGCAGCGGCCGCCGCCGTGAGCCGGGCATCGAGCAAGTCGACCGCCTCCGCGAAGCACGCGGCGATCAGCTCCTCCTTGGAGGCGAAGTAGCGGTAGAAGGTGGCGCGCCCGATGCCAGCCCGGCGGACCACGTCCTCGACCTGCACCGACTCGGAGGACGCCTGCCGCAGCAGCACGGCCGCGGCCTGCAGGATCTTCTGCCGGCGCGCCGCGCGCCACGGCCGCTCATTACCCTGCGTCGCCACATAAATGGAACTCATGAGTTCCATTTAGGCCTCGTGGCCGCGCTCTGTCAACGCGCGCCGCTCGTCCGCTGGCGGTGAAGCGACTACCCTTAATCGCGATCCTGTGCGACCGAACACCGCGGCAAACCGCTTGAGCTCGCAACACAATCGCTCAGTCGTCCGGGTTAGGTACGACGGGTGGCTCGAGCGAGCCGCTGGCGAGACCGCTGAACAGGTCGCGCAGGAAGCCGGGCGCCAGCACGGATAGCGGGTTGACGCTGATCTGCGGCGCGTCGAGCGCTCCCTTGACGCTGTAGGTCGCGGCGAACGCGCCCTCGCCCTCGCGGCCGGTAAGGAACGGTCCGACCAGGGGGATCTTGCCGATCGCGCGGTTCAGGCCGTAGAGCGGCACGACCGTGCCTTGCAGATCGAGACGATCGCGCTCGAGGTCGACCGGTCCCTTGACGGTGAGGCCGAGCTGCGACCCGGACATGCGCCCCCGATCGATCGACAGCAGGTCGTCGCGCAGCGTGAATGGCAGCTCCAGCCGGTCGAGATGGATGCCCTCGCCGCCCAAGAGGTTGCCGATGCCGGTCAGCGAGGCCACCGTCAGCAGGCGCGCGAGCAGCGGCGCGTCGAGCAGCGTGAAGCGGTCGATCCGCAGCTTGCCCTCGAGGGCGAGCGTCGGCACCTGCTGCAAGACCTTGGCCTTCAGCTCGAGCTCGCCGCCCTCGATTTCGGTGGTCTGATCCAGCGTCTCCAGGAGAGCGCCGGCGTCGTCACTGGTGATGCTCAGGCGCCGTGCGCCATCAACCTCGGCCAGGGTCAACGACACGGCGCCACCTTCGGGCAACCGGCCATGCAGCTCGGCCGTGCGCCAGCCTTCCGAGTCGCGGACCAGACGAGCATCCACCTCGCTCACGCCGTGCTCGCCGAGCAGGACCCGGTCGGCAGCCAGGACGATCGTCAACGGGGTTGGTGGACCGTCGGGTTCGGCATCGTCGGCCGCGGCGCGACCCTCCAGCAGGGCATCGAGATCCAGGGTCTGCGCCCGGACGCTGATCCGGTAGCCTTGCTCCTGAGCGCGCAGCTCGAGCACGCCCTCGCCGATCCCGGCGCGAAAACGCTGCAGAGCCAGATGCTCGATCCGCAGAGGCGCGGTCGACAGCTCCAGGCTGCCGGCGGCTTCCAGCCCGGCGCTCGACAGCTCGAAGCTCTCGATGCGGACCGGGCCACCCTCGGGGAGGGACAACGCGGCGCTGAGCCGGCCGGCTTCGCCCGCGGGCTTGCGCCAGCCGATCTCAGGCGCGTCGAGTGCGAGGCCCTCGAGATCGAGCGCCAGCTCGGCCGCGCGGCCATCCGCCGATTCGAGCACCGTCGCATCGAGCCCAAAGGAGCCGCGGGCCGGAACCGGCAGCTCCAGCCCCAGCTGCTGCGCGGCGTCGGCGCTCAAGGTCCCCTGAAGATGGAAACGGCGCTCGAACGGCGCCTCGTCGGCGAAGTTCTCGCGCCACTCGATGGCGAGCGGAACCTCGTTGACCACGGCCTCGCCCGCCAGGTCGGCGCCTTCCCGGTCGAGCTTCAGGCTGAACCGGCCCTCGCTGAGATCGAGCGCGCCCCGCAGTCCCGCGATACCGGCATCCGTCAGCTCCGCGGAGGCTGCGATGCGGACGTCGGCGGGGTCCATGTCACGGTTCAGCGGGGTGCCGATGCGCAATTCCGTCCGCGTGCTGCCCGACGTGCTGGCGGGCACGATGCCGAGGTCGCCGGCGAAGCCGAGCGGCGGGTGGTCGATCAACGCCATGGCCTGCTCGATCGGCCCCGCGATGTGCGCGCCGACCTCGAGCTGGGTGGTGTGGCGTCCCTTGATGCCGATGCCGGTGATCGTGACGTTGCCGTCCTCGACCACCAGGTCGTCGAGGTGGCCCCTCGCGACGGCGAAGTCCATGCGCCGGGCGGTGAAGGTCGCGGAGCCGCCGACGTCGGTGAGCGGCGGCATGGTGTCGAAGTAGCGCAGGGTCAGATCGTCGAACTCGAACCGGCCGGCCACGGTTTCCTCTGGGATCGGCCGCTGATCGAGATCGCCCGGCTGGAAGGTGATGATCGCCTCCGCCCTGGGCACGACGCCCTCGGTGATGTTGGCGATCACCCACGCGCGCGCCTCACGGCCGAGCTCCGGCGGCCAGTAGAGCTCGAGCTCCTGCGCGGCGACGTTGGCCGCGCTGACCTCGGCGCGCAGCGCCAAGCCTGGGTCGCGCCAGGCGATCTCGGCGGTCGCTTCGACCGCAGCGCCGTTCGTGGCAAGGCGGGCCTCGGTCACGGTGATCGCCCGGAGGTCGGCGGCGACGTGGCCGACCAGCCTGGCCGAGTCGATCGGCAGCGGACCGGCCAGGACATCGGGCCGGTCGATCACGCCGTTCGCGGCCTGCACCTCGAACGTGATCGGCGACAGCGTGCCCTGGACATCAGCCGCGCCGGCGAGACGGCCATCGAGCGAGACCTCCACGCCTCGAAGCGGCAGCAGCGGCTCGATCCTGAGCAGCTCGGCCGCGCTCAGCTCCTCGAAGGCGAGCGTGAAGCTGATCCGGTCGGTCGCCGCGTCGAGCCGTCCGGTGGCCCGGATCCGTGCCGGCTCCCCGGCCTGATCCAGCTCGAACGCCAGCTCCGCGACCAGCCCCCGCGACCATCGCCCGAACGTCAGCGCCGCATCGCGCGCCATGATCGTGTGGTCGGTGACCCGGTCCTCCAGGATCAGCTGCCCGCCTGAAATCTGGACCCGGTCGAGATAGCTGAGCGGCCGGCTCGGATCGACCGAGAGCAGGGGGGCGAGCAGCGCATCGAGCTCGAGCCTCCCGCGCGGCGCCTGACCGTTGGCGGTCAGCCCGCGCAGATCGAGGGCGCCGTCCTCGTCGCGCGCGAGGACCAGGCGCGGCGCTGTGGCCTGCAGCGAGGTCGCGGCGAGCATGCGGTGCACGAGCAGGGCGCGCAGGCTGATGCCGACCTCGATCTCCGGCAGCTCAACCAGCAGCTCGCCGTCGGGCGCCCTCGCCCGCAGGTCGATGCCGACCAGCTCGGGCGCCCGGTCATCGCCAAGCCGCAGCCGCGCGTCGCGGACCTCGACGCGGACCCGCTGGTCGGCGGGCGCGAGCGCCCGCTCGATGTAGGGCGCGAGCCAGGTCAGCTGGATCGGCCCCGCCGCGAGACGCGCCCCAAGCCCCGCGACCGCGATGATCGCCAGCGCCGCGAGCGCGGCGGCAAGCCGGAAGAATGCGTGCGAGATCCTGCGGACCACGGTGTCGCTCTGGCGCTAGGGACCTTCGACAGTCTGGCTCACTTCGGGTAAAGACAGAATGTGATTGCAGGCTCCGAAAGCACGGGTGTCGAACTGCCGCGGGTCGGCGACAAGGAGGCCGCCGAACGTGGGCTGGCGCGCTGGTCGCGCCTGCCGGATGTGCTGAGCGGCATCGATCCAGCGCGCGCGCCGGTCGATCCCGAGCGCCTGCTCGAGGCGGTGTTCGGCAACAGCTCCTATCTGAGCGAGGCGCTGCTCGCCGAGCCCGGCATCCTGCGCGGCGTTCCTGCGTGAGGGGCCGGATGCGGTGCTCGCGGGCTTGACCGAGCAGCTGCGCTTCGAGGCCTCTGACCGGCGGGCCAGGGTCATGGCGGGGCTGCGCATTGCCAAGCGCCGCCTCGCGCTGCTGGCCGCGCTCGCCGACATCGCCGGGATCTGGTCGCTCGAGCAGGTCACCGGGGCGCTCAGCCGGTTCGCCGATCTCGCCGTGCAGCGGGCGCTGGAGCTCACGCTGCGCGAGGCGGCCGAGCGCGGCGAGGTCGAGCTCGCCAACCCGGAGGCGCCGCTCGCCGAGTCCGGCATGGTGGTCCTCGGCATGGGCAAGCTCGGCGGCTTCGAGCTGAACTACTCGAGCGACATCGACCTGATCGTGCTGTTCGATCCGGAGCGCCTGCCCTACCGCGGCCGCGAGGGGCCGATGGCGTTCGCCGTGCGCCTGACCCGCGGCCTGGTCTACCTGCTCGAGCATCGCACCAAGGACGGCTACGTCTTCCGCACCGACCTGAGGTTGCGCCCCCATCCGCCCGGCCATCCCCTGGCGCTTGCGATCGAGGACGCCGAGCAGTACTACGAGCGCCACGGCCAGAACTGGGAGCGGGCGGCGCTGATCAAGGCACGCGTGGTCGCCGGCGACCACGTGGCCGGTGCCGCGTTCCTGCGCGCGCTCGAGCCCTTCCTGTGGCGTCGCCACCTCGACTACGCCGCGATCCGCGACATCCACTCGATCAAGCGGCAGATCAACGCCTACCGCGGGCATGGCACGATCCAGGTCGCGGGCCACGACATCAAGGTCGGTCGCGGCGGCATCCGCGAGATCGAGTTCTTCGTCCAGACCCAGCAGCTGATCCTCGGCGGTCGCGTGCCGGAGGTGCGCGTCCCGGCGACCTGCGCCGCCTTGCGCGCGCTGGTCGCGACGCGGTGGCTGGCACCGGCGATCGCGGACGAGCTGATCGAGGCCTATCGCTTCCTGCGCCGGATCGAGCACCGCCTGCAGATGGTCGCCGACAAGCAGACCCACAGCCTGCCGGCGCGTCCCGACCAGATCGAGCGCTTCGCGGCGTTCATGGGCTTTGCCGACGGCCGGACGCTGAGCGCGGCGGTCCGCGCCCGGCTCGAGCGGGTCGAGAGCCACTACGCCGCGCTGTTCGAGAGCAGCATCGACCTCGGCGGCAGCCGGGCCCTGGTGTTCACCGGCACAGAGGACGATCCCGAGACCCTGGCGACGCTCGCCGAGATGGGCTTCGCGAAGGCCTCGCCGGTCGCCTCGCGCATTCGGGCCTGGCATCACGGTCACATCCGGGCGACCCGCGACTCGCGGGCGCGCGAGCTGCTGACCGAGCTGATGCCGCGCCTGTTGAGCGCGCTGGCGGACCAGGCCGAACCCGACGCGGCCTTCGCGCGCTTCGACGAGTTCGTCACCAACCTGCCCGCCGGGGTGCAGCTGTTCTCGCTGTTCCGGGCCAACCCGCGGCTGCTGGCCCTGGTGGCCGATCTGATGGGAACGGCGCCGCGGCTCGCCGGTCACCTGAGCCGCCATACGAGCTTGTTCGAGGCCATGCTGGCGCCGGATTTCTTCGAGCCGATCCCGGACGCCGCCACGCTGGCCGCCGAGTTCGATCGGGCGCTCGAGCGGGCGAGCGACCTGCAGGACGCCCTCGATACCGCCCGGCACTGGGCGCAGGCGCGCGAGTTCCAGATCGGGCTCCAGGTGCTGCTCGGCCTGCTCGACGGCGCCGAGGCCGGAACGAGCCTGACCGCGATCGCGGAGATCGTGATCCGGGCGCTGCTGCCGGAGGTCGAGGGCTGGCTCGCGGGCCAGCATGGCCGCGTGGCGGGCGGCAGCTTCGTCGTGCTCGGGCTCGGCAAGCTCGGCTCGCGCGAGCTCACGATCGGCTCCGACCTCGACCTGATCTTCATCTTCGATGCCGACGAGGGCGCGCGCTCCGACGGCGCGCGCCCGCTGCCGGTGCCGACCTACTACGCCCGGCTCGGCCAGCGCCTGATCCGGGCGCTGACCGCGCCGACCGCCGAGGGGCCGCTGTACGAGATCGACACGCGGCTGCGCCCGTCGGGCAACGTCGGACCGGTCGCCTGCTCGCTCGCCAACTTCGAGCGCTACCAGCTGACCGTCGCCCAGACCTGGGAGCACCAGGCGCTGACCCGCGCGCGGGTGGTGGCCGGCGATGCCGGGCTGGGCGCCCGGGCCGGCGCGATCGTCCGCGCAGCCGTTTGTCAGCCGCGCGATCCGAGCCAGCTGGCGCGCGAGGTCGGCGCGATGCGCATGCGCATCTTCCGCGAGCACGGCGACCAGGATCCCTGGAACCTGAAGCATGCCCGGGGCGGCCTGGTCGAGGCGGAGTTCCTGGCCCAGTTCCTCCAGCTGCGCTTCGCCCCGGAGCATCCGGCGCTGCTCACCACCAGCACGCTCGAGACCTTCGAGCGGGCCAAGGAGGCCGGCGTGCTCGCGGCGGCGGACAGTCGCACCCTGATCCGGGCGACCAGGTTGTATCGTAGGTTGCAGGCGGTCCTGCGCCTCTCCGTGCGCGACCGCTTCCAGGCCGAGACGGCGCCGCCCGGGCTGCGCCGGGCGCTGGTGCGCGCGGCCACCCGCGACGACGAGACCGCGCCCGAGTCCGCCTATGCGTTCGACGAGCTGCAGGCCACGCTGCGGGCCGCCCAGGCGGCGGTGGCGGAGATCTTCGGGCGTCACTGTCCGGAGGCCGAGCCCCATGAGGACCGCGCGCCGAAGTAGCCAACCCAGACTGGAGGAAGGGGCATGGTGCTCAAAGCCGGAGACGCAGGCACCGGAGTTCGATCTGCCGACCGATGGCGGCGGCCGGGTGCGGCTCGCCGACTTCAGGGGTCGTCCGCTGGTGCTCTACTTCTATCCCAAGGACGACACTCCGGGCTGCACCAAGGAGGCGCTCGACTTCGCCGGCGCCTGGCCCGCCTTCCAGGCCGCGGGCGTCGCGCTCGTCGGCGTGTCCAAGGACGGCATCGCCAGCCACGACAGCTTCAAGGCCAAGCACGCCCTGCCGTTCGCGCTCGCCTCGGACGACTCCGGCGCCGTGGTCGAGGCCTACGGCGCCTGGGTCGAGAAGAGCATGTACGGCAGAAGCTACATGGGGATCGACCGCTCGACCTTCCTGATCGACGGCGAGGGCACGGTCCGCGAGGTCTGGCGCAAGGTCAAGGTGCCGGGGCACGTCGAGGCGGTGCTGGCGGCGGCGCAAGGCCTGACGTGACATGAGCCGGCGCACTCTGCCGCTGACCGAGCGCCTCTACGAGTACCTGCTCGCGCACTCGCTGCGCGAGCATCCGGCGCACGAACGCCTGCGCGCCGAGACCGCGCGGCTGCCCGAGGCCGGCATGCAGATCGCGCCCGAGCAGGGCCAGCTGATGGCGCTGCTGGTCGAGCTCAGCGGCGCGCGGCGGGTGCTCGAGATCGGCTGCTTCACCGGCTACGGCACCCTCGCCATGGCGCTGGCCCTGCCGCCGGACGGCCGCCTGCTCACGCTCGACGTCAATCCGGACTGGGTCGCGCTCGGGCAGCGCGCCTGGCGCGAGGCCGGCGTCGCCGCCAAGATCGAGGTCCGCTTCGGCCTGGCGCTCGAGAGCCTCGATCAGCTGATCGCCGACGGCGCCGCCGGCAGCTTCGACCTGATCTTCGATCGACGCCGACAAGAAGAGCTACGACGCCTACTACGAGCGCAGCCTGACGCTGGCGCGGCCGGGCGGCCTGATCCTGATCGACAACGTGCTGTGGGGCGGCCTGGTCGCCGACCCCGCCAATACGCGATCGCCAGACCGAGATCCTGCGCGCGCTCAACGCCAAGCTGCACGACGACGAGCGCATCAGCCTCGCGCTGGTGCCGATCGGCGACGGCCTGACGCTCGCCCGCAAGCGTTGACCGGGCCGAGGCGCAGGTCGCCGCAGCCCGGGATCAGCAGGTCAGGCAGTTCGCCCGCGCGTCCTCGATCAGCTCCGCGAGGCGCGTCTTCTCGACCGCGCCCGGAATCAGCTCGTCGCCGACCACGAAGGCCGGCGTGCCCTCGATGCCGAGCTCGCGCGCCAGCTCGAAGTTGGCCTGCAGCTGGGCCTCGATCGCCGGCGACTGCATGTCGGTCGCGAGGCGCTCCGTATCGAGACCGACCCTTCTCGGCCAGCAGCCATGATGCCGTCGAGGGAGAGGTCGCGGGCGCTCATCAGGGCGAGGTGGAACGGCAGGTAGCGTTCCTGCGCGCGCGCCGCCAGCGCCGCCCGCGCCGCGGTGACCGACGCCTCGCCGAGAATCGGGAACTCCTTGAACACCACCTTCAGGTTCCGGTCCTCGTTGAGCAGGGCCTGCAGCGCCGGCACCACCCGCCGGCAGTACTGGCACTGGTAGTCGAAGAACTCCACCAGGGTGACGTTGCCGTCCGGGTTGCCGGCCATCGGGTCGTCGGGCTGATCGACCAGTTGCTCGCGGTTGGCCGCCATCGGCCGCGCGCTGGCGCTCGGCGGTCGGCCTCGGCCTGGCGCCGCTGCAGCTCCTCGAGCGCCTGGTAGATGATCTCAGGCTCCCGCATCAGGTACTCGCGCACGATCTTCTCGACCTGCTCGACCGGAAGCCCGGCGTCGCTGCCCTCCGACTCGGCCGCTGCCCCGCCCGCCAGCGCCAAGGCGATCGCCATGCTGCGCAGGCTTGCAGCCCTATCCGTGCCCGTCGATCCATCACCGTCCTTGCTCCCGTACCGGCGACCCCGCCGCCAATGTAGCGATCGCGCGCTGCCGGCGCCATTCACAACCCGGTCGTGAATGCCGGCCGTCGGCCTTCCACTCGAAGCCGTTGCGCGCTATAAGCAGGCTCGACCTCAACCACCAGCTTGGCGATGGCGCCGGCCGGCCTCGCCGCGCGAGACGGATCCATGAGACAGACGGCAACTCCTCACCGCGTTCGCGCTTGTGGGGCGTCTTCTGGGCCGCGTGCCCCGCCCCAGCCCTCGCCTGGCGGCAGAGCGCGGCGCGCCCGGACCGGGCTGAACGTCTGCTGACGGCGCTCGGCCGCCCGGACAGCGCCGCCGCGGTCGGCCGTCGCCTATCTCGCCGCTCACCCGCAGGAGGCCGACCGCGCCTGGCTGGCGGCGCAGCTCGATGCCGACCTGCGCTGTCAGGACTGCGATCCGCTGCAAGCGGATCGGCCTGCGCTGCGCGCCGGGCTCTCGCGCCAGATCCGCGCGGACTTCGCGCGCAGCCGCGTCGTCCGGGTCGAGGGCTGGGTGCTGAGCGTCACCGAGGCCCGCCTGTGCGCCCTGGCCGCTCTGACGCGCGGCCTGATCCGACCCTCTGATAGCCTGCTCAGCTCTCCTCGAGGACGCGCAGGATGTCCTGCAGCCTGAGCCAGGCGGGATCACTGGCGGCGATCTTGTCCTCGGCGCGTCGGGCGTAGAGGCGCGCGTCCTCGGGCTTGCCGATCAAGAGCGCGTACTCGGCGAACGCCAGGTCCGACAGCCCCTGCTGCCCGTCGCGCCCCTGGGCGATGCCCAGCAGCCGCCAGGCCATGGCGTTGCTCGGCTCGCGCTGCATGCGCTTCCTCGAGGTGATCGGCGGCTTCGCTGATGCCGGCCGGGCTGCCGCTCTCGATCAGCGCCTGCGCCAGGCCGATGCGCAGCAGCGCCGCATCCTGCGCCAGCCGCACCGCCTCGCGGTAGGGCGCGATGGCGTCCTCGACCCGGCCGTTCTCGAACAGCATCTGGCCCTTGAGCTCGTGGAAGTAGGGATCCGTCGGGATGCTCCGCGAGCAAGCCGTCGATGTCCTCGAGCGCCTGCTGCAGGTCCGGCAGGCGATAGTGCGCGATCGCGCGCGCGTAACGGCCGATCAGGCTCTCGATCGTCACCGGTAGGTCCGCAGCACCTCGCGCGGATCGTTGAGGAACGCGCGCAGCTTGGCGACCATGCGGGCATGCGCCTCGGCCCAGCCGTCGGGCAGAGCGACCTCGGAACGATCGGCGACGTGGTTCTCGACGAACAGGATGCGATCCCGCGTGAGGGGATGGCTTTGCACGTAGGGGCTGGCGCGCGAGACCGCCAGAACGTTCTGGTTCTCGAGAATCCGGAAGAACTCGGCGAGGCCGCGCGCCGACACTCCGGCGCGCTCCAGATAGGTCAGCGCCGCCTGGTCGGCCGCCTGCTCCTGGCCGCGGGAGAAGCGCATCAGGCCCTCCTGGGCGTAGCTCTGGCCGCCCGCGATGATCGCGGTGCCGAGGCCCGGAGCGCCGACCACCGCGGTCGCGGCACCCAGCACCGCGGCGAGGATCATCTCGGCGGCGGCCTTGCGCTGCGCGGTGCCGACCCGGCTCAGATGGCCGCCAGCGATGTGGCCGACTTCGTGGGCGATCACGCCGATCAGCTGGCTCGGATCCTCGCTCCGCATCAGGAGCCCGGTATTCAGGAACAGGTTCATGCCGCCGGCGACGAAGGCGTTCAGCTGCGGGTCGTTGACGATGTAGATACGCACCGAATCCGACCCGAGCCCCGCCGCCTCCAGGATCGGCGCGGTGAAGCGCTGCAGGGTCGCCTTCGATCTCGGCGTCGCGGATCAGGCTGACCGACCGCGCCTGCGCGAGCGGCGGCTGCAGCGCCAGCGTCGCGGCGAGCGCGAGGACGAGCCCGAAACGCCCAATCATTCGTAGCTGCACGGGGCCATCGCCATCTTCGGAAGGTCGTTGCGCCACCGGTCCTGGGCCGCCCGTCCGCCGACCATCACTAGCAGAAGCAGGTCGACTGTGACAGAACGGCGGCGAGACGAACCGGAGCCCGGAGTACGCAGTGGTCGCGGCTCAAGATCGCCCGGCGGACCAGGGTCGCGCCCTTCATCGCCATGGACGTGCTCGCCGCAGCGAACGAGCGCGCCGCGCGCGGCCAGGACGTCGTGCATCTCGAGGTCGGCGAGCCCGGCGGCGGTCCGCCCGCCGCTGCGCTGGACGCCGCCCGCCGCGCTCTGGGAACGCTTCCCCTGGGCTACACCGAAGCGCTCGGGCGGCCGGCGCTCCGCAGCGGCGATCGCCGAGCATTGCCGGGCGAGCTACGACCTCGAGGTCGATCCGCGAGCAGGTGATCGTCACGGTCGGCGCGTCGGGTGCCTTCGTGCTCAGCTTCCTCGCCGCGTTCGACCCCGGCGATCGGGTCGTGGTGCCCGAGCCCGCCTTTCCGGCCTACAAGAACATCCTGCAAGCGCTCGGCATCGAGGTCGTGCGCCTCGGCCTCGGCGTGGAGACGGCCTTCAAGCCGACGGTCGAGCTGCTGCAAGCCATCGAGCCGCCAGTTCACGGTCTGGTGATCGCCAGCCCGGCCAACCCCACCGGGACGATGCTGCAGCCGGCCGAGCTCGCGGCGCTCGCGCGCCACTGCCGGGCGCACGGCATCCGGCTGATCTCCGACGAGATCTACCACGGCATCACCTACGCCGGACCCGCCGCCAGCGCGCTGGCGTACGACCCGGAAGCGGTGGTGATCAACGGCTTCTCCAAGTACTTCTGCATGACCGGCTGGCGTCTCGGCTGGCTGGTCGCACCGGCCGACCTGGTGCGGCCGATCGAGCTGCTCGCCCAGAACCTGTTCATCTCGCCGCCGGCGCTCGCCCAGGAGGCGGCGCTCGCAGCGCTCGCCTGCAAGGCCGAGCTCGACCGCCGGATCGAGGCTATCGCCGCAACCGGGCAGCGCTGCTCGAGCGTCTGCCCGCAGCCGGGCTCGATCGGCTGGCCCCGGTCGACGGCGCCTTCTATCTCTATGCCGACGTCGGCCACCTGACCGACGATTCCGCCATATGCTGCGCGGAGCTGCTCGACGGCAACCGGGGTCGCGCTCACGCCGGGCGCCGATTTCGACAGCGTCGCCGGCCACCGCTTCGTCCGCCTCGCCTTCGCCGGCGAGCCATGAGCAAGGTGGTGGCCGGCGCCGATCGCCTGGCGGCCTGGCTGAGCTCGCGCGCGCTAGCGACAGGCCGCTCACTCGTCCTTGCGCACGAAGCGGTTCCACCAGCCGCGCCGCGGCGCGGCGGCCGCTCCGGATCGACCACCGCGGCCGAGGGCACCTCGGCCTCGGTCGCCTCCAGGTCGTCGCGCGCGCCGCTCGGGCGTCGCCGGCGGCGCCGCCCCGCCAGCCTCGGACCAGGCCTCCGCCGACGCGCCGGTCGGCGCGTCGTACTCGGGCTCCGCCGCGACAGCAGGCGGTTCCGGCGCCTCGGTCGTAACGCTCGACGGCCACTCCTCCTGCGATGCGGCGCCAGCGTGGTCGGCGCCATTCTCGATCGCCTGCAGGCCGTTGGCCGGGACCGGTTCGGCCGGCGCCTGCCGCGGTCCTCGCTTGGCGGCGCTGCGCCGGCGCGGGCGCCGCGCCCTGCGCTCCTCGTCCGGGGCGGGCGGCGGCTCGACCGCCGCCGCGCCCGCTTCGGCCCCCTCGAGCTCGGCCTCGTCCGCCGCAGCCTCGACCACCTCGATCTCCGCTGCGAGCGGCGCGCCGTCGGGCGCTGCCGGGCCGCGCTCCAGCGCGGCCTCGGCCGACGAGCACCGTCTCCGCCTCGCTCTCGCCGTCGCCGGGCCGGCGCCGGCGTCGCCGGCGACGGCGCCGCTTGCGGCTGGCGTCGCCATCCTCCTCGGCGGCCTCGACCGCAGCGGGAACCGGGGCGACCTGCACGGCCGCCGCCGGCTCCTCCCGGCGGGCCTCCACCGCGGCGCTCTCGAGCCCGGGCTTCGGTGATCTCGACCTGGTAGGCGCCCGCGATCAACTTCTCGTCGACGCGGATGTCGAGCGCCATGTCGTAGCGCTGCTCCAGCGCAATCAGCCGGTCACGCTTCTGGTTGAGCATGTAGAGCGCCACGGCGAGAGGCAGGGTCACCGCGAGCGCCGCCGCCTTGCCCTTGATGCCCTCGAGCTCGACCACGCGCAGCGCCTGGAGCGCCGCCGATTCGACCGAGCGGATCGCGCCCGAGCCGTTGCAGGTCGGACACAGCTGCGTGCTCAGCTCCTGGAAGCTCGGCCGCAGGCGTTGCCGCGACAGCTCGAGCAGCCCGAAGGCGCTGATCCGACCGAGCTGGACCCGCGCGCGATCGGTCTTCAGATGCTCGCGCAGCCGGCGCTCGACCGCACGCTGGTTGCGCATCTCGGCCATGTCGATGAAGTCGATCACCACCAGCCCCGCGATGTCGCGCAGGCGCAGCTGGCGGGCGATCTCCTCGGCCGCCTCGAGGTTGGTCTTGAGCGCCGTCTCCTCGATGTTGCGCTCGCGCGTCGAGCGCCCCGAGTTGACGTCGATCGCGGTCAGCGCCTCGGTGGTATGGATCACGATCGACGCGCCCGAGCGCAGGTGGATCACCGGCTGATGCAGGCTGTCGAGCTGCTCCTCGACGCCATGGCGGTGGAACAGCGGCAGCTCGTCCTTGTACGGCTTGACCCTGCGCGCCCGCGACGGCATCAGCATGCTCATCACCTTGCGGGCGGTCCGATAGCCCTCCTCGCCCTCGACCCAGACCTCGTCGACGTCGCGGCCGTAGAGGTCGCGGATCGCGCGTTTGACCAGCGCGCCTTCCTCGTGGATCGTGCACGGCGCGACCGAGCGCAAGGTCAGCTCGCGGATGTCGTTCCACAGCCGGAGCGAATACTCGTAGTCGCGCCGGATCTCGAGCTTGCTGCGCTGCTGGCCCGCGGTGCGGATGATCAGCCCCATCCCTTCGGGGACCTCGATCTCCCGCGCGATCGCCTTGAGGCGGGCGCGATCGGCGGGATTGGCGATCTTGCGCGAGATGCCGCCGCCGCGCCCGGTGTTCGGCATCAGCACGCTGTAGCGGCCGGCGAGCGACAGATAGGTCGTGAGCGCCGCGCCTTTGTTGCCACGCTCCTCCTTGACCACCTGGACGAGCATGATCTGGCGCCGCTTGATCACCTCCTGGATCTTGTAGCCGCGCAGCAGCCGCGAGCGCTGCCGGGCCTGCTCGTCGAAGACCTCGGCCGCCTCCTCGTCGGGATCGGTCGAGACCGCGACCGGCGCGCCATCGACGGCAGTATCGCTCGCGCCCTCCTCGGCGGCACCGTCCGGCTCGAGCGCCTCGGCCTCGGCCGCGGGCTCGGCTCCCGCAGCAGCTTCCGATCGGCCTGCGGGATCTGGTAGTAGTCCGGATGGATCTCGCTGAACGCCAGGAAGCCGTGGCGCTGACCGCCGTAGTCGACGAACGCCGCCTGCAGCGAGGGTTCGACCCGGGTCACCTTGGCGAGGTAGATGTTCCCCTTAAGCTGCTTCTTGGTCGAGGATTCGAAGTCGAAGTCTTCGAGTTGGTGGTCCTTGATCACCACCACCCGGGTCTCTTCCGGATGCGAGGCGTCGATCAGCATGCGTTTCGTCATTCGGAAGGTTCTCCGTGAACCGGTGGCCTGGCCGCCAGCGCTGCTGCGCCGCGGCGAGCTGGCATCGGTCATCGGCGAACGCGAGGATCGACCGGACGCGGCGACCGCTGACGGCCGCCGCAACTGAGGGATCCGAGGCAAGGGAAACGCTACGGGTGTCTCGCACCATGTTGTTCCGTGCCGACCGGATGCCTCGCGAGCGCCGGTCCGTCGCAATGATGACCTGCCGAAGGAACGGGCATTAGGCCGACCGGTGGCAGCGGCGCAACAGGCGCTCACGAAAAATCGCATCGATCGGCGACAAACCGTTGTTTGTTAACTATAGTGACTCCGCTTACACCATACAATCTGATTATCCACCTCCGCCAGAGCAGCGCACGGACCCCCGAAGCCCGCATGTGCACTGAGGATTGCGGTAATCCGACCCGGCCGGGCGTGGCGGCGCGAGCACATGCACTGGGTCGCTGGATGGGCGTGCTCGCCAGCGTCGGGTTGCTCGCTCTCGGTCGGTATCGCCCGCGCCGGCGATGGCCGCCGAGGCGACCGCGGTGCGGGACATCCGGATCGCCACCCACGGCGAAGCCACGCGGGTGGTGATCGATCTCAATCGCCGGGTCAGCTTCCGCCATCTCACGCTCGATCAGCCGCCGCGACTCGCGATCGATCTGCCCGAGGTCGCCTGGGACGTGCCGCGGGTCAACGGCGCGCGCGTCATCGGTCTGGTCAAGGGCCTGCGCTTCGGCCGCTTCCGTCCCGGCGTGTCGCGCGATCGTCCTCGACGTCGCTCAACCGTTCGAGGTCCGGGGGGTGTTCGAGCTGCCGCCGAGCGGCGGCCACGGGCATCGGATCGTCACCGATCTGGTCGAGGCCCGCGGCGCCCGCCGCGAGCGCAACGGCGCCAGCGGCCGCAGTCGAGCAGCGCCAGGCCGCCCTGGCGGTCGCCCCGCCGCCGCCCAAGAAGCGGCCGCCGCCCGTGTCACGATCGCGGACCCTGGTGATCGATCCCGGGCACGGCGGGGTCGACCCCGGCGCGATCGGCCCCGGCGGCACCTACGAGAAGGACGTCGTGCTCGCGATGGCGCTGGAGCTGCGCCGCCAGCTCGAGGCCACCGGACGCTACCGGGTGATCATGACTCGCGACGCCGATCGGATCGTGCGCCTGCGCGATCGACTGCAGGTGGCGCGCGACAGCGATGGCGAGCTGTTCCTGTCGCTCCACGCCGACAGTCTGGTCAAGGCGCCCGAAGTGCGCGGCGCCTCGGTCTACACGCTGTCCGAGCAGGCCTCGAACGAGGAGGCGGCGCGGCTTGCAAGCAAGGAGAACCGTGCCGATATCCTGGCGGGGATCGATCTGTCCGACCAGGAGGACATCGTGACCGAGATCCTGATCGACCTGGCGCAGCGGGATGCCAACAATAAGTCCGTGCAGGTGGCGGAGCTTTTCGTGAGCGAGCTGAAGGGATGTGACCAAGATGGCGCGGCAGCGCCGCTCGCAGGCCGGCTTCGTGGTTCTCAAGTCGCCCGACATGCCGTCGGTGCTGGTCGAGCTCGGCTATCTTTCGAACGCCGCCGATGAGCAGGCGCTGCGGGATCCCGCTCATCTGGCCCGCCTGGCCAAGGCGATGGTCGCCGCCATCGACCAGTACTTCGCGCCCGGACGGCCGTGACCTCGGGCTTCGTCGCACGGCCGGCCAGCGCCACCGCCCCCGCGGTTTGCCAGAGGATCGACGTTGCGCAAGCGTCTTGAAGCTGCTCGGTGCGCTCCTCGCCAGCCTGCTGGTTCTGGCGATCATCGGCGCCGGCGGCGCGCTCTATGTGCTGCACCGCTACGGCGGCGATCTGCCCGACTATCGCCAGCTGGCCGACTACCAGCCGCCGACCGTGACCCGGATCCATGCCGCCGACGGGCGCCTGATGGCGGAGTATGCTCATGAGAAGCGGATCTTCGTCCCGGTCGAGGCGATCCCCAGACGCCTGATCCAGGCCTTCCTGGCGGCCGAGGACAAGAACTTCTACGACCATCCGGGAATCGACCCGCTGAGCATCCTGCGCGCCGTCTTCACCAACCTCGAACCTCGCGGACGATCGCCGGCCGGTCGGCGCGTCGACCATCACCCAGCAGGTCGCCAAGAACTTCCTGCTGAGCAACGAGGTCTCGCTGCGCCGCAAGATCAAGGAGGCGATGCTCGCGTTCCGGATCGAGCAGGCGTTCACCAAGGACCAGATCCTCGAGCTCTATCTCAACCAGATCTATCTCGGCGTCGGCTCCTATGGCGTCGCCGCCGCGGCGCTCAACTATTTCGACAAGTCGCTCGACGAGCTGACCGTCGCCGAGGCCGCGTTCCTCGCCGGCCTGCCCAAGGCGCCGTCCTGGTATCACCCGGTGCGGCAGCCCGAGGCGGCGAAGGCGCGCCGCGACTGGGTGATCGGCCGCATGCTCGATGTCGGCTTCATCGACCCGCGCGACGCCGAGCAGGCCGCGGCCGAGCCCCTGGTGATGCGTCACCGCGCCGCCGACCGAGATGGTGACCGCGGACTATTTCACCGAGGAGGTGCGCCGGCTGCTGGTCGAGGAGCATGGCGAGGCGTTTCTCTACCAGGGCGGCCTGTCGATCCGCACCACGCTGTCGCCGGCCGCTCCAGGCCGTGGCCGATCGGGCCTTGCGCGCCGGTCTGATCGCCTACGACCGGCGGCATGGCTGGCGTGGCCCCGAAGCCCGTCTGGCGAGCACCGAGGACTGGCCGAGCCAGCTGGTCGAGCTCGACCATGGCGGCGGTCTCGAGACCTGGCAGCTGGCGGTCGTGCTCGAGGTGGCCGCCGAGGGCGCGGTGATCGGGCTCGACGACGGCAGCCGGGCCGAGCTGCCGCTCGCGGGGATGAGCCTGGGCGCGCGCGGCGAGCGGGACCGATCAGCTTGGGCCCGGAGGTCACCGCGGCCGATCAGGTGGTCCAGCCCGGCGACGTGGTGTGGGTCGCACCAGCTGCGCCCGCGAGCGAAGGCGGCAGCGAAGCGCCGCCCTATGCGCTGCAGCAGTCGCCCGAGGTCGAAGGCGCCGTGGTGGCGCTCGATCCCGCACAACGGTCGCGTGCTCGCCATGAGCGGCGGCTTCAGCTATGCGCGCAGCGTCTTCAACCGGGCCACCCAGGCGCTCCGCCAGCCCGGCTCGGCGCTCAAGCCGTTCATCTATCTGGCCGGGCTCGAGAGCGGCTTCACCCCGTCCAGCATCCTGCTCGATGCGCCGATCGTGATCGACCAGGGCCCGGGTCTCGGCAAGTGGAAGCCCGCCAACTACTCGGGGCGCTTCTATGGCCCGAGCACGCTGCGGCTTGGAATCGAGAAGTCGCGCAACCTGATGACCGTGCGCCTCGCCCAGGCGGCCGGCATGGACCGGGTCGTCGACATGGTCGATCGCTTCGGCATCGCTCGCGGCATGGGACGCAACCTCGCCTCGGCGCTCGGCGCAGGCGAGGTCGATCTGCTGAGCCTGACCACCGCCTACGCGACCCTGGTCAACGGCGGCAAGCGGCTCCAGCCGGCGCTGATCGAGCGCATCCAGGATCGCCACGGCCGGACCGTCGTGCGGCGCGATGCCCGCCCTTGCCCCGCCTGCCAGGACGTCGCCTGGGAGGAGCAGAGCGCGCCGCTGCTGATCGACCAGCGCGAGCAGGTGATCCCGGCGCCCCGGGCGTATCAGATGGTCAACCTGCTCGAGGGCGTGATCGAGCGCGGCACCGGCGCGCGGGCGCGTGCGATCGGCAAGCCGATAGCGGGCAAGACCGGCACCTCGAACGACAGCCGCGACGCCTGGTTCCTCGGATTCACGCCGGACCTCGTGGTCGGCGTGTACATCGGCTTCGACCAGCCGAAGAGCCTCGGCCCGCAGGAGCAGGGTGCGAGCGCGGCGCTGCCGGTGTTCATCGACATCATGACCGAGGCGCTGGCCGACCGGCCGGCGACCCCGTTCCGCGTCCCGGCCGGCGTGCGGCTGGTCCGGGTCGATGCCGAGACCGGCCTGCTGCCGGGGCCCGATACCGACACCGTGATCCTCGAGGCGTTCATGCCCGGGACCGAGCCGACCGCGGTCAGCCCCCCGCGGGGCGCGACCGCCAGCATCCACGATGCCCTCGATTCCGGGTCTGCCGCGCCCGGCCGCGCGCCGCGCAGCGCGCCGCCGACCGGCGGGCTCTATTGAGGACAAGGGCGCCGGCCGCCATTTCCGGCGCCTTCCCTCGCGCGCCGCGCTCGTGCTACACGCGACCGCGGTCCCGGTGATGACGACGGGCCGAGCCCTTCGGCCGGAGGCTTCATGCGCGCCGAGATCACCCACCTCGCCGACGACATCGAGCAGGCGCTCGCCCTGCTGAGGAGGCATCTTTGACTGGGACGAGGCGCTCCGCCGGCTCGACGAGCTGAACGCCGAGGCCGAGAACCCCGAGCTCTGGAACGAGGCCGAGCGCGCCCAGAAGGTGATGCGCGAGCGCACCCGTCTGGCCGACGCGATCGAGCGCCAGCGCAGCCTCGAGCAGGAGCTCGAGGACGGCGTCGCGCTGGCCGAGCTCGCCGAGGAGGAGGGCGACGCCGCCAGCCTCGCCGAGGCCGAGGCCGCGCTCGCCGCGCTCCGCGAGCAGCTCGCCCGGCTGCAGAAGGAGAGCCTGCTCTCGGGCGAGGCCGACGCCAACGACTGCTTTCTCGAGATCCATGCCGGCGCCGGCGGCACCGAGTCCCAGGACTGGGCCGCGATGCTGCTCCGCATGTACACCCGCTGGGCCGACGCCCACGGCTACAAGCTGGAGTGGATCGAGGAGAGCCCGGGCGAGGAGGCCGGCATCAAGTCGGCCACGGTCAGGCTCTTGGGGACCAACGCCTACGGCTGGCTCAAGTCCGAGAGCGGCGTCCACCGGCTGGTCCGGATCTCGCCGTTCGACAGCCAGGCGCGCCGCCACACGAGCTTCGCCAGCGTCTGGGTCTACCCGGTGGTCGACGACACGATCGAGGTCGAGGTCAACGACAAGGACCTGCGGATCGACACCTACCGCGCGTCGGGCGCCGGCGGCCAGCACGTCAACAAGACCGACAGCGCGGTCCGCCTCACCCATCTGCCGACCGGGATCGTGGTCGCCTGCCAGACCGACCGCTCGCAGCACCGGAACCGCGCCCAGGCCTACGCCATGCTGCGCGCCCGGCTCTACGAGCTCGAGCTGCAGAAGCGGCGCGACGCGGCCGAGGCCGAGGCCGCCGGCAAGAGCGACATCGGCTGGGGCCACCAGATCCGCTCCTACGTCCTGCAGCCCTACCAGATGGTCAAGGACCTGCGCACCGGGGTCGAGAAGGGCAACGCCCAGGGCGTGCTCGACGGCGACCTCGACGACTTCCTCGAAGCGGCGCTCGCGCAGGGCGTCGGTGGCGCGGCCGCCGAGCCGACCCACTGATCCAGGGCCTGGTTCGGTGGCGACCATGACCTGACCGTCGCAGCCGGCGGGGTGGAAGGCGATGATCGGGCGCAGGCATGCTTGAGCCCCTGCCCAGCCTCGACTACGCTTGCGCTCCCTGGCGATCGCGCAAAGTGCACAAGATCATGGAAAAGAGAACTTCATCGATCTGATCGGCAACACGCCGCTGGTCCATCTCCGGCAGGCGTCGGAGGAGACCGGCTGCACGATTCTCGGCAAGGCCGAGTTCCTCAACCCGGGTCAGTCGGTCAAGGACCGGGCGGCGCTCTAGATCGTGCGCGATGCCGAGCAGCGCGGGCTCCTGCGCCCGGGCGGCACGATCGTCGAGGGCACCGCGGGCAACACCGGCATCGGCCTCGCCCTGGTCGGCAACGCGCTGGGCTACCGCTCGGTGATCGTGATGCCGGAGACCCAGAGCCAGGAGAAGAAGGACATGCTGCGGCTGTGCGGCGCCGAGCTGATCCTGGTGCCGGCGGTGCCGTACAAGGACCCCAACAACTACGTCCGCTACTCCGGCCGCCTCGCCGAGGAGCTCGCCGCCAAGGAGCCGAACGGCGCGATCTGGGCCAACCAGTTCGACAATACCGCCAACCGCCGGGCCCACCTCGAAGGCACCGGCCCCGAGATCTGGCGCCAGACCGAGGGCCAGGTCGACGGCTTCGTCTCCGCGGTCGGCACCGGCGGCACGCTCGCCGGCGTCGGCATGGCGCTCAAGGAGCGCAACCAGGACGTGGTGATCGCGCTCGCCGACCCCTACGGCTCGGCGATCTACAACTACTACGCCCATGGCGAGCTCAAGGCCGAGGGCAACTCGATCACCGAGGGCATCGGCCAGGGCCGGATCACCCAGAACCTCGAGGGCGCGCCGGTCGACGACTGGTTCCAGATCCCGGACGAGGAGGCGCTGCCGCTGGTGTTCGACCTGGTGCTGCGACGAGGGCTGGTGCTCGGCGGCTCGACCGGGATCAACATCGCGGGCGCGATCCGGCTGGCCAGCAAGCTGGGGCCGGGCCACACCATCGTGACCATCCTCTGCGACTACGGCAACCGCTACCAGAGCAAGCTGTTCAATCCCGCTTTCCTGCGCGAGAAGGGCCTGCCGCGTGCCGTCCTGGCTCGACTCGGGACTGACCCGGTCCGGCGAGCAGATCGATGCCAGGGACGACGCGATGCCCGCCGCCACCGGCCTGGTCAGCACCCGATGGCTGGCCGAGCACCTCGGCGCCCCCGACCTCAAGCTCGCCGATGCCACCTGGTACCTGCCGACGCTCGCGCGCGACGCCAGGGCGGAGTACGCCCAGGCGCATATCCCGGGTGCCGTCTACTTCGACATCGACGACATCGCCGACGAGCAGAGCGCGCTCCCCCACATGCTGCCGAGCGCCGCCAAGTTCTCGAGCCGCATGCGCAGGCTCGGCCTGGGCGACGGCACGCGCATCGTGGTCTACGACAACAACCGGTACTCGGCGAGCGCGCGCGCGTGGTGGATGCTGCGCCTGTTCGGGCATCCGGAGGTCGCGGTGCTGGATGGCGGCCTGGCCAAGTGGCTGGCCGAAGGACGCCCGGTCGACGACCGGCCGGTGGTGCCGCGGGAAGCCCATTTCACGGCCCGTCAGAACCATCTGCTGGTGCGCGACCTGGAGCAGATTCGCGCCAATCTGGTGGCCCGGCGTGAGCAGGTGATCGACGCCCGCTCCAGCGGGCGCTTCGCCGGCACCGAGCCCGAGCCGCGCGCGGGGCTGCGCGCCGGGCATATCCCGCAAAGCCTCAATCTGCCCCATCTCGATCTGATCGCCGGCGACGGCACGCTGCTCCCCGCCGAGCAGCTGCGCCGGCGCTTCGCCGCGCTCGGCGTCGATCAGCGGCGGCCGATCGTCACCACCTGCGGCTCGGGGGTCACGGCCTGCACGATCGCCCTCGCCCTGCACCAGCTGGGCGCGGCCGACGCTGCGGTCTACGACGGTTCCTGGTCGGAGTGGGGCGGCCGCAGCGACACGCCGATCGAGAGCTGATCGCGCGCGTGCCGGCACCGGCTGGGAAGAGCGTCCCGACCCTGGTCACCTATCTCGAGATGACGGGCGCGCCGACCGCACCACCATTGCGGCCGCCGCTCGCTGGCATCGAGATCCGCGTCGCCCGGCAGCCGACGACGGCCTTCTACCGCTACCTCTATGGGTCGATCGGCCAGGACTGGACCTGGGTCGTACGCCAGCTGCTCTCGGATGCGGAGCTGCTGCGGATCATCGCAGATCCGGCCGTCGAGGTGAACGTGCTCTGGGTCGACGGCGTGCCGGCGGGCTACGCCGAGCTCGATCGGCGCCAGGCGCCCGATACCGAGCTCGCGTACTTCGGGCTGATGCCGGAATTCATCGGCCGGGGCCTCGGCCGCTATCTGCTCGACTGGACGATCCACCACGCCTGGCGGGCGCGACCGCGCCGCCTGTGGGTCCACACCTGCGATCTGGACCACCCGCGGGCTCTCGCCGTTTACCAAAAGTGCGGCTTTGAGCTGTATGACCAGCGCATCGAGCAGCTCGAGCTGCCCGTGGGCGTCGCGTGGCCCGAGCGGGCCAGCGGTCAGGGACGGAGCCCATGAGGATTCTGTTGAGCGCCTTCTCCTGCGGACCCCATCGGGGCTCGGAGGAAGGGGTCGGCTGGAACTGGGCGATCGAGGCCGCCCGCCTCGGCCATGAGGTGATCGCCCTCACCCAGACCGAGCTGCAGGGCGAGATCGAGGCCGAGGTGGCGAGCGGGCGGCTGCCGCCGACGCTCCGCTTCGAGTTCTTCATGCCGCCCTGGCTGGACTGGCTCCAGCGCAAGGGCGTGGCGCTCGGGTTCGAGCAGCTGACCTGGCATCTGGTCCATCTGGTCTGGCAGGTCCTGGCCTACCGACACACGCGCAGGCATCTCGCGGCCTGGCAGATCGACGTGGTCCACCACATCACCTTCAGCGGCATCCGCCATCCGACCCTGATGGGACGGCTGCCGGTCCCGCTCGTGCTGGGGCCGCTCGGCGGCGGCGAGCGCGCTCCGTTCGCGCTCCGCCGTGGCCTCGGCTGGCGCGGCTGGTTGACCGAGCTGGTGCGCGACGTCCATACCGCGCTGATCCGCTTCGATCCGATCACGCGTCGCGCCTGCGCCGACGCCCTGGTGGTCTACGTCAAGACCGAGCAGTCGCGCCAGGCCCTGCCGGCGACAGTGGCGGGACAAGACCGAGCTTCACCTCGAGATCGGCACGCGCGAGGCGGCGGCGACGCCGCCGGCGGGGCGAGCCACCGGCGCGCCGCTCAGGCTCCTGTTCGCCGGCCGGTTCCTGTACTGGAAGGGCATGCATCTTGGCCTGAGAGGGTTGGCCGAGCTGCTCGGCCGCGGCGTCGAGGCGCGCCTCACCATGCTCGGTGCCGGCCCCGACGAGCGGGCCTGGCGGCAGCTCGCCGACGAGCTCGGCATCGGCCACGCGATCGAATGGCTGCCCTGGATCGAGCACGGCAAGATCGGCGAGCTGTATCGTCGCCATGACGCGCTGCTGTTTCCAAGCCTGCACGATTCGAGCGGCAACGTGGTGCTCGAAGCGCTGGTCCATGGCCTGCCGGTGGTCTGCCTGGACATCGGCGGACCGGCCGAGCTGGTCGACGCGCGCTGCGGCCGGGTGGTGGCGACCGCGAAACGAAGCGAGGCGCAATGCGCGCGCGGTCTCGCGGATGCGCTCGAGGAGCTCGCCCGACGCGATGATCTGCTCCGGCAGCTGAGCGATGGGGCGCGGGCGCGCGCCCGCACGCTGCGCTGGCCGGAGCTGGTCGGCAGCCTGTACGACGACGTGAGCCGCCGCCTGCAGCGGCGGTCGACGCGCGCGCCCGACCTCACCATCAACCGCGCTCACGCGCGCCCGCTCTGAGCGGCGGCGCGGCTCGGACCGGTCATGCGGGTCTTGCTCAGCGCCTTTTCCTGCGCCCCGCACAGCGGCTCCGAGCCCGGCGTCGGCTGGCACTGGGCGCTCGAGGTCGCCCGTCTCGGCCATGAGGTCCTAGTGCTCACCCAGCGGCGCCACCAAGCCGCGATCCGCGCCGAGCTCGCCGCCGGCCAGCTGCCGCAGAACCTCGCCTTCGAGTTCCTCATGCCCGGCTGGCTCGGCCGGCTTGCCGCCCACGGCCTGCCTTTGCAGCTGGTGCACCTGGCGTGGCAGTTTGCCGCCTATCGTCACGTCCGGCGCCGGCTTGCACCCGAGCGTTTCGATCTGGTTCACCACATCACCTACTGCGTGATCCGCCAGCCGAGCTTCCTGGGCCGGCTGCCGGTGCCGTTCGTGCTGGGGCCGGTCGGCGGCGGCGAACGGGCGCCCTTCGCGCTCCGCCGCCGGCATGGGCGCGCGCGGCTGGTGGCTCGAGCTGGTGCGCGACGGGCTCAACCTGCTCGACCCGATTCGATCCGCTGACCCGTCAGGCGCTGGCCTCGGCGCGGCTGATCTACGTCTCGAGCCGCGACACCGGCCGCCTGGTCCCGGCGCGCCATCAGGCAAAGGTCGCGGATCGCAGCTCCAGATCGGCATCGACCTGCCGGCGACCGGCCTCGAGGAGCGCCCCGCAACCGGGATCGACGGGCCACTGCGGCTGCTTTTCGTCGGGCGCTGCCTCGCCTGGAAGGGCATTCACCTCGGCCTCGAGGCGCTGGCCGAGGTGCTCCGGCGGGGCGTAGAGGCACGCCTGACCGTCGCCGGCAGCCGGGTCCGGCGAGCAGGCCTGGCGGCGCGCTCAGGCGCAACGCCTCGGGGTCGAGGATGCGGTCGACTGGCTCGCCTGGGTCGAGCATTCAGCCGCATCGCCGAGGTCTACCGCGCGCACGACCTGCTGCTGTTTCCGAGCCTGCACGATTCCGGCGGGCAAGTCGTGCTGGAGGCGCTGGCGCTCGGCCGCCCGGTGGTCTGCTTCGACCTCGGCGGTCCCGGCCAGCATCGTCGATGCCAGCTGCGGCCGGGTGGTGGTGACCCACGGCCGCTCGCGCCGCCGGATCGTGCATGCGCTGGCCGATGCGCTGCAGGAGCTTGCGCGACTCTTCCGAGCTGCGGCAGCGGGCTCGGCGAAGCTGCCCGTCGAGCGCGCCGCGCGCTTGCGCTGGCGCGGCGCTGGTCGGCGAACGTCTACGGCGAGATCGGACGAGCTCTGGCGGCGCGGGCGGCGCCGGCCGGCCGCGGTCGATCGGCGCCGCGCGCGGCCGCTCCTGAGCGTTGAGGGGCACTGGCTTGCGGACGCCGGCGCTTCCGACGTGCAACAGCGTCGCAAGTCCTTGAAACCGTGCGCTGCGCCATGCGGCACTCTCGGGCGCATGGCGCGCGCGGTCGCCACATGCCAGGACGTCGATGGCTCGCTTGAGCACGACACGGACCGCAGGAACCGAGGTGGTCGATCCACCAGGGCCGCCTCCATTGGGACGGGCGGCCGCGACGATGCCGCGCCCGGCTCTCGGGCCGGAGCTGCCGGCGGTGCGCAGGATCGAGGCGCTGCGCAACATCGTGGTCCTGGTCACGGTCTGCTCTACCTGCTGTTCAACTGGGGCTTCATGCAGCTGCGCATCCCGCCGGTCGCCGGCGGCGGCCTGCCGGTCGGCGAGATCGTGCTGCTGCTGTCCCTGATGACGATCAACTACACCGGCGTGCTGGGCCGGCTCTCGCTGACGGTCGCGATCCTGCCGCTCGCGATCTGGTGGACGTTCGGCGTCGGCCGCGCGCTGTTCGACTTCGCCATCCACGGCACCTGGGCGCTGCGCGACGCCGCGCACGTGCTGGAATCGCTGTTCCTGCTGGTCGGCTTCGTGTTCGCCGGCGATCCGCGGAGCCTCGAGCGCTTCTTCGACTGGCTGCCCAAGTTGCTGCTGCTCTGCGTGCTCTATGGCCTGCTCTACCCGATCCGGGTCGAGATCTGGACGCTCTCGCCGACGATCACCTCGGGCACCGGCTTCGAGGTGCCGATCTTCGGCAGCATGACCAACACCGCCGCAACTGATGATCATGGCCGCGTTCTATCTGCTGCTGTTCCATGGCAACAAGCTGCTCGCCAATGTCGCCGCGGTGCTGATCATCGGCTACACCGTAGCGATCTTCCAGGCGCGCACCCTCTACCTGATCCTGATCGCGGTGTTCGGCTTCATGATGCTGTACCGCCGCTCGAGCTTGGGCAACATCGCGCATCGTCGTACTGTCTGTCCGGCTTCCTGCTCGGCCTGATCTCGTTGATCGGCCTGCAGTTCGAGGGCCGGCTCGGCGCCAGCTTCAACGCCGAGTTCCTGGTCGCGCACTTCATGGCGATCTTCGGGGTCTGCGACCCGATGATCGAGGCGTGTGCTCGGCCGCCGAGGGCGTCGGCCAGCGGCTCGAGTGGTGGACCAGCATCTTCGACCGCATGCGCCAAGGACCCGTTCAGCCTGCTGCTTGGGCTCGGCTATGGCGTGGCGCTGACCGACTTCTACGGCTCGAGCGGCGCCGCGGTGCGCGAGCCGCACAACTCCTACGTCACGGTCGTCGCGCGCACCGGGATCGTCGGCGGCGATCTGCTGGGTCCTGATCATGGCTGAGCCTGCTTCGCCGCTGGCACGCCACCTTCATGCAGTGCCGGGCGGCTGGGCTGGCGCGAGGGCGAGAACCGGCTGCTGGTCCTGATGGTCTTCTTCATCTGCATCTGGGTGCTGGCGATCGGCGAGGACGGCTTCGAGAAGCCCTACAACATCATCCCGTTCTACTTCTTCTGGGGCATCATCCTGCGCTTCAGCCTGCTGCTCGATCGCGGCCTGATCGGTCCCGATGCGGATCGCGAGGATCCAGCTTTCGACCGAGCCCAGCCGGGGTGAAACGCGCGCGACGCAGGTGAGCGGGGCGCGCCTCAGCAGTCCGGCAGGTCGAGCACCATGCCGTCGTAGGCGGGCTCGACCCCCGCCGGCAGCCGGCCCTTGAGGTCCCAGTAGTCGACCTCGTGGTTCATGTGGGTCAGGACCGCGCGCCTGGGCTTGATCGCGGCGATCCAGGCGAGCGTCTGCTCGAGATGGGCGTGGCTCGGATGCGGCCGCTCCCGCAGACAGTCGACGAGCCAGAGGTCGAGCCCGGCGAGCTCGGCCACAGCCGCCTCGGGCAGGCCGTTGACGTCGGGCGAATAGGCGAAGCCGCCGACCCGGAAACCCCAGCTCGGCAGGCGGCCGTGGCACTGCTCGAAGGGGCGGATCGCCAGCTCGCCGACCGTGAACGGGCCCTCGATCGGCACCGGGTTGAGAGCCGGGCGCCACCAGCCCTTGTCCGGCTCGGGGGGCAGGAAGGCGTAGGCGAAGCGCTCGCGGATGCGCGCCAGGACCGCCGCGTGCGCGTAGGCGTCGATCGGCCGGTCCATCAGGAAGTTGAGCGCCCGCAGGTCGTCGATCCCGTTGACGTGATCGGCATGGGCGTGGGTGTAGAGGATCGCGTCCAGGCGGTCGACGCCGGCGGCGAGGCACTGGCAGCGCAGGTCGGGCGGCGTGTCGACCAGGATCCGGGTTGCGCCCTGGTCGATCAGGATCGCGCAACGACGGCGCCGGTTGCGCGGCTCGTCGGAGGTACAGACCGGACAGCGGCAGCCGATCAGCGGCACGCCGCTCGACGTGCCGCAGCCCAGGACCGTCACCCGCATGGGGCAGCGTCGGGCGGTTGGGCCTTGGCGAACAGACGGAAGAAGTTGGCGGTGGTCGCCCGTTCGACCTCGGCGATCGCGAGCCCTTTGAGGTCGGCCAGCGCGGCTGCGACCTTGGCCACATAGGCGGGCTCGTTGCGCTGACCGCGGAACGGCTCCGGCGCCAGGTAGGGCGCATCGGTCTCGAGCAGCAGGCGCTCGAGCGGCAGCTCGCGCACGGTGCGGCGCAACCGGTCCGATCGCCGGAAGGTGAGAATGCCGCCGATGCCCGAGATAGAGCCCGAGCTCGAGCGCCTGGAAGGCAAGCTCGGGGCTCGAGCTGTAGCAGTGGATCACGCCAGTGAACCGCCCCTCGGCCATCGCGTCCCGCAGCATCGCGATCGTGTCCTGGTCGGCATCGCGGGTATGGACGATCAGCGGCAGCCCGCTCGCGCGGGCGGCGGCGATATGCGCCCGGAAGACGGTGGCCTGCACGTCCCTGGGGCTGTGGTCGTAGTGGTAGTCGAGGCCGCTCTCGCCGATGCCGATGACCTTCGCATGGCCGATGTGCGCCAACAGCGGCTCGGGACCGGCGATCGGTTCCTTGGTCGCCCGGTGCGGGTGGACGCCGACCGAGCAGTAGACGCCCGGATGGGCTGCGGCGATCGCCAGAACCCGCTCGAAGCCGTCGAGATGCGTGCCGATGGTCTGCATCACCCGGACCCCGGCCGCATCGGCGCGCTCGATGACCGCATCGCTCCTCGTCGGCGAGCGCAGGAAAATCCAGATGGCAGTGGCTGTCGACGAGCATCGCGCCGCTAGCCTGCGAAGCGCGGGAACACGCCGGTCGGTGCCGGCAGCGGCGCGCCCGGCCGCAGCATCGCCGAGCCGTCCCGGCAATGCGCAAGCGTGCGCGCGTCCGCCGCAACCGCGAGCTGATCGAGGATCCGGGCCGAGGCGTCCGGCAGGAAGGCTTGAGTCAACAGGGCGAGGCGGCGGATGGCCTCGGCCAGAACATAGAGCACCGTCGCCATGCGCGCCGGGTCGGATTTGCGCAACGCCCAGGGCGCCTGGGCATCGACGTAGCGGTTGGCGGTGCCGACCAGCTCGAAGATCGACTCGAGCGCCCGGCTCAACGCCTGCCTGGCCATCGCCGCGCGCACCTCGTCGAGGAGTCGCTCGGCGGCCTCGAGCAGACCGCGGTCGTCGCCCGTGAGGTCGCCCGGCTCGGGCAGCCGACCGGCGCAGTTGCGCTGGATCAGCGCCAGCACCCGCTGCACCAGATTGCCGTAGTCGTTCGCCAGATCGCGGTTCATCCGGCTGATCATCGCGCCGCGCGAGAAGTCGCCGTCGTTGCCGAACGGCACCTCACGCAGAAGAAAATACCGGGTCTGATCGAGTCCGTACTCCTCGATCAGCTGCAAGGGATCGATCACGTTACCAAGGGATTTCGAGATCTTCTGCCCCTCGATTCGTCCACCAGCCATGGGCGAAGACGCGCCGGGGCGGCGCGAGCCCGGCCGCGAGCAGGAATGCCGGCCAGTAGACCGCGTGGAAGCGCAGGATGTCCTTGCCGACGACGTGCACGTCGGCCGGCCAGAACGTGCGGTAGAGGGTCGCGTCGGTATCGGGAAAGCCGAGCGCGGTCATGTAGTTGGTGAGCGCGTCGAGCCAGACGTAGATCACGTGGTCGGGGTCGTCCGGCACCGGGATGCCCCAGCGGAAGCTGGTCCGCGACACCGACAGGTCCTGCAGCCCGCCCTCGACGAAGCGGACCACCTCGTTGCGCCGCGTGGCCGGGAGGATGAAGTCCGGGTGCTCGTCGTAGTGGCGCAGGAGCGGCTCCTGCCAGGCGGAGAGGCGAAAGAAGTAGCTCGGCTCCTCGATCCACTCGACCGGCGCGCCGGTCGGCGCCAGACCATCGTCCAGCTCGCTCTCCGCGTAGAACGACTCGTCGCGCACCGAGTACCAGCCGGCATAGGTGCCAAGGTAGATCTGATCACGGCGCACCAGCTCGCGCCAGAGCGCCTGGACGCCCGCCTTGTGCCGGGCCTCGGTGGTACGGATGAAGTCGTCGTGCGAGATCTGCATGCGCTCGGCCAGCTCGCGGAACCGTTGCGAGACCCGGTCGGTGAAGGCCTGCGGCGCCAGGCCGGCGGCCGCGGCCGCCTTCTCGACCTTCTGGCCGTGCTCGTCGGTGCCGGTCAGGAACCACACGCGACGGCCGTCCAGGCGGGCGAAGCGGGCGATCGTATCGCAGGCCAACGTGGTATAGGCGTGGCCGACGTGCGGCACGTCGTTGACGTAGTAGATCGGCGTGGTGACGTAGAACGCGTCAGCCGAGGACATCGTAGGCTCCGAGATGCGCATCGGCGGCGGCGATCCTGTGCTGGCCGGAGGCCGGCGCCACCAGGTCCAGGATGTGGAAGAGCGCCTGCGCGCGATCGAGGTTCAGACCGTCGACGGCTGCCGCCAGCCGGCCGATCTTTTCCCACACCGCAGCCCAGTGTTCAAGGGGATGGCGGCGTGCCAGCCGGCGCAAGGCCGCGGGCTCGTCGGCGAACAGCGCCGGGCCGAGGCGATCGCTGCCGGCCGCAATCACCCGGCCGAGCAGTTCCTGGACCATGCCGAGCGGCGCGACGAAGCCGCGCCGCTCGGCAAGTCGCGCCAAGGCCAGCGCCAGCTCGTGCAGGGCGAGGTGATCCGTGACGTCGCCGGCAACGCCCTCGACGAGGCGCCCATAGAGCGGCAACCAGTCCTCCTCGGCGAGCGCGAGCGCCCGGCCGAGGCTGCCGCGCGCGAGCAGCGCGATCGCGCCACGCTGCTCGCCGTTCAGCTGTGGCTGCCCAGCGCGCCAGGCCGTCGACGACCAAGCGATCGGGCAGACGGGCGAGCGACAGCTTGGCGCAGCGCGAGCGCAGAGTCGCCGCGACCCGCGCCGGTCGCGGGCTGATCAGGATCAGGACCGCCGCCGGCGGGGGCTCCTCGAGCGACTTGAGGAGCGCGTTGGCGGCATTGCGATTGAGGCGCTCGGCGCCGTCGACCACGACCAAGCGGTAGCCGCCCATCGCCGCGGTCGACTGCAGCGCGGCGCTGGCGGCACGCACCGCGCTCACCGGGATCTCAGGCTTGAGGCGCCCGGTTCGGGGATCGCGCTCCGGCTCGAGGACCGTCAGATCAGGATGCGCACCCTGCGCGACCTGCCGGAACACCGGGTGATCGGGCGCCAGGCCGAGCGCGGGCGCGGGTCCGTGCGGAACCGCGAGAAGCGCGCGGGCGAAGCGATACGCCAGCGTGGCCTTGCCGACCCCCTCTGGACCGGCAAACAGCCAGCCGTGCGGCAGACGGCCGGAGCGGACGGCGCTGCCGAGGACCTCGAGCGCCAGCTCCTGACCCCAAAGGTCGGGATTAGCGCGCGGCTCGGGCGGCGCTCCTTGCGACATGGGCCTAGCTCCTCAGACCGCGCCGGCGAGGGCGAGGCCGAAACGGGCGTCCACCACGGCGCGGATCCGGCGGCCGACGGTCTCCTCCGAGTGACCGGCGTCGATCACCACACAGCGTCCGGGCGCGCCGCGTGCGATCGCGAGGAAGCCCGCCCGCACGCGCTCGTGGTAGTCCTCGGGCATCCGCTCGAAGCGGTTCTCGCCGGAACTCGCGCGGCGCCGGGCGAGACCGACCGGCACCGGCAGGTCCAGGACCAGGGTGAGATCGGGCTGCAGGTCGCCCAAGATCATCCGATGCAGCTCGTCGACCAGGTCCAGACCGACCGCGCCGGCGATGCCCTGATAGACCCGGGTCGAGTCGATGAAGCGGTCGCAGAGCACCCATCTTCCGGCAGCCATTGCCGGCTCGATCACCCGCAGGACGTGGTCGTGGCGCGCGGCCAGCAGCAGCAAGGTCTCGGTCAGCGGCGACCAGCGCCCCGGCGGCCCTTCGACGAGGAGTCCACGGATCGCCTCGCCGCCGGGCGTACCGCCCGGTTCGCGCGTGGCAACGACCGCGAGTCCGGCAGCTCTCAGGCTCGCTGCCAGGCGCGCGACCTGGGTCGACTTGCCGGCGCCCTCGCCACCTTCGAAGGTGATCAGCCGCCCGCGCGCCGTCATCCGGCGGGGATCTGGCCCCGCAGGAGCTTCCCCCGCAGGCTCATGACGGCCCCCAGATCAGATAGCCGAGCGCGCTGCTCGCCCGGCTCAGCAGGCCGGCCGCTCGCACCTCTTCGCTGGCGAGCAACGGCAGCCGGCGCGGCTCGATCCCAGGCGCCACGATCTCGAGTTCGGCCACCTGAGCTCCCTTGACGACCGGCGCCGGAATCGGACCGTCGTACACGACCTTCACTTCGAGCTCGCGGCGCGCCTCGGGCGTCAGCGAGATCACGACGTCCCGCTCGAGGACCAGCGGCACGGTCGGCGCGCTGCCGAGCCAGACGCCCGCCTGGCCGACGGCCTCGCCGGCCGAGAAGAGCTGGTAGCTCTTGAACTGCCGGAAACCATACTCCAGCAGCCGCTCGGCCTCGCGGGCGCGGTCGCCGGGTCGCTCGAGCCCGGCCAGCACCATCACCAGCCGGCGCCCGTCGCGCACCGCGGACGCTGCCAGACCGTAGCCCGCCTCGTCGGTGTAGCCGGTCTTCAAGCCATCGGCCCCGAGATCCTGATGGAGCAAGGGATTGCGCGAATACTGCCTGATGCCGTTGTAGGTGAACTCCTTCTCGCTATACAGGGTGTAGTAGTTCGGAAAGCGCTCGATCAGGGTCTGCGCCAGCAGCGCGAGATCGCGTACGCTCATCAGATGCTCGGGATCGGGCCAGCCGCTGGCGTTCTTGAGCGTCGTATGGGTCAGGCCGAGCTCGCGTGCCCGCTGCGTCATCTGCTCGGCGAACGCCTCCTCGCTTCCGGCGAGCCCCTCGGCCACCACGATGCAGGCATCGTTGCCGGACTGGATGATGATGCCGCGCAGCAGGTCTTCGACCCGCACCCGGGCGCCGACCTCGACGAACATCTTGGAGCCGCCCTTGCGCCAGGCCTTCTCGCTCACCGGCAGCGTGTCGTCGAGACCGAGGCTGCCGTCCTCGAGCCGCTCGAACACCATGAACGCGGTCATCAGCTTGCTCATCGAAGCGGGCGGCAGCGGCTCGTCCGGGTTCTTGGCGAACAGGACCTGATCGGACTGGAGGTCGATCAGGATCGCCGCCCTTGCGGGAGTTCGAACGCGCTCGCGCGTTCCGCCAAGGCGCCGGACACCAGCACAATCAGGGACGCCACGACCACGCGGCCTTCCAACACCAGCCTCCTGAGCATCATCCCCTCTCGGCTCCCACTGCGATGTTCCACCAACCGGGCGGCGGCCGGCCTCAGCAGGCCGGCGCGCTGCCCCATTCCTGTCCGACAATGAAGGCGCCCGGATAGCCGGCGCGCTTCAGCCGATGCAACGTCGCCTCGACGGCCGCCGCATCGGCGATCGGCCCGAGCCGCACCCGCGTCAGGCGATCGCTGCTCGGCAGCTCGGTGCTGACCGGCACGACGCCGGCGCCCTGCAGCCGCGCGGCCGCGCGCCAGGCGCGCTCAGCTTCGGCGAAGGCGCCGATCTGGATGAAGTGGCCGGCGCACTGCGCCGCCGGGGCGGCGGCGACCAGGGTGACCGCCGGCGCGGGCGGAGCCGGCTCCCGCTGCGGCGGCGGCCGGCGCGGGCGGGGCGGAACGCCCTTCGCCTCGGCAAGGCTCACGAACTCGACCCGCACGTGAGCGGTTCCCTCGCGCTCGAATCCGAGCTCACGGGCCGCCGCCTGCGACAGATCGATCAGTCGCTCGCGGACGAACGGGCCGCGGTCGTTGACCCGCAGCTCCAGCTGGCGGCGATTGGCGAGATTGGTCACGCGCACGATGCTCGGCAGCGGCAAGGTCGGGTGCGCGGCGGTCAGTCTCTGGCGATCGAAGACCTCCCCGTTGGCGGTCGCGCGCCCATGGAACGGCACCCCGTACCAGGATGCCACCCCGACCTTGTCGTAGGCCGGATCGAACTCCGGATAGTACCAACGCCCGGCGATCTGGTAGGGCTGTCCGAGCTTGTAGATGCCCTGGGGGTCGGTCGAGCCGCAACCGGCGAGCGCCAGGGCGATCGCCGCGATCACGCCGAGCAGCACCAGCTTGGACTTGGTTTGGCTCATGGCGGTCCGCTCCAGCACTCGACGACCGTCCCGATTCAGGGACGAGCGATCAGATCGGCGAGCTCGCCCACGGTCAGGCCGAAGTAGGTCGAGCGGTTCCAGGCCATCAGCACCCTGAAGTTGTCATAGACGAGGTACGCCGGTCCTTGCCCTTCGTCGGTGCTGAGCAGCGACGCCTTGAGCGGCACCGAAGGCAGGTCGGTGCCATCGATGCGCCGCACCCCGAGCCGCTGCCACTCCGGTAGCGGTCTGCTGGCGTCCAATCCGATCAGCTCGCTGCTCAGCCGGGCCGGCAAGAGCACCTCGCGCCCCCAGGTGTAGTCGTCGTTCCAGCCCGCGCGGGCGAGATAGTTGGCGATCGAGGCGAAGACGTCGGGCAGGCTGGTCCAGATGTCACGCTGGCCATCGCGGTCGTAGTCGATCGCGTACGCGTGGTAGCTCGACGGCATGAACTGGCTCTGGCCCATGGCCCCGGCCCAGGAGCCGGTCATGTGCTCGATGGCGATGTGGCCCTGATCGACGATCCTGAGCGCGTTCAGCAGCTCGCCACGGAAGAAGCTCGCACGGCGCCCGTCGTAGGCGAGCGTGGCCAGCGCGCCGATCACCGGGTAGTCGCCATCGTAGCTGCCATAGCTGCTCTCGATGCCCCAGAGCGCGACGATGAAGCGCGGCTGCACCCCGTAGTCCGCAGCGACCCGATCGAGCAGAGCGCGGTGTTCCCGATACAGCTCGCGGCCGCGCTCGATCCGGCTCGGCGAGAGCACCCGCTCGCTGTACTGCTGGAAGGTGAACCGGCCCTCGGGCTGGCGGCGATCGAGCTCGATGACGCGCTCGATCGGCGCCAGGCCGGTCAGCGTCGCGGTCAGGGTCTCGGCGCCGATACCCTCCTTCAGGGCGTCCTTACGCAATTCCTCCAACCAGACATCGAACGGCCGAGTTTCGGCCAGCGCCCACTCGAGCGGCAGGACGCAGGTCAGCCCCGCGATCAAGCCCAGCCGAAGGCCATTCGCAATCCCCAGCACCCCCATGATGGCTCGGCTCCCGTCGAGGACAGAACGGCGTTGTAGCCAACCTCTGGTAGCATAATCCACGCCGAAGTGGCTCAACAAGCAGGATTTGCGCGGTTTCGATCCAGCCGCCAACCGCGTCTCATCCGGCAGGCACGGCGGCCTGACCCCATTGCGCCACCTTGCCCAGCAGGCGAGCCCGATCGATCGGCTTGGTGACATAGTCGTTCATGCCCGCAGCAAGGCAGCGCTGCTCGTCCCCGGCCATCGCATTGGCGGTGATCGCGATCACCGGAACCCGGGCCCGCTCGCCCGGCAGCGCGCGAATCCGCCGGGTCGCCTCGAGGCCATCGACACCGGGCATCTGCACGTCCATCAGGACCAGATCATAGTCCTTGCCGACGAGCGCCTCGACCGCGAGCGCGCCATCGTTGACGACCTCGATCTGATGCCCTGCCTTCTCGAGCATCAGCATCGCGAGCCGGCAGTTCACCGGATTGTCGTCGGCCAGCAGGATCTTGAGGGCCGCGGGCCGGCGCTCGGACATGCTGTGCACCGTGATCAGCCCGGGGCCGGCCGTCCCCTCGCCGGTCTGGTCATCCCCGCCCCGCAGCTCGAGCAAACACTCGAGCAGGGTTGTGGTATCGACGGGCTTGGGCAGGTAGGCGGCGAAGCCGATCTCCTTGACCCGCCCGGCATCGCCGCGCAGCCCGGACGAGGCGATCATGACCAGCTTGGTCGCGCACAGCTCAGGGCTGGCCTTGATGCGCTGGCCCAGCTCCTCACCGCTCATGTCCGGCAGGAAGCGGTCGACGAGCGCGATCTCGAACGGTCGGCCGCCGCGCGGCGCCGCACGGAGCGCAGCCAGAGCGGCCTCCCCCGAACCGACCGCCTCGGCCGTGATGCCCCAGCTTCGGGTGCGCTGCTGCATCATGCTCCGGGTCGTCGCGGTGCCATCGACGATCAGCAGCCGCGTGCCCGCGATCGCGGCCGCGGAACGGCGCGCCCCGGGCCGCTTCGCCGGGGTCTTGGCGAGCGCCAGCGTGAGATCGAACGCGGTCCCCTGACCCGGTTGGCTGGACAGCTGGATCTCGCCATCCATCAGACCGACCAGCCGCTGGCAGATGGAGAGCCCGAGACCGCTCCCGCCATAGAGCCGCGGCACGGAGGCATCCGCCTGGGCATAGGCCGCGAACAGACGCCCCTGCAAGTGCTCGGGGATCCCGATCCCGGTATCGCGCACCGTGATGCCGAGCCGCAACTTCCGCGGCCCTTCGAGGACCCGGCGGATCGCCAGGGTGATCTCGCCGGCGATGGTGAATTTGACCGCATTGCCGAGAAGATTGAGAAGGATCTGTCGAATCCGGCCCGGATCGCCCCGCAGCAGGACCGGGACGTCCGGCTCGAGGACCAGCTGCAGCGTGAGACCCTTGTGGCGGGCGCGCGGCGCGACCGCCGCGATCACTCGCTCCAGGAGGTTCTTCAGATCGAAGTCGATGCTCTCGAGCTCCAGGCATCCGGCCTCCATCTTCGAGAGATCGAGGATGTCGTTGATGATGGTCAGCAGCGCCTGACCCGAATCGAGAACGGCCTCGACGAGGTTCTGCTGTTCGTCGCTCAACGGGGTCTCGAGCAACAGGCCCGTCATCCCGATGACGCCGTTCATCGGCTCGCGGATCTCATGGCTCATGGTCGCGAGAAACACCGACTTGGCCTCGTTGGCACGCTCCGCTGCCCGACACTTCCGCCGCCATTGCCGAAGCTCCCGACGCAGAGCGTCGGCATCGTCCGGCTCGCTACCGCCATCGGGCAAGCCCGCCGCACCGGAACCGTCGCGCATGGCGTTCCAGTCTCCCGCTACCGCACGCCTCTCCAATCCACTTGTTTGCTTAACAATACGTAAATGCAACCGGCAAGCTAACGCCGTTCGAGGTGTCCCTCGCGTCCGCGACTGGGACCGGCGCGGCATCGCTCCGGCAAAGCCCTTGACACTGGGATCATTTTCCTATATTCCGGCTTCTGCTTCCCCCGGGCCGCATTCGCCGATCCGCCCTCTCTGCGCCTGGGGCTCAGAGGGAATCCATCCATGACCGATCGACCCGAAGCCGGTGCCCGGCGCGCTGCGCCGTGCCGGATCGACTGGCATCACGCGGCCGAACTGCTGGCTCAGGGCATCGCGCTGACGACCGTTGCCGGCCGGCTCGGCTGCTCGCGCAGCCACTTGTCACGCAAGCGCAATCACGACCGCCTCTTTCAGAGCTGGATCCAAGAAGCCAAGGAAGCGATGGCCATGCCGGCACGCGATCGCACTACCGACCTTCGGCGCGCCGTGCGCGACGCGATCGAAGCCGAGGTCAAGCGCGGCAACGTGCGCGTGATCCTCTGGCTCGCCGATCGGCTGAAGCTGATCACGCCGCCCACCGAGCGCACGCCGGAGCAGGAGTTGCGCGAAATCCTCGGCGGACTGAGCCAGGACGAGCTGCACGAGTTCGAAGGCCTGCACGACACGCCGTGACGAGTCTTCACTCACGCCGGCGAAGGCGGCATCCCACCGAGCACGATCAGCTGCAGTCCCTCCTCGAAGAACAACGTCAGTCCGTTGTCGAACTTCACGTAGTTGAACCCCGACACGTCGTCGCCGGCAGCGGTGAGATGGACCTCAGCCCGGCCGTCACCGACGATCTGCAAATCGGTATGAATCGCCAGGCTGCGAAAGCCGGAATCATTGCAGAAGACGACTTCCCCGTTGTCGTCGCTGACGAGGTCGGCCAGGGCCAGCTCGACCTCCGCGGCTGGCGCGGCGGCGTCGCCCGCCGGGTCGCCGACCGGCTGCCGGGCAACCTCCGCCAAGGTCCGCTCGACGTCCGAACGGGTGCTCCGCGCCATCTTGCTCTCGTCGCTGGCCATATGGTGACGAACGATGCTTCACTCTGGTTTCATTAACGTTAATCGGTCCTATTGACAAGATACGGTCAGTGAGGACATGACCGCAGAGCGCTGACGGGCGACCTCATCAGGCTCCCCCAACGCTCTCTAATCGCTGCCAAATTTCCGGCAGTTGGAACCGTCCTCGCGCCATCTCGGAGTACGCTCAGGAGCCGAGCGCGTGCGCTTCGAGGGCGCCAGCGCAATGAGCAGCGCGTCCGCCCCGTGCTACCGCCGACCGCCGACTCCGGGCCTGCCGGCTCCGAAAAAGCCTTCCTTAAGCCCGCCTCGATAACCTCCGAAGCAGCGCCGATCGAGAAGACCGGATCCAAGGTCACCGACGCCGCTGCCGAATCGCCAGCGCGCCGCGCCTCAGCGGACGGCGCGAGGTGGGGAACGTCGCATGCTTCGCCGCAGGCCGCGGGCGGTCGCGATCCGCCTCGCGCTGGCCGTCGCCTGGACTGCGCTCCCGGCACAGCTCGGTGCGGCACCAGCCCTTGCCATCGGTGCCGATGCCGGCACGTCGGAACTCGGCTCTTGGCTGAGCGATACCGCCGCGCGCGCGCTCCAGGCCGCCGAACCCGACAACGACCTCGCCGCCGGGGCACGCGAGGGCTTGAACCGCAGCGTCTCCCGGGCTTTCAGCGGTCTGCAGCAGACCGGTCCGGCATGGCTGCGCCGGGTCGAGGTCGATCTGAGGTTCCAGGAGGACCTGGAGATCGCCTACGAAGTCGCGGTGACCCAGCCGCTGCTCCGCTCCTGGCAGGGCCGCGACCGGCTTTGGCTGCGAGGCCAGCTCAGGCACGAGCCCGCGGGCAGGAGCCTGAGCGATCTTGGTCTCTTCTACCGCCACCGCCTGCTCGGCCGGGACTTCACTCTTGGCGTCAATGGCGCCGTCGAAGAGGGCCGGCTCTTGGACTACGAGCGCTTCGCCCTAGGCACCACGGTGCGCTCGCCCGCATTCGAGTTCCGCGCCTCGCTGTTCGACGACGTTCCGGGCCAGAACCTCGTCGAACGCGGTCTGCCGGACCGCCTGCTCGACGGCTACGACCTCGCCGTCGCCGCCAGCTTGCCCAAACTGCCCTGGGCGAGGGTCGAAGCGCAAAGCCGCTGGCAGGTGGCGGTCAACAGCGACCAAGTGTCGGAAAGCAAAGGTCTGAGCCTCAAGCTGAAACCGCTGCCGCCGCTGGAGGCCGAGGCCGGCACCAGCAGCGTCGGCGAGGACCGGTTCTGGTTCGCGAGACTGCGCTTCAAGATCCCGCTCGGCGGCAGCGGATAGGCGGCGCATGTGGTGACTTCGTGCGCCAGCGGCCCGGTCAGCCGAGCAGCAGGCCGACGATGATTCCGATGGCGAAGAACAGCCAGTGCTCGGGCGAACGGGTCCGCAGGTAGGTCAGGAAGGACCCGGCGAAGCCGCTGGCCTGGCGCCGCAGATCGTCGCCGGAGCCGCCGCGCCTTTGATAGGGGTCCATCTGCTTCCTCCTCCACGGGTCGCCCGAGCCGCTTATGTAGCAGAAGGGAGACACCGCGGCAATTTCACGTCAGCCGGGCACGGACCTCGCTGGCCAGGGCGGTGATCTCCTGCCCGGCCGGGCTGCTGGGCGCGGTCTCGGCCACCCCCCGCCCCTCGCCGATCGAGGCGGCGAAGGCCTGGCGGTTGCCAAGGCTGGCGGCAGCCAGCGGCCAGCGCTCGCCTTCGATCTCGGCGCGGATCGCCTCGGCCGCGCGGCCCCGCGCGGGCACCCGGTTGAGCACCAGGAGCGCGTCGGTGCCGGCCGCCTGGGCCAGATCGAGGGTAGTCTTGCACGCCCAAAGGTCGAGAGCGTTGGGCTGGCACGGCAGGAGCACGAGGTCGGCCGCACGGATCGCGCTGCGGGCATCGGCCTCGGCGTGCGGCGGGCTGTCGATCAGCACCAGCTCGAACTCGCGCCGCAGGCGACTGAGCTCGCTGCCGAGCCGCCAGCCGGACAGGCCCTGCACCACGAGACCGCCCTCAGCGTCGCCGAGGCGCTTGCGGCGCAGGTTGAACCAGGTGAACAGGCTCGCCTGCGGATCGATGTCGAGCATCGCGACGCGCTTGCCGATGGTGAGCCAGGCCACGCCCAGCTGGATCGCGAGCGTGGTCTTGCCGGCGCCCCCCTTCTGCTGCGCGATGCTCACGACGGCGCCGCTCATCGTCGCCCGCTCCCTACCCGCCGTCCTCAACCATTCCTTGCATGGTTAGCGGTCGACCCGAACCTCCGCAAGGCGCGCAGGGCTGGCATCGGCGTGGCGCATCACCACGCTAGGGCGTGGCTTGGGCTCAGGCCGGCGGACGCGCAAGGCCATCCTCTCTCCCGAGCCGCCTGCGTACCCTCTCGTCCGCGATCTCCTGCGGGGCGCGGCCGGTGGCTCGGGCGGCCTCCAGGACCTCGGCCGTGATGGCTTCGATCCGGCCGACGGCGGCCAGCACCGCCCCGCGCGAGTCGTCGATCCGCTCCTGGTGGAAGTCGATGACGCCGCCCGCGCTGGCGAGGTAGTCCGGCACGTACAGGACGCCGCGCCCGGCGAGCTCGCGCGCGTGCCTCGGCTCGGCCAGCTGGTTGTTGGCGCCGCCGCAGACGATCCTCGCCTTGAGGCGCGGGATCGTGCGATCGTTCAGCACCGCGCCGAGCGCGCAGGGCGCGAAAAGATCGACCGGCTGGTCGTAGATCGCTTGCGGATCGACCGCCTGCGCGGCGAGCTCGCGCGCCGCCCGGGCACTTCGCAGCGGATCGAGATCGGTGAGGGTCAGCTCCGCGCCGGCCTCCCGCAGATAGCCGGCAAGCGGCCGCCCGACATTGCCGAGGCCCTGAATCGCGACGCGCAGCCCGGCGAGCCGTTCCTCCCCCAGGAGGTGCCGGACCGCCGCCCGGATCGCCACGAAGACGCCGAAAGCGGTGACCGCCACCGGTTCGCGCGCCGCGGGGGTCGCCGCCGCGGTATGACGGGTCACGCTGCGCATGACGACGAGGTCGTCGAGGGTCGTGCCGATATCGTCGGCGACGACATAGCGGCCGCCCAGGCTCTCGACGGCGCGCCCCATGGCCTGCAGCAGCGCCGGCGTCTTGTCGCGCATGGGATCGCCGATGATCACCGACTTGCCGCCGCCGTACGGCAGATCGCAGATGGCGGCCTTGTAGGTCATGCCGCGGGCCAGCCGGAGGACATCGGTCAGCGCCGCGGCTTCGGTCGCGTAGGGCCACATCCGGCAGCCGCCGAAGGCCGGTCCGAGCGCGGTCGAGTGCAGCGCGACGATCGCGTGCAGCTTGGCGCCGGCATCGCAGACGAAGGCCACCTGCTCGTGATCGTCGAAGTCGGGGTCGTCGAACATCTCGAGCCTCCACGCCAGCGGACCCGTCCAACTTGACGTGGCTGGGGTCAAGAATTCGGTTGCATAAAGGCCTGCGCCGTCGCGACGCTCCAGGGCCGGGAGGCGCAGCTCGCCGGTGCGCGGTCCGGAGCGGCAGCGGAGCCTCGCTCGGCGCTCGACGATCCGCCATCATCCAGGCTACACATCGCGGGTCGAGGTAGGGGAGAAACGGAATGGGAATCATCTGGACGCTGATCATCGGCCTGCTGGCCGGAATCGTGGCCAAGCTGCTGATGCCGGGGCGAGACCCCGGCGGGTTCATCATCACGATGCTGCTGGGCGTCGCCGGGGCCTTTGTCGCGACCTACCTCGGCCAAGCGCTCGGTTGGTACCAGGCGGGCGAAGGCGCTGGCTTCATCGGCGCCGTGGTGGGCGCGGTGATCCTCTTGATCATCTATCGCGTGATCAGGAAGCGTAGCACCGCCTGACGCACCGGGCCGGCCCTCGGGCTCGGCCCCGTCGAGACTGCGGTGGAACGGGCGGAGATTAACCAATCGCCAACCCTGGTCGGCTAGGACCGCCCGGCGCATCGGGCGCGTCTGGACTTAAGCTCCAGCTTACGACCGACGGGGAACCTGAAGATGAGATCTATGCCGCAGCTGCGTCGGCGCGTGGCCTGCGTGTTGGCGATCGTGATGGTCGTGGTCACCGGGCCGATCGATGCGGCGCACGCGGCCCTGATCACGACCGAGCAGGCCGTGGAGGCGGGCGCAGCGCAGGGCGATCGGGACCGGGTCTCGGCCTTCCTCGCGCGCGACGACGTGCGCGCCCAGATGGTGGCGCTTGGCGTCGACCCGATCGAGGCGGCTGACCGGGTGGCCAGCCTGTCGGACGCCGAGGTTCGCCAGATCGCCGGCCATCTCGACCAGCTGCCGGCGGGTCAGAGCGCGGTCGGCGCGGTGATCGGCGCCGCCCTGCTGATCTTCCTCATCCTGCTGATCACGGATCTGCTCGGCCTGACCGACGTGTTCCCGTTCGTCCGCCGCTAGCTGTTGTTGCCAAGAGGTGTTCATCCGAGGCTTGGGGTTGAAGCTGGGGTTGTGAGGACCTGAACAGCTTGCCCGGGAGCCCCGGATGAACGTTCACAAGAATGCACGTATGTCGGTCATGGTCAACTCCTGCTGGTCCAGCGGGTGCGCGCGGCCGGCTGGGCGCCCGAGAACGCTGAAATCATGCTTGACACATCGACGGAATATCCGTTCAGGCAGTAGCAGCGATCGAATCGCGCAAGCGGCAGGGCCCGCAGCTCGTCGGCGCCGCAGGGCCCGGGGCAGGCGCTACCGGCCGGACCGCGGCCAGGTGCTGTTCGAGGGCCGCGACATCACCGGCCTGCCGCCGCGCCGGATCGCGGCGCTCGGCGTGTCGCGCTCGTTCCAGCTGATCAGCCTGTTCGACGACTTCTCGGTGCGCGAGAACGTGCTGATCGCCCTGCCCGAGGTCCGCGCCCAGGGCTTCAACCTCACGCGCGACCTGCTGACCGACCGCGCGGCGCTCGAGCGCGCCTCCGCGGTGCTCGCCAAGGTCGGCCTCGCCGGCAAGGAGACGCTCCGGGCGAAGGATCTGTCCTACGGCGATCGCCGCGCGCTCGAGATCGGGGTGGCACTCGCGACCGAGCCGCGCATCCTGTTCCTGGACGAGCCGACCTCGGGCCTCGGCACCGCGGGCACGCAGCGCCTGGCCGAGCTGATCGGCGCGCTCAAGCAGCACTACACGCTGGTGGTGATCGAGCACGACATGCGCTTCCTGTTCCGCCTCGCCGACCGCATCTCGGTGATCCATTGGGGCCAGGTGATCGCGGAGGGCACGCCGGACGAGCTGCGCGCCAATCCCTGGGTGCGGGCGTCCCAGCTCGGCGACGCCGCCTGATCCGATGCTCGAGATCGGCCGGATCGACGCCTACTACGGCGAGACCCAGGTCCTGTTCGACGTCTCGCTCGCGGTCGGCGCCGGCGAGGTGGTGGCGCTGCTCGGCGCCAACGGCGCCGGCAAGACCACGACGCTGCGCGCCGTCCTCGGCCTGACGCCGGCGCGCGCGGGCCAGATCATGTTCGATGGCGCCGACATCACCCGCGCGCCGACCCACAAGATAGCGCGCGCCGGGATCGGCTGGGTGCCGGACGACCGGCGGGTGTTCCCGACGCTCACCGTCGAGCGCAACCTCGCGATCGCGCGCAAGAGCAGCCGCTTCCGTGCCTGGCAGCTCGGCGAGATCCTCGAGATCTTCACCGCACTCGAGTACCTCATGCCGCGCGAATGCGAGAACCTCTCGGGTGGCGAGACGCAGATGGTGGCGATCGCGCGCGCGCTGCTCGGGGCGCCCGGTCTCGTGCTGCTCGACGAGCCCTCGCAGGGGCTGGCGCCCAAGATCGTCCAGGACGTGATGCGCACCATCACCCGGATGAAGGCGGAAGGCCTCGCGGTGCTGCTGGTCGAGCAGCACGCCAGGAACGCGCTCGCGGTCGCGGACCGGGTCTACGTCATGGACCTCGGCCGGATCGTGCACGAGGGGCCCGCCCGGGAGCTGCTCGCCGACGCCGCGCTCGCCGATCGGCTGACGGGCGAGCGATGACGCTGCTAGCTGTCGAAGGGCTCGAGAAGCGCTACACGCGGGGCCTGCTCGGCCGCGAGGTGACCTTCTCGCTCGCCGCCGACTTCCGCATCGCGGAGCCCGCGGTGGTCGGCGTGATGGGACCGAACGGCTCCGGCAAGACCACGCTGTTCGAGCTGATCACCGGCAGCAACCGGCCGTCGGCCGGCCGGGTGGTGTGCTGCGGCAAGGACATCCACAAGGTGCGCGCCGACGAGCGCGACCGCCTCGCGATCCACTACCACCAGGCCTACCAGGTGCGCCGCTTCGCGCGGCGGCTGCCCAACTTCATGCTCGAGCGCGCCGGATCGGACTACCCGAGGGTCCACCTGTTCGACGAGCCGCAGTTCAACACCCAGGACGGCTACATCGGGTTCATGCTCGACTTCTTCCGCCGGCTGCGGCGCGAGGGAAGGCTCGTGTTCCTCTGCCTGCACCCCAACGAGCGCTACCACCTCGACGTCCTGCGCGAGGTCTGCGAGCGCTATCTGTTCGTGTTCCAGGGCAGGGTCAGCGAGGCGCCCGACTTCACAGCACTGCTGCGGGACGATCGCGTGCGCGGCTACCTCGGCGATCTGGCGCAGGGCTTGCGCTGAGGCTACAAGACCGCAAGGCAACCGTTCCCGGGAGGGATGCCATGCTGCGGGTCTGGGGCCGGACCAACTCGATCAACGTGCAGAAGGTGATGTGGGCGGTGGGCGAGCTCGGCCTCGCCCACGAGCGACGCGACGTCGGCGGCGCGTTCGGCGGCCTCGACACGCCCGAGTACGGCGCGCTCAACCCGAACCGCAAGGTCCCGACGATCGAGGACGGGGGCGTCGTGCTCTGGGAGTCGAACGCCTGCGTGCGCTACCTCGCCGCGCGCTACGGCGCGGGCGATCTCTGGCGCGAGGACCCGGCCGAGCGCGCCCGCGCCGACATGTGGATGGACTGGCAGGCGAGCGACGCTCCTGCCCGACATGGTCACCGTGTTCTGGGGCCTGATCCGGACGCCTAAGGACCAGCGGGACATGGCCGCGATCGAGGCCGCGGTCGAGCGCCTGGGCGGCCTCTGGCAGATCCTCGACCAGCACCTCGCCAGCCGGACCTTCGTCGCCGGCGAGCGCTTCACCATGGGCGACATCCCGGTCGGCGCGGCGTGCTACCGCTACCACGAGCTGCCGATCGAGCGCCCGCGGCTGCCGCAGGTCGCGACCTGGTACGGCCGGCTGCGGGAGCGCGCGCCGTTCCGCGAGCACGTCATGATCCCGGTCACCTGAGGGAGGCGAGGCGATGCGCTATCGACCGTTCGGCAGGACCGGCCTCGAGGTCTCGGAGCTGGTGTTCGGCGGCGGCTGGGTCGGCGGGATCCTGATCCACCAGGACGATGCCACCCGACGCACGGCGATCCGGCGCGCGCTGGACGCCGGCATCAACTGGATCGACACCGCACCCTCCTATGGCGCCGGCCAGTCCGAGGAGGCGCTCGGCTGGCTGCTGCAGGAGGTCGAGCCGCGGCCCTATCTGTCGACCAAGGTGCGTCTCGACCTCGCCCGCCTCGACGACATCCGGGGCCAGGTCGAGGCGAGCCTCGAGCAGAGCCTGAAGCGCCTGCGCTGCGACTCGGTCGAGCTGCTCCAGCTCCACAACCCGATCGGGCCGCAGACCTCGGGCGAGCGGATCGCGGTCGAGCGGGTGCTCGGCAAGGACGGGGTCGCCGACGCCCTCGACCGGGTGCGCGAGCAGGGCCTCACCCGCTTCACCGGGATCACCGCGTTCGGCGACGCCGCGGCCTGCCGCGAGGCGATCGCGAGCGGCCGCTTCGACTCCGCGCAGATCTACTACAACATGCTCAACCCGAGCGCCGGGCAGGACATGCCGAAGCGCCTGGCGGGGCCACGACCTGCGCGGCCTGATCGCCGCCTGTCGCGACCATGGGGTGGCGGTCATGAACATCCGCGTGCTCGCGGCCGGCGTGCTCGCGACCGAGCAGCGCCACGGCCGCGAGGTCCCGATGAGCGATGCCGCCCCGCTCGCCCTCGAGGAGGCGCGCGCCCGGGCCGTGGTCGCGCGCCTCGGCGAGCGTTACGGCACCCCCGCCCAGACCGCGATCCGCTTCGCGCTCGCCAATCCCGACATCGCCTGCGTGCTGGTCGGGATGGCCGAGCTCGCCCATCTCGAGGAGGCGCTTGCCGCGGCCGAGATGGGCCCGCTGCCGGAAGACGCGCTCGCCGAGCTGCGCGAGGTCTACCGGAGCAATTTCGACCTCACCTGACCTGAAGCCTGCGGCCGCCGCTCAGCAGATTGGCGCTGTGGGCGTTTTGCCCTAGAACTCGGCCAGGGCGCGGGCGCCCCGGAGGAATCCGGCCGGCGCCCTGGCAAGCTCACGATCAAAACGGAGGGAGACCATGCAGAGAGCAGCCGGATGGCTTTTCGCGAGCGCGCTGATCGCTGCCCAGGCCGGACACGCCGCGGCCGCCGACAAGCCGGACGAGATCGTGATCGGGATCACCACCTTCCTGTCCGGCCCGGCGTCGGTGTTCGGCGATCCGGCCAAGGCCGCGGCCGAGATGATGATCGAGGATCTCAACCAGCGGGGCGGCATCGAGGGCGTGCCGGTGCGCGCGATCTTCGTCGACGAGGGCGTGGGCAGCGAGCACGTGGTCTCCGAGTATCGCCGCCTGGCGCAGGACGAGGGCGTCGACGCCATGCTGGCCGCGATCTCGAGCGGCAACTGCAACCAGGTCGCGCCGCTCGCCGAGGACCTCAAGGTCCTCAACATCATGTGGGACTGCGGCACCCAGCGGATCTTCGAGGAGCAGGACTACCGCTACGTCTTCCGCACCCAGGCGAACGCGACCCCCGAGATGGTCTCGACCGCGCTCTACCTGCTCAAGACCAAGCCGGACTTCAGGACCATCGCGGTGATCAACCAGGACTATGCCTGGGGACGGGACTCCTGGGACATCTTCTCCAAGACGCTGAAGGCGCTCAAGCCCGACGTCGAGGTGGTGGCCGAGCTGTTCCCCACGTTCGGCGCGCCCGACTACTCGACCGAGATCACCCGCCTGTCGGCGCTGCGTCCCGACGTCATCCTCTCGACCTCATGGGGCGGCGACCTCGACACCATCGTGCGTCAGGCGGCCCAGCGCGGGCTGATGCAGCAGAGCACCTTCGTCCTGCCGCTGCTCGAGAGCTCGCTCCAGCGCCTCGGCAAGGATCTGCCGGAGGGCGTGATCGCAGGCGCTCGTGGCGACCACTACTTCCTGCATCCGGAGTACAAGGACGATCCAGAGTTCCAGGGCTTCATGCAAGCGTTCAAGGACGAGACCGGAGCCTGGCCGATCTATCCGGTGTTCCACATGGCGCAGGCCCTGAACGCGCTCGAGGCAGCCTATGTCGAGGCGATCGAGGCGGGCGGCGACGCGTGGCCCGACACCGAGGCCCTGGTCGACGCGATGGAGGGGCTCGAGTTCCGCGGGCTGTCGCGCCCGGTCGAGATCCGCGAGGACCATCAGGGTCTCGAGGATCAGATGCTCGGCACCACGACCCATGTCGACGGCTTCGACTTCGCTGTGCTCGACAACATGATGATCTTCCCGGCCGAGGAGATCACCACGCCGGTCGGCCAGATCTCCGAGGAGTGGGTGCAGACCCTCTCGCCCGACATGGTCGACCTGGAGGTCAAGACCTACCAGCACGGCTCCTGAGCGCTTGCGCCTGCCCAGCGGCCGTGTCGGCGCAGCTCGTCCTGCTCGCCTGCCTGGACGGCGTCGCCTATGCGGCGCTGGTGTTCATGGTCGCGGTCGGGCTGACGCTGATCTTCGGGGTGCTTCGGATCCTGAACGTCGCCCACGGCAGCTTCTACGCCGTGGGCGCCTACACCGCGGCCAGCTTCGGGCTCGGGATCGGCGCCGCGGGCTTGAGCCCGTGGCTCACCTTCCCGGCGCTGGTCGTCAGCGCGGCGCTGGTGGGCGGCGTGCTCGGCGTGCTGATCGAGCGCCAGCTGCTGCAGCGGATCTATGGCAAGGAGGAGGTGCTGCAGCTGCTCGTCACCTTCGCCGTGTTCATGATCCTCGAGGACGTGCAGCGGCTGGTCTGGGGTGTCCAGCCCTACTTCGTCGATACGCCGCTCCGGCTGCTCGGCACGCTCGAGGTCGGCGGCGTATACTACACCCGCTACCAGCTCCTCCTGCTGCCGGCGACCGCGGTGATCGTGCTGATCGGCCTGCGCTGGTTCCTCCGCCACACCCTCCAGGGCAAGCTGATCACCGCGGTCACTGAGGACCGCGAGATGGCGATGGCGATCGGCATCGACGCCAACCGCGTCTACGTCGTCACCTTCGTGATCGGCGCGTTCTTCGCCGCGCTCGGCGGTGCCCTCGCTTCGCCGACGACGTCGCTGGTGCCCGGGATCGGCACCGACATGATCGTGCTGTCGTTCGCGGTGGTCGCGACCGCCGGGCTCGGCCAGGTCGAGGGCGCGGCGCTCGCGGCGCTGATGATCGGCCTGGGCCGCTCGCTCGCGGTCTACCTGATGCCCGAGGTCGAGGTGCTGGTGCCCTATCTGATCATGGTGCTGGTGCTGCTGGTGCGCCCGCAAGGGCTGTTCGGCGTGGTGTCGGTGCGCAGGATCTGACCCATGCGCGCGTTGCCGCCGATGCTCCTGGTGCTGCTGGTCGGCCTTGCCCCCCTGCCCGCTCCCTGGCTTCAGGTGGTCCTGACCATCGCGCTCGCGAAGGGCTTCGCGGTGCTCGGCATCGTCGTGCTGCTGCGCGCCGGCCAGGTCTCCTTCGGCCACGCGATGTTCTTCGCCGCGAGCGCCTATACCGCGGCGTTCCTCGCTCGTGGCCTGGGCCAGGTCGATCTCGTCCTCCTGCTGCTCGCGGGGCTCTTGTGCTCGACCGTCTTCGGCCTCGTGATCGGCGCCTTCGTGGTCCGCTACCGCTACATCTTCTTCGGGATGCTCAACCTCGCCTTCTCGATGGTGCTCTATTCGATCCTCGAGAAGTTCTTCTACATCACCGGCGGCAGCGACGGCATGCGGCTCGAGCGGCCGAGCTTCTTCGGCGTGGTGATGGAACGGGCGGAGTTCGAGGTCGCCATGTTCTATCTGGTCCTCGCGCTCGCGGTCGCGACCGGGTGGCTGGTGCACCGTTACTTTCGCTCGCCGCCCGGCCAGGCGCTGGTCGCGATCAAATCCAACGAGACCCGGCTCGAATACCTCGGCGTTTCGGCGCACGCCATGCTCCTGATCGGCTATGTGGTCTCGGCGGTGCTGGCCGGGCTCGGCGGCACGATCCTGGCCGTCATCCAGGGCGTGGTCACGCCGGAGTTCGGCTATTGGATCCGCTCCGGCGAGTTCGTGTTCATCGCCATCCTCGGCGGTACCGGCCACGTGATCGGCGCCTTCGCGGGCGCCCTGGTCTACGAGCTGGTCCGCAGCTACGCCGCCGCCTTCGCGGCCGACATCTGGCAGCTGACGCTCGGCGTGTTCCTGCTGCTGATCATCCTGTTCGCATCGCGCGGGCTGGTCGGTCTCTACCAGGACCTGATGACGCGTCTGCTCGGGCCGCCGCGGGACGTGCGCCCGCTATCCGCCGGCCAGGCCGAGGGATGAGCGCGGTTCTGCTCAGCGCCCGCAACCTGCATATCGGCTTCGGCGGCATCAAGGCGGCGGACGGGATCGATCTCGACGTCCGCGCCGGCGAGAATCTCGCGATCATCGGCCCGAACGGAGCCGGCAAGACCACCTTTCTCAACATCTGCACCGGCTACCTGCGGCCGGCGCAGGGCAGCGTCCAGTTCGAAGGCCACGACATCACCAACCGCACGCCGCGGGCGATCACCCGTCTCGGCATCGCGCGCGCGTTTCAGATTCCGCAGCTGTTCCTCGAGCACACCGCGCTCGAGAACCTGTTGCTGGCGGCGGCCGCACGGACCGCCAGCTGGCTGCCGTGGCTGGATCTGAGCGGCCTGCCGGAGCGCGCCGACATGCGCGCTCTGCTCGACCTCGTCGGGATCGGCGAGACCGCCGATCACCCCGTCCGCGAGCTGCCGGAGGGGACGCGCAAGCTCCTCGACGTCGCCTTGGCGCTGGCGCTCCGACCGAAGCTTTTGCTCTTGGACGAGCCGACCAGTGGCGTCAGCTCGAGCGAGAAGTTCGCCATCATGGACCTCCTGGTACGGGCGCTGGCGGAGCGCCGGGTCACGGCGGTGTTCGTCGAGCACGACATGGAGATGGTCACCCGCTACGCTGATCGGGTCGCCGTCTGGAACACCGGGCGCATCCAGGCCGACGGCCCGCCCGGGCAGGTGTTGAGCGACCCCGACGTGCTGCGCGACGTGATCGGCGTGTGAGGCGATGCTCCGTCTCGATCAGATCGACGTCGACATCGAGGGGGTGCACGTGCTGCGGGGCGTGAGCTTTGCGCTTGCCGACGGCCGGACCACCGCGTTGATCGGACGCAACGGCGCGGGCAAGACCACCACCTTGCGCACCATCATGGGCTTCATCCCGGCCACGCGGGGCGCCGTCTTTCTCGGCGAGACCCGGCTCGACCGCCTCAAGCCGCATCAGCGGCCGGGCCTCGGCATCGGCTACGCGCCGGAGGATCGGCGTCTGTTCGCTGGCTTCAGCGTCGAAGACAATCTGCTGCTGCCGCTGCAGGTTGCGGGCCGCACCGCGACCGATGGCCGGCAGCGCCTGGCCGAGATCTACGAGGTGCTGCCCGAGCTGGCCGAGCTGCGCCATCGTCCGGCAGGATCGGTCAGCGGCGGCCAGGGCAAGATGGTGGCGCTCGGGCGCGCGTTGATGATCGGCGCCCGGCTGGTGCTGCTGGACGAGCCCTTCCAGGGCCTGGCCCCGGTGCTCGCCAACCGCTACGTCGACGCCTTGCGCCGGCTGACCAGCCTCGATCCTGCGCCGACGCTGCTGATCACCGAGTCCAACCCGACCCTCCTGGCCACTCTGGCCACGACCATGCTCACCATCGAGCGCGGCGAGATCGCCGACCAGCGCCGAGCGGCGAGCTGAGGTCTGCGGGCGAGCGCCGCGCCAGAAGCGACCGAGTCGCCGCTCGGCTAGGAGGTGCCGGCGTCCTCCAGCCACTCGCTGCGCGGCTGGGTCAGGCGGTCGAACACGAGGCCCGGGACCTTGTAGGCCCAGGACTGGACGCGCTCGTTGATCTCGCCGGCGGTGAGCGGCAGCGGCTCGGCCACGCCCTCGTCCTCCGCGGCGGCCGCGGGGTCGTCGATCTCGACCGCCTCGAGGTCGCCCGTGCTCGCCGGCGCCGCGGTCGCCGCGTCGGCCGGGGCCGGCCGCGCGGCAGCGGCCTGCCGGGCATCGATGATCGCCCAGGGCTCGTCGTCGATCCTGGCGAGCCGGACGGTGAGCTCGACGCCATCGAAGCTCACCGCGGTGGCGCTGTGGTGAGTCTCGGGCCAGGCGAGCTCGCGGCGTGGCTTGACGTCCTCGAACCGCAGATCGGCGAACGCCGCCGCGAGCCGGTCGAGGTCGGCGTCCGGCTTGAGCGCCTCGCCCTCCGCCAGGTCGGCGAGCTGGAGCGGCTCGTCCGCCGCCGCGCGCCGGACGACGTAGCCGGCGCCGGAGTTGGGCCGGATCTCGATCCGGGCGATCTGCGCGGGGTCGAGGTCGACGATCTGGGCATCGAGCCAGTCGACGACCGTGGGGTCGATCGCGACCGCGCCGCTCGCGAGCCAGCTCTGGGCCTCGCCCCGGCGTCGCAGATAGGTGCCCGCGGCCTGGTTGCCGGTCAGCCGGTGCTGCTGCTTGCCGAAGATCGCCTCGGCCAGGACCTCGCCGTCGGCGCTCTCCAGGCGCAGCAGCCGCGACTTCGCGTCCGCCGCGCCCACGTCCTCGACCTCGAGCCGGCCGTAGCGCTCCGGCAGATGCGTCTTGGCCTCGATCAGGCGCATGTCGGCCAGCCCGACGACCAGCGCCCGCACCTGGTCCTCGTCGACGGCGTAGCCGTAGCGCTCCAGAGCGGACCAGCGGTCGCCGGTCTCGCGCACCAGGGTGAAGCTGCCCTCGGGCGTGGTCAGCGCGAGCTTGGCGACGGCGTCCGGGTTCTCACGCAGCGCCGGAAAGGCCGGCTCGTCGACGTAGCGCACCGGGGCCGCGCCCGGCCGGGCGAGCGCGGTGACCAGGGCCGCACCGGCGGCGATCACGGTGAGCGCCAGCAGCACGAGGAACAGCTTCGGACTCATCGGCTCAACTCCCCATCCTCGCGCCGGCCTCAGGCGGGCCGCGCGGCGCCGCGCGCGGTGCGGGCGCGCCGCACCAGGGCGACGGCGACCGCGATCAGCGCGACCAGCACCGGCACGGCCCAGATGTTGGCGATCTTGATCCAGGTCGAGAGGCCTTCGACATCCTCGCGCAGCGAGCGCTGCACCGCCCGCAGCTCCTGGCGCAGCGTGATCATCTCGCCGCGGAAGCTCTCGATCTCCTCCTGCTGTGCCGCGGTCAGGATCACGCCGCTCTGCTGCTCCTCCTCCTGGAGCGCGCGGATCTTCTGCTCGGTCGCTTCGATCTTGGCGCGCAGCTCCTGCTCCTTGGCGCGGAACTGGCGCTCGGCCGCGCGCTCCATGTCGCGCACGACCTCGAACGGCCGGTCGGTCAGGCCGCGCCCGCGCAGGCTGATCAGGCCCTGGGTGCCGGCGAGGTTGTCGAGCGCGTTGATCGCGAAGTCGCCGTTGTTGGCGATCGGCACCACGATCTCCTGGCCGAGCAGATCCTGCGCGCGCACCCAGGTCGCATCCGCCAGGAGATCGGCGTCGGCGACCAGGATCAGGTTGAGCGGCTGCTTGGCCAGGGCGAGGTGCTCGGCCGTGCTCTCCACGCCCTCGGGCGGCCCCTCGGGGAAGGCGCTCTCGACCGGCCCGCTGACCCGGGCGGCGAGCGTGAAGGGCGACCCGGCGGCGACGAAATCGGCCAGGAGCTTGGCCGGATCGGGGTCGTCGCGGATGCGGCCGGCAGCGATCGCCATCGCGAGCGGGCTCGACCGCACCAGGGGCTCGATCGTCGTGGTGGCACCCTCGCGCGCGGCGATCGCGCCCGCCGAGTTCAGATGGAGGCGCTGGAGCTCGCCGGTGACCACGTCGTTGCGGGCAAGGTGGTCCGGCCCCAGGCTCAGCCAGGGCAGGTAGTCGACCACCACCTGGCGCCCGCCGATGCGGGCGGTGACCCGCTGCGCGGCGGCCTGATCGCCGACCACCTCGCCCGCGGTGATGGTCACGCCCCAGGCGGCGAGCAGCGGCTCGAGCGCGCCGATCGCGTCGCCCTCCGGGTCGGCCATCGGGTTCATGCCGCCGCCCGCCGCCATCACCTCGGCGAGCGGGTCGACGAACGCCAGGATGCGGCCGCCGCGCAGCGCGAACTGATCGATCGCGTAGAGCGTGGCCGGGTCGACGTTGTGCGGCTGCGCCAGCATCAGGACCGCGACGTCCTCGTCGATCGCGTCCTGCTTGCCGCCGAGGAAGCGGACGTCGAAGAACTGGTACATCGCTTCCAGCACCTTCCACGGCTGGAAGCGATTCATCTGCGCCCCCATCAGCGGCAGGTCGCCCAGCACCGCGACCACGGTCTTGTCCGGATTGGCGAGGTCGCCGATCATCCGGGTCAGGTCGTACTCGAGGAAGTTGGCGCGTTCCGGCGCGAGGTAGCGGATCGCCTCGAGGTCGTCGGTCGAGTTGCGCCCGGTCAGGCCGAAGTAGGCGAGCGAGCCGTCGTCGCTGATCGGCAGCCCCTCGAGGCCCTCGGCGACGGCCAAGTCCTCCTCGGGCGAGAACGGCGCCGGATCGAGGCGCTCGACCCGGACCTTGCCGCCGGACAGCCGCTGATAGGCCGCGAGCAGCTCGTCGACCCGCCGCGCATGGCTGCTGAAATAGGGTCCGAGCTCGTCGAGCTGCCGGGTGTAGTAGAGGCGCAGATCGACCGGCTCGTCGATGTCCCGCAAGACCTCCTTGGTGCCCTCGGAGAGCGTGAACAGGCGATCCTCGGTGAGATCGAGGCGCGATCTCGTGAGCCAGGCGTCGGCCAGCAGGTTGACCGCGAGGAACAGGACCACCGCGAGCCCGATGCCGATCAGGCCGAGTCGCTTGCGGTCGAGGCCGAGAAGCTTCTGGTTCATGGCTCAGCTGCCCTTGTTGAGCTCGACCAGGACGACGTTGACGAACAGCGCAAGCGCGATGAGCGAGGCGAACATGACGAGGTCGCGCAGGTCGATCACGCCCTGGGCGATGCCGTCGAAGCTGGTCAGCACGCTGAGCCCGGCGATGGTGTCGACCAGGGCGACCGGCGCCCAGCCGCGGAAGAACGCCTGCACCAGCTCGAGCCCGCTCATCAGGAACAAAAAGCAGATCGCGGCCGCCAGCACGAAGGCGATCACCTGGTTCTTGGTCAGCGCCGAGACCGCGGCGCTGATCGCGAGCAGCCCGCCGGCCATCAGCCAGCTGCCGATGTAGCCGGCGAGGATCACGCCGTTGTCGGGCCGGCCGAGCCAGTTGACCGTGAGCCAGATCGGGAAGGTCAGCACGAGCGCGATGCCGACGAACAGCCAGGCGGCGAAGAACTTGCCGAGCACCGCCTGGAGCGTGGTGACCGGCTGGGTCATCAGGAACTCGATCGTGCCGGTCTTGCGCTCCTCGGCCCACAGCCGCATGCCGACCGCCGGCACCAGGAACAGGTAGAGCCAGGGGTGCCAGCTGAAGAACACCTCGAGGTCGGCCTGGCCGCGCTCGAGCCAGGCGCCGACGAAGAAGGTCAGCCCGCCCGCGAGCGCCAGGAAGATGACGATGAACACGTAGGCGAGCGGCGAGGCGAAGTAGGCGGCGAGCTCGCGCCGGCCGATGGTCAGGATCGCGTGCATCGGGGCATCCTCCTCCGCGCCCGTCCGCCTCAGGCCGCCTGGGTCAGCTGGCGGAACACCTCGTCGAGCCGGCCGCGCTCGACGTAGACCTCGTTGACCCCGACGCCGGCCGCCTCGACCGCGCGGCACACCGGGTCGAGGATGTCGGCGTGGCCGAGCGGGAACACCAGCAGCTGGCCGAGGCCGCCGCCGAGATCGCTCGCCTCGACCTTGACCACGTCCTTGAGCCCGCCGACCACGGCGCTCGCCGGCGCGACCTGATCGCTCGGCAGGCGCAGGGTGACCGCGTTGTGGTAGCTGGAGCGCGCCTCGAGCTCGGCCGGCTTGGCGTCGGCCACGATCCGGCCGCGCGCGATCACGATCGCCCGGGTGCAGAGCGCGTCGACCTCCTCGAGGATGTGGGTCGAGATGATGATCGCCTTGTCCTTGGCCATGTCGGCCAGGAGCTGGCGGACGTGGTGCTTCTGATTGGGATCGAGGCCGTCGGTCGGCTCGTCGAGGATCAGGACCTCGGGGTCGTGGAGCAGCGCGACCGCGAGGCCGACCCGCCGCTTGAAGCCCTTGGACAGCGTCTCGATCGGCTGCTGCAGGACCCCGTCGAGCTCGAGGCGCTCGGTCACGCTTTCGAGCCGCTGGTGCCGCTCGATCGTCGGGTAGCGCCTGAGGGTGGCGACGAAGTCGAGCAGCGCAGCAGGCGTCATGTCGCCATAGGCGGGCGCGCCCTCGGGCAGGTAGCCGATCCGCTGCCGGACCGCGATCGGGTCCCGCGCGAGCTCGATCCCGCAGACCTCGACCCGGCCCGCGTCCGGCGGCAGATAGCCGGTGATCATGCGCATGGTGGTCGACTTGCCGGCGCCGTTCGGCCCGAGAAAGCCCAGCACCTCGCCGCGCGCGACGCTGAAGCTCACGCCGTCGACCGCGGTGATCGGCCCGAAGTGCTTCGCCAGCCCTTCGATCGCCAGCAGCCTGTCCATTGCCGCGTCCACTCCCCTGCCCCTTGCGCCCGACCGGCGCGCCGGCGCGCAAGGTCCGCGTCAGCGCCCAACCGACGCGGTGTTGGGAATGGCGCAGGCCGCGCGGCGATGCAACCTAACATTTGTTCATGTTGCGACGCCCGCTCGCAGACGGGTTGACCCGGACCTCGCGGGCTCGCGGCCGGCTGCGATCGAGCGGGAGAGCTGCGCGCCCTAGCCGCCCGCGGCTAGTTCTGGCGCTGCTGTTGCAGCTCCTGCTGCAGGCGCTGGTTCTCGAGGCGCAGCCGCTCGGCCTCCTGCTGGAGGCGCAGCTGCTCGTTCTCGGCGCGCAGCTGATCGGCCTCGGCCTGCGCATCGCCGCGCTTGACCTGCTGGTCGCGGATGTAGCCGCCGGTGCCGCCGACCGCGGCGCCTGTGGCCGCACCGATCGCGGCGCCGGTGCCGGGCTTGCCGGCGATGGCGCCGATCAGCGCGCCGCCCGCGGCGCCGACCGCCGCGCCGATGCCGGTCCCGCTGACGGTACGCTGCTCGGTCTCGGTCATGGTGCAGCCGCCGAGCGCGAGCAGGGCAGCGAGCGCCGGGATCAGGACCGGAGTCCGGCTCGGACCGGAGGTGTCCCGGCGCAAACGAGGACTGGCATGCATCGCTGGCACTCCCTTGCCGAGCTCGCCTGGACGCGAACCTCCACCCATCACGAGCAGGGCCATTGCTCGCTCACCGCTCGGAACACCACGTCCATCGGCTGCTGCGAGAGATGCTCCGGATGGGCGCGGGCGTAGTCGACGAACGCCTCGACCGCAGCGCGCACCGTCGTGTCGCCCGCCGGACAGGCGACCGGCTGGAAATCCGGCACCGGCGCCATCGCGTGGTGGAAGTCGGTGCCGCCCTGGAAATAGCCGTAGCAGAACGCCCGGGCCACCCAATAGCTGGGATGGCTCGGATCGAGCGTGCAGATGTCCAAGAGATCCTGGGCGGTCGCGACCTCGAAGTCCGCGTGCGCGAAGCCCTCGCCGGCGGCGACCGCGAGCGGGGCCGGGCCCAGCGCCGCGCCTGCCAGAGCGATGCTCAGCGCTGCCCGCCAATGGGAACGGTGCCGCATGGGTGCTCTCCGGCCTCGGGGCTGCCGTGCCGAGCCCCGCCTCCCCTGAAGGAGCCGAGTAGCAGGCGCCGCAGGTCGAAGCAAGCGCCAAGCGGTCGCGCCGCGTGGCGGCGCCTGGACATGAAAAGAGCCCCCGCGGTCTCCCAGGGGGCTCTCAAGCGTCGCTGATGGTTCGGCTAGCTGACGATCTTCAGGTTCTCGGCCGACGTCTTGCCATTCTGCCCGCGGACGAGCTCGTACTCGACCCGCTGACCCTCGTTCAGGCGGTCGTGACCCGCCCGCTCGACCGCCGAGATGTGGACGAAAGCGTCACCGCCACCACCGTCCGGCTGAATGAAGCCATAGCCCTTGGTGGTGTTGAACCATTTCACAGTTCCGGTCTTCAAGAACGTAACCTCTGTTGGCGAAGTGCACGCCGGGCGTGATTGCCGCGGCGCGAGACAGCCTCAACGTGCATCGAAGAGAAGCGGGCGACGCCAGAGAGCGCGGCAGCAACTTCAAGCGGCAACGTTGGGAGCTGACCTGCCATCCTACCTAGTGCACCCGGGCGGGCAGCGCAAGCGGGTACGCCACCCGCCTCGCGCGCCGCGAGGCGAGGGCTTCACCGTTCCTGCCGAGTGCCAAGGCCGAGGTCGGCAGGCTCGTCCGGTGGGTACCGGGGAACCCGCCGCTGGATCCTGGGCTAGCGGACGACCTTCAGATTTTCGGCCGAGGTCTTGCCGTTCTGGCCGCGCACGAGCTCGTACTCGACCTGCTGACCCTCGTTCAGCTGGTCCAAGCCTGCGCGCTCGACCGCCGAAATATGCACGAAGGCATCGCCGCCGCCGCCGTCAGGCTGAATGAACCCATAACCCTTGGCGGCGTTGAACCACTTCACTGTTCCGGTTGGCAACGTGGTAACCTCATCTTAGCATGGAGTGCCCGCCGGACGACGCGTCACGGCGCGAGACAGTCTCAACGTCTTGTTGGAGAGCGGGCAACACCAGGTGGCGAGCAGCGACTTCAACCAGCAACGTCAAAAACTGGCCTGTGCAAGACATAGGACGCCGCCGCGGGAAGCGCAAGGGGTTCGTAGCGCGCCCGCGACCATTGGATAGCGCAGCCCCGCGGATCGCGGCGGGCGGGCGCCTCCCGCTGGGGGTGGGCTCGCCTAGGACGCCGGCCGGGCCGGGTTGCTGCGCGGGTAGCGCTCGAGGAAGTCGTCGGCGATCGCCTCGAAGGTGGTGAAGCGCACGCCCGGATGCTTCGAGATATGGGCGAACAGGCGCTCGTGCATGGCCAGCACATGGGGCTTGCCCGAGACGTCCGGATGGATGGTCATCGTGAACACCGCGTAGTCGTACTCGCGGTAGACCCAGTCGAACTGCTCGCGCCAGAAGTCCTCGACGTCGCGCGGATTGGTGAAGCCGTAGCTGTTGGGCGCGGCCTTGATGAACATCATCGGCGGCAGGTCGTCGAGCGTCCAGGACGCCGGGATGTTCACGAGATCGGTCTCGCGCGCCGCGCACCAGCGGCTTCATCCAGTGGCTCGGATGCTTGGAAAAATCGATCTTGGTCCAGCTGTCGCCGACCCGCGTGTAGAAGGGATGGAAGTCGTTGTGCATCAGGGAGTGGTCGTACTTGATGCCCTTGGCGAGCAGCAGCTCGTTGGTCTTGGGGCCGAACTCCCACCACGGGGCGACGTAGCCGCGGGGCGACTGGCCGCAGAGCGCCGTGATGCACTCGATGCACTTGTCGAAGACCGCCTCCTCCTGCTCGGGCGTCATGGCGATCGGGTTCTCGTGGGAATAGCCGTGCATGCCGATCTCGTGGCCGGCATCGGCGACCGCCTGCATCTGCTCGGGAAAGGTCTCGATCGAGTGCGCCGGGATGAACCAGGTGGTCTTGATGCCGAAGCGGTCGAACAGGCGCAGCAGGCGCGGCGAGCCGACCTCGCCCGCGAACATGCCGCGGCTGATGTCGCACGGGCTGTCCTCGCCGCCGTAGGAGCCGAGCCAGCCGGCGACCGCATCGACGTCGACGCCGTACGCGCAGAAGATCTCCTTCGCCATGATGCCTCTCCCCACCCCTGAACGGCGTGCGGCCTCCCCGCCACCATTGAGGCGATGGTAGCCTCCCGGCGCGAGATCGCAACGGTCTACAGGGCCTGCTGTCGGCAGCAACGTTGAGGACGCTTGCTGGCGGCTGCTTGAGCGGCGTAGTGTTGGCGGGTGAGGGATAAGATGAATTGGTTTGCAGTAGCCGTCTGATTGTGCTTCTTGGCGGTAGCACGTTCGCGTCCGCCGGACCGCTGCATGACGCCGCGAGCGCGGGTGATGCCGGCAAGGTTCGGCACGCTGCTCAGTCAAGGCGCTGACATCGACGCGCGCAGCGACAAAGGCGAGACACCGCTGATTCTCGCGATCCTGGCGGGTCACGACGCTGTTGCCGAGCTTCTGATCGAGCAGGGCGCCGCGATCGACGGGCGCAACACCGGCGGCTTCACGCCCTTGCACGCGGCGGCCTACGCCGGCGACGCTGCGCTCGCCGAGCTGCTGATCGAGCGCGGCGCCGACATCAACGACGCCCAGAACAAGGCCGGCGTGACGCCGCTGTTTCCCGCAATCGAGGAGAACCACAAGGAGGTGGCCGAGCTGCTGATCACCCAGGGCGCCGACCTCGGCTTCGAAGGAGCGAGCCGGCTACACGGCGCTGACGCGCGCCCTCTTCAAAGGTCACAAGGACATCGTGATCTTGCTGAGAGCGCACGGCGCCGAATGCCAGTCCGACGGTGCTGCGCGAACCTCTTCATCAGGCATGCCTCGCCGCGGGCAAATGAGGAATCGCCACGGCATACCCACGCTGATAGGAGTGCAAGCCATGACAGACATGAGCGAACAGAAGCCTGGCGCGCGCTTGCCACGTGGCGCTGGTCGCCACGGTGGCCGCGTTCGCGTCGAGCGCATCGGCGGGCGCAGGCACCGCCGTCAACACGGGCTACTTCGGCGGCGTCGCCATCGAAGGCTATGATACGGTCGCTTACTTCACGGACGGTCAGGCGACCGAAGGGATCGGAGGAGTTCGCCTATGAGTGGCTCGGCGCCACCTGGCATTTCGCCAACGCCGAGCATCGGGACCTGTTCGCCGAGCAGCCGGTGAAATACGCGCCGCAGTACGGCGGTCACTGCGCGCTCGGGACCGCCTTTGGCGAGAGCACCGCCAACATCGACCCGGAAGCCTGGTCCATCGTCGACGGCAAGCTCTACCTGCAATACTCGAAAGGCGGGCGGGAGGCGTGGGAGCAGGATCGCGCCAACAGGATCGCGGCGGCCGATCAGAAGTGGCCGGAGGTTGCAGCCAGGCTGGAGAGCGAATCCGGCGGCTAGTCGGACCTTGTGGCGAAACGTTGTCGACGGCGCCGATTGGGGCGTCGGGCGCGTTGCGGCCTGTTGCCTAGTCCGCGACTGAAAAGTGCATGAGCGAGAAGGCATTGACATAGACGTACTCGTACTTGGTTCCGTCAATGCTGTTCGGATCATGATACAGGTAGCCACAATTGGCGCGCCCCAGCAGGAAGTCATCCGACAGGTCGCACAGTCGATTGTCCCGGAGGGAGAGCATGCCGGTGCGCAGGCTGCTCGGGCTTCGGTAAGCGGTGGTGCCGTCCTCGCCGATCTGGAGCAGGAAGGGCTCGCCACTCTGGTGCTGTCCCTGCCATGTGTGGCCGAAGGTCAAGGCGCTCGCCTGGGCGCCATCGAGGCGCTGTTCGGCACGGTCAGGATAGCCATACGGCCACTCCGGCAGGCCTGCCTTGCGCAGGCCGTCGAGACGACGAGCGAGATCTTCCGATCGCCTGTGGTGCGCCCACATCACACGGAGGAATTGCACGCTGGCGCTCGGAACGCGCTGTAGAAACACCTCGACCTCATGCTTTGCCTGCTCGTGTCGCCCGGCTAGGGCATAGGCCATGGCAAGGAACTGGACCGGCTCGTTCAGTCCAGGCGCCAGATCTCGTGCCTGCTCCAGCGCTTCGATCGCGCGGTCATACTGTTCGTCCAGGAACAGCGCGAGACCGGCGGTCAGGAGAACGGATGCGGGCGGCTTGGGGTTGAGTCGAAGGGCCGTCTCCGCCGCCTCGACGGCTTCGCTCCGGTTGCCCGGCATAGGCCAGCACCGAGGCGAGGGTGGCATGCGCCTCGGCGTCGCTGGGGCCGAACTCGACCGCCAGGCGGGCGGAGTCGATCGCTGCCTCGTGCTCGCCGTCCACCGACTGGGCTTCGGCGAGAACCGCACGCGCTCTCGGCAGCTCCGGGTTCAACGCGAGCGCTCGTCCCGCGGCCTCGTAGAGCCTCTGGCGCGCCACGGTGCCAGGGAGACTCACATCGTAGGTGTACGTCCACAGGAACAGCGCGGCGCGGGCTTAGCCGGCGTAGGCATCGGCGAACTCACCATCGAGCGAGATCGCCTTCTGGTACAGCTCGAGGGCGCGGAGGAGGCCGATCTCTCCTGCCGGACTGTGCAGCTCCTGCTCCGCGCGCAGGTAATAGTCGTAGGCCTCGAGGCTGCGCGTGGGCAGGCGGGTCGACCTGCGTCTGCTCGGATTCGGTCGAGCTGGACCGACAAGGCGCCGACGATCTCCTCGATGACCTGGTCCTGCACGGCGAAGATGTCGGCGTAGTCGCGATCGTAGCGCTCGGCCCAGACATGGCCGCCGGTGGTCCCGTCGATCAGCTGCGCGTTGATCCGGACCCGCTCGCCCGCCCGGCGCACGCTGCCTTCCAGCACGTAGCGCACGCCCAGCTCACGGGCGACCTCCGGGACGTCGACGGCCTGGTCCTTGTAAGCGAACACCGAGTTGCGGGCGATGACGAACAGCCCCGAGATCTTGGAGAGGTCGGTGATCAGGTCGTCGGTCAGGCCATCGGCGAAATACTCCTCCTCGGCATCGTCGCTGAGATTCTCGAACGGCAGCACGGCGAGCGAGGGCTTGTCCGGCAGCGGCGAGGTCGCGCTCGGCTCGAGAGCGCTCGTTCCCACGGGCGCAGCCAGCCGATCGCGCCGGCGCCGGCCGCGATCAGGAGCACGGCGGCAGCGGTCGCGAGTCAGCCGCCCAGCGCGCTGGCTTGCCGCTCTCCTCGCCGACGATCGTGCCCGCCGCCGCCGGGTCGAGGCAGCACCCGGTAGGCGCGCACCGGCTCCGGGATGTTCTTGACCGTGCTGCCGGCCGAGAAAGCGAAACCCCGCCTCGACCTTGTTCTTGGCGTGGTCGAGGGCGCGTGCCGGAGACCACGATGCCGCCGGGCTCGGCCAGACCCTTCGAGGCGCGCCGCGATGTTGACGCCGTCGCCGTAGATGTCGTCGCCCTCGATGATCACGTCGCCGAGGTTGATCCCGATCCGGAACCGGATGCGCTGGTCGTCGGCCACGTCGGCGGTGCGCTCGGCCACGCCGCGCTGGATCTCGAGCGCGCACTGCACGGCGTCGACCACGCTCGCGAACTCGACGAGCGCGCCATCGCCCATCAGCTTGACGATGCGACCGTGGTGCGCGGCGATCGCGGGCTCGATGAAGTCCCTGCGGAGCGCCTTCAGGCGCGCATGCGTACCCGCCTCGTCGACCGCCATCAGCCGGCTGTAGCCGACCACGTCGGCGGCCAGGATCGCCGCCAGCCTGCGCTCGACGCCCTCGGGCTGCGCGGGAGTCCCGCGCCTGACGTCCGCCACCGTGGGCCTTCGCTCCAAGCTTCAGATCCGCATGGTCGATCGATCGAATACCACGGCAGCCGAAACCCGGCTAGGATCGGCGGCGATCGAGCATCAACCGGCCGAGGGCGGCGCCCTGCGCATGGACGACGCGTCGAGCAGCATCGCGACCCCTTGGCGCCGTTGGACGCGGCTCGTCGGCCTGCTCGTTCCGTTGGGCGTGCTGGCCGGCGCTTGGACCGCGCCGGCTGCGGCGCAGGAGCGCGGTCGACGCTCGAGCTGGTGCTGGCGGTCGACGCCTCGGGCAGCGTCGATGCGCGCGAGTTCGAGCTGCAGAAGCAGGGCCTCGCGACGGCGTTCCGCGACCCCGAGGTGATCGCCGCGCTCGAGGCGTTCGCGCCGACCGGCATCGCGGTCGCGCCTGATGCAGTGGTCCGGCCGGCGCCAGCAGATGATGGTGGTCGACTGGACCCGGCTGCAGCGATGCGCCGCTCGGCGCTGGCCTTCGCCGGCGCGATCGCGACCACCGGCCGCTGGCTGCTGGGCGAGACCGCGATCGCCGATGCGCTGGCCTTCGGGGTCGAGCTGCTCGAGCGCAACCGGTTCGAGGGCGCACGGCGCATGATCGACATCTCGGGCGACGGCCCGACCAACGCGGGCGGCGACCCCGACCCGGTGCGCGATGCCGCCGCGGCGCGCCGGCATCACCATCAACGGCCTCGCGATCGTCAACGAGGTCCCGACGCTCGACATCTACTACGCCGAGCACGTGATCGGCGGGCCGGACGCGTTCCTGCTCGTGGCCAAGGACTACCAGGACTTCGCCGACGCGATCCGGCGCAAGCTCCTGCGCGAGATCCAAGGCGCCGGGCTGGCCGGGCGGGACGCGGCCGGGGCGCGCCTGGCGGAGCGCCGCTGAGCCGGCCGGACGTCCGGACCGGGCACCGCCCGAATCGGCGTCCCGCCCGCAATCGGCGGCTTGCGGTCGCGCCGCCGGGACGGCAAGATCGGCGGCAATTCCGGCTCGGCTGGCGGTTGGCCCGCAGAGCCCGATCGGGGCGTGCTCACCCCGGGAAGAATCCGAGGGAACCCAAGGAGGCAGAGATGGCCGACAAGCTCCCCACGTCCGAGACCGAACCTGCCGGCGCGGCCCCGAGCGCCGGCTGGCGCCGCCGCGAGGTGCTCAAGGGGACGGCCGCCGCGGCCGGGCTTGCCGCCGGCTCGGGCGCGCTCGGCGGGTTCCCGACGATCTGGGCGCAGAACATCAAGGACGTCACGCTGCTCCAGGTCGGCGGCTCCTACTCCGCGATCATCGACATCGCGCGCCAGGCGAGCGAGGATCTCGGCTTCAAGGTCGAGATGCAGAACGCCGCCCGCGACGCGCTGGTCAACCGCCTGGTCGACCCAGCCGGAATCGCTCGACATCGCCGACATCGAGTACTTCTTCCTGATGTACCTGGTCCCGCGCGGCGTGCATCCAGCCGATCGACCTCGACCAAGTTCAAGTGCTGGGACAAGGTCGTGCCGATCTTCACCAAGGGCGAGTATCCGGACGGCCGCAAGGTCTCGGACCAGGGCATCCTGCCCTACGAGGTGCAGTACGTCGAAGGCCCGGGAGCGACCGAGTTCGCCGCGGGGCCCGACCGGCTTCGCGACCGCGATCCCGACGCGTCTACAACGCCGACACGCTCGGCATCCGCCCCGACCTGGTCGGCCGCCAGATCGACAGCTGGGCGGAGACTCCTCAACCCCGAGTTCAAGGGCAAGACGGCGCTGGTCGACGTGCCCTCGATCGGCATCATGGACGCGGCGATGGCGATCGAGGCGCGCGGCGACATCAAGTACGGCGACAAGGGCAACATGACCAAGGAGGAGATCGACAAGACCATCGCAGATCCTGATCGACGCCAAGAAGGCCGGCCAGTTCCGCGCCTTCTGGACGACCTTCGACGAGTCGGTCAACCTGATGGCCTCGGGCGAGGTGGTGCTCCAGTCGATGTGGTCGCCGGCCGTCACCGCGGTGCGCTCGCGCGGCATCCCCTGCTACTACGTGCCGCTCAAGGAGGGCTACCGCGCCTGGGCGCAGCTGCATGCGCGCCGATGGCGCACCTCGACGGCATCAAGCTCGACGCCGCCTACGAGTACCTCAACTGGTACCAGTCCGGCTGGCAGGGCGGCGTTCATCGCCAAGCAGGGCTACTACACCTCGGTGCCCGGAGACCGCCAAGGCAGCTCATGACGCGAGGACGAGTGGAACTACTGGTACGAGGGCAAGCCGGCGCGCGGCGGAGATCAAGGACCCCTACGGCAACCACATGGAGAAGGCCGGGCACGTGCGCGACGGCGGCGCGTTCTGGGAGCGCATGGGCAACGTCGCCTGCTGGAACACGGTGATGGACGAGAACCGCTACATGGTCCGCAAGTGGAACGAGTTCATCGCGGCCTGACGCATCGCGCCGATCCGCGGCGGCCGCGGCCGCCCTTCGTCTTCGCCGCCAGATCGAGCGCCGATGAAGATCCCGCCGCGTCGTCGTCACCCTATCTGCAGGTGCTGCCGCTGTCACTGGTGCTCCTGGTGTTCCTCGGCGTGCCGCTGGTCCTGGTCGTCGTGGTCAGCTTCTTCGACTACGACATGTTCGACATCGTGCCCGAGTTCACCCTTCGCAACTACGTCGAGCTGTTCAGGTCGCGAGCTCACGCTACACGCTCTACTGCAAGACCATCAACTACGCGGTGATCGTCTGGGCGATCACGCTGGTGATCGGCTTCACGGTCGCCTATTTCCTGGTCTTCCACGTCCGCAACCTGCTCTGGCAGATCGCGCTGTTCCTGCTGTGCACGGTGCCGTTCTGGACCTCGAACGTCATCCGGATGATCTCCTGGATCCCGTTCCTCGGCCGCAACGGCATCTTCAACCAGTCGCTGATCGCTGCTCGGCGTGACCGACGAGCCGCTCGAGTTCCTGCTGTTCTCCGACTTCGCGGTGGTGATCGCCTATGTCCATCTGTTCACGCTGTTCATGATCGTGCCGATCTTCAACGCCATGGCGCGCATCGACCCGCGCGCTGATCGAGGCGGCGGTCGACGGCGGCGCGAGCCGGCTGGCAGATCCTGGCACGTCGTGATCCCGCTGTCCAAGACCGGCATCGCGCTCGGCTCGATCTTCGTGCTCGCGCTGGTGATGGGCGACTTCTTCGTGGTCAGGATCATGAGCGGCGGCCAGAGCGCCACGGTCGTGCTCGGCGATGTCGAACGAGATCGCGCTGCTGCAGTATCCGCCGGCGGCGGCGAGCGCGGTGTGCTGCTCGTCATCGTCACGCTGATGGTCGCGGCGATCCTGCGCGTCGTCGACGTCCGGCGCGAGCTGGCGGGCTAGCGGCATGCCGGCAGCGCACCGGCCGGCGGCCCTGGACCTTCTACGCGCTCGCCGCGTTCTTCACGCTGTTCGTGCTGTTCCTCTACGGCCCGATGTCGGCGATCTACATCCTGTCCTTCCAGGGCCCGACCGGCGGCCTGACCTTCCCGATGAGCGGCGTCTCGCTGAACTGGTTCGGCGCGCTGTTCGGGCAGCAGCGCACCGGCGACTTCGCGGGCTCCTTCAGCCGCTCGATCGCGCTCGCCGCGCTCGTGCTCGTGCTGACCGTGACCATCTCGGTGATGGCCGGGCTCGCCTTCCGCCGGCGCTTCTCCGGCGCGGCGCTGATCTTCTACCTGGCGATCGCCAGCCTGATCATGCCGGGCCTGCTGGTCGGCCTCGGCATCGGCCTGATGTTCCAGTTCCTCGGCCTCCGGCCGAACTGGTACACCTCCGCGCTCGGCGCGCACCTGACCTGGACCCTGCCGTTCGGCCTCCTGATCATGTTCGCGGTGTTCAACCGCTTCGACCGCGCCTACGAGGAGGCGGCGCGCGATCTGGGCGCGAGCAACTGGCAGATCCTGTGGACCGTGATGCTGCCGATCCTGGCGCCGGGCATCATCGCGGTGGCGCTGTTCGGCTTCACCCTGTCCTACGACGAGTTCCCGCGCACGCTGCTCACGGTCGGGCCGCGCAACACGCTGCCGCTCGAGATCTGGGTCATGACCACCAACGTCACCTCGCCGGCGCTGTTCGCGCTCGGCACCGTGACCACCGCGGTCTCGTTCCTGGTGATCACGCTGGCGCTCGGCTCGATCGCGCTGATCCAGCGCCGGCGCACGCCGGCGCGTCGTCCAGGAGTCCGGACCCGCAGCATGACCCAGGCCGGCGAGATCGAGCTCCAGCAGCGTGACCAAGCGCTTCGGCCCGACGGTCGCGGTCGAGGGCATCGACCTTGCGATCCCGCAGGGCTGCTACTGCTGCCTGCTCGGCCCCTCCGGCTGCGGCAAGACCACGATCCTGCGCATGATCGCCGGCCACGAGGAGCCGACCGACGGCCGGATCCGGATCGGCGGCGACGACGTCACCGGCCTGCCGCCGGTGCGCCGCGGCACGGCGATGATGTTCCAGAGCTACGCGCTGTTCCCGCATCTGACCGTGGTCGACAACGTCGCCTTCAACCTGAACATGCGCGGCGTCGCCAAGGCGGAACGGCGCCGGCAGGCGCGGGCCATGCTGGCGCGGGTCCACATCGACGCCTTCGCCGAGCGGGTGCCGGCGCAGCTCTCGGGCGGCCAGCAGCAGCGCGTGGCGCTCGCCCGCGCGCTGATCACCAACCCGCGCGTGCTGCTGCTCGACGAGCCGCTCTCGGCGCTCGACGAGTTCCTGCGCCTGCAGATGCGCGGCGAGCTCAAGCGCCTGCAGCGCGAGCTCGGCATCACCTTCATCCACGTCACCCACACCCAGCCCGAGGCGATCGCGCTGGCCGACCTGGTGGTGGTCATGGACCAGGGCCGGATCGAGCAGGCGGGCTCGGCCCAGGCGATCTACGACGAGCCGCACAGCGCCTATGTCGCCCGCTTCATGGGCGGCCAGAACGTGCTCGCCGGCAAGCTCGCGGCGATCGCCGACGGCGAGGCCACGCTCGCGAGCGAGCAGGGCGACCGCTTCGCCCTGCCCTTCCGGGGCTCGGCCGACCTCGTCGGCACGCCGGTCCATTGCGCCGTCCGGCGCGACCGGATCAAGCTCGAGAAGGTCGCCGCCGCCGTCCGCTCGGGCCAGGTCAACGCGCTGACCGGCGAGGTCCACGCGATCGAGTACCAGGGCAGCTACGTCAAGGTCACCCTCGACGTGCCCGGCTGGCCGGACTTCGTCGCCAACGTCCCGGACGACCGGTTCTTCGCGGTGCCGGTCGACATCGGCGATCCGGTGCTGGCGCGCTGGTCGGCCAAGGACGTGCGCCTGCTCGAGGCCGACCTCGGCCGCGCGCCCGCAGCCGCCGGCGAGATCGGCCTCTACAACCAGGAGCTCGGCCTCGCCCAGGCGTGAAGGACTTGCATCTGTGCGAAGAAGCTCCGCGCCGATATTTCTGGTATGCTGGTCAGCAATCTGGACCACTTGAAGGGTTTAGGTTGCCTGAGATCAGCCGCTTCTTCGGCATCATCATCGCCATGTTCTACAGCGACGATCCGCCACCACACTTTCATGTGCGCTATGGCCGCGAGCGAGCGGTGATCGAAATTGAGAGCCTGTCGCTGCTGGGCGGACGCTGGCCCCCCGTGCGCTCGGTCTGGTCATCGAATGGGCGGCACAGCACCAAGACGAACTCCGTGCGAACTGGGAACTGGCGCGCCGTCACGCTCCCCTCCACCCGATCGCACCCTTGGAGTGAGCCATGCTCGAAGATGTCGTCGAGGTCGAAGCGGTCGGCGAACACCGGCTGCGCCTGAAGTTCGAGAATGGCGTCGAGGGCGAGGTCAATGTCGCTGCCCTGGTGCCCTTCGAGGGGGTGTTCGCACCGCTTCGCGCTCCCGCGGTCTTCGCGACAGTACGGGTCGACCGGGAACTCGGCACCGTCTGCTGGCCGAACGGCGCCGATCTCGATCCGGACGTCCTGCACGCTCTGGTGACCGGCCAACCCATTCCCGATCTCACGCGTCGACCGGTGATCCCGCAGCGGTCTAAACGGCGATTCGGTACGTCCCGCCGTGCGCGACGCGCCAGCTCACCAGGCGAGTCTCGGATCGGATCGCGCTCGCGCTCGAGGTCGAGTTCGCCTTCCGCCATCGCCTCGGCCAGCGGTGAATTGCGAAAGAAATCGAGCATGCTCTCGCGGGGTTCGGTCAGGCGGTTGTAGTCGGCCGCCGCCATGACTACCGCGACTTCCTTTCCGCGCCGACTGATGCGCTGCGGACGCCCGGCCAGCGCCTCGTCGATCAGCGTGCTGAACTGCGCCCGCGCGGCCTGCACTTGCCATCTCGGCGCGGACGCGACAGGGTGTCCGGGCCGGCCCGCCGGTCGGTTGCCGGTTGTCGCCATCCCGAAGCTCCTGTACATTCGGTACAGATATAACGCTGGCCGGCCGGCGCAAACGGTGCCGGGATGGACGGCATGAAGGGAGGAGCCCATGGCGGAGTATCAGCCTCTACTGCTTCGCCCAGTCGGGCAACGCGTATAAGGCGGCGCTGATGCTGAGCTTGTGCGGCGCCGACTGGGAGCCCCGTTTCGTCGACTTCTTCAATGGCGAGACCCGGACGCCGGAGTTCCGCAAGATCAACGAGATGGGCGAGGTTCCGGTCCTGGAACATCGGCAAATGCGGCTCAGCCAGTCGGGGGTGATCCTCGATTATCTGGCGGGACGGTTCGGAAAATTCGGCTGGGCAGACGAGGACGAGCGGCGCGAGATCCTGCGCTGGCTGTTGTGGGACAACCACAAGCTCACCAGCTACATCGGCACGCTGCGCTTCCTGACCCGCTTCATGAAGACCGGCGAGACGCCGGTGACCGAGTTCCTGCGCGGCCGCGTCAAGGGTGCGCTGGCGTCCTGGACCGCCACCTCGAGGACCGCTACTTCGCGCTCGCCGGGCGCCCGACGATCGCCGATCTCTCGATGTGCGGCTACCTGTACTTTGGCCCGACGAGTTCGCCGTCGACTGGACCGACTACCCCGGATCGGCGCCTGGCTCGGGCGCATCGGGCCCTGCCCGGCTGGGTCCACCCCTATCGAGCTGATGCCGGGCCACCCGCTGCCGGAGCGAGCTGAGCGCCGGTCCGGCGGTTCGGCACGCCGGCTGCGCCGTGATCGCCGGACCGGCTTGAAGCTGGCCACGGACCCCGTCCGCTCGCGGTTGTGCTCGGCCGAGCGAACCGATAGGTTGGCTGCGGGTCACGGATCCTCGGGGAGGGGCGGTCCGGCCCGAAACCAAGAAACGGGAGGTCTTCCATGCACAGCACGGGTTTGCGGGCGCTCGCGGCGCTCGCCGTCGGGCTCGGCCTGAGCCTCAATTCCAGCGCGAGCTTCGCGCAAGTCTTCGAGGGCGAGGATGCCGGTTTTCCGGCCCCGGAAGGGGATGCCAGCGTCCTGCCGGCCAATTCCAAGCTCATGAAGCTGTTCGGAGATGGCTGCGTGCTGACCGAAGGGGTCGCCGCCGGCCACGACGGCATGATGTACTTCTCCGACATCACCTTCACCTCGCTCTGCAAGGACGAATTGGGCAAGTTCCTGCAGGCTGGCAACATCTGGAAGTACGATCCCGAGACCGGCGAGACGACGGTCTGGCGGAGCCCGTCCGGGATGTCGAATGGCCTCAAGTTCGACAAGGACGGCAACATGATCGCAGCGCTCGGCGCCGACTACGGCGGCCGCATGCTGGTCAAGACCGACATGGCGACCGGCAAGAGCTACATCCTGTCCGGCCTCTACGACGGCAAGCCCTACAACGCGCTCAACGACGTCTCGATCGACGAGCAGGGCCGGATCTACTTCTCCGACCCGCGCTACCTCGGCCACGAGCCGATCTTCCAGCCGGGCTATGCGGTCTACCGGCTCGACCCCGACGGCGCGGTCGAGCGGATCGTCACCGATGGCGGCAAGACCAATGGCGTGCTGGTCTCGCCCGACCAGCAGACCCTCTACGTGGTCTCCAACGACAACGGCTGGTTCGACTTCATGCGCCTGAAGGAGGGCGAGGAGCCGCCTGCCCAGGGACACCACGTGCTCCAGGCCTACGACCTCGCCGCCGACGGCACCGTCAGCAACCGCCGCGTGCTGGTCGACTACCATCCCTACAGCGGGCCGGACGGCATCGTCGCCGACGTCGACGGCAATCTCTACGCCGCGGTGCGCGCCGAGAACCGGCCGGGGATCGCGGTCTACAACCCGGAAGGCAAGGAGCTCGCCTTCATCCCGACCGGCGAGGAGCTGCCGACCAACGTCGGCTTCGGCCGCGGCGAGGAGCGCAACGTGCTCTACGTCACCTCGGGCAAGAGCCTCTACAAGATCAACATGGCCAAGGACGGCTATCAGCTGCCGGAGTAGCAGGCGCCGCCGCCTCGAGCACCCAGGGCCGGGTCCCCCCCGGCCCGTTTGCTGCGGGCGGCGAGGATCG